>NZ_JAPSLE010000005.1:0-279256 GCF_031181085.1 Domibacillus sp. | reverse complement strand
AATGAGCAATCAAGGTTTTGTGTTGTTTTAGTTACAAGTCAACTAAATAAGCTAAAACAAAAAGACGAAAACCCCATTTTCGCAGAAGTTCTTTTCGAAAATAGAGTTTGTCTACACTCTGAAGCAGCTCCGTTTAAGGAGCTGCTTTCAGGCTGTCGACAAAGTCGACAGTCCTTTTTAATATTGAATGAGCAATCAAGATTTTGTGTTGTTTTAGTTACAAGTCAACTAAATAAGCTAAAACAAGAAGACGAAAACCCCATTTTCGCAGAAGTTCTTTTCGAAAATAGGGTTTGTCTACACTCTGAAAGCAGCTCCGTTTAAGGAGCTGCTTTTTCATTTACATAAATTGAAAAGGGTCTGTTTCAACGGCAGAAGCCACAAATTCAACAGTCCATTTTTTTCTAGAGGCCTGCTCGTGAAGAATGGCTGCTACGCCTTTTTTCATCACTTTCTCTACGTTATGCCCTGGATCGACAACAGCGAGGCCTTCAGCATCTGCATCATGCGCAGTGTGATAATAAAAATCACCTGTTACATACACGTCTGCTCCTTTACGCAGCGCCGTCTGCCAGTATTTGTTTCCGTCTCCGCCCAATACGGCTACTTTACGGACAAGACGTGCTTTATCACCGACTACTCTTACGCCTCCAGATTGCAATGACTCTTTCACATGCATAGCAAACTGCTCCAGTGTCATTTCCTGCGGAAGCAGGCCGATACGGCCCAGTCCAAGCGGTTCTCTTTTGTTTTGAAGCGGATAAATATCATAAGCTGCCTCTTCATATGGATGGGCTTTAAGCATGGCACTGAGCACTTTCTTCTCTATGTGGGCAGGATAAATAACTTCGATTTTTTCTTCCTGTACTGTTTCTAAGCGGCCGCCGGCTTGGCCGATAAAAGGCTCAGCTTCTTCACCAGGCTGAAAACGCCCTTCTCCTTGTTGAGAAAAAGAACAGTTTTGATAATTTCCAAGCGCTCCAGCGCCTGCTTTGCCAAGTGCCTCTCTTACGGCTTCTGCCTGATCGAGCGGCACAAAAACGGCCAGCTTTCTCAACTCTTCAGCTATGGTCGGCACGAGTACTTCTGTATTCGTTAAGTGAAGAGCGGAAGCCAGCAGGTCATTTACTCCGCCTTTCGCTACATCCAAATTCGTATGAGCAGCGTATACCGCAATATCATGCTTAATCAGCTTTTCAATGACTCTTCCTGCTGTCTGGTCCGTTTGAATGGCACCAAGCGGCCGGTAAATAAGCGGATGATGGGCTATAATCAAATCAATGTTTTCTTTGATCGCTTCATCTACGACGCTTTCAAGAACATCCAGCGCAATCATAACTTTTTTGCACGGCTTGTTTAAGCGGCCGATCTGCAATCCGATTTTGTCTCCTTCCATTGCATAAGATTTCGGTGAAAATCGTTCAAACAGCCCAATAATCTCATATCCGTTAGGCGTTTTCATCGGCGATCACTTCCTCAATCCACTGTTTTTTTTGTTTTAACTCGCTTTTTTTCTTTTCGGTGCCCTCTGTATGCTGGGCATCTGTTAAACGGCTGAGAACATGATTAATTTGGTCAAGTTCCCGCTGCCATTTCAGCCGGAATGCGTTGTTTTTTTGCTTTATCAAGAACGGTCCAAAGAGCAATTCCTTCGGCGACAAAGCACGTGACGAGCCGGCTGTAGCGCTGATAATCTCATACAATTGGCCATCTTCTTCTAAAATGGCTTCTTGTTCTATAGTCCAGCTATTTGCATCAAGCCATTCTCGAACTGCATGGCCGGCAATATTCGGCTGCAGAATGAGCTTTGCAACGCCGGCAAGCTTGCTCTTTCCTTCTTCTAAAATCGATGCGATCAGCGGACCTCCCATTCCTGCAATCGTGATGCACTCCACTTCTCCCGCTTCCAGCACAGCGAGTCCGTTTCCTTTACGCACATCAACTTTCTCTGACAACCCTTCTGACAGTACTTGCCGTCTCGCAGACTGAAAAGGGCCTTCTACCACTTCTCCCGCCACAGCCCGGTCTACCAGGTTTTTTTTCACCGCATAACAGGGCAGATAAGCATGATCTGAGCCAATATCCGCGATTGTTCTGGCTGGTTCAATAAACGAAACAACCGTTTCGAGTCTTTTTGATAACTGATTGCTATTCATATATGTTCACCGCTTTTTATTAAAATTCTTTCCTATCTTATCACATTTCAAAAGAAAAAAGGCCTTTGCATATAGAAAGGCCTTTGTGGAATGTTATTATTTAATTTCAGCCACCCAGGCTGCCATCGCCTCGGCGTTTTCCTGGGGAACAAGACCTGCCGGCATACTGCCTTTACCGTTTACCACAATATCCTGGATTTCTTCCTGGGAAAGCTTTTCTCCTACCCCAACGAGCGACGGGCCTGCACCGCCTTCATAGTTGCTGCCATGGCAGCCAATGCAAGAGGACTCATAGTGAGCCTCCGGATCAAATTTTCCCCCTGCCGCTGTTTCTCCGCCGCCTTCTTCTGCTGTCTTTCCTTCCTCGGCTCTTTCTTTTGCGTTATCAATTCCATCCAACGACAAAAAGAACATCAATCCGAGCCCGAATACCGCAATTAATAAAAATGGAATTAACGGATTACGATTCATGCTGTTTCCCCCTCTCTTTTTATGTAAAAAGAAAACTGAAAAATACAAACACTTATTATTTTACTTGAAAACAAAGGGTACGAAAAGGCTTACTTTAAAGTTTTTCCCCTTGCGGCAAATCATTCAGCTGCCCTTTTAGTTTTGCAGCCAGAAAAAGAGAAGCACGATAAGGCCCAATCCACCGGAAAAAGAAAAGTAAAACAGCTTGAGCTTTATACCGGTAAAAATCCAAAGCAGACAATTCACAGCAAGAAGCCCGTATAAAGTATAAGGATGATCATGAAAAATCCGGGTATTTAATTCCAAGGAGAGCAGCAAAAGCAGGACTGCAGCACCTAAAAAAAGCATAGGCGCCAGCACTTTTTGGCGTGAAAAATAAATAGCCAGCAGCAGCAGGCTTCCGACAAAACTTGTCAAAATCACTGTTTGCAAAAGAAAAGACAATTCCGTAAAATAGAGAATACATACAGCAACTGGCAATAAAAGCAGTGCAAGCAGTGCGGTTGACATGTGAATCCGCTTCAATCGGGCGCGTCTTCCTGCTTCTGTAAATTCTGTTCCCTGTGTATAAAGCGCTAATAAATAATCACAATAATGTGGAGGCAGCATTTGATTGTCTTTCCAGAGAAGTATTTCCTGAATAATAATGTCTTTTTTCGTTTGTTTCACCCTGCTTCACACCCCAATACACAATACTATTCGTGACCGGCAAGGATTATCCTGCTTTTTTGCACGAAAAAAGCCGGGAAAACCCGGCCTTGAATTTAACTTATTCTAAGAAATCCTTCAAACGTTTGCTGCGGCTTGGATGGCGGAGCTTACGAAGGGCTTTTGCTTCAATTTGGCGGATACGCTCACGCGTTACACCAAATACTTTACCTACTTCTTCAAGTGTCCGTGTCCGTCCATCATCAAGGCCGAAACGAAGGCGAAGAACATTTTCTTCCCGGTCCGTTAAGGTATCGAGCACGTCTTCAAGCTGCTCTTTCAACAATTCATAAGCAGCGTGTTCAGACGGAGAAGTCGCTTCCTGGTCTTCAATAAAGTCGCCAAGATGTGAATCATCTTCTTCCCCAATTGGTGTTTCAAGTGAAACAGGCTCTTGAGCGATCTTTAAAATTTCACGTACTTTTTCAGGTGTTAAATCCATTTCTTCCGCAATTTCTTCCGGTGCCGGTTCGCGACCGAGATCCTGAAGAAGCTGGCGCTGTACACGAATTAATTTATTAATCGTTTCAACCATATGAACCGGGATCCGAATGGTACGGGCCTGGTCAGCAATGGCACGGGTAATTGCCTGGCGAATCCACCATGTGGCATACGTACTGAATTTAAACCCTTTGCGGTAGTCGAACTTCTCAACCGCTTTGATTAAGCCCATATTTCCTTCTTGAATCAAATCAAGGAACAGCATGCCACGGCCTACATAACGTTTGGCAATGCTGACAACAAGACGCAGGTTCGCTTCTGCTAAACGTCGTTTTGCTTCTTCGTCTCCCTCTTCAATCCGGTGAGCCAGTTCAATTTCTTCCTGGGCAGACAAAAGATCAACACGGCCAATTTCTTTTAAGTACATACGAACGGGATCGTTGATTTTCACACCAGGAGGAACACTTAAGTCGTTTAAATCAAATTCCTCATTTTCTTTTTCAAGCTCCTGGATGTTCGGATCACCATCATCGTTGCTTTCTTCTTCATCAACGAGTTCTACTCCCTGCTCTGTAAGGGATTCGTAAAACTCATCAATCTGACCGGAATCCACTTCAAACGAGGCTAATTTGTCCGCTACGTAATTGTATGTTAATTCTCCTCTTTGTTTACCTGTCTCGATAATAAGTTCTTTTGCTTTTTCAAGTGTTAATTCAGCTTCTTTGGAACGTGTTGACTTTTCAGCCATTAGTCCCCCTCCTTCCAACTTCCTGGACAATCTTAGCGGGCGAGTTGTTTTTCAAGCGAAATGATTTCATGCAAAATTCGGGCAGCTCCTACATAATCATGACGTTTTTCTGCCTCAATCCGCTCTCTTTTTTTCTCTTCGATTTCCAAACGGCGATGCTGTTTTTGAATTTCTTTTACATAATCGGAAAGCTCTTCCTCGCCAGGCTCGCCGCTGACTGTTGTTAAGCTGATGTCAACAGCGAGACGCCTGAGCTGGCTGTCCTGCAGTACGGACAAAAAAGATGCCATATCCGGTTCTGTTGTTTGTTCATAATATCCAAGTAAATACGTAAACAGTGCCTGGTGCTCATCTATGGAAAACGAATCTCCTTGAAGCATCATTCGGATTCGTTCTGCGAGCTCAGGATTGGCCAGCATATGAGCCAGCAGTCTTCTTTCAGCTGTTTCATGACGCGGATACTGCCGGATCACCCGTTCCCGCTGTGGAACATTTCCGGAAACTTCCTCTTTTTGAGGCAGGGCCGGCCGCACCGGCCGTTTTTTTAGGAATAATGCTTTTTCCTGTTCCTGCAGTGCCTGCAGAGACAGCGAAAATTCATCAGCCAGCCGGCGTAAGTAATGATCCCGCTCTACTGCTTTTTTTAACTTAGAGATTTCTGTCAGCACTTCTTCAATATAGCGGAACTTTTGTTCATCATCCCGCATATTTTTTCCGCGCTTTAAAAACTCCATTTTAAACGCCATCAGTGTAAGCGAAGAATCCTTTATATAAGCAGAAAAAGCATCTGTACCTTTTTGCCTGATAAATTCATCAGGATCAAGCTGCTCGGGAAGAATCGTGACTTTTACGCCGATATCGTGACTGTCAAGCATATTGGCTGCTTTGTAAGCAGCATTTAAGCCAGCCTTGTCCCCGTCATAACAAATGACTGCTTGATCACAAATGCGCTTTAACTGCCTGATGTGCTCTTCCGTAAGGGCGGTACCCATAACGGCTACCGATTGATGAAAACCGGCTCTCACCGCTGCAATAACATCGGCAAACCCTTCAAAAAGGATAAATTGTTTTTGCTTTTTGATTGCTGTTCTTGCTGCATGAAAGTGGTACAAAAGGCTGCTCTTATGAAAAATGGGTGTCTCGGGTGAATTTAAATATTTTGGCTGCCCTTCTCCAAGATCGCGGCCGGAAAATCCGGATACACGCCCCTTTTGATCATGAAGGGGAAACATAATCCTGCCGCGAAACCGATCAAAGTAACGGCCGGTTCCTTCGTTTTTAACCAGCAGGCCAGCCTGTTCCATTCGTTCGACAGAAAAACCGCGTTTTGTAAGAATGTTTAACGCAAATTCAGGCTGCGGCAGTGCCCAGCCGATTTGAAAGCGGTCAATGTCTTCGTCTGTAAATCCGCGCTTGCGCAAATAAAAAAGCGCCTCACTTCCTTCTTCTGTATTCAGAAGCAGGTGCCGGTAAAATTTCGCCATCAGTTCATGCGCTTCATACAGATCGGCATTCTCATCTGTTTTTATCGTTTCTTCGCTTTCTGATGGGGAAATATCCAGTGTGACCCCTGCACGGTCAGCAAGTCTTGCCGCCGCTTCCTGAAACGGAATCTGGTCGATTTCCATTAAAAAGGTAAACGCGTTCCCTCCAGCACCGCAGCCGAAACAATGATAAATTTGTTTCTCAGGCGACACTGAAAAAGACGGTGAGTTTTCACCATGAAATGGGCATAAACCGAAGTAGTTCCGGCCCTGCTTTTTCAACTGAACATACTCTCCGATTACATCAGCGATCTCAACACCCTGTTTAATTTGCTGAATGGTTTCTTCAGGTATTCTTCTGGACAAATGACATCACCAGCTGTAAAATCGTATTTTGTTATTTATTCTACAAACGTGAGTAGAATCCTTCTTTTCGCACAAAAGTTCGTCGAAAAGAACTTCTTGCTGGGTAAAGACTGCCACCTGAAGGGTTACATAGATAGTTTATTCTTTTGAAGGCAGGTCTAAACCTTTTTGAACATTTTTATCACAATTTTTTATTATAGAACATTTCCATGAAAATGAAAAGTACATAATCGACTGATTATGTACTTTTTCGGCTTCGATAAAGGCTCATAATAATATTCGCTGTTTCTTCCACCGCTTTGTTGGTTACATCGATGACGTCGCAGCCAATTCTCGCCGTAATCTCCTCGAAATACGTCAATTCTTTTTTGATACGTTCTACATCGGCATAGCTGGCGCTGTCGTCCAGTCCTAAAGAAATCAGCCGCTCACGACGAATCGAATTCAGCTTTTCTGGACTGATCTTCAAGCCGATGCACTTTTCTTTTGGAATCGTAAATAATTCCTGCGGCGGGTCCACTTCCGGCACAATCGGTACATTTGCTACTTTTACCCGTTTATGGGCTAAAAATTGTGAAAGCGGCGTTTTGGATGTGCGCGATACACCGATTAAGATAATATCGGCTTTTAACAATCCGCGGGGATCGCGTCCATCATCGTACTTTACCGCAAATTCAATCGCATCCACCTTCTTGAAATAATCCTCATCCAGGCGCCGTACAAGCCCCGGTTCGAATAATGGCTGCATGGTATACATTGATTCAAGCTGGTCCATAAGCGGGCCGATTAAGTCAATGACCTCTATATTATTCACATCCGCAGATTTAATCATGTATGCACGAATATCCGGCTTTACAAGCGTGTATACAATAATCCCGCCATCTTCCCTGGCCAGGTTAATGACCTCATCAATATGGGAGGGGTCCTCTACGTAAGGAAATCGTTTAATGACGGCATGAGGGCCGCTGAACTGGCTTAAAGCTGCTTTTGTGACAAGTTCTGCTGTTTCACCGACGGAATCGGATACAATATAAATGATCGGATCATTCATGCATGGTAGCCGCCTTTCTTTTAATGATCATCTGTCAGGGACACAAGAGCACGGGTAATCGTTGTTTTGGTGACCCTGCCGGTTACTTCCTGCCCTTTATCGGTTTTTTTCACAACAGGCACGCAGTCGATTTGTTTCTCAAGCAGTGTTTTTGCTACATCCAGAAGCAAATCATCCCGCTCACAAACCGCAATATTAGGCATCCGCGTCATAATAATATTGACGGGAAGAGAGTTTAAATCCTGCTTACCGATACTGGCTCGAAGCAAATCTTTTCTTGATAGGACACCTGATAAGCAAAAGGATTCATCCACCACAAACAAGGTGCCGACGTCTTCAAGAAACATGGTAACGATCGCATCATAGACGGTTGACTGCTCCTTCACCACGATGGGCACCGCTTGGAAGTCGCGCACATACAGTTTCATTAAACTCTCCGTCATAAGCTGCGGACCGGACTTTCCTGTGTAAAAATAACCGACACGCGGACGCGCATCCAAGAACCCGGCCATTGTTAAAATAGCCAGGTCCGGACGCAGTGTAGCACGGGTCAGGTTAAGCTGGTCCGCTATACTTTCTCCTGTAATCGGACCGTTTTCTTTTACAATTTCAAGAATTTTTTCCTGCCGTTTATTTAGTTCCATCGTCCTCACCATCCCGTCAATATAAATCCCGTTGTTTTATGTCGTCTTCTTATTATAACTTATTTTTCCTGATTCAACAGCGGGCACCGCAGGATGGACCGGTTTATTTTACAAGAACAGCCGGCACTTCTGCGAAGTCAAGAATAAAGCGGGCCAGATGCGTCATCATCGCTAAGCGGTTTTGTTTAAGCGCCTCGTCTTCTGCCATGACCATTGTATGATCAAAATAATCTTCAATAGCTGGTTTTAAGGACGCAAGAAGGCTGTAACGGGCTTCCGCTGATCCCGTCTGGTTCCATTCACTTTGTAACGTCTCATATCCTTTATACAATGCTGCTTCCTGGTCGTTTTCAAACAATGATGGATTTACCGTGTGTTCACCGGCTGCTTTTCTTGAAATATTCACAATGCGGCTCAGCGCTTCCATCGTTTCCTTGAAATCATCATCTTCTTTATGGGCCATTAACACCGCAGCTGTTTCTTCCATGCTCTTCAGCGTTCCTGCTTTTGTTAAAACAGCATCAATAATGTCATATCGAATGCCTTTTTCCTGAAGAATATGCTTCACACGAAGCGAGAAGAAAGAGCTGATTTCCTCTTGAAGTGTTTCGGCTGTTTTATCACCTACATGGTCTGCAAGCACTTCTTTAATTGCAGCAGCAATTACGTCTTTAAGCGGTACATTCCAGTTCTGCTCCAGCATCGTCTGCACAATACCTGCTGCCTGACGGCGAAGGGCGTACGGATCTTGAGAGCCGGTAGGGATAATTCCAACTGCGAAGCAGGCCGTAATTGTATCAAGCTTATCTGCGATGCTGACAAGGGCGCCTGTTTTCGTTACCGGAACGGCATCATCTGCTGAACGCGGCATATAGTGCTCATTAACCGCCACAGCTACTTCTTCTTTTTCACCTTTTTGACGGGCATATTTTTCACCCATCACGCCTTGCAGCTCTGGAAATTCATACACCATTTGTGTAACAAGGTCAAACTTGCAAATTTCTGCTGCGCGGTCTGCCAACGCTTTTACTTCGTCTGTTGCACCGATTAACTGGGCGAGACTTGCTGTAATACGGCGAATCCGGGACACTTTTTCTGACAGTGTGCCAATTTTTTCGTGATACACAATTCTTTCCAGCTTTTGAAGAGAATCTGCAATCGGCGTTTTCTGATCTTCTTTGTAAAAGAAGTCGGCATCTGCTAAACGGGCACGCAATACTTTTTCGTTGCCGCGTGCGACTTTCTCAATCCCATGAGTGTTGCCGTTGCGGACGGTAATAAAATGAGGCAGCAGCGTACCGTCTGCATCTTTAACTGGGAAGTAACGCTGGTGCGCTTTCATAGACGTAATCAGCACTTCTTCCGGCAGATCCAGAAACGCTTCATTGAATGAACCGGAAAGCGCCGTAGGATATTCGACGAGGTTATTCACTTCCTCTAAAAGCGATTCATCTACAGGAATAGACCAGTTATTTTGATTTTCCAGCTCTTTCAATTGGGCCAGGATCATGCTGCGGCGTTCGTCTGGATCTGCAACGACAAATTCGCCTTTTAACGTATCCACATATGCTGCTGGCTCTGAAATAAGAGCTGACGTACCCAGGAACCGGTGCCCCGCCGTTTGATTTCCGGCTTCAACATTTGCTGCCTCGAATGAAATGACGTTCTGTCCAAACAGGGCTGCTACCCATTTAATCGGACGCACGTAGCGAATGTCATTGGAGCCCCACCGCATGTTTTTGCCGAATGTTAAAGAAAGCACAACATCTTCAAGGCCTGAAAGAAGCGCGGCTGTTTCCTGCCCTTTGACGAACTTTTTCACATGCGCGTATTCAACACCCTTTATTTCTTTAAAGTAAATATCATCTGTTGTCATACCCTGGCCTTTTGCAAAGCCAATGGCCGCTTTTGACCATTCGCCATCTTCTGTCTGCGCAATTTTTTTAGCCGGGCCTTTTGCTTCTTCATTAATATCTTCCTGTGCTTCCGAGACATTTTTCACAAGGACGGCAAGACGTCTTGGCGTCGAGTATGTTTGAACATCTCCAAAGCTGATGTTTAGCTCTGTTAAAAAAGCGGCTGTTTTATCGCCCAGCTGCTTCATGGACTGCGTTACAAAACGGGCCGGCATTTCCTCCAGGCCGATTTCTAATAAAAGATCTTTACTCATGAGCCGCGTCCCCTTTCCGGTTTAAAATCGGGAAGCCTAATTTTTCCCGCTCTTCATAAAATGTTTTCGCTACTTGACGGGCAAGATTCCGCATCCGTCCAATGTAAGCTGTCCGTTCCGTAACTGAAATGGCTCCCCGGGCATCAAGTACATTAAAAACGTGCGAACATTTCAACACATAATCGTATGCCGGATGAACAAGCCCCTCGTCCATTTGGCGTTTTGCTTCTTTTTCGTATACGCTGAACAAGTTAAACAGCATATCTGGATCAGACGTTTCAAATGTATATTTTGAATGCTCAAATTCTGGCTGATAAAAAATGTCATGCACGGTAAATCCGTTTGTCCATTCCAGTTCAAAAACATTTTCTTTGTCTTGAATATAAGAAGCCAGACGTTCGATACCATAGGTAATTTCAACGGACACCGGCTTGCACTCAAGTCCTCCAACCTGCTGGAAATACGTAAATTGAGTGATTTCCATCCCATCAAGCCATACTTCCCAGCCAAGGCCAGCGCAGCCAAGCGACGGGTTTTCCCAGTTATCTTCTACAAAACGGATATCATGTTCAAGCGGATCAATACCAAGCGCTTTTAATGAATCCAAATACAATTCCTGAATATTGTCTGGAGACGGCTTCATAATAACTTGAAACTGATGGTGCTGATACAAACGGTTTGGATTGTCTCCATAACGCCCATCTGCCGGACGGCGGGACGGCTCTACATAGGCTACATTCCACGGCTCCGGCCCAATAGCCCGCAAAAATGTATAAGGGCTCATCGTACCTGCTCCTTTTTCTACATCGTACGCCTGCATTAAAATGCAGCCTTGATCTGACCAATGCTTCTGGAGCGTTAAAATCATCTCTTGAATATTCACTTTACTTCCTCCTTTTTATTAATAAAGCGCAGGACGTCTCTCGACCTGATCGTATCGAAAGCTGGAAAATCATTTAAAGAAAAAAGTTATTTTAACAGCAAAAAGCCCGTCCCTATGTAGCACAAAATTGTGTACATAGGGACGGGCTTTTGCCCGCGGTTCCACCCTATTTGCCAAATGGCCGCTTTCTTTAAAACGTGCTCCAGAGTGCCCCTTCAGCCTGTTTCTTTACCTGGCTCACACCGCCCCAGGCTCGCTTGAAAAGAAAAACCACGCTTACTTGTTTCCTTCACTGCACTTGATTATTTGCTTTTGTCTATTAAACGGTAATGCATAACGATCTTTTTGTCAATCATCGGCCTCATCTTTTTTAAAGGCATTTTCAAACCGTTCCATTTGTTCCAAGAACCGGCGCGATTTTAAAAACAAGCCGGCATACTCGTCATAATACATGGAAATAGCCGACCGCAGCTCTTTTTTCGTTGATTCCTTCACATCAATAGAGCCAAGGCGGTCCAAGTCAAAAAAGTAAAAAAGCCTCAGCAGACGGATCGCGGCTGGGGAAAGCGGAAGATAGTAAGGATCTTTGTCAAAACAGCGGTGGCAGATTAAGCCGTTTTCCCGAATAGAGAAGCCAAAACGCCCTTCTGTTTCACCGCATACGGCACAGGAAGAAAGCTCGGGCCGGAGCCCGACGTGTGCCAGCATTTTCATTTCGAAAATATTGGTCACAATAGCCGGGTCCATCCCTTCGTTGATGTACACCAGACTTTTACGAACGAGCTCAAACAGCGGTGCGCCCCCTTCACCATCCTCGGTCGTTCGGTCGGTCATCTCAACAATGTAGGCCGCATAAGCTGTTTTTACCAAGTCTTCCCGAATATGGCGCATGGAATCAAGCGTTTCTCCCTGCTGCATGGTGCCAAGCCCGCGGCCGCCCTGCACAAGAAAATACCCATGTGTAAACGGCTGGGTAACACCGGAAAGCCGGCTGTTTGTTTTTTTGGCTCCCCGCGCCACTGCCCCTCTTTTTCCTTTTTCACGTGTCAGCATGGTGACAATTTTATTCGTTTCTCCATAATCATTGGTCCGGAGCACGATGCCTTCACACTTTTCAAGCATGCTGCCCACTCCTTCTCAAGCCCTTAATATTCGTCTTCTTTAAAACCGAAGTCGCGTAAATTTGCCGATTTGTTGCGCCAGTCTTTTTGTACTTTTACCCATAGCTCTAAAAATACTTTTGAACCGAGCAAATGCTCAATATCCCGGCGTGAACGCTTGCCGATTTCTTTTAAAAGCGCTCCTTGCTTGCCGATGACAATTCCTTTTTGTGAATCCCGTTCCACAATAATGGTCGCCATCACATCGATCATATCTTTGCCATCACGCTTGGAGATTTTATCAATCACAACCGCAATCGAGTGCGGTACTTCTTCACGAGTTAAATGCAGCACTTTTTCACGAATTAATTCTGAAACAATAAAGCGCTCAGGGTGATCGGTTACTTGATCAGCCGGATAGTACTGCGGGCCTTCCGGCAGCATTTTCTCCACTTGCTCAAGCAAACGGTCTACATTATTTCCTTCAAGCGCTGAAATCGGCACAATCTCAGCAAACGGAAGAAATTCTTTGTATTGCACGATTAATTCCATCAATTTGTCCGGATGAATACGGTCAATCTTATTAATGACAAGAAAAATAGGTGTTTTCACGTCTTTCAGCTTGTCGATAATAAATTCATCGCCTCCGCCAAATCCTTCTTCTGCGTTGATCATAAAAAGAATGAGATCGACTTCCTTTAACGTATTGACAGCGGTTTTCATCATAAAATCCCCAAGCTTATGCTTCGGCTTATGAATCCCCGGCGTATCGATAAACACCATTTGGGCGTTCTCTGTTGTTAAAACGCCCTGCACTTTGTTACGGGTTGTCTGGGGTTTGTCGCTCATAATGGCGATTTTCTGGCCGATTACCCGATTTAAAAAAGTTGACTTACCGACATTCGGGCGGCCGATAATAGCAATAAATCCTGATTTGTGTGTGTTATTCTCCATTTAAATCCTCCGGTGAAAAAGCGCCCGGCAAAAGCTCTGCTACGGTCAGTGTCTGCACGTCGCCTTTCAAATTTGTTAAAATAACCGGCATGTCCGGCGGGCAAAGCTCCGCAATCACCTGCCGGCACGCTCCGCACGGCGGCACAGGCCGGTTCGTGTCTGCTACAACAGCAATGGCTGCATACTCGCTTGCGCCTTCAGACCAAGCTTTAAAAATAGCGGTACGTTCAGCACAGTTCACAACGCCATATGCGGCATTTTCAATATTGCATCCGCCAAATATCTGCCCATCTTTTGTCAGCAGTGCAGCGCCTACTTTAAAGTTCGAGTAAGGAACGTACGCTCGTTCACGCGCCTGCTTTGCCGCTTCCATAAGCTGTTGTTTATTCATGTTCATTCACCTCATTAAAGTTTCGGAATAAATAAAAGGCAGCCAATGGTCACCGCTGCAATGGCAAAAAGCAGAACGGCTCCCGCTGCCAGGTCTTTCGCCATTTTTGCGAGCGGCCTGTATTCTTCCGTGACAAGATCCACTGTTTTTTCAATGGCTGTATTCACCATTTCAAGTGACATAACACCTGCTATCGTTAAAAGCAGTACACACCATTCCGTTCGGGTAAGCTCAAAAATAAAACCGGCTGCAGATATCAATATACCTGCAGCAATATGCACGCGCATATTCGGTTCAGACAAAGCGAGCTTCAGCCCATTTCCAGCGAAGCGAAATGAAGAAAAAAGTCTTTTTATGTGAAAAGACCGTTTATCTTTCAAGTCCGTACGCATCCAAAATATCTTTTTGGCGGCTGATCATCTCTTTTTCATCTTGTTTATTCATGTGGTCATACCCAAGAAGGTGCAAAAAACCGTGAACCGTTAAAAAACCAAGCTCCCGTTCAAAAGAGTGGCCGTATTCTTCTGCCTGCTCCTTTGCCCGGTCAATGGAAATAATAATATCGCCTAATATACGGGGCATATCTGTTCCAGTAATGGTCACTTCATCTTCGCCCATTTCTTCAAGAGCAAATGAAATCACGTCAGTCGGGGCGTCCTTGTCCCGATAATCGCGGTTAATTTCCTGAATCCGCCCGTTGGTTACAAACGTGACAGAAACTTCACTGCCGTCTGGCACAGCTTCTTTCTCGGCTGCCAGCTGAAGCAGTTCTTCAGCAAGCTTTTCTACTCCTTCTTCAAGCTTGTTCGTTTCGTCCAAAAAATCAACGACGAGTGCCATGCTGGCCATCTCCTTTTTCCGCTTTTTCATATGCTGTAATGACTTTTGCCACAAGTGGATGACGCACAACATCCGTCCCTGTTAAATGAATAAACGAAATGCCAGAAGTGTTTCCAAGTACCTGTTCTGCTGACACAAGACCTGAAGCAGCGCCTTTTGGCAGGTCAATTTGTGTGCGGTCACCTGTGATGACCATTTTAGAGCCGAAACCGAGACGCGTTAAAAACATCTTCATTTGTGCATTCGTTGTATTTTGCGCTTCATCTAAAATAACAAAAGCATCATCAAGCGTACGGCCCCGCATATAAGCAAGCGGCGCCACTTCGATTGTTCCCCGTTCAATCATACGCTCGGTATGTTCTGCACCAAGAACATCATGAAGTGCATCATATAATGGACGCAGGTACGGATCGACTTTTTCCTTTAGGTCTCCTGGGAGAAAGCCAAGGCTCTCGCCTGCCTCAACGGCCGGGCGTGTTAAAATAATTCGTTTCACCTGGCCGTTTTTCAATGCACGCACAGCCATTACAACAGCAAGGTATGTTTTACCGGTTCCAGCAGGCCCGATGCCAAAAACAATGTCCCTGCCGCGAATGGCTTCAATGTAATCCCGCTGGCCCAGCGTTTTAATGCGAATAGACTTTCCTTTCGCATTCTTTGTGATTTCTTCTTCATACAGTTCATCTAAATATTCAATTGTGCCATTTTTAGCCATTTGAACAGCATTAATGACATCGCGTTCACTTATATTGATTTGCTTGCGAATGACAGCAAGCAGCTGCTCCACCACTACCCGTGCTTTTTCAACGTTTTCCGCGGTTCCAGATAAATGAACCGCTTCTCCCCGTGTTACCATTGATACGTGGAATTCTTCTTCCATGATCGTTAAATGACGATCAGAAACGCCGAATAATAGGACGGCTTCGTTTTGGTCGCCGAGAGCGACGGCTGCTGACTTCAATTCTTCCTGCATTCAATCATTCTCCTTAGCTGCCACGTTAGTTAATTGCAATATTTTCAAGTACTTGGAAGTGTATAATCACCTTTACTTTACCACTTTCAGACCGCTTCTGTAAAACGTTTTCGCCTACCACTTCCGCTTCTTTAGGAAGTTTAGCCATCAATGTCGCTTTCGCTGCCTGAACGGCTCTTTCTTCTTGTTCCGCTTCCGTTTCTACCGTTCCAGCCGGCTTTAATGCATACTCTGTTTCAGTCCGCACCGAAAAAGGAAGCTGATAAGAAAAAAAGTGAAAAGAATAGCGGTTTTCCTCCCTCTGAATAGACCCTTTCAAAGACGAAGGCTTCCATAAGGCATACTCTTTTTCACCAATTGAAAAGAAGATATGTTTTCTATTTTCCCCATTTCTCGTTTTTAATGCGCCGCCTCCAAGCGTAACGGTTGCTTTATACCATGTTTCTGCCGTAACGGTCCCGGAAGCCGGCTTTTTTTTTGTTCCCTTAATCAGCCGGTCTCCAGCTTCTACAAAATCACCGCGCTGCACTTCCGACACACCGTACTTAATAAACATATCCTGAATAACACCCGATTTTACAGCCTTTACATGCCGTGTTTTAGCCGTATCGCGCGGAGGCGGATGTTCCGAGGAAACATCCACTACGTACACGACTCCTTTTTTTTGAATTAAAAAACGCACTACACCGGGTATATCCTGCACAGCACGCCTGGATATCGATTCGGTATCTACATCGTTCAGGCGAATTGCTCCTTCACGGATTCCTTCTTTTTTCAAAAAAGCCCGGACGTCTCTTTCCAGTTCGTCATCCGCCCCCTGTATATCGATTCGAATAATCATCGCAGACAGCAAAACCATCACCAGAAAAAAGCACAGGCTGGCAACGAGGAATGGCGCATAGCGGATGACCCGCTTTTTCAAAAAAGGAAGGCCAGTCCGTTCCTTGAACCGAACGGTGCCTGAAAAGCGTCTTGCTTCCTGCCGAAGCTTGCTTATGTCTTCAAGGCACAGGGTGAATTGAACTTCATTTTGGCGGCTGTACTGAATGTTTTTTAAGGTGACGCCGCGCTGGTGCAGTCTGCCAGGAAATAAAGGGGCCTCTTCTCCTCTGACCAGCACGGTTACAGCGCCTTTTACAAAAAAGTCAGCCAAATCGTTTTTCCTTTAAGCAAACGCTTGTCATTGTTCCTTCAATCACCACTTCAGAGGGCATGAGTTCCAGGACCTCAAGTGATTTCCCCTGTATTTCAAGCACAGCATCCGACAGCTGGATGCGCACAGTCCGGTCAGTAAATTGCTCAAGCTTTTCGGCATTGTAAACCGCTACTTTATTCATGCCAATGACCACTACTCTCGGAATGCGGCCGATAGCATCTTCCGGCAGCCCGGCCATTTTCCCCATCCATTTCATTAAAAGCGCCCCTTTCTTTTTCATATATCTATGAAAAAAAAGGGGCACTCATCACTTTTTACGCTTCGACTTTGGCGGGCCAAGAACTTCAGACAGGATAATTCCTTTTATCATGTCTTCTCCCGTCCATGTATCAATGACCGAGATCGGCTCTTGTTTTTTTGTTCGGTTTACCCGAGCAGGGCGTGACTTGCTTTTTTCCTCTCTTAGTACCGGCTGCGTATTCGGCTGTTTTAATTCGACCGGTATTGCTGCCTTCACGTTTGCACGCTGATCTTCTAGACGGCCGGCTAAATCCTTTACTTTCCGTTCGGCTTTTTGTTTATGAGATTTAGGCGTTTCCTGCTTTTCTT
The DNA here is from genome assembly GCF_031181085.1 of Domibacillus sp. Taxonomy (NCBI): domain Bacteria; kingdom Bacillati; phylum Bacillota; class Bacilli; order Caryophanales; family Bacillaceae; genus Domibacillus; species Domibacillus sp. The sequence continues at coordinate 262,111 of NZ_JAPSLE010000005.1, read as the reverse complement.
TTTTATTAAAAAGCATTGAGATCAAACCGGCAATAACGGCAATAATGAGTGCTTCTATTGCGATGACCCCCTTTTACATTGGATTATTAATCCTGATTATGATCTTTTTTCTTTTCCCCAAGACCGCTGATTGCATCACGCATATCTGTGTCCGCAGAAAGATTTTGGATATTTAAATAGTCCATCACGCCAATATTACCGGCACGCAATGCTTCTCCCATCGCACGAGGTACATCTGCCTCTGCTTCTACAACTTTTGCCCGCATTTCTTCTACGCGCGCTTTCATTTCCTGCTCTTTCGCTACCGCCATTGCACGGCGTTCTTCTGCTTTTGCCTGGGCAATATTTTTATCGGCTTCTGCTTGCTCTGTCTGCAGCTCAGCGCCTATGTTTTTGCCAATATCTACATCTGCAATATCAATGGACAAAATCTCAAAAGCCGTCCCCGAATCCAGTCCTTTATTTAAGACAGTTTGAGAAATCATATCCGGATTTTCTAATACTTTTTTATGGTGTTCGCTTGAACCTATAGTTGAAACGATCCCTTCGCCGACGCGGGCTACAATTGTTTCTTCTCCGGCTCCTCCGACGAGGCGGTCAATATTTGCACGCACGGTAATACGCGCTTTTGCTTTTACTTCGATTCCATTCATGGCAACCCCTGCAATAAATGGTGTTTCAATCACTTTTGGATTTACGCTCATTTGAACCGCTTCAAGTACATCACGGCCAGCGAGGTCAATCGCAGCCGCCCGTTCAAACGTCAGGTCGATATTGGCACGATGAGCGGCAATCAGCGCATTTACCACACGGTCAACGTTGCCCCCGGCCAAATAATGGCTCTCAAGCTGATTAATGGTTAAGCCAAGGCCCGCTTTGGATGCTTTAATAAGCGGATTCACAACACGGCTTGGTATAACCCGGCGCAGCCGCATACCAACCAATGTAAAGATGCTAATTTTCACCCCGGCTGCCAGGGCAGAAATCCAAAGCGCGACCGGCACAAGTGTTAACAAAATACTGAGTAAAATAATGACTCCAATCACCACGACAATTAAAAGAACGGTATTTCCTACAACCATACGATCCTTCCTCCTTTAGGACTCAATTTCTCTAACAACAACCCGGACACCTTCTGTTTTTACGACGGCTACCTCTACGCCTGCGGGAATGAAAACACCTTCCGCCACTGCATCAATGCGCTCTCCGCCAATCACAACCGTCCCTGATGGACGCAGAGGTGTTTTCGTTCTACCTGTTTTCCCGATTAAGTCTGTGCGCGTCACATTCGACACATAGCCGCGTTCAGTATCCGTCGAATCACTTAAAATAAACTTTTTTAAAAATTTCATTTCTTTTCCCAACACCTTTACCATCAAAATCAGTACTGCAGTTGCTACTAAAAAGGCGATCAATAGGGAAACGGCCATCCATAGCATGCTTGCACCGGCAAAAAGCACTCCTGCGGCAAAGAGGAGAAAGCCTAAAAAACCGATAACCCCGCCTGGTAAAACGACTTCGGCCAGAATAAAAAGAACACCAACAATGATAAGCAGAACGGTTGATATCCCGGCATCACCTGACATCATATGGCCTGCTATAAAGATGATTAATGCAAGGGTGGCAGCCATCCCGGGCAGTCCGAAGCCTGGTGTAAACAATTCCAAAATAAAACCTGCCAGCATAACGGATAACAAAATCATGACCGTAATGGGGTGTGTCGAAAACTCAATAAACCGGTCACTCCAGTTAAAGGCCGTTAAAACTGGAAAACCTGCCAGCAGCCCTGTCCAATTTCTCATGTCACTCGATTTCACCGCCTTTCTGTAGGTTGTTTCTTATTTATACGGAATAAACAGGAAAAAAGTTTCATAAAATAAAATAAAAAAACTGCCGCCCAATTAAGGACGGCAGCTTTTTAGGAAAGCTTTTGCTGAACAAGACGGTTGACAAGTGATCCATCCGCTTTGCCTTTTACTTTTGGCATAAGCGCAGCCATCACTTTCCCCATGTCTGATTTTGCAGAAGCGCCTGTTTCAGCGATTGTTTCTTCCACAATGGCTGATACTTCTTCTTCTGAAAGCTGTTCCGGCATATATTCGTTCACGTAAGTCAGTTCAGTCTGAATTTTGGCCACAAGATCCTCACGGCCGGCTTTTTCAAACTCGTGGAGGGAGTCTTTGCGCTGTTTCACTTCGCGAGAAAGGACTGTCAGTTCTTCCTCTTCCGTCAGGTCGCGGCCGCCTGCTTTAATACTTTCATTTTGCAATGCAGCTTTGAGCATGCGGATGACTGTCAGCTTTTCTTTCTCTTTGTTCTTCATCGCTTGCTTCATCTCATCATTAAGACGTCCGAGAAGACTCATATAAAAACCTCCTCTTAGAACTTACGTTTACGAGCTGCTTCTGATTTCTTTTTGCGTTTCACGCTTGGTTTTTCATAAAATTCGCGCTTTCTGTACTCCTGCAGGGTGCCAGTTTTAGAAACAGTTTTCTTGAAACGGCGAAGAGCATCTTCAAGCGATTCGTTTTTGCGAACAACAGTTTTTGACATTTCTTTTTCCCTCCCTCCGAACACATTACGATGGAAATTCCATGTACTGCATTATTATAATACATGCATAGTATTCGGTCAAGAAACTTTCTTTACAAAAGATTCATAATTAATATCCGGCTTCCCCTTCAACTCCGGTTACAATGGCGATTCCTGAGCTTGCACCGATTCGTGTCGCTCCTGCTTTCACCATTGTCATTGCATCCTGCTGGGTACGAACGCCTCCTGAAGCTTTTACGCCTACTTTAGGCCCGACGGTTTCACGCATTAAGCGTACATCTTCTTCCGTTGCTCCGCCTGCTGAAAAGCCGGTTGATGTTTTAACATAATCCGCTCCTGCAGCCACTGCGAGCTCGCATGCTGTTTTCTTTTCTTTTTGCGTTAACAGGCTTGTTTCAATAATGACTTTTACAAGCGCTTTTCCCTGCGCAGAAGCCACGACCGCTTTGATATCTTTTTGAACAGTTTCAGTATCGCCGTCTTTTAAAGCGCCAATATTGATCACCATATCGACTTCTGTCGCTCCGTGCTCAATCGCTGTTTTTGTTTCAAACGCTTTTACTTCCGTCAGCGTAGCGCCAAGCGGAAACCCGATCACTGTACAAACCTTTACTTCTGATCCCCGCAGGAGTTCGGCCGCCTGCTTGACTCGTGCCGGATTCACACAGACCGATGCAAAGCCGTGCCGGTTTGCTTCCTCACAAAGCTTCGCAATTTCTTCCTGTGTGGCATCTGCTTTTAACAGCGTATGGTCAATTGTTTTAGCAATATTTCCAAATGTATCGGTAATCATCTTCATGATCCCCTTTCGGTTAGTTGTCCGTACCTCTTTAGTTTACCATTATTCCGGGCGGCTTGCGAGAAACAGCAGCAAAAAAGCCGGCGCAGCGGCCGGCTTTGGATTATGCATGAACTGGTTCAAGAACACGGACAAACTGTCCTTCGTTGTATGGGTAGCCAGCTTTTGTAATCTTCACTTTTACAATTTTCCCTACCATATCTTCTGTAGCCGGGAAAACCACTTTTAAGTAATTGTCGGTATAACCGCTGTAAAGCCCTTCTCCGCCTTCTCCAAAAGGTTCTTCCGGAATCACTTCGAGCACTTCGTTTTCAAAACGGGCTGCGTATTCTTTCGCAAGCTGATCGGACAGGGCGATTAATTTATGAACACGCTCATTTTTCACTTCTTCATCTACTTGATCTTCCATTCGGGCTGCCGGCGTACCCGTCCGTTTTGAATACGGGAATACGTGCAGCTCGGAGAAACCATGTTCTTGAATAAAGTTGTATGTCTCCATAAATTCTTCTTCTGTTTCGCCTGGGAAGCCCACAATAACGTCAGACGTTACAGCAAGTCCTGGAAGTGCTTTTTTCAGCCGGTTTAAGCGGTCTGCAAAAGCGGCCATTGTATACTTGCGGCGCATCCGTTTTAATACTGTGTCCGAACCGGACTGAAGCGGAATATGCAGGTGACGGACCACAATATTTGACTGGTCAATCACATCAATTACTTCATCGGTTAACTGACTTGCTTCAATCGAAGAAATACGGATTCGTTTTAATCCAGGCACCTTCGCTTCAAGATCACGAAGAAGCATTGCCAGATTGTAATCCTTAAAGTCAGACCCATAACCGCCGGTATGAATACCCGTTAAAACGATTTCCTGATAGCCGGACTCGACAAGCTGTTTTGCCTGACGAATGACTTCTTCCGGATCACGCGAACGCATTAAGCCGCGTGCCCATGGAATAATACAAAACGTGCAGAAGTTATTGCAGCCTTCTTGAATTTTCAAAGAAGCACGAGTCCGGTCCGTAAATGCCGGCACATCCAGTTCTTCATATACGCGATTCTTCATAATATTGCCTACCGCATTGATCGGCTGGCGCTCCGCTTTAAATTGCTCGATATAATCAAGCATCTTGACACGATCCTGTGTCCCTACAACAATATCTACTCCTGGAATGGCCATAATTTCAGCCGGGGATGTCTGCGCATAGCAGCCAGTTACACAAATAACCGCATCCGGATTTTTGCGCACTGCGCGCCGGATTACCTGCCGGCTTTTTTTGTCACCTGTATTGGTAACGGTACACGTATTAATTACATAAACGTCAGACGTTTTTTCAAAATCTGTACGTTCATAGCCTTGCTGCTCAAACAGCTGCCAGATTGCTTCTGTTTCGTAATGGTTTACTTTGCAGCCTAATGTATGAAATGCCACTGTTGGCATGTTGATCACCTCTTTAATTCTAGATAAAACGAAACCGCCGACAGCACATACAAAGGCGCTGTTTCCGCCCGAAGAATTCTTGGGCCAAGGGCACAGGGAATAAATCCTGAATCCTGCAGCTGAGCCGATTCTTTTTCGGAAAACCCGCCTTCCGGACCGGTGACGACCAGCATTCGCCCGCCTGGCTTCAATAAATGAACAGCCTCATAAAATGCCGTCATTTCTCCGGATTTAGCCGTTTCTTCATAAGCAAAGATTTTCACATCAAACGTGCTTGACTGCTCAATCATCTGCTTCATAGACGTAGGTTCTGCTACGTCTGGAATTCGGTTTCGGTGTGACTGTTCCGCCGCTTCTTTAGCAATTTTCTGCCAGCGCTCTGTTTTTTTGGCTCCTTTTTTCGGATCCCACTTTACGATCGAGCGCTCTGCTTCAAATGGAACAAACCCGGCAGCGCCGAGTTCTGTTCCTTTCTGTATAATATAATCGAATTTATCACCTTTCACAAGACCGCAGGCAACCACAACCTCAGCCGGCATTTCTGTTGACTGCTCAATCCATTCCTCTATTTTCGCTTCAACAGAGGTGTCTGTTACAGACGTTAGGACAGCCACCCCTGCTTTGCCTTCCGAGAAGACGGCATAAACACGGTCTCCTTCTTCCATCCGCATCACCCGGCGGATGTGATGCGCATCTTCTTTTGAAAAGTGAATGTTTTCTGCATTCTGCCCGCTCGTTAAGAAATATCGCTGCATACTTGCACCTCTGTCATTCCGCTTTTTTGCCGACGATGCAGACCCAGTCTTCCATGACTACGGTTTCTTCGATAAATAAACCAGCATCCGTCATCGCTTTGCGAACCTCGTCTTTTTTCTGCCCGATAATACCGGATGCAATAAAGAATCCGCCCGGACGCAGGATTGACGCTACGTCACCGGTAAAGGAAATAATCACTTCCGCTAAAATATTGGAGACAACTACATCGGGCTGGTCGTCAATTCCGTCAATTAAATTGTTTTTAGAAACTGTAACAATGTGTTCTGCATGGTTCAGCGCCACGTTCTGGCGTGCTGCTGATACGGCTACTTCATCTAAATCAAGCGCCGTAACACGAGAAGCTCCCAGCAGAGCGGCACCAATAGCCAGCACCCCCGATCCTGTTCCCACATCCACTACATGGTGGTTTGGTTGCACAAACCGTTCTAGCGCCTGCAGACACATCACGGTTGTTGGGTGCGTTCCTGTACCAAATGCCATGCCCGGGTCCAGCTCAATGATGAGTTCATCGGTTGAAAATGGCTCATACTCTTCCCATGTAGGGACAATCGTAAATTTTTCAGAGATTTTTACCGGATTATAATATTGTTTCCATGCTGTTGCCCAGTCTTCTTCATGTACTTCGCTGACAGATACGCGCAGCTTTCCAGTATCAATTTGATAAGCAGACAAATTTTTAACAGCAGCTGTAATATCATCAACCGTTTCCTGCAGAAAACTGTTTACCGGCAGGTACGCTTTTACAGCCACTCCCTCATCCGGGTAGTCGTTCGGGTTCAGCTCGTACAATTCACCGAAAAGGCCGCCTTCCCGCTTCTTATCAAGCTCGGCACGATCTTCAATGACAACACCGCTCGCCCCTGCCTCGTGTAAAATATTCGAAATCGGTTCAACTGCATCGTTTACGGTTTCAATGCAAATTTCTGACCACTTCATATATGTCCGCTCCCATCATGCCATTTAATCACGCTTGAGTGCGCGTTTTACTTTATCAAAGAAGCCATCTTCTTCGCTTGGCTGCTCACCGCTTACCTCTGCAAACTCCCGCAGCAGCTGCTTTTGCTTTTCATTTAGTTTTACCGGTGTAATTACTTTTACTAAAACATGCTGATCGCCAATGCCAAAACCTCTTACGTTGGCTACACCCTTGCCGCGCAGACGGAATCTGGTACCGCTTTGTGTACCAGCCGGAATCTTCAGCTTCACTTTACCGTGAACCGTCGGCACTTCGATTTCATCACCAAGAGCAGCCTGTACGAATGTGATCGGCATTTCACAGTAAATATCATCGCCGTCCCGTTCGAATAATTCATGTTCGCGCACGCGGAATACAACATACAAATCGCCTGGAGGTCCCCCGTTAACACCGGCTTCTCCCTGCCCGGATAAACGGATTTGCTGGCCTTCATCAATACCAGCAGGCACTTTCACATTGATTTTTTTGTTTTTCGTTACGCGGCCGTCTCCACCACATGTAGAACATTTATCTTTAATCATTTTGCCTGTACCGCTGCAATGATGACAAGTACGGCGCGTTGCTACACGGCCAAATGGTGTGTTTTGCTCCACATTTACCTGGCCGGCTCCGCCACAGTGTGAGCACGTTTCAGGAGATGTGCCCGGCTTCGCACCGCTTCCGTGGCACGTTCCGCATTCTTCTTCTTTCGGAATGGTAATATCTTTTTCCACACCGAAAACCGCTTCTTCAAACGTCAAAGTCATTGTATATTGAAGGTCGTCTCCCTGACGGGGCGCATTCGGATCGCGTCTGCGGCCTCCACCACCGAAAAAGGTACTGAAAATATCATCAAAACCGCCGCCAAAGCCTGAGAATCCGCCACCGCCGAATCCACCCTGCTGCGGGCCTGCGTGACCAAATTGGTCGTACTGGGCTCTTTTTGACTCATCACTCAGCACTTCATAAGCTTCCGAAATCTCTTTAAACTTTTCATCCGCGCCCGCTTCTTTATTGATATCCGGATGATATTTTTTAGACAGCTTTCGGTATGCTTTTTTAATTTCGTCTTTTGAAGCTGTTTTACCAACGCCTAATACGTCATAATAATCCCGTTTACTCACCGTTTTCACTCCCGTTTTATTCACATAACCGCTATTTTAACATACATCTGCTCTTCATTGGTAAATTAAATTGCTTCACGAAAAAAGCCAAAGCCGGAAAACCGCTGACTTTGACTTTTTCGTGTGACTTCGCTTAGTTTTTATCTTTCGAATCGTCTACTTCTTCAAATTCGGCATCCACGACACCGTCATCTTTTGCGGCAGCACCTTCAGCCCCTTGCTGTGCTTGAGCCGCTTTTGCTGCTTCTTCATACAGCTTCATTGACAATGCCTGCACAATTTCATTTAATGCATCGCGTTTTGTACGGATTTCTTCAAGATCGCCTTTTTCAATAGCTTCTTTCAGCGCATCTTTTGCTTCCGTAGCTTTTTGAAGTTCTGCTTCGTCCACTTTGCCTTCAAGCTCTTTTACCGTTTTTTCTGTTGTAAACACAAGCTGGTCTGCTTCGTTACGAAGTTCTACTTCTTCTTTACGCTGTTTGTCAGCATCCGCGTTTTCTTCCGCTTCTTTTACCATGCGTTCGATTTCTTCATCAGAAAGACCAGATGAAGATTGAATCGTAATCGCCTGTTCTTTTTGTGTGCCAAGATCTTTTGCTTTTACATTTACGATACCGTTTTTATCAATATCAAATGTTACTTCAATTTGCGGTACGCCGCGCGGTGCCGGCGGAATATCTGTCAACTGGAAGCGGCCAAGCGTTTTGTTATCAGCTGACATTGGACGCTCACCTTGAAGCACATGAATATCAACAGCCGGCTGGTTATCTGCTGCCGTCGAGAATACTTGTGATTTTGATGTTGGGATTGTCGTATTGCGATCGATCAGCTTTGTAAATACGCCGCCCATTGTTTCAATACCAAGCGAAAGCGGTGTAACGTCAAGAAGAACAACGTCTTTTACGTCACCTGTAAGTACGCCGCCCTGGATCGCTGCACCCATTGCAACTACTTCGTCCGGGTTAACGCCTTTATGCGGCTCTTTGCCTGTTTGCTTTTTGATCGCTTCCTGTACAGCCGGAATACGAGTTGATCCACCGACAAGGATTACTTTATCGATATCCGCATTTGTTTTGCCTGCATCTTGAAGTGCCTGACGAACAGGGCCCATCGTACGCTCTACAAGGTTTGATGACAGCTCATCAAATTTTGCACGTGTAAGTGTTGTTTCAAGGTGAAGCGGTCCAGCTTCGCCTGCTGTGATAAATGGAAGAGAGATTTGTGTAGATGTCACACCAGACAAATCTTTTTTCGCTTTTTCAGCAGCATCTTTTAAACGCTGCATTGCCATTTTGTCTTTTGACAAATCAATGCCGTTTTCTTTCTTGAATTCATTTACAAGATAATCAATGATGACTTCATCAAAGTCGTCGCCGCCCAGACGGTTGTCGCCGGCAGTTGAAAGTACTTCAAATACACCGTCGCCCAGCTCAAGGATCGAAACATCAAATGTACCGCCGCCAAGGTCGTATACAAGAATCGTTTGGTCCTGGTCTGTTTTATCCATGCCATATGCAAGCGCAGCAGCTGTCGGCTCATTGATAATACGCTCTACTTCAAGACCAGCAATTTTACCGGCATCTTTTGTAGCCTGGCGTTCAGCATCATTGAAGTAAGCCGGTACCGTAATAACGGCTTTGTCTACTTTTTCACCAAGGTAATCTTCTGCGTAAGCTTTTAAATGTTGTAAAATCATTGCGGAAATCTCTTGTGGTGAATACTCTTTTCCATCAATCGTTTCTTTATGGGTTGTACCCATATGGCGCTTAATCGAAATAATGGTATTCGGGTTTGTAATCGCCTGGCGTTTTGCCACTTCCCCTACCTGGCGCTCGTCATTTTTAAACGCTACAACAGATGGTGTTGTACGATTGCCTTCTGGATTTGGGATTACTTTTGCTTCGCCGCCTTCAAGGACTGCTACGCAAGAGTTCGTTGTTCCAAGGTCAATACCGATAATTTTACTCATTTTTAAAGTTCCCTCCTGAAATCATTGCTTATCAAAATAAATTTATTGATTTACTTTTACCATTGACGGGCGAATAACCCGATCTTTTAATGTATAGCCTTTTTGCAGCTCAGCTAAAACTGAATTTGGTTCTGCTGAATCATCGCTGTCTGTCATGACTGCTTGATGTACATTCGGATCAAATGGCTTTCCGACTGTTTCGATTGGCTTGACACCTTCGCTCTCAAGCGCTGTAACAAATGTTTTATAAACCATTTCCATTCCTTGAAGAACAGATTTTGTTTCTTCATGTTCTGGAGTGATCTGCAGCGCCCGCTCGAAATTATCAAGCACTGGCAGCAGCTCCGTTACAAGCTTTTGCGCGCGGTATTTTTCCTGTGCTTCCCGGTCCAGGTTTGCCCGGCGACGGAAATTATCGAAATCTGCCCGCAGCCGCAGATAACGGTCCTCTGCTTCATCAAGCTGTTTTTGAAGCTGCTCTTCTTTTGATTCTTCTTCCACCTCTTCAATGATTGTTTGATCCACTTCTACTTCAACGGTACCTTGCTCTTCTGTAGAAGAAACCGCCTCATCGGCTGGTTTTTCTTCCGTCAATGGCTTTTGTTCTTCTGCCACTGATGTCACCTCCAACATTTATCATCAATTTATGTTCGCGTATTGTAAAGGCGCGTCAGCACCTTTGTCATGTCATGACTTAAAAAATCCACAAGTGTAATCACACGCGAATACTCCATCCGTTTTGGACCAAGAATGGCAATAGTGCCAACCGGCTCATCCCCAACGGAATAAGACGCCGTAATTAAACTGCAGTCCTCCATTGCCTGCTCCGCGTTTTCCGTTCCGATTCTCACCTGTACACCGGTTTCTGTCGGGCGGATTAACTCATACATATCTTGTTCTTTCTCCATCATGTCCATCACAAGGCGGACTTTTTCCACATCACGAAATTCCGGCTGATTGAAAATATTTGTTTTGCCCCCGATAAAAAGCTTGCCGATTGGCGAGCCGCCGGAAGCTTCCGCAAACATATGCAGCACAGCTTCGTAATTGTGAAGATGCCGTCTCATTAATTCTGCTGTTTCTTTGTAAATTTTTCGGTGAAGCTCTGCCAATGGCACACCGGTCAGCCGATCATTTAAAATATTGACCATTTTTTCAATATCTGACGGCTCTATTCCTTCCGGCAGATTGAAAATTCTATTTTCCACATGTCCCGTGTCGGTCACAATGATAGCAACAGCAGATTGGGTATCAATAGGAATAATTTGCAGGCGCTTAACCCGGTGGTCGTTAAATTTTGGCCCAAGAACGATCGATGTATAATTTGTCAGTTCTGACAAAATCGTCGCTGCATTTTGAACAGCTTTTTCAAGCCCTTCCTGCCTGTCGGCAAAAATAGAATGAATCGCTGTCCGTTCGCTGCGCCGCAAAGATCCCGGTGACAGTAAGTGATCTACGTAATACCGGTACCCTTTTTCCGACGGAACACGGCCGGATGAGGTATGCGTTTTTTCCAAAAACCCCATTTCCTCCAAATCCGCCATTTCATTACGAATAGTGGCCGGACTAAAGGAAATTTCCTCTTTCTTGGCAAGATTGCGTGAACCGACTGGCTGCGCCGAACGAATAAAATCGTCAATGATAATCTGCAAGATGAAAAGTTGGCGGTCTGTCAGCACGTATATCACCTCTGTTAGCACTCTTAGTATTCGAGTGCTAAATCTACATTTAAATTATCAAAATCCTTTTTGTCTGTCAACGAGTACGCTCACATTTGTGCGCCAATTAAAAAAGATTGAAACACTTCATTTCCAAGAAACTTTCCACGATGGGTAAGGCGGATAAAACCTTCTTCCACCTCAAGCAGACCACGGCTCGTCATTTCCTGGATGGCTTTTTGGAACAGCTGGACAGGGCTTTCCCCGTATTGTTTTTCGAAAGCTGTGATAGACACACCCTCCATTTTTCGCAATCCGAGAAACATTTCTTCTTCCATTTGTTCCGGCTTCGTTACCCTTTGGGAAGACATACGCGGCTGTTCATTACGCTCAATGGGCTGCATGTATTTTTTAAGCGGTCCAAAATTTGCGTATCGCTCTCCATCTACATACCCGTGCGCACCGGCACCGAATCCATAATATTCTTCATTGTTCCAATACGTAATGTTATGAATACTTTCAAATCCCGGCCAGGCAAAATTACTGATTTCATATTGATGAAGCCCGTGCGCTTCCATTTCTCTCATGACGGCTTCATACATATCCGCTTCCGCTTCTTCCTTTGGAAGCGGGAGGCGGCCTTTGGCCATTAAATTATAAAAAACCGTTTTCGGTTCGATGATCAGTGAATAAGCGGAGTAATGCGGAAGGCCAAGTGCCAGTGCCTGCTTTACCGTATCCACTGCATCATCAACCGTCTGCTCCGGGAGTCCATAAATTAAATCAATGCTTAAATGATCAAAGCCTGCCCGTTCAGCATCCCGGACCGTGCGCAGAACATCTTCTTTCGTATGCGTGCGCCCGATCCGTTTTAAATGAGCGTCATTAAAGGACTGCACCCCTATGCTCAGCCGGTTTACGCCGCCTTCTTTTAAAATGCGCAGTTTTTCAGGTGTTAAGTCGCCCGGATTGGCTTCGAATGTATACTCGGCACCCGGCTGCAAAGGAAGCCGCTGCTCAATTGACTCGACCAGTTGAAGAAGCTGTGCCTCATTTAGGGAGGTCGGTGTTCCGCCTCCTACAAAAATCGATTGTAATCCCTGCTTGACGCCGGCCATTGCCATTTCTTTATCAAGCGCATTTAAATACTCTTCCACTGGCTGGTTTTTCATAAATACTTTATTAAAATCACAATAATGACAAATATGATGGCAAAACGGAATATGAAGATAAGCTGCTTTTGTCATTTTGTTCACGCCCTTCTATACATAAAGGAAGGTGCCCCTCATAAGGGCACCTCAGGCTGCTGACAAACGCCTGCTTTCGGCGTCACTTGCCGTGCGTGAAGCTCATGACCCAAAAGGTCACTCCGCTTCTCGAACGGCTTCGTTCCCGGAAAGGCAGACGTTTTTAATCAGCCTGCTTTCTTCCTGTGTCTACGCTCTGAGATACCCGTAATCCAGGCACCTTCTTGTTATTTTTGTGGATCATCCATTTTTAAGACAGCCATAAACGCTTCCTGCGGTACTTCAACCGATCCAACCTGCTTCATGCGCTTTTTCCCTTCCTTCTGCTTCTCAAGCAGTTTCCGTTTTCGGGAAATGTCCCCGCCGTAACACTTGGCCAGAACGTTTTTACGCATCGCTTTGATGGTGGACCGGGCCACAATCTTGTTGCCGATCGCCGCCTGTATAGGCACCTCAAACTGCTGGCGCGGAATGAGTTCTTTCAGCTTTTCAACGATAATCTTGCCGCGGTCATACGCAAAGTCACGGTGAACAATAAAGCTGAGTGCATCGACCGTTTCTGCGTTGAGGAGAATATCCATCTTCACCAGCTTGGATTGTTTGTAGCCAATGAGTTCGTAGTCGAATGAGGCATAGCCTTTCGTACTCGACTTCAACTGGTCAAAGAAGTCATACACAATTTCAGACAGCGGCATTTCATAAACAACGCTGACGCGGTTTGTATCAAGATACTGCATATCAATAAAATTGCCGCGTTTACCCTGGGCAAGCTCCATCACTGCTCCGACATAGTCATTCGGCACGATGATCGATGCTTTTACATACGGTTCTTCAACGTGAGCAATTTTTTGTGGATCCGGCATATCCGATGGATTATCGATCCGAACCTCTTCACCATCTGTCATCGTTACCTGGTAAATAACGCTTGGTGCTGTTGTAATCAAGTCAATTTTAAACTCGCGTTCAATCCGTTCCTGAATAATCTCCATATGAAGCAAGCCAAGGAAGCCGCAGCGGAAACCAAAGCCGAGTGCCTGGGATGTTTCCGGCTCATATTGAAGAGCGGAGTCATTCAACTCAAGCTTTTCAAGCGCTTCACGCAAGTCATTGTATTTTGACGAATCGATCGGGTAAAGACCGCAATACACCATTGGATTCAGTTTTCGATAGCCGGCAAGCGGTGCTGTCGCACTGTTTTTCGCCGATGTGATTGTATCCCCGACCTGCGTATCTCCGACATTTTTAATAGCGGCAGCAAGGTAGCCAACATCTCCAACCGTCAGCTCTTTTCGCTGTGTCGTTTTTGGGGTAAAAACACCGATTTCAGTTACTTCAAATTCTTTTCCGGTCGCCATCATTTTAATTTTGTCGCCGACCTTCACCGTGCCGTCTACAACCCGGATATAAGCAATAACCCCGCGGTATGCATCGTAAAGAGAGTCAAAAATAAGAGCTTTAAGCGGTGCTTCCGGATCTCCGGTTGGCGCCGGCACTTTTTCAACCACCTGTTCTAAAATTTCCTCGATACCAATGCCGGCTTTCGCTGACGCTAGAACTGCTTCTGAGGCATCCAGGCCGATCACATCTTCTACTTCCTGGCGCACACGCTCTGGTTCTGCAGCCGGAAGGTCAATTTTATTAATAACCGGCAAAATTTCAAGGTCATTGTCCAGGGCTAAATAAACGTTAGCGAGCGTTTGTGCTTCAATGCCCTGCGCCGCATCCACCACAAGGATGGCGCCTTCGCAGGCTGCAAGACTTCTTGATACTTCGTACGTAAAATCGACGTGTCCCGGCGTATCAATCAAGTGAAAGATATAGTCCTGTCCGTCTTTAGCCGTATAGTTCAGCTGTACTGCATTTAGTTTAATCGTAATACCGCGTTCCCGTTCAAGATCCATTGAATCAAGAAGCTGGCTTTTCATTTCACGCGCTGTTAACGCTTTTGTTTTTTCTAAAATACGGTCAGCAAGCGTTGATTTCCCATGGTCAATATGGGCAATGATCGAGAAATTTCGAATACGCTCCTGCCGTTCTAGTCGTTCGTTGTTGTTCATTTCAATGTTCACTCCTGTTTATCGGCACATAGATACTATTGTGATTATATCAGCGCGTTATGCAATTGACAACGAACATTAGACGAACGGGTTATTCATTTTGTTCCGCTTTAATAAAACGGGCCAAAATATCAGCGACGGCAGCCGCACTTCTTTCCAATTCTTCACGGGTGTTATCGACACCGCCCATTTCAATCAAAATCGCCCGGTTTGAAAGATCCTGGTTGAATTTTCCATTTGTCTGACTGCCCGACTTTACGATTACACCGCGCGAAAGACCGGGATAATACTGTTCGAAAAGTTTATGAAGTGATGAAGCAAAACGGGCATTTTCTTCATACCCTGGATGCTCTCCGCCGACGACAAATACGGTTTTTGCCATATCCTGCCCGTTTACACGGGCTGTTGTAATCGATTTGTCCTGTGAATCGCGATGAATATCAATTAAATAAGACAACGACGGCTCTTCTTTTTGAACAGCCGCAACGACAGTCCGTGATTCCTCATAGGAAGCACTGTATTTTTTCCCTTTTTTCTTTAACAGCGCCCCTATATCCGTTTTATTGACAGATACCCCGATTCCCTTTTCCTCCAAACTTTTTCCAATCATTGTTCCCACTTCTGTAATGTTCATTGGGGCTTGTCCATTTTTGGGAGTGAATGATTCCGACGTATGCGTAAAGTAAAGAAGCACTTTTTCTTCCCCGGCTGGAGGCGTATTTTCTTTTGTCTCATCCGGTTCTGATTCTTTCGGCACCGGAAGATCATCCGGCTTTTTGGATTCAACCGGTAAATTCGTATAATCCGTTCCTTCACCGGCAATTAAAATTTGGCTGTCATAAATAGAAAAGCCCGGAAGTTCTTTTCCCAGAAAGGTCCGCGGATCGCGCAAACTAATTCCGGCAGCCGATTGAAAAGCAGCGTCCACCCACCCGATTGTACCTTGTCCCACTTTTTCATTTGACTGGAAAGCATGATTTTCTAAACGCAGAAGCTGATAAAAAGAAGCGGCCGGAATTTCTGCTGCCGCCCGGCTCATAGATTGGGAGGTGAAATGGTACGAAAACGGCATGACCGTTAAAAACCCCGCCATCCAAAACGGCATGACCACTAGGCAGGCGTATACGGGAACAAGCCAGTATGGTATATGCTTTTTTTTGTGCAAAAGGATTGTCGCCATCCCCTTTTCAGCTCTTATCCCTTTACCTTATGCAGCAAATAAAAAAAGCAGACCATGAATCAGCCTGCAAAAAAAGATCGTGTTTCTTCCGGTGGACGGTCATGAAGAGATTCATTCAATGCACTGGAAACGACCGCTGCCGCTCCTTGAATAAACATATCCGCTTCTTTTGGTGTTACAATCATATTTAAACCTGCCGGGGTCAGCACTTCATGAATTAATTGATGTTTTTCGTTTTCATCCAGCAGACCGATATTTCCTAAAAACGACCGCTTCCATTCTTCATCTCCGCGTCCGCTTTTTTCTTGCAGATTCTCCATGACCATTTCTACTGCGTCGCGCGTGACGGTAGCAGCGTCAATCACAGTGGGAATGCCAATGGCGATCACCGGGATACCTGCTGTTTCACGACTGATTTCTTTTCGGCGGTTCCCGATCCCGGCTCCCGGCTGAATACCCGTATCCGTCATTTGAATCGTTGCATTCAGTCTTTCAATCGAACGAGCAGCAAGCGCGTCAATGACAATTAAAAAATCCGGCTTCTCCCTCTCAATTAAACCAAGCAGAATATCTCCTGTTTCAATTCCCGTCATGCCCATAACACCGGGAGAAATGGCGCTGACCGGACGATAGCCGGGCTGAACGTGTTCAGGATGCAGCTTGAATAAATGATTGGTCACGATAAGACGGTCCGTTACACGCGGCCCAAGAGAATCGGGCGTAACAAGTTCATTTCCAAGACCGGCAATTAAACAAGAGGCGTCTTGCTTAATACCCGCTCCCTTTATAAATAAACGAATTTCTTCTGCTACAACCCGGCTGATGGCAGCATGGCGGGCAGAATCGGAGTGGCGCAAGTCTGCTGATTCAACGGTAACATAATGACCAGCTTTTCTTCCGGTTATCTGCTCAGCTTCCTTTGTAATTTCGACCGTTGTCACCTTCGTGCCTTCTTTTTCTTCTTCCTTCATTTCAATTCCGGGGACTTTACTTCCTGTTTGCTGCTCGGCAATCAAAGCGGATTCCAAGGCTAAATCTGTGCGTGGAGACCATTTTTTCATTCAATTCACCCTCCATTTTTTTCTCAGTTTGCCCCTATGTGTAAAAGTTTATTCCTTTACACCGGATTCCTATTGCATTTCTTTTATTCCTTTGCTAAAATACTTCTTGTTGTTTAATTCAATAATGATTGATAATCGGGTACGAATAAAAGTTCGATCCATTTTAGGAGGTGACAGTAAATGCCAAATATTAAATCTGCCATCAAACGCACAAAAACTGCTCAAATTCGTTCAGCACGCAACACGCAAGCGAAATCAGCTATGCGCAGCGCGGTGAAAAAGTTCGAAACAGCAGCTGCTAATAATGACGAAAACGCAAAAGAATTGCTTGTACAAGCAGTTAGCAAGCTAGATAAAGCTGCAGCAAAAGGCCTTATCCACAAAAACGCTGCGAACCGTCAAAAAAGCCGTCTTATGAAAAAGTTGGCTAACTAATAAAAAAAGTGTCCAATATTGGACACTTTTTTTATTTTGTCTGCATCATCGTCTGCAGCCGGAAGAAAAATAATTCCATAATCATTTTTTTATCCATAGCACTGCTTTTCATTTCATAATCACTTTCTGCAAGCATTTGTATCACTGCGGCAAGCTGTGCTTCCGAAAAAGCCCGTGCCTGTCCCCCCGCTATTTTTACACGAAACGGATGCACTTTCAGCTGTCCGGCTATTTGCTGCTGGCCGTATCCTTTTTTCAACAGCTCTTTTACTTGATAGATCAGCCGGAACTGCCCCGCTATAACGGCAAGAATTTTTAACGGCTCTTCATTCAGGCGGATTAAATCATAATAAATGCGCAACGCTTCAGACAAATGCCCTGTGACGATGCGGTCTACCAGTCGAAAAATATCACTTTCGAGCGTCCGCGCCGTCAGTGCTGTTACATTTTCTTCGGTAATCTCGTTTCCCTGCCCGGCATGAAGAGCAAGCTTCATAATCTCCATCGACAGGACAGACAAGTTAAATCCGGCAATGGCAAGGAGCTGATGGATCGCTGCATCTTCTATTATCGCTCCTTCTTCTGCGGCTCTGCCCTTAATCCAGCCGGACAGCTCCCGTTCAGCCGGGCGTTTCGCTTCCAAAACGCCTGCCTGCTTTTTAATGAGCTTTGTTAATTTTTTTCGTTCATCAAGCTTTTCAAACCTTCCTTGAAAAACAAGAATTGTAAATGGAGCGGGGTCCTGCAGATATTGTTCAAGCCTTTTTGTACCGTGCTCTATTTTTGATTTTTCAGCTGTGAAAAAAATCGGGTTCTGAACAAACACAAGCTTCCTGTCTCCAAGAAACGGCAGGGTTTCCGCTTCTTCAATGGCCGCTTCTACCGGCACTTCTGTCATATCAAAGGAAGTGACGTTTAAATCCGTATCTTCCCCATCCAGTGCTCCTTTTAAAAGCAGCTGTCGTGCTTCTTCTATAAAATACTGCTCCGGCCCGTACAACAAATAAACGGAACGAAACCGGCCGCTCTTTAACTCTCTTAATACATCCATTTACTCGACTCCATTCTGTTTCTGTTTTCATTGTAGGAAAAACCATCCCGATACGCAAGATAGACTCCATCTTTTCCATCTACAAACTTATCCGCTTCTTAAATGAAATGAGGCTGTCTCGTATAGATTTTTCTGTTTTCATTGTCTATACTTAAAGAAAATAGGAGGGATGGCTGTGAACGATTTCGAAAAAAATGTTCAATCTAAGCGTAATGATGCTGTAGACTCCGCTGTAGGTTTTATCGTTTCATTCGGTTTCTTTGCCACCATGTTCATTCTTGCCACTGTGATTCAGCTGGTTGGTTGATGCACTAAAACCCCGCCCTTTCATAGGACGGGGTTTTTTATGGAGATGGAAGTACAGTTTCGATTTTCCCATGCTCTCCTTTAAATATATACGTAATGGCACCATGTTTGTCTGTACGGTATATACGGACTCCTGCTTTTTCCAGCGTATCGGTCACTTCTTTATGCGGATGCCCATAACGATTGTTAAGTCCGGCAGATATCACGGCAAACTGTGGCTGAAGGGCTTGAATAAACGATGGCGAGGAAGAGGTTTTGCTGCCGTGATGGCCTACTTTTAACCAGTCTGCATGGAAGCTGTACTTCTCGATCAATTCGGCTTCTCCCTCTTTTTCAAGATCACCTGTGAACAGCCATGTTTTCCCGCCGATTCTGGCAAAAAGCACAAGCGAGTCATTGTTTCCTTCATAATCCCGGTCATCCGGCGCTAAAAACTGAAAAACTGCGCTTTTTGTCCTCCACGTTTCCCCTTCTCCTCCTTCCCGTATCTTCAGGCCGGTTTTGATCATGTCGGCTATGACCGGTTCTCCTCCTGATCCTGGGGAAATAATGATTTCTTTTGCCGAAATAAATTGGAGCACTTCTGCGGCTGCACCGGCGTGATCAAAATCTGCGTGGGTGATAATCAACTTATCCAGCTTAGTAATCCCTTCTCTTTTCAAAAAAGGAACAACTGTATCTTTCCCTACTGAAAACCCGCCATTCCGTTCCTTCCAGACTTCCTGCTCAAACGGCACCTGCCCGCCTGTATCAATTAAATAGTTTCCTTCATTGCGGGGCAATTGAATCAAAATGCTGTCTCCCTGCCCAACATCTAAAAAGGTGATTTTCCCTTCTGGGGAGAAGCGGCCGGCCAGGACAAAAACAGCCAGAGCAAAACTGCATACCGCGAGGCTTAGCTTCATGTTTTTTCTCAATTCCCACAATAAAAGAGAAGCGAGAGAAGTGACAGTCAAAAGAGCAGCTGCTTCCATGCCTGGCTGTCCTGTTACAAGAACTGCAAATGGCAGATTC
Organism: Domibacillus sp.; assembly: GCF_031181085.1. Classification (NCBI taxonomy): domain Bacteria; kingdom Bacillati; phylum Bacillota; class Bacilli; order Caryophanales; family Bacillaceae; genus Domibacillus; species Domibacillus sp. Next base: position 242,490 of record NZ_JAPSLE010000005.1, on the reverse strand, counting down.
GCCAGCAGCGCAGCCAATTGATCCATTTTGATCAAACATTCATTGACAAACGAAGCGAAAAAAGAAATAGGCACCAAAAAAGACAAGCAAAACAAAAGAAGAACGGCCGGCATCATAAAAAATGAATAAAATGGGATAAAAAGAAGGTTGGCCAGCGGTGAAATAACGGAGAGTTCTGCGAAATGGAAAAGCAATACCGGCAGGGCGGCAAGCTGAGATAAAACCGAAACAAATAAAGAAAGCTCGATTGCATGCTGCGCTTTTTTTAAAACTACGCCGGTTGATAAAACGAGGGCGAATGTAACGAGGAAGGAAAGCTGAAAACCAGCTTGAAAGATCAAAAACGGGTTCCAAAGAGTCATGATTAAAAAAGAAGCTCCAAGTGCTCCAGCAACTGATAATTTTCTGCTGTCAGAAGCAGCAAGCAAAATTGCACCTGTCATTAAACAGGAACGAATAACCGGCGGAGACCCTCCCGCCAACAGGGCATAAAGAGGCAGCGCTGCTAATAAAAGCAAACGTGCCCGCTCACGTGTTATTCCTGCACGGAGCAGCAGATAAAAAAGCAGTCCTGTCAAGAGCGTTACATGCAATCCTGAGATCGACAGAATATGCACGATGCCAAGCCGCTCGTAGTCTTCTTCTGTTTGTTCGGGACCGGATGACCGATCGCCAACCAGAAGCGCAGCCGCTGTATAGGCAAGGGGTGCTGGAAAACGTTCTTGAATACGCTTAATGGCGGCCATCCGCCAGGCAGCAGGTACATAACGAAGTGACTGGTTTAACACACACTGATCGAGAGAAATATGTTCAGGTGTGAGAACAAAGAAGGTTCCGCTCGCGGCTAAATAGGACCGGTAGTCGAATTCACCTGGATTTCTGGCTTCGTTCGGAAGAGATGCCTTCCCTTGAATCCGGCAGGTTAATCCTGGAGTGAGCCCCTCTTGTAAAAGCTCTTTTTCTTCTTTTGAGTTCATTCGGTAGACCAAGCTGAGTCTTTCATGAAATTGTGTTTCTTCTACACCTGCTCTTAACCTGTTCCCTTCGATTTGGATATTATCTGTAAATGAAACGGTCCATTTTGTTTCTTTTCCCGTAAAAGCAGACTGGCTGCGCGCTTCCTGAATGGGCACCACGCTCAAAAACAGCATAAATGTCCCGATCATCCAAAAGCGTGTGCGCCGATCCACATTCCAATATAATAATCCTCCTATCGCAGCGGCCAGCAAAGCAGCCTGCCATGGCGCCTGCACTGCGAATAAAATGGCTGCAAGGGCCGCCATGCTCATTTGAAGAAGCAGCATACATCACCATCCTTTATTCAGCGGGAACGTGGATGACCTCAATATCTTTTAAAAAGTGGCTGTTCCATTTGTTTGGGTAGGCATTACGATAGATAATCCGCGCTACACCGGCCTGGGCAAGCGTTTTTGCACAGTTTTCACATGGCTCGTGGGTAACGTAAGCAGATGCCCCTTTTAGCTTATCACGCTCTGCATGAAGCACTGCATTTAATTCTGCATGCAGGCACCGGATACAGCGGCCTTGATCCGATAGTAAGCAGCCTGCGTCCTGGCAATGTTCATGCCCATGAATAGAACCGTTATATCCCGTAGACACAATATGCTTGTCTTTTACCATCACACAGCCAACATGAAGCCGAATGCAGGTTGAACGGGTAGCCACCACCTCCGCAATATTTAAAAAATAATCATCCCAGCTTTTTCGTTCCATTCTCAAAACCTCTTTTCTGTTTCTTCCGGTCTGCGGCCGGTTTATTCTTTCAGTTTATCGGGACGTTCTTCCATCCGTCAAACTCTTTATTGAATAGTGACGAGAGGAGCCAGCTTTTCAAATATTTTATCACCAATTCCTGCCACATTTTTCAAATCCTCTACTGCTGTAAAAGCTCCTTCCGTTTCCCGGAAATCAATAATCGCCTGGGCTTTCGACTCACCAACACCCGGAAGCTCCTGCAATAATGCCGAGTCTGCTGTGTTGACATTGATTACAGCAGATTCGGCAGCCTCATCACTGCCGGCTGCAGCTGAAGATGATGCAGAGGCCTGCTGTGCGTCCGGCATTCCCTCTCCCTCTGCCGGCACATAGATGACCATTTCATCCTGTACTCTTTGTGCTAAATTAATGGCAGCCGCATCTGCTTTTTCGGTAAGTCCGCCCGCTTTATTGATTGCATCATTCACCCGCTGATCATTTGACAACACATAAATGCCCGGCATTGAAACGGCTCCTTTCACATCAATGGCTACTTCACTAGGCTGATCTTGTGCTGGATCTGCTTCCTTGGCAGCCGGTTCGTTTTTAGGCGCTTCTAAAAGAGCCGGCTCCGGAGGCAAAGCTTGTGGTTCTTCTTTTGTTAAACCGTAAAGCCAGACGGCGGCTAAAACAGCTCCTGCAGCTGCTGGAACTTTGTATTTTTTAAGAACTTCTTGTTTGTTCATTTCTTCTCTTCTCCTTTCATTTACAGTTATATTTACAAATAACATGCATACAGTGTTTAGATGAATAGGAAAGGGTGAATGCAAGCATGAACATTGGGATAATTGGTACAGGAAGCATTGGCACCGTTTTAACAGAAGCGCTCATGTTTGCTGCTGCTGCTGAGCCGGAAAATATTGTCCTGCACAATCGCACACGGGAAAAAGCCGTGCATTTAAAAGCCTCGTTTCCCGGGATACATGTGTGCCAAACCACTAAAGAGCTTGTTAAAAAAACCCAGTTGATTTTTGTATGCGTCCGGCAGCCCGATTTAAAGCCTCTTCTTGAATCAATCGCACCCTTTTTAACGCAGGAACATTGTGTGCTGGCTACCGCAAGTGCGGTTTCAACGAAGCAAATGGAATCGATTATTTCCTGCTCCTGCGGAAAAGTCATCCCCTCTGTCACCAATACAGTGGCTTCTGGCGGTATCTTATACTCTTTTGGGGATTCCTGCGACAACGACTGGCAGCAAAAAGTAACAGGCCTGCTCAATCAGATTGCCAGCGTCGCGCTTGAAACAGATGATAATATTATCCGGGCTGCTTCAGATTTAACTGGATGCGGGCCCGCTTTCTTTTCCAAAATGGCTGTCATGTATGCAGATGAAGCCGTCACATACGGATTAACCAAAAGCCAGGCAGAAACGCTGGCGTTCCATATGATGATTGGCCTGGGAGAATTGCTGAAACAAAAGGATTGGACATTGGAGATGCTGACGGAACGCACCGCTGCAAAAGGCGGCGTAACAGGAAGAGGCCTTACGGTTATTGAATCGGAGGCGGGCGAATTGTTTGCATCGCTTTGCAGAATGACACAGCAAAAAGCTGCAGAAGACAGAAAAGAGGCATCTGCCGCGTTTGGCATTATTGACTAAATTCGGCGCTCCTTCTCGTTTTCCTTTCTTCTTTACAAAATCTTAACAAAAAAAGAGCAGCTGATCAGCTGCTCTTTCTTGCTTTGAAAAAGATCCGTTCTGATTCTGGTGCTGGGGCACCATTTGTGAAATCGGCTGTGATCGCTTCAACATAGAAGCCCGCTTCTTTAAGCCACTGGTCATATGCTTTAGGCTCAAAAGTGCGTTGATAGTGCAATTCATCAAATCGTTCATATTCGCCGTTCTCTGTTTGAACGAAGAACGTTAATTCATGTTCGACACTGTCCGGATGTTCTCCCGGAAATGCATTCCATATAAATGAAATATCTTCGGCGGCATCCGCAAACGTCTGCTCTACAAAAACATGATTCATTTTAAAAGAGGAATGGACATCGAATAGAAACAAACCGTCTTCTTTTAAGTGGCTGAACACCGATTGAAACGTTTGCTTCACATCTTCTTCTGACTGTAAATAGTTAAGCGAGTCGCAAAAAATAACAGCCGTGTCAAATTGACCAATCCCGTCAAGCTCACGCATATCCTGCTGAAAAAGCGGGATATTCATTCCATTTGCTTCCGCTTTTTCGCGGGCAATGGCAAGCATATCATCGGAAAGGTCAATCCCTGTTATTTGAAAGCCGGCTCGGGCAAAACGAACGGCTAGTTCTCCCGTTCCGCAGCCGATATCAAGCAGGGATCCCCCTTTTACTTCTCTTTGCAAATATGCTTCCCATTCATCGTACGGTGCATCCTGCATAAGCGCATCGTACACCGAAGCAAACCGGTTATAACTCATGACATCAGCACATCAACGTGCGGCGCGTCGCCCCATAGACGTTCAAGGTTGTAGTAAACCCGTTCCTCACGATGAAAAACGTGAACGACTACATCGCCGATATCGATCAATACCCAGCGTGCTTCGTCAAACCCTTCCATCCGGCGAATATCAAAGCCAAGTTCTTCTGCTTTCTCTTTTACTTCACGGGCAATTGCCTGTACTTGTTTATCTGAATTCCCATGACAGATCACGAAGTAATCAGCGACCGGTGAAATACCTTCCATATTAAGGGCTGTAATATTTTCTGCCCGCTTATCATCTGCTGCTTTTGTTACTGCTTGCAGTAATTGCTGTTGTTCTGTCAATTAAACATCGTCTCCATTCTGAATAAGATCATTATACGTATCCATCGTAACCGGGAAAACTGGCTGTTTTTTACTCATTAAAAAGAGAATTGAATTTTTTACAGCTGCCAAAACAGCCGCATTCAAACTCTGCTTTGCAATCGCCCGTACTTCCTCCACACCTGGAAACGCTCGGCCCGGCTCAATATAATCTGCCAGATAGATGATTTTTTCAAGCAAGGTCATGCCCGGCTTCCCGGTTGTATGCCAGCGGATAGCAGAGAGTATGTCTTCGTCTTCAATTCCTGCTTCTTTGCGCACCAGCACAGCTCCCGCCGGCGCATGCCAAAGCTCGTGGTGAAACGTAAGAAGCCGCTCGTCTTCTCTCTCGTCTATTAAAATCTGCTTCATTTCTTCTTTCGGACGAAACTTTGCATAATCGTGGAAAATGGCGGCCAGCTCCGCTTTGTAGATATCTGCTCCGTAGCGGCCTGCCAGCTCGACAGCTGCTTCTGATACCCCTAGAGTATGCGTGTACCGCTTTTCCGTTAATTGTTTTTCAACAATCTCCAGCGCTCTGCTACGCTCCATATAAGCCGTTCTCCTTTATATACCGAATGACCGTTTCCGGCATAAGATAATGAAGCGTTTTGTTTGACGCTGCTTTTTCCCGGAGAACCGTTGATGACAAATGAATTTCCGGCGTATCAATTAATAACACCGGGTAAGGCGTTTCTGTTGAATAGCCCGGCCTCTTGACTCCGACAAAGGTGACAAGCCGGCTTAATTCATCAATGTCACGCCATTTCGGTAAATATTCAATCATGTCCGCGCCAATTATAAAATAAAACGATGTTTCAGGTTCTCGCTTTATCAATTCCCGCATTGTATCAATCGTATACGATACCCCTGCACGCTGGATTTCAACCGTTTCAACCCGAAAGCAGTCATTCCCTTCAATGGCAAGCTCTGTCATACGGAGACGGTGTTCGTCCTCCACATGACCAGCAAGCTTTTTATGCGGCGGCAGTGAATTGGGCATAAAACGGATTTCATCCAGATCGAGCGCATGCAGGGCCTCATTGGCTGCAATTAAATGGCCAACATGCGGCGGGTTAAAAGTTCCGCCTAAAATACCCGCTTTTTTCATCGCGGCAGAACAATTTTTTTGTTTTCTTTTGATTCTTTATATAATACCACTGTATGGCCGATCAACTGAACAAGCTCTGCTTTTGCACCCTTGGCCAGCGCTTCTGCCACCTCATGTTTATCATCTTCATTGTTTTGTAAAATACTCACCTTGATTAACTCGCGCACTTCAAGTGCTTCGGCAATTTGCATTGTCATGTTTTCATTAACGCCGCCTTTACCTACTTGAAAAATTGGGTCTAGGTGATGAGCCTCAGCTCGTAAAAATCGTTTTTGTTTTCCTGTCAGCATGATGTTCCTCCAAGTTTATTCTGTACTATTTTTTGCATACGTTCCGTGTCAGGCAGGACGCCTGTCCATTTTTCAAAAGCAAGCGCACCCTGATAAGCAAACATTTTCAAACCGTTTTGCACACGTGCGCCCTGCTTTTTAGCTTCTTTCATGATCATTGTTTCCGCTGGATTGTAAATGATATCCGATACAAACGCATCTGGACGGATATTCTTTACATGAATAGGTGTTTCACTTATTTTCGGCGACATGCCAATGGATGTTGTTTGAATGATAATATCATAATCACCGAGCTGCTCTTCCGCCTGCTCAAGAGATAAAAGAGCCGTTTTAACGGGATATGGACACCGGCTTTTCAGCTCTTCGGCTTTTGCCGGTGTTCGGTTGGCAATATCTACCCGTTCGGCTCCCTGCTGGCTAAGCGTATAGTAAATCGCTCTTGCTGCGCCGCCCGCTCCAATAATCATGATCTTTTTATCGAGCACGGAGCTTCCATATTCCTCATTCAGCCCGCGTACAAATCCTTCTCCATCTGTATTATACCCAATGAAGCGGTTCTCATCTCGCACAACTGTGTTTACTGCACCGATCGCTTCAGCAAGTGGATCTATTTCATCTAATAGCGGCATAATGGCTGTTTTATGAGGTACAGTGACGTTAAAGCCTGAAAGGCCAATGGCCTTCATTCCTGCGACCGCTGTTTTCAGCTCTTCACTTTTAATATGAAAAGGATGATAGTATGCTTCCATATGAAGCGCCCCAAACGCATCGTTATGCATATCAGGCGACATAGAATGGCCAATTGGATCGCCTATAACCCCGTATAGCTTTTTCACGCGACAACCCCCACTTTTTAAATTAACGACTTGCGCAGTGTTACAGCAGCCCCTTTTGGTACGTAAGCTGCTACTTTTGCACCTGGCTCGTTAACGGTAATCCAGCCAAGCCCTGAGAAAACAATATCTGTTTTCGCTTCTTTAATTGTCCATTCCTGCCGAACAAGATCAAGCGGCGCTCCGCCATGCCCCGCTGGCTTCAGCAACTCCCCGGCATGGTTTTCGTACAAAGCATCTGCTTTTTCGAGCTTTGTACGGTGAATGTCGATTTCATTAGAAAGATGGCATATAAAAGAGCGCCGGCCGCCTGAAAGGTAGTCAAAGCGGGCTAATCCACCAAAGAATAGTGTTTGCTCTTCATTCAACTGAAAGACTTTTGGTTTAATTTCTTTTTTTGGCAGCAAAAACTTTAAGTTTTCTTTATCAACAAAGTGCGCCATTTGATGACGATTGATGATTCCCGGCGTGTCTACAAGCGCATGGCCGTCAGAAAGCGGAATTTCAATCATATCCAATGTCGTACCCGGGAAATGAGACGTCGTAATAATATCTCCTTCTCCTGTAATTTCCTGAATGATTCGGTTAATAAATGTAGACTTCCCGACATTTGTACAGCCGACTACGTATACATCTTTTCCGTTCCGATAATGCTCGATGGCATCCACCGCATCGCGGATCGCTTTTCCTTCTGAAGCACTTGTTAAAAGCACATCAATCGGTTTTAACCCAAGCTGGCTTGCTTCGTGGCGCATCCAATGAATAACCCGTTCCTTTTTCACGGATTTCGGCAGCAAATCCGATTTATTCCCAATAAGCAGGACGGGGTTTTTACCGGCAAAGCGGTGCAAGCCCGGAAGCCAGCTTCCATTAAAATCGAAGATATCCACGATTTTAACGATTAATGATTCTGTCTCACCGATTGTGTTCAAGATTTTTAAAAAGTCATCGTCGGTCAGTTCTACGTCCTGTACTTCATTATAATGCTTTAAGCGAAAGCACCGTTTGCAGACAACGGTTTCTTTCTCCAGGGCAGCAGCCGGTGCGTAACCAAGCGCAGCCGGGTCTCCTGTTTGAATGACGACCCCACAGCCATCACAAGTAATTACTTCGTTCATTAATTTCGTTCCTCCCATTGAATCATTCCTTTACGCTGGAAAAAAGTCATGAGTCTTCTTTCTATTTTCCGATTAATGCGCGTCCAAAATCCATCGGTCGCTGCAATGGGAATGACCAAAATTGTATAAATCCCGCTTCGGTTCCCGCCAAATACATCTGTCAGCAGCTGGTCCCCGATTACGACAGTTTCTTCTTTTCGTACGTTTAAAAGCTTGATGGCTTTTCTGAAAGCACGCCCCATCGGCTTTCTCGCTTCAAAAATAAACGGCAGATCAAGCGGCGTTGAAAACGTGCTGACCCGCTTTTGGTTATTGTTTGATACAATCAGTACTTTAATGCCCGCTTCCCGCATTTTTTGAAACCAAATTAAAAGCTCGGGTGTCGCATCTGGTCTGTCCCAGGCAACGAGTGTATTATCAAGATCGGTTATGATCGCTTTAATTCCTTTTTGTTTCAAGCGCTCTGGCTGGATTTCAAGCACACTTCTTACCTGCTCATTCGGCAAAAATAATTTCAGCACAATGTACACCTCTACTATTCGTTTGCTTCTCCTATCATAGCCGATTTTTCCATATGTGACAAAGTAATATTAAGAACAAAAACTTTTCGACATATTTCTCATTATCCTACTCTGTGGATAACCTTATTCACAAATTAACACAGCTGTTTCAAGGGTTTAATCTAGTTATTCTATTTGTTATCCTCACTTATCCACTGTATCCTGTGGAAAAAAGAACAATTGTTCTTAATGGTTTTTTTTGTTAAACTGAAAAAAATAATTAATCAATGACATTGGAGATGACAGACTATGCACTCATTATCCGATCACTTACTTCTTTCTTCTTATAAAAAAGCGGCAAAATTAAAATTAAATGATGACTTTCTAGCTCTGATAGAAAAAGAAATGAAGCGGCGGGAAATTCAGTCGCAAAAAAGAGCCAAAAAGGAATAGCCGTCTCCCCCTCCGAATATGATGCCTATAAAGGAGGGATCATCATGATTGAACTAGCAGCCGCTCTCTCTTTTTTATTGAAGGAAGCGGTTTTTTTCGTCTCTTATGTAAAGCATAATGCGTTTCCTCAGCCGCTGAGTGCGGAAGATGAACGAAAGTACCTGGCGCTTCATGAACAGGGAGATCGCAATGCCCGTGCCAAGCTGATCGAGCATAATCTCCGTTTAGTAGCCCATATCGTGAAAAAATTTGAGAAAACTCATCACGATACAGAAGACTTAATTTCTATCGGGACCATCGGCCTGATCAAAGGCATCGAAAGCTACTCCGGAAAAAAAGGAACTAAGCTTGCCACTTATGCGGCAAGATGTATAGAAAATGAGATTCTGATGCACTTCCGCTCCTTAAAGAAAACGAAGAAGGACGTATCACTTTATGATCCAGTCGGCCGCGACAAAGAAGGAAATGAAATCAGTCTTCTTGATTTACTTAAAACGGAAGACGAAGACGTCGCAGGCCGCCTCTCCCTTCAAATGGATATTGAACAAATGAAAAAGTGCCTCTCTGTTCTTGATGAACGAGAACTGTCCGTAATTGCTGCCCGCTATGGCTTAACGAATGACCAAGATAAAACGCAGCGTGAAATTGCGGCCAAAATGAACATTTCTAGAAGTTATGTTTCCCGAATTGAAAAAAGAGCCCTTGCTAAAATGATGCAGGAATTTAAGCGGCTTCAAGCAAAACAAAAAAGGGCCCCAAAAGATCTGGAGCACCCTTCAAATCACTTTTCCTCAATCGATTGAAACAGAGATCATAACACCTGTCACTGTAGCTAAAAGAAGCCCCATAATCATCATAATCATTTTGTGACATCTCTCCCTTTTCATCCGCCTTGTTTCTTACGAATACTTTATCATAAAAGATGCTTTTTGTATTGGATTATTTCTCTTCTTGAAGCTGTTCGACTATTTTCATCACAAGGTTAGCGGAGTGAAGCCCGGCTTTCGGCAAAAATTGTTCAAACGAAATATTCGATTCTTTTCCTGCAATATCAGAAAGTGCCCGGATGACTACAAACGGCACACTAAACTGGTGAGCTACCTGTGCAATGGCGGCCGCTTCCATTTCAACTGCCTGAAGGCCAGGGAAGATATCGGCAATCGCTTGTACACGTGCTGGATCATTCATAAACGAATCCCCTGTCGCAATTAGTCCTTTTACCGTTTTCAGCTCTGTATCCTCTTCGGATGCTTGAAACGCGATATCAACTAGTTTCTCATCAGCTGTAAAAGCGGCTGGAAGCTGCGGCACCTGTCCGTATTCATAGCCAAAAGCTGTTACGTCTACATCATGGTGGCGGACTTCAGTTGAAATGACTACATCTCCTACCTGCAGTTCGGGAGACAATCCGCCAGCAGAACCTGTATTAATTAACACATCCGGCTTGAATTCATGAATTAAAACAGCTGTTGTCATCGCCGCATTTACTTTACCGATCCCTGAGCGTAGCAAAACTGTTTCAACACCGCGCAACTCGCCGATTGTAAACTCGCTGCCGCCAATGATTTTCACTTCCTTGTTTTTCATTTCACCACGTAAAATGGTTACTTCTTCTTCCATTGCACCAATAATTGCTGCTTTCATTTGCTGCACTCCTTTTTTAATTCCGCAAAAAAACCCGCCGGCAAAGCGGGTTTTTAGCGGCCTTTATCATTTTCTTCAAGCTTTTGTACTTTTGTCGGCTTCCATCCCTCGCCGTCTACCCATTCAATGTACACGCGGTACGCTTCATCCTGGTTTGACTTGGGAGAAACAGTTCCGATCGCTGCTTGAGGTCCATTTCCGCTAATATACCAAACGGTCATGTTTTCTTGTGGAATTCCTGTTGCATAAGATAAGGCTTGTTCCTTTTCCTGCCAGTCAGTTGAATCCGTTTCGAATGAAGAGGTATGTTCTCCTGATTGAGTCGTACCTACTCCTTCCCAGTTTGGATTGACGATATCTTGTTCCACATTCGGTTCTGTGCCTTCTGAAACCACTACTTCTTCTTTATCTTCTTTTTTGTCTTCAGTTTGCTCTTCCGTTTTTTCTGCTGCTTTCTCTTCTTCAGTCTGCTCGTCTGTTTCAGCCGGCTCCTCTGTCGTTTCAGCAGCCTGTTCTTTTTCTGTTTCTTCATCAGACACGGCAGTGGTTTGTTCCTGCTTTGTTTCCTGCGCTTTTTCCGGCGCTGCTGTTTCTTCGTCATTTCCACCGGCAAAGATGGTAAATCCAACGATTACAATAAGCAGTACCACAACCGCAATGGCTGTATTTAAAATGCGGTTTGTTTTTCTCCGCTTCGTTTTGCGCTCAGCACGCGACGATTGTTCCATTTGCTTCTCCTCCTCATTCCGCTTTCATTTTAACATGTCTCGTTTAACGGATAAATGTTTTTACACAAAAAAGCGCAAAAGGCCTGCGCCTTTTGCGCTTTTTTATGTTAATCAATGGAAACGATTTTTACGTTCATTTCACCAGCCGGTGTTTGAACAATCACTTTGTCGCCCACGCGTTTGCCGATCATGCTTTTGGCAATAGGAGAGTCATTTGAAATTTTCCCTTCAAATGGATCCGCTTCCGCGCTTCCAACAATTGTATAGCTTTCTTCTTCACCATCAGGAAGTTCAATGAACGTAACCGTTCTGCCAAGCGATACTTCGTCTGCTTTCATTTCACTGTCTTCAATAATTTTTGCATTGCGGATCATCGTCTCAATTGTGCCGATCCGGCCTTCTACAAACGCCTGCTCTTCTTTTGCTGAGTCATACTCAGAGTTCTCTGACAGGTCGCCGAAGCTGCGGGCAATTTTAATGCGCTCCACTACTTCTTTACGCTTAACCGTTTTTAAATGTTCAAGCTCTTGTTCCAGTTTTTCTTTACCTTCTCGTGTCATCGGGTATACTTTTTCGTTCGACAACTTCTTCCACTCCTTTAATGTTCACCAAAAAAAGCACTTAAATATGAGCGCGCCCCTTCTGCTTTAGAGAAGGCGCGCGTTTTTCCCATTGTATGCCTGTTTTCTAAAAACATACTATAAAATGTCTTTTTGTTCAAGAATTGTTTGTATTTTTGCAATTAATAAATCAATGGCTACCTTGTTTTCTCCGCCAATTGGGATAATCACATCCGCATATCGCTTCGTTGGCTCGATAAACTGGTTGTGCATCGGCCGCACAACTTCTGTATACTGTTCGATCACGGAATCCAGCGAACGACCCCGCTCTTTTATATCACGCGTCAGACGGCGGATAAACCGCAAATCCGCGTCCGTGTCTACAAACAGTTTTATGTCCATTAAATCACGCAGGCGCTCATCCTCAAGCACTAGAATGCCTTCTAAAATAATCACGTCATTCGGCTCGAGTGGAATTGTTTCTTCAGAGCGCGTGTGCTGTGCATAATCATAGACCGGCTTTTGAACAGGCCGGCCATTGATCAGCTCATTTACCTGTTCAATCAGCAGGTCATTATCAAATGCAAGCGGATGGTCGTAATTTGTTTGTAACCGCTCTTCAAACGTTAGATGTGATTGGTCTTTATAATAGTAATCCTGCTCGATCATCATAATCGAGCCATCTTGAAAATAATCATGTATCGCACGGGCAACGCTGGTTTTACCGGAGCCTGATCCACCCGCGACGCCGATGACAATCGGCTTTTTACTCATCAATGTCACAGCCCTTTCCGCATCATATCATCTTTTGAAACAGGACGGTCTACTTTGAAACGGACAATTTGAAGCGGGTGGCGCGCTGCATCCAGTTCATTTCCGTCTTCGTCCACAACCGTGCCAATTACTTGCTGGAAGGTTTCCATCTTTGGCCCGAAAAACTCCACTGTATCGCCTGGACGGAAGAAATTACGCTGCTGCAGTGTAACGATTTGTGTTTCTTCATCGTAATCTACAACAAGACCTGTAAAATCGTGGGACGCTTTTTTGCCATGAACGCCGAAAAGCTGTTCGTCAGCTCCTGGTGTTCCTGCAAAGAATGCTGGTGCTGCCGGCCGGTTAGCACACTTCTCCAGTTCTTCAAGCCACTCATCTTTGATGGTGAAGTTTTCAGGGTCTGCACAGTATGCGTCAATTACTTTCCGATATACACCAACTACTGTTGCTACATAGTGAATCGATTTCATGCGGCCTTCGATTTTTAAGCTGTCAATGCCCAGTTCAATCAGTCCCGGAATAGACTGCAGCAGACGCAAATCTTTTGGACTCATCGCAAACGGTGAATCGCCTTCTTGCGTGATTGCTGTTTCAACACCGTCTTCCATCTCTACCAGGTTATAATCCCAGCGGCATGACTGACAGCAGCCGCCACGGTTGGAGTCACGCGCAGTCATATGGTTACTCAGTACGCAGCGGCCTGAATAAGCAATACACATCGCTCCGTGAATAAACGTTTCAATTTCAATATCGACTTTTTCTTTCATTAAGCGCATTTCTTCCCCAGTTGTTTCCCGGGCAAGAACAACGCGGTCAAGACCTTCATCTTTCCAGTATTTCACTGCACGCCAGTTTGAAAGAGACTGCTGTGTGCTCAAGTGAACTTCCACGTTCGGCGCTACACGGCGGCATGTTTCAATAATAAGCGGATCCGCTACGATAATACCCGTAACACCAGCTTCACCCACTCCACGCAAATAGTCTTCCAGGCCGTCGATGTTTTCATTATGCGCAAAAATGTTGGTCGTTACATACACTTTTGCTCCGTAGGCTTTAGCAAACTCAACGCCTTCTTTCATTTCTTCAAATGTAAAGTTGCCGGCATTTGAGCGGAGGCCATACTCCTGACCGCCGATATATACCGCATCCGCTCCGTAACGGACGGCGATTTTCAGCTTTTCAAGTGTTCCGGCCGGCGCCAAAAGCTCCGGCTTTTTCACAATGACCCGTTTGCCGTCGACGATCTCGGAGATCGCATCGTTTATCAATCCGTTCATTTCCGTTTCCTCCTTTATTAATAAACCGTTTCTTTAAAGAAAAAGCCTGAATCAAGCGGACGGTGCTCGGGCTGAAGTGCTTCCGCAGCTTCAAGCAAGTCCTCTTTTTCATCTTCATACTGATCTGGCTGATCTACGCAAAGGTCAATCGCTTTCCGATACAATTTCGTTGTTTCAAGACGATATTCTTCTGTTTGCAGCACACCGTCAATTTTAAATGAATCAATACCTGCTTCCACAAGTTCCTGCAGTTCATCAATAATGCACATATCATTCGGGCTCATAATATGAGTGCCATTTGCATCTTCATAAATAGGGTATTTGTTGCTGCGTTCTGGATCGTGAAGCAGCATGTTTTTCGCACCCTGCCGCTTTTCGATTTCCATATTTTTTCCCATGTATTCAAAGTAATGACCTAGAAGAGGACGCTTTGACTGGAACATGCATGTCATCCCATGAACCTGCACTTCAATTTGAACATTCGCCTGTTCTTTTGTTTCAATAACCGCATCCATGCTGAGTTCCCGGGCAAGTACGGCACGAACAGCTCCGCGTTTGCCCCAGTAGTTCGCTGTGTAGTAATTGGTCGCCGTTGTTTCCGGATTCCAATGCAGTGGAATCGCCGCGCCTGTTTCCCGAACGGACATAATAACAGCCGGATCACCGAATACGATAGCATCAGCACCTGCTTGTTCAACAAACGTTACGTATTCATCAAGTTCGTTCGCGATATTGTTATGAAAAAGGGCATTAACTGCCACATATACTTTTTTGCCATGCTTATGCGCAATGCGAATGGCTTCCTTTACCTCTTCACGGGTAAACTCACCCGCAAGGCGCAGGCCATACCGCTGCTCTCCAATAAGAAAAGCGTCAGCACCTGCTTCTATTTGTTTGATCAGTTCATCAACACTGCCCGGTGTCACAAGCAATTCTGGTTTTTTCATTTTTCTTCACTCCGTTTTGTGCTGATAGCAATGCCATCACCGGCTGGGATAATAGATGTATCATAGCCGGGATGCATCATCAGCCATTGATTGTAATCCATAATTTTTTTTGCCATTTTCTCAAGACGTTTCGACGGTGCATCTATTCCAGCAGCGTACCCTTTAAACAACACATTGTCTGAATAAATAACGCCGCCCGGCTTTAACATCGGTTCGTATAATTCAAAAAAGCGGCGATATTGTCCTTTTGCCGCATCAATAAAGATGGCGTCAAAAGGTCCGTCTTCCGCTGCCTGTTCCGCTAGTTCAAGCGCATCGCCTAACAGGATTCGGATCCGGTTTTGCTCGCCTGACTGGCTGATGTATTGAGTAGCTTTGTTAAATCGTTCCTCGTCACGCTCAAGCGTTGTAATGTGCAGCCCCGGAACCGCCTCTGCCATCCGAAGAGCCGAATACCCGATTGCCGTGCCAATCTCAAGCAGACGCTCAGGCTTTTGAAGCTTCATGACAGCCAGCAGTGTGTCCATGCCGACCGGTTCCATAATCGGAACGCGGTGCTCGGCCGCATATTGCTCCATTTCTGCGAGCAAACCCGTCCGCGGCTGAAGCAATGACTCAATGTAGCCATGTATATTGTCGTTCATGGTAATAATACCCTCTTTTCTAAGAAAAAGAGAAAGCTATGAAAGCTTTCCCGTGTCTTTTTGCGCCCGAACTATTTTATCATAGAAAGCGCGGAAAATCTATGTGCGCTTTTTTACTCGGCGTTTGTGATATATTTTGCTTTTAATTTATTGTGTTCCTCGAGTGTTTTTGAGTAGTAAACATCTCCTGCCGGTGAAGCAAGGAAGTAAAGGAAATCTGTTTGCTCAGGTGACAGCACCGCTTCCATCGAATCAATGCCGCTGTTGCCGATCGGCCCTGGTGTTAAGCCCTTGACTTGGTACGTATTATATGGAGAATCCACCTCGAGGTCTTCGTATAGAACTCGATCTTTGTGCTCTCCTTTCGCGTACAGCACTGTCGGGTCTGTTTGCAGCGGCATGTTTGCTTTCATTCGATTATAAAAGACGCTGGCAATTTTTCTGCGGTCCGTTTTACCGGTTGCTTCCTCCTCGACGAGTGAAGCAAATGTTAAAAATTCGTGAACGGTCATGCCGGATGCTTTAATTTGAGCGGAATAGCCTTGTACGACTTCATCCATTTTGGCAATCATTTCTTCTGCGATCTCTTCAACCGGCTTTTCCGGATTTTCTATATCATAGGTCGCCGGATACAAATAGCCTTCGAGCGGATAGCGAATATTTTCATTCATCACTGCGTTTGTGACAAGCGCAGGGTGGTTTGTCATCATTTTTTGAATAAATGCTTCGCTGTTCAGCACAGCCAGCACGTCTTCCGCTTCCCGGTTCGTTTGAGCAGCGATCAGCTCCGCAATCTGAGCCAGCTGATAGCCTTCCGGAATGGCTAAGCTGCCGTCTCCCAGTACTTTCCCTTCTTTTAAGGAAGCCATAATGGCGTCAGGGGTCATGGAAGGAGACAACACATATTCTCCCGCCTGAAAATCACCTTCGCCTTTATACTTTACGTAATATTTAAACAGCATTGCATTTTTTACAATGCCTTTGTCTTCAAGCGTTTGTGAAATAGAAGACAGGCTTGAACCAAGCGGAATAGAAACATTCACTTGTTTATCATTTCCTGCATCCGCAGGGTCTGATGCGCTTTTCCAGACGTAATAAGCTCCCGCCGCAAGCCCTGCTGCCAGCAGAAGTAGTAAAAAAAACACGATTAAAACTGCTCTTTTCAACCGCCTTTTACGCCCTGAAGGCGGCAGAAAAATATCATTCGACATAAAAATCTCCTTTCGACACCATTTTCTTTTTATAGTATACAAGAATGATGCCCAAAAGAAAAAGAACAGGCGCTTATTTTAGCGCCTGTTCCTGCTAATTATTCTTGTTCTTCATCATCAAGAAATGTGTTAAGCATTTCTTCGATCATGTTCCACTCTTCGTCCGACTCGATCGGCTGAAGCTCTCCGTCTTCTCCTTCGTCACCCGGCGTAAAAGAAGAAGCATGAATTTCAATTTCCTCGTTATCATCTTCTTCTGCGCCTACTGGGAAGTAAAGCACGTAGGACTTGTCAAATTCATCGTTGTGGAAAGTAAATAAAACTTCACAAAGCTGTTCATTACCGTTTTCGTCAATTACTGTGATTTGCTTTTCACCATGTTCCATCAATGGTCACCTCATCATTTTTGGCTGTCGAGATATCCTTGCAGAATCATCACCGCAGCCATTTTATCAATTACTTTTTTTCGTTTTTTCCGGCTTACATCTGCGTCAATAAGCATTCGTTCTGCTGCCATTGTTGTCAGCCGCTCATCCCACAGTACAGCCGGAAGGTTAAAGGATTCCTCAAGAAGACCTGCAAACATCTTTGCAGCTTCTCCTCTCGGCCCTACTGTATTATTCATGTTTTTCGGAAAGCCGACAACAAATTTGCTCACTTCGTGCTCCCGCACAAGCTCGCCGATCCGATCAAGACCAAATTCGCCTGCCGCCTCATCAATCTTTATCGTTTCAATGCCTTGCGCTGTCCAGCCAAGTGCGTCGCTGACGGCAATGCCGATTGTTTTTGTGCCGGCGTCAAGGCCCATAGTTCTCATGATGTAGGTTCCTCCTGCTGTTCTTTCAGGTACGTTTTGACAAGCTCCTCAATAATTTCATCCCGCTCAAGCCGGCGGATTAAATTCCGGGCGTCATTGTGGCGCGGAATGTAAGCCGGATCTCCGGAAAGCAAATAGCCGACAATTTGATTGATCGGATTGTACCCTTTTTCCTCCAGTGCGCCATGAACCTTTAGCAGCACTTCTTTTACATTTTCTTCATACGGCTCTTCTGGAAAATTAAACCGCATCGTCTTGTCAAAAGAACTCACTGTCAGCACCTCACTTCAGGCGGATCTTACATGCCCGCTTCTGTACGATATGTTTCATTGTACAACAAATGACAACATATTCAAATGGATTTCACCCATTCAATGGCAATTTGCAGTGCTTCGTCAATTTTCGATGGGTCTTTTCCACCTGCCTGTGCCATATCTGGACGGCCTCCACCGCCTCCGCCAAGGCATCCAGCCACTTCCTTCACTAGTTTTCCAGCATGGAAGCCTTTTTCGGTTAAATCACCTGTCACCGCTGTGACGACGTTTACTTTGCCATCTGCTTCAGCAACCAGCACAATGACACCTGGTGTGACTTTTTGCTTTAACTCATCCGCCATTGTCCGAAGAGCATTCATATCAGCCGCCTGCACTTTTGCCGCGAGAAGCTGTACCCCATTCACTGTTTCGATGTTATCGGTGAGGCTGCCTGCTTCTATGTTTGACAATTTCTTTGAAAGTGATTCATTTTCACGCTGCAGTTCACGCATTTCTGTCTGTAGGCTATCCACTTTCGTTAAAATATCTTTCGGATTGGATTTTAGTTTTGACGCTGCTTCTTTTAATACAGCTGCCTGCTCATTCAAATAGCGGAATGCGCCTTCGCCTGTTACCGCTTCGATCCGGCGTGTCCCTGCACCAATGCCGCTTTCCGACAAAACCTTAAACAAGCCGATTTCCGCTGTGTTCACTACGTGGCAGCCACCGCAAAGCTCAAGGCTGTAATCCCCAACTGAAACGACCCGGACAATATCGCCGTATTTCTCGCCGAACAGGGCCATTGCTCCCATCGCTTTTGCTTCTGCGATTGGCTTAAACGCTGTTTCCACCGCGATCCCCTGCCAGATCTTTTCGTTGACAATCGCTTCTACCTGGGCAATCTCATCTGCTGTTACCTGGCCAAAATGTGAAAAGTCAAAGCGAAGGCGGTCTGGTTCAACGAGAGATCCCGCTTGGTTTACGTGCGTGCCAAGTACATCTTTTAATGCTTGGTGCATTAAGTGTGTAGCTGTGTGGTTTTTAATAATTTTGCCGCGCGACAGTACATCTACTTTTGCTGTAACCGCACTTCCCGCTGACAATGTTCCGCTTTCCACGACCGCACTGTGAACGTTTTGGCCGTTCGGTGCTTTTTGCACATCTTTTACCACAACACGGGCTGTTTCCGATTCTATAGTTCCTTTATCGGCAATTTGACCGCCGCTTTCTGCGTAAAATGGCGTTTCTTTTAGAATAAATTGAATTTCTTCCCCTTCGTGCGCTTCCTCAACAAGAACACCGTCTTTGATTAAAACCGCTACAGTTGTATCGACGGTCAATCGGTCATACGTAAAGGTGCTTTCTTCTTTCACAGAGGACAGCACACCGCCCTGCACCTGCATAGACTCGGTATCCTGACGAGCGGCACGTGCACGCTCACGCTGCTGCTGCATCTCACGCTCAAAACCGGCGTGGTCCGCTTTCATGCCTTCTTCTTCCGCATATTCTTCCGTCAATTCAACCGGGAAGCCATACGTGTCGTATAAACGAAAAACATCCGCGCCTTCAATGGTATTCGAACCGGCCGCTTTCGCTTTTTCGATGACAGCTGAAAGAATGGCAAGCCCTTCGTTAAGCGTTTCATGGAAACGTTCTTCTTCATTTTTGATGACTTTTTGAATGAACGCCGATTTTTCTGATACTTCCGGGTAATAATCATTCATCACTTCACCGACAACCGGTACCAGTTCATACATAAATGGACGGTTAATGCCAATTTGCTTTGCATAACGTACAGCACGGCGAAGAAGACGGCGAAGCACGTAGCCGCGGCCTTCGTTTGATGGCAGCGCACCATCGCCAATTGCAAATGCAACCGTACGGATATGGTCGGCAATCACTTTAAATGCTGTGTCTTTCTCCGGATCCACCCCGTATTGTTCACCCGAAACCCGCTCTGTTTCACGAATAATCGGCATAAAAAGATCGGTATCGAAGTTGGTCGGCACATTTTGCACAACAGAAGCCATGCGCTCAAGACCCATACCTGTATCAATATTTTTCTTTGGAAGCGGTGTGTAAGTACCGTCTGGATTATGGTTAAATTCAGAGAATACAAGATTCCATACTTCTAAATAACGGTCATTTTCGCCGCCGGGATATAACTCGGGATCGTTTTCGTCGTCTCCATATTCGGCACCGCGGTCATAAAAGATTTCCGTGTTCGGACCGGATGGGCCTTCGCCAATATCCCAGAAGTTTCCTTCTAAACGGATAATTCGTTCGTCCGGCACACCCACTTCGTTTTTCCAAATAAGATACGCTTCTTCATCTTCTGGATGAATCGTAACAGACAGTTTCTCCGGATCAAAACCGATCCATTTTTCGTCTGTTAAAAACTCCCATGCCCAGTGAATCGCTTCCGTTTTAAAATATTCACCGATCGAAAAGTTGCCAAGCATCTCAAAAAATGTATGATGACGCGCCGTTTTACCGACATTTTCAATATCATTCGTCCGGATCGACTTTTGCGCGTTTGTGATACGCGGATTGTCCGGAATAATACGCCCGTCAAAATATTTTTTTAGTGTTGCCACCCCGCTGTTAATCCAGAGCAGACTTGGATCGTCAATCGGCACAAGCGGCGCGCTCGGTTCAACACGGTGTCCTTTTTCCTGGAAAAAGTCTAGATAAAGGCGGCGGATCTCCGCACCTGTTAATGTTTTCATGATCAAAATCCTCCTTATCGTATGTACACAACCGAAAAAAGACAACAAAAAAAGCCCCATCCCCCTAACAGGGACGAAGCTTGTTCGCGGTACCACCCTGATTGCCAATTCCTTCACTGGAATTCGCCTCTCAAATGCCTTAACGCGGCAGACGGCAGTGTTTGCTGCACTCAGGACCCAGCTTTCCATCATTCTTCATCCGAAATATTTCTCAGCCATGAATATTTCTCTCTTTGAATGGGCTATGATGTACTCCTGTCCTTCTTCGATTTGTCACAATTCATATACCCGAATTATAAAAAGGAATGGGACGTTTGTCAATGACTCAAGACCACTCATCAATCTGAACAAGTGTCCCGTCTTCCTCTACTTGGTGAATCACAAGGCCGCCTTCAAGCTCGGACATTTCCACACAGCAGTCATGACAGTAATAATGGTCGGAGCCGATACGACCTACTTCCCGGCTTCCACAGTTCGGACATGATTGCACGATGATCCCTCCTGTTTTTGCCATCAGTATGTCCGAAACGGCTCTTTCTTATACCACCATAAAATCGAAGGGCGTAATACCCTCCATGCCAATCATTGGATCGATCGACATCCATGTTTCTTCTGTCAGTGCTTCTGCTTCTTTTTCGGGGGCTTCTTGACCGGAGAGCCGGTCCGCAAGGCCTGTTTTTCGTACCAGGTCATCGTTGCGGGCAATACCGATTCGAAACGCTTCTTCTTCACCGCACAGGATTAAAAACTGCCGGCTTCTCGTAATAGCTGTATACAGAAGATTCCGCCTCAGCATGCGGTAATAGCTTTTAACGACCGGCAAAATCACGATCGGGAATTCACTTCCCTGCGACTTATGAATTGAGCAGCAAAACGCATGTGTAATTTGGTTTAAGTCATTGCGTGTATAGGTTACTTCATTGCCTTCGTATGAAACAATGACCATGTCTTCTTTTTCTGTGTTTTCTTTTGCATAAAAAATGGCGACAATCTCTCCGATATCTCCATTAAATACATTTTGCTCCGGCTGATTTACAAGCTGTAGCACCTTGTCGCCAATTCGATATTTAACCGGGCCAAACGCAATTTCTTTCCGCTGGCCGTCTTCGTTTGGGTTGAGTACCTGCTGAAGCACCTCGTTGAGCTTATCGATGCCTGCCGGTCCTTTGTACATGGGAGCGAGCACTTGAATGTCCCGCGGCTCATATCCTTTCCCCGCAGCATTTTTCACGACTTTTTCGATGACATCCGCAATTTGTCCGGTTCCGCACCGGAGAAAAGAACGGTCTTTCTGGGGAGCCGTGAGTGTTTCCGGAACCACGCCGTCTTTGATACTGTGGGCCAGGCTGATGATGGAAGAGCCTTCTTCCTGGCGGTAAATATCCGTCAGCCGCACGGACGGAATGACGCCTGAGGCAAGCATATCTTTTAATACCTGCCCCGGTCCAACCGATGGAAGCTGGTCTTCATCTCCCACTAGTATGACCTGCATATCGTCCGGTATCGCTTTAAACAGCTGATGGGCAAGCCATATATCTACCATCGACGTTTCATCGACAATCAACAGCCGTCCTCCAACTGCATTGCCTTCTTCCTCCGGATCTTCCTGTCCATTGAATCCAAGAAGCCGATGGATGGTCACAGCAGGAAGCCCGGTTGACTCCATCATCCGCTTTGCCGCGCGGCCCGTCGGCGCGCAAAGCTTGATTGGAAAAGGCTCGTCTTTGTCATATTTTTTCGGATCGAGCGATAAGCCATGAAGTTCACCGTACAACTCAACAATCCCTTTTATAACAGTTGTTTTCCCCGTTCCAGGTCCTCCCGTTAAAATCATCACCGGTGAAGTAAGCGCGGTTTGAATGGCTTCCTTCTGGGAAGGCGCGTAAGAAATGCCGGTACGGTCTTCGAGCTCGCCGAGCGCAAGCAAAAACTCCGACTCCGGAAACGAATGAGGCTCCTGCTCCATTACACGCTGCACGTTGGTGACGAGCCCTTTTTCCGAAAAATAAAGAGACGGCATATAAACCCGCTGCTCTTCTCCGGCTACTTTCCCTTCTTCCTCCAGCTCAATCAGCCGTTTGGCGATCGCCTCGAATTCCGCTGTGCCATTTGCGCTTTTATCGAGCAGCTCCTTTACGTTTTTCAGCAGTTCTTCTGCTTCTATATAGCAGTGGCCATCTTGAAGACACTGCTGTTCAAGAGAATATAGAATCGCAGCTTTCAGGCGATCGGGATGCCCTCCGCTAATGCCAATTTGAGCACCGATTTCATCAGCCCGCACGAAACCAATTCCTTCGATGTTTTCCACAAGCCGGTATGGGTTTTCTTGAATGACGTTCAATGACTCTTCGTAATACATTTGATAAATTTTCATAGACAGCTGCGGCCCGAAGCCAAATTCATTCAGAGCCACCATAATCTGCTCAAGCCCTTGGTGCTTCATCAGCGTATCGTACAGTACATCCGCTTTTTCAGCCGGGAGGCGCGGTACGTTTTGCAGGCAGCTTTTATCCGCAATAATTTTGGAGATCGCCTGCTCGCCGAGAATCTCTACAATCGATTCAGCCGTTTTTTTGCCGATGCCTTTAAATAAGTCCCCAGATAAATAAGCCACAAGCCCCTGCTTCGTCTGCGGCATTTCTTTTTGAGCCGTGCGGGCAATAAACTGCCGCCCAAACCTTGGATGATCTTTGAAATGACCGCGAAACTCATACATCTCATGCTCATGGACAGCAGGGAAATAACCGGTTACCACCGCTTCTTTTTCATCATATGTCCCGTCCGTTTCGGTCACACGGACACGCAGAACGGTATAAAAGTTTTCATCGTTTCGGAAAATCGTGACAATATGCCGTCCTTTTAAAAACTGCTCTCCTTCTGTGAATAAATCCCGTTTTTCCTGCACGGTGCTGACCACCTCTTTTTATTCTGCTTTTTCCAGCATTTTTTTGCCGTACCCTGCCAGCATGTGGTCCGGCTGAATCTCTAACGCCCGATCAAAAAATTGAGCTGCTTTGTCAGCCTGTTCGTAATGACCGGCATATAAAACACCGAGGTTATAAAAAGCATCGGCGTGCTCCGGGTCCTGCTCGACGACTTTTTGCATGTTTTTCTCTGCTTCTTCATACTGCTCTGTTTTTGCCAGAGCAAGCGCATATTGAAAGCGCGCTTCCACATCGTCTTCATCCAATTCCACCGCCCGCATTAAATACGGCAGCGCCATCACAGTTTGATCCAAATATAAAAAAGACAGCCCCAGCATAAAGTAAGCATCCGCTTCCTCCATTCCGCTCCGGATGGCCTTTTCAAAGCGCTGCACGGCTTCTTCAAAACGCTCATTCGTAAAATAAAAAGAGCCAAGCGCGTATTGAGCTGAACTCGAGTCAGGAGCGACCTCAACCGCTTTTTGATAAAATCTTAATGCCCGTTCCCCATCATTCATCTCAGCCAGTACATGGCCAAAATTAATATATGCAGCTGGTTCTTCCGGCTTTTCTTCAATTTGCTCGGTGAAAAGCTTAAGTGCTTCTTCCCATTTTCCTTCTTGTAACAATTCAATACCCTGCTGATTTTTATCCATGTGAAGCCTCCCAGTTTTTCTTTATTATAACAAAGAAAACCGCTCCACGTAGAGAGGAGCGGACTGCATTCAGCCGACATAATCGAGCTGTTTGTTTTCTTTATATACTTTATCAATTGTTCCGCCGCCAAGACAAACATCTCCATCATACAGTACAACCGCCTGACCCGGGGTAATGGCACGAACCGGTTCATCAAAAACGACCCGCGCTGTTCCGTCTCCGGTTTGTGTTACCGTCACGCCGGTATCTGCCTGGCGGTAACGGAATTTCGCTGTACAATGGAACGTCTCCGGCATTGGTTCTTTTGTTGTAAAGCCCACTTGCACAGCGTCAAGCGAATCGGAGTACAGGGATTCATGATGGAAGCCTTGTACAACATACAGTTCGTTTGTTTTTAAATTTTTCCCGCCAACAAACCATGGCTCACCGCTTCCGCCGATCCCAAGACCGTGCCGCTGTCCGATTGTATAGTACATGAGTCCGTCATGACGGCCCATTTTACGGCCATCGAATGTAACCATATCACCCGGCTGAGCAGGCAAATACTGACCTAAAAATTCTTTAAAATTGCGCTCGCCGATAAAACAAATACCAGTCGAGTCTTTTTTCGTCGCAGTGGCGAGTCCGGCTTCTGCTGCCAGCTCCCGCACCCGTTTTTTCTCAAGCTCTCCGATAGGGAACATTACTTTTTCCAACTGGCTTTGAGACAACTGGTTTAAAAAGTAGGTCTGATCCTTGTTATCATCCACACCGCGAAGCATTTTCACTTCACCCCCGGAACGGTCAATACGCGCGTAGTGGCCAGTTGCCAAGTAATCAGCCCCCAGCTTCATCGCATGATCAAGAAAAGCTTTAAATTTTATTTCTTTGTTGCACATCACGTCCGGATTAGGGGTCCGGCCCGCTTTATATTCATCTAAAAAGTAGGTAAATACTTTATCCCAGTACTGTTTTTCAAAGTTAACCGCGTAATACGGAATACCAATTTGGTTGCAGACGCGAATAACGTCCTCATAGTCTTCAGTCGCCGTGCAGACACCAAATTCGTCTGTATCATCCCAGTTTTTCATAAAAATGCCGACTACATCATACCCTTGTTCTTTTAATAAAAGCGCCGCTACCGAAGAATCAACGCCTCCTGACATACCGACGACAACACGGGTGTCTTTCGGTGCTTTCATTGCTTCATCCTCTTTCTATTGAAGCCGCTTCGCGATGTTCGCTGTTTCAAGAGCGGCTTGTTCAATTTGTTTCGTTGTATTATTAAACCCAAAGCTAAAGCGGATTGACGACCGAAGTTTAGGTGAATTCTCCCCAAACATCGCCGTTAAAACATGCGACGGCTCAATGGAACCAGCTGTACAAGCCGACCCGCTTGATGCGGCGATACCAGCCATATCCAGGTTCACCAAAAAAGCTTCTACATCTGTTTCGGGAAAAAACAAGTTTAGCACATGCGGCAGGGAATGTTCAACTTTGCCGTTTACTGAAAACGAAGCGCCCTGCTCGGAAAGTGTATCGATAAAAAGCTTTTTCATTTCCATATAACGGGCAGCTCGTTCTTCCCGTGTTTGTTCCGCGATTTTGGCGGCTTGCGCTATACCAGCAATGGCCGCTGTGTTTTCCGTTCCTGCACGGCGTTTACGCTCCTGCTCTCCTCCGTATAAAAGCGGCGCAAGCGCTATTCCCGGTTTAACATAAAGAGCGCCGATACCTTTTGGGCCGTTAATTTTATGTCCTGAGACGGAAAGAAAGTCGACGTTCAATTTTTGCACATTAATTGGCAGGATACCATATGCCTGGACAGCATCTGTGTGAAAAAGAGCGGAATGGCCCGAAAGCAGCTGTCCGATAGCCTCGATTGGCTGAAGAGCACCTGTTTCGTTGTTGCCAAACATGATAGAAACAAGAATGGTATCCTCCTGCAGCGCATCTTCTACTGCTGAAAGAGATACAATTCCTTCTTCATTCACAGGCAGATACGTTACTTCAAATCCTTCCCTCTCAAGTGCTTCACATGCATGCAAAACCGCGTGATGTTCAATAGTGGTAGTAATAATATGACCCGACCCTTTTGAACGCGCGGTACCCAAAATGGCCAGATTATCTGCTTCTGTACCGCTCCCCGTAAAAACGATATCGTTAAAGCCGGCATTTATCGTAGCAGCAATCACGGTTCTTGCTTCATCGACAATCCGGCGCGATTCCCGTCCAAACGAATGAATGCTTGATGGGTTTCCATAAGTTTCGGTTAAAACTTCTGCCATCGCTGCGGCCGCTTCTGGATGAACAGGCGACGTGGCTGCGTGGTCTAAATAAATTCGTTCCATATTGACACCTCGTTAAATGTAAAACATATATGCGTCAGATTCACCGGTTACGGTGTGATTCGCCAGGTCATCGAGTGTTGTATTTTCCAAAACACCCTTGATCGCTTCGCTAATCCGGATCCATAGCTCCCGTTTCGCCGGCTCTTCGTCTTCAATTCCCTCCACAAGCGTGATTGGACCTTCGAGCACCCGTATAATATCGCCTGCTGTAATGTCCTGCGGCTCGTGTCCAAGCACATAGCCGCCATAGGCGCCACGAATACTGCGGACAAACCCGGCATTGCGGAGCGGCGCAATCAGCTGCTCAAGGTAGTGTTCCGACAAATCATGGGCTCCAGCAATTACACGAAGAGAAGTTGGCCCATCACCGTGGCGCTTAGCCAATTCAATCATAATGGTCAGTCCGTATCTTCCTTTAGTTGAGATTCTCATTTATTTGTGCCTCATTTCTTTTTTAATCCAATGATCCCTACAGTATATCATTTTATAGGTACAAAAAACATGCCGGAATACTTGGGATATGATACAGTGAATCTACCAAATGAGAAAGAGGGATTCATATGAAGCCGCTCGCCTACCGAATGAGACCGCGTACCATTGATGAGGTAGCCGGACAGGAACACTTAACAGGTGAAGGCAAAATCATCAGACGAATGACTGAAGCCAAAAAATTATCTTCTATGATTTTATACGGTCCCCCTGGAACCGGCAAAACATCGATTGCCAGTGCCATTGCGGGCACAACACAGTATGCGTTTCGCATGCTTAATGCTGTTACCAGCAACAAAAAAGATATGGAAATTGTTGCTGCGGAAGCTAAAATGTCCGGGACCGTCATTTTGCTTTTAGACGAGGTTCACCGCCTTGATAAAGCCAAGCAGGATTATTTGCTGCCTTTTCTTGAAAACGGCATGATCATTTTAATCGGCGCAACAACAAGCAATCCGTATCATGCGATAAATCCGGCGACCCGAAGTCGCTGCCAGATTTTTGAAGTAAAGCCGCTCCAGCCCGATTCGGTCAAACGGCTGTTAAGGGAAGGGCTGCGAGACGAAGAGCGCGGGCTTGGCATGTTCAAAACGGAGATTACAGACGAAGCACTTTCTCATTTTGCCCAAGGTTCCGGCGGTGATGTACGCAGTTCATTAAACGCGCTTGAACTGGCTGTATCGTCCACCAAGCCGGATGCAGACGGGATCATTCGTATCTCGCTTGAAACAGCCGAAGAATGTCTTCAGCAAAAAAGTTTTGCCCATGATAAGGATGGCGATGCCCATTATGATGTTTTGAGCGCTTTCCAAAAATCAATCCGCGGCAGTGATGTGAATGCTGCACTTCATTATCTGGCCCGCTTGATTGAAGCTGGCGACCTTGTCAGCATCGCCCGGCGCCTTGTTGTGATTGCGTATGAGGATATCGGCCTTGCAAGCCCGCAGGCTGGTGAACGTACACTGGCCGCTGTCGAAGCGGCCGAACGGCTCGGATTCCCGGAAGCGCGCATCCCCCTTGCCAATGCAGTAGTGGAGCTTTGCTTATCGCCGAAATCCAATTCCGCTTACAAAGCGATTGATGCCGCACTGGCCGATGTGCGGGCTGGGCGGTCAGGTACAGTGCCTGACCATTTAAAAGACGCTCACTATAAAAGTGCGGCCAAACTGGGCCATGGAGTGGGCTATCAGTACCCGCATGATTTTGACGGCGGGTGGGTCGCACAGTCTTATCTGCCGGATACCTTAAAGCGCAAGCGTTATTTTGAACCGAAAGCAACCGGTAAATTCGAAAAGACATTGGCCGGTATATACGAAAAAATTGAAAAAAGCAAAACATAATATGCCGGTGTACAGGCAAACAAAAACACCAGCCTCTCTCTAGAGGAGCTGGTGTTTTCCATTTGCTATCAGTTCATTGCCTCACTGACCTGGCTCATTTCTCCCGCCCACTGCCGGGCCTCTTCATAAATCATTTTCACCGTTTGCGCATTCAGCCCAAGCTCTTGCGCTTTTGTTTCAATGACCTTCCAATCTACAATATCCATCCCGACCACAAGCTCTAAATAAGGAGTGATAGGCGTGATAGTTCCTCTTAACGTTTCATTTACCTGATCAGATAATGAAATTTGCGCTAAAATGTCTGAAATGGCGCAGCCAAGCAGTACATCCACGAGTGAAAACATACCTGCCAGAAAAAACTCAGCCGCATTCCCAGTTTGCGTCTCCTTAGCCAGCTCCTCACATGCTTTTGCGCGAAACAGCGCAGATTCCATTAATTCTTTTGTTGTGGCCGGCATGTCCTTTTGAATTTCCCGCAGAGCCAGCATATACAGCCATTTCGTCAGTTCAGTAAACCCAAGCATCATGATCGCTTGTTTAATAGATTTGATCTTGGCTCTTGTGCGCAATGCAGGTGAGTTGACCAGCTTTAATAAATGGTACGACAGTGACACATCCCGCTCAATCAGGCCAGTAATGTTTTCAATATCGATTTCCTCTTCCTGCAAAAGCCTAATCAAATGAAAATAAGTGACTGCATTGATCGGCAGATCTGCTGACTGAATCAGCTGCGGCTTCGCGAAAAAGTAGCCTTGAAACAGCTCATAACCTGCACTTTTTGCCCTCTCGAATTCTTCATGTGTCTCGACCTTTTCTGCCAGAAGCACAATATGCGGAAAATTATTTTTCACTTTTTGTTCGACGGCCAGCCGCTCAGCGGGTGTTGTATGTAAAAAATCTATCTTTATGTATGTAGTCAGGTTAAACAGCTCATTATACAGGTCCGTCTGCCCGCGCAGAATAAAATCATCTAAAGCAATTGAGTATCCTTTTCGTTTCAGCCGCCGAAGAACGTCAATTAACTGGGCTGTAATCGGAATATCCTCTAGCACTTCAATAATAACATGCTCCGGAGGAAAGTTTTCAGCTACTCTTTCTTTTAACAGCGTTTCTGTGAAGTTAATAAAACAAGGGTGCCCGTGTGCTATTTTTTCTACTCCAACCGTTACAAATGAATGAATTAACACTTCAATTGTTGCCTGATCCGGAGACACATCCGGAAAAGTATTGGCTTCGCTGTTTCGGTACAGCAGTTCATAACCAAATACGTGCTCATGAACGTTGAAAATGGGCTGGCGGGCCATAAATAAATTCATCTTTTTGCACTCCGATCGTTATTAATCTATGGTATTATAGCAAAATATAGATAAAAAGTCCCTTTTTCATGCAAAAAAAGTCATCCTTGGAAAAGGATGACTTTTTAGTCGTTTACACGGGTGATTTTCACATCTTTTAAAATATCGCGAACAACATAGCTTGCTGCGATTAAGCCCGCAACAGATGGAACAAAAGCGTTTGAAGCGGGAGGCATTTTCGCTTTGCGAATTTCCGCCTCATCGTTGCCGACGACCTGACGTACATCTTCCCGGATCACAATTGGGCTTTCATCCGAGAAAATAACGGGAATGCCTTTTCGAATGCCTTCTTTGCGCAGGCGCGTCCGAATCACCTTTGCAATAGGATCCGTATGGGTTTTAGAAATATCGGCAATGGTAAACCGTGTCGGGTCTAACTTATTCGCCGCCCCCATGCTGGAGATAATCGGAATATTTCGGTTTAAACATTCTTTCATTAAGTGAATTTTGTAAGAGATCGTATCGGACGCATCTACAACGTAATCGAGTCCGTAGCTGAAAAACTGCTCATATGTTTCTTCTGTATAAAACATTTTCAGTGCAATCACTTCACATTCAGGATTGATATCCGCAATCCGGTCTTTCATCAAATCCGCTTTTGGCTGTCCGACTGTTGATAAAAGTGCCGGCAGCTGGCGATTAATATTTGTAATATCGATTACATCTTTATCAACCAAAATTAAGCGGCCGACTCCCGAACGGGCAAGTGCTTCCGCTGCAAATGAGCCCACTCCGCCAATGCCCAAAACGGCAACGGTTGCATTTTTTAATAGGTCAAGCCCTTCTTTTCCGAAGGCAAGTTCATTACGGGAAAATTGGTGAAGCATTTAAACGATCACTCCTGTTTTTAAGCATAAAAAAAGACGGCGAATCCCAATCGTGCCGTCGTCGTAATAACATATGTTTTGAACCCGCTCTACAGCAGGTGGGTGCCCTGTTCTGGGCGTTGCAAGTCCCCGCAAAGGGCATGTGCGCTGTCCAAAAACTCAGACTCCCTAACATATAGTGTTCGGTCAAAACAGAATGTGTAACTAACGTACACATCAGGATCCGCCTCATTGGAATCATATTATCATACGTTTTTTTGAAAATCAACTAATGATTACTGTTAATTTATCAGAAGATTAAAAACACTACTTTTTTCTTATTTCGCTGTTTGGCTGATACGCAGATGCAGCTCTTCAAGCTGGGCATTGGACACTTCACCCGGCGCATCTGTTAATACGTCTGCTGCACTTGCTGTTTTCGGGAAAGCAATGGTATCACGCAGATTTGTACGGCCGGCAAGAAGCATAACCAAACGGTCTAAGCCAAGCGCAATACCGCCGTGTGGAGGCGTACCATATTCAAATGCATCCAAAAGGAAGCCGAACTGTTCTTTCGCCTGCTCTTCTGTGAAACCAAGCAGCTTGAACATTTTTTCCTGCACATCACGTTCGAAAATACGAATCGAGCCGCCGCCGAGTTCATAGCCGTTTAACACTATGTCATAGGCTTGTGCACGTACCGCGCCCGGGTCTGATTCCATTTTCTCGATATCTTCACGGAATGGCATTGTAAATGGATGGTGCGCTGCGTAGTAACGTCCTTCTTCTTCGTCATACTCGAGCAGCGGCCAGTCTGTTACCCAAAGGAAATTGTACTTAGATTCATCGATCATGCCAAGCTCTTTACCAAGTTTTAAGCGAAGCGCACCTAATGCATCGGCTACAACCTGCTTTTTGTCTGCGACGAACATGATTAAATCGCCTGTTTTTGCTCCGGCTGTTTGCAGCATCTTCGCTTGTTCTTCGTCCGTGAAGAACTTAATAATTGGACCTTTTATGCCATCTTCTTCGACTTTCAGCCAAGCAAGGCCTTTCGCACCATAAATCGCTGCAAACTCTGTTAGATGATCAATATCTTTACGAGAATACTTTTCAGCACCGCCCGGTACACAAAGCGCTTTAACTTGTCCGCCTGACTCGACAACCTGCGCGAATACTTTAAATCCAGATCCGCGAACTACATCGGCCATATCGATCAATTCAAGACCAAAGCGTGTATCCGGCTTGTCAGAACCAAAACGGTTCATCGCGTCTTCATATGTCATGCGTTCAAAAGATCCATTGATGTCGAGGTTTTTCACGCGCTTCATCACTTTTTTCAGCATTTCTTCTGTCATTTGCATGATGTCTTCCTGACTCATAAAGCTTGTTTCAATATCGACTTGTGTGAATTCAGGCTGACGGTCTGCACGCAAATCTTCATCACGGAAGCAGCGGGCAATTTGATAGTAACGGTCTACACCAGACACCATAAGCAGCTGTTTGAAAATTTGCGGTGACTGTGGCAGCGCGTAAAACTCGCCTGGGTGAACACGGCTTGGAACCAGATAATCACGTGCGCCTTCCGGTGTTGATTTTGTTAAAATCGGTGTTTCCACATCAAGAAAACGATTTTCGTCTAAATAATCACGAATCGTTTTTGTTACATCGCTGCGCATTTTCAGTGTTTCAAACATCACTGGACGGCGAAGATCCATGTAACGATACTTTAAGCGGACGTCTTCGTTTACTTCTGTTCCGTCTTCAATCATGAACGGCGGTGTTTTCGCTTCGCTCAGTACGTTGATTTCCGTTACGTGTACTTCAATCGTACCAGTCGGGATGTTTTCATTTACGGTTTCCGCGTCACGCTTTACAATTGTCCCTTTGACATCAAGTACATATTCATTGCGGACTTTTTCTGCCACAGCAAGTGCTTCTGCTGAAATTTCCGGGTTAAACACGATTTGCATGATGCCTGTACGGTCGCGCAAATCAATAAAAATGACGCTCCCAAGGTCACGGCGGCGCTGCACCCAACCTTTTAATGATACTTCTTTTCCAATATGTTCTTCGGTCATTTCACCGTTATAAAACGTGCGTCCAAACATTTACTTCGCCTCCATTTTTGTTTTAATATAACCAGCCAGCGTATCCAGTGACACCTGTTCCTGGGAACCTGCTGCCATGTCTTTGACGGTAATCCGGTTTTCCGCCAGTTCATTTTCGCCCAAAATCGCTGTAAAGCGGGCATGTTGACGGTCAGATGCTTTAAGCTGAGCTTTCATTTTCCGGTCCTGATAATCACGGTCTGCTGAAAGACCCGCTGTACGCAGCTCATGAACAAGCGAGACGGACCGGTCTTTCGCTGCATCTCCAAGCGCTACTACAAAACAGTCAATTCCTTGATCGATCGGCCATTCTACGCCTTCTGCCTCCATCGCGGCAATAAACCGCTCAATACTGAAAGCAAAGCCGATTCCCGGTGATTCCGGACCGCCAAGCTGCTGGACAAGACCGTTGTAGCGTCCTCCTCCGCACAGCGTCGTGATGGCCCCGAAGCCCTCTGCCTCGCTCATCACTTCAAAAGCTGTGTGGTTGTAGTAATCAAGCCCGCGGACGAGCTTTGGATCTACGGTATATGAAATGCCAATTGCATCTAAATAGTCGGTTACTTTCTCAAAGTACGCTTTTGATTCCCCGTTTAAGTAGTCCAGAATAGAAGGTGCTGTCTGCATCAGCTCATGATTCCGGTCTTTTTTGCAATCTAAAATCCGGAGCGGATTTTGCTGCAAACGCGTCTGGCAGTCGCTGCAGAATTCCTCAATACACGGCTCGAAATGACCGATGAGCGCTTCCCGGTGTGCATTTCGGCTGTCAGCATCGCCAAGAGAATTAATGACGAGATTTAACTTTTGAAGCCCTGCTGCTTTGTAAATATCCATTACTAGTGCAATCACTTCCGCGTCAATTGCCGGATCTTCGCTGCCAATCGCTTCTACACCAAACTGGACAAACTGGCGGTAGCGGCCCGCCTGAGGGCGTTCATACCGGAACATCGGGCCTGTGTAAAACAGCTTGACCGGCTGATCCGGGTGGCCAAACATTTTGTTTTCCACAAATGAACGGACAACCGCGGCTGTTCCTTCTGGGCGAAGGGTTAAACTGCGCTCTCCTCTGTCTTCGAACGTGTACATTTCTTTTTGAACGATATCGGTTGTATCGCCGACGCTGCGCTTGAACAATTCGGTATGCTCAAAAATCGGTGTGCGAATTTCTTTATAGTGATAACGGCGGCAGACGTCTTTAGCAATGGATTCTATGTACTGCCATTTTTCTGACTGTCCTGGCAAAATATCCTGCGTACCACGTGGAATATTCACTGACATGGTCGTTCCTCCTTTATTTGTAAAAGCACATAAAAAAACCTCCATCCCTGCACTGCGCGCAGGGACGGAAGTTTTCCGCGGTACCACCCTCGTTAAAGCCGAAGCTTTCCCTTTTTTGATAACGCAATACGCGGTTTTTCCTACTATTGTTTCAGAAAAACGCCTCAGAAGTGTCTGTTCATGAAGGTGCACCGTAAATGCTCTCAGTCGCGGCATTTTTCTCTGTCCGGGCACGGGCTTCACTACTTTTCTTCGTCTATGGCTTTTCATATGTTCTTTTATGATGGACTGGATATCCAGCCGATGAAAAGATTATAAAAAACTTTTCTCCTGATTTCAACCTTAATCTTTTGTATCAAGAATTAAGGTAACCGGACCGTCGTTCACAAGCGACACATCCATCATGGCGCCAAACACACCTGTTTCCACCTGTACACCTTTTTCGCGGATGAGGCGGTTAAAGGTATCATATAGCCCTTCTGCCTGGACACCGGATGCTGCCTTCATGAAATTCGGACGCCGCCCTTTTTTGCAGTCACCGTACAAGGTAAACTGGGAAACCGATAAAATCGATCCGCCCCGCTCAAGCAGTGATTCATTCATTTTTCCCGACTCATCTTCAAAAATACGCAGATGCACAATTTTTTCGGCGAGCCAGGCTGCATCCTGCTCCGTATCCTCATGTGTCACACCGACTAGAAGGACAAGGCCTGAGTCAATGGCCCCTTTGATTGCTCCGTCCACCGTCACGCTTGCTTGTTTGCTTCTTTGTAAAACCACTCTCATTCTTCTACACCTGCCAACGTTAATTCATAATGCGGCGGACTGCATAAATGTCCGGAATTTGTTTAACCCGTTCCACCACTTTTTGCAGGTGATTCACATTACGAATAAAAATAGACATATCGATTTTGGCCATTTTATTTCGGTCTGAACGTCCAGATACCGCGGAAATATTTGTTTTTGTTTCACTGACTACGTGTAGCACTTCATTTAAGAGACCTTGACGGTCGTAGCCGGAAATCTCAATATCAACCAAATACTCTTTTTGATTTGCACCGCCTGACTCCCACTCAACCGGGATCAAGCGATTTTCTGCATCGTCATCCGCCGTCACGTTCGGACAGTCTTCTCGGTGAACAGAGACACCGCGCCCTTTTGTAATATAGCCGACGATATCGTCACCCGGTACAGGGTTACAGCAGCGGGACAGCCGAATCAGCAAGTTGTCGATGCCTTTAACCGTAACACCGGCATTTTTCTTTTGAGCGGCTGGATTTGGCGGCGTTTTAATTTCCTTCACCACTTCACTCAGCGCCGCTTCCTGATCACGCTGCTTGCGAAGCTTTTCAGTCAGCCGGTTGGCTACTTGAAGAGCGGTGACTCCGTTATAACCGACTGCTGCATACATGTCTTCTTCATTCAAGAAGTTGAACTTTTCCGCCACGCGCTTTAAGTTCTGCTGCGTCAACACTTCTTTTATATCGAATTCCATATTTTTAATTTCATTCTCGACCATTTCCTGGCCTTTTTCCACGTTTTCTTCACGATTTTGCTTTTTGAAGAATTGGCGGATTTTGTTTTTCGCCTGCGACGTCTGCGCCATTTTGATCCAGTCTTTACTCGGGCCGTATGAATGCTTTGACGTCAAAATTTCTAAAATATCGCCTGTTTTTAATTTATAATCAAGCGTAACCATCTTCCCATTTACTTTTGCGCCAATGGTTTTATTGCCGATTTCCGAGTGAATACGGTAGGCGAAATCAATCGGGACAGAACCGGCCGGCAGCTCCAGCACATCACCTTTTGGCGTAAACACAAACACCATATCCGAAAATAAATCGAGCTTTAATGATTCCATAAACTCTTCTGCATCCTGCGATTCATTTTGGAAATCCAAAATTTCACGAAACCATGTCATTTTCTTTTCAAACGAAGCATTTTCGTCTACCGTTCGCCCTTCTTTATAGGCCCAGTGCGCCGCAACCCCGTACTCGGCAATTCGGTGCATCTCTTCTGTGCGAATCTGCACTTCAAGCGGATCGCCTTTCGGGCCGATAACTGTCGTGTGAAGAGACTGGTACATGTTCGTTTTTGGCATCGCTATATAGTCTTTAAAACGTCCTGGCATTGGTTTCCAGCATGTATGAATAATGCCGAGCGCTGCATAACAGTCTTTGATGCTGTCCACGACAATACGAACCGCTAATAAGTCGTAAATTTCATTAAACTGCTTGTGCTGCATGGCCATTTTTCGATAAATACTATAAATATGTTTAGGACGGCCGGAAATTTCCGCGCTGATATCCATCTCATCGAGCCGTGTTCTCATTAAATCAATGACGTCATCTAAATACTGTTCCCGCTCCTCGCGCTTACGTTTCATCAAGTTGACAATCCGGTAATACTGCTGTGGATTTAAATAACGAAGTGCTGTATCTTCCAGCTCCCATTTAATCTTCGACATTCCAAGACGATGGGCAAGAGGCGCAAAAATTTCCAGCGTTTCGTTGGAAATACGGCGCTGCTTTTCCTGCGGCAGGTGTTTCAACGTTCTCATATTGTGCAGACGGTCTGCCAGCTTGATTAAAATCACACGAATATCCTGTGCCATTGCGACAAACATTTTCCGGTGATTCTCCGCCTGCTGTTCTTCTTTTGACTTATATTTAATTTTCCCAAGCTTTGTGACACCGTCTACCAGCATTGCTACTTCCGCATTAAATTCATTCGCCAAATCCTGCAGTGTCACATCCGTGTCTTCTACCACATCATGCAGAAAACCGGATGCGACCGTTGCCGGGTCCATTTCAAGATCAGCCAATATGCCCGCAACCTGGATAGGATGAATGATGTACGGCTCGCCCGATTTACGAAACTGGTGCTTATGCGCTTCTTTTGCGTACTCAAACGCACGCCGGACAAATCCGACATGCTCTTCGTTCAGGTAGGCACGGGTCCGGTCGATGACCTGGTCGGCGGTTAATATCTGGTCTTTCGCCATATGTTTTGTTCACCTTCGCCCTTTCCGAAAAAAACTGATTGTTCTTATTATCGAAAAAAAAGT
This sequence comes from Domibacillus sp., assembly GCF_031181085.1. Taxonomy (NCBI): domain Bacteria; kingdom Bacillati; phylum Bacillota; class Bacilli; order Caryophanales; family Bacillaceae; genus Domibacillus; species Domibacillus sp. The sequence goes on along the minus strand of NZ_JAPSLE010000005.1, from coordinate 205,706 downwards.
GCAGGATGTAAAGTCATCCTGCACTTTTTTTGTGAATTAGGCGATTTTTGTCGAATCAGTCGTACGGAATGATGGTTAATATATCATATCCGTCCAATTTTTCGCGCCCGTTCAAGTAATTTAATTCAATTAAAAATGCAATACCTACTACAATACCGCCAAGCTGCTCTACAAGCTTGATTGTCGCTTCAATCGTACCGCCTGTTGCCAGCAGGTCATCTGTAATAAGAACACGCTGACCCGGCTTAACAGCGTCTTTATGGATCGTCAGCACGTCTTTTCCATACTCAAGCCCATATTGTACTTTGATCGTCTCACGCGGCAGCTTGCCTTCTTTACGGACGGGCGCAAAGCCAACACCAAGAGAGTAGGCAACCGGGCAGCCTACAATAAAGCCACGCGCTTCCGGACCTACAATTAAATCTACTTGTTTCTCTTTTGCATACGTGACAATTTGATCCGTTGCATAACGGAATGCCTCGCCATTGTCCATAAGTGGTGTGATATCTTTAAACTGAATGCCCGGCTTTGGCCAATCCGGCACAATTTTAATATACTCTTTTAAATTCATGTTAATCGTTCCTCCCAGTGTCTAGCGGGTTGCTTCATCCATTCATCCAGAATCATTTTTAATTCACGGTAGGATGAGTACAGCAGCTTTTGTTCAAGGTTAAATTGCGTCTGCTTTCGTATGTAGGCAGGCGACTCGCTCAAATCACGCTTGTCCGCTTCTCTTTGCACTTCAATCTTTCCATTCTCTAGTTTAACAAATCCAAGCTCTAAAAACACGTTTGACATAAAACGAACAGCAGCATAAGACCAGCCCTGCTTTTTTGCCAGCAGCTCGCCATGCTGTTTCACGTCAAATGAGCCTCTTTTCAATAAAAACGCGTAGTACCATTTGAAATGATCCCGTGTTGGCATCGAACTGAAGAAATGATTCTCCTGCGTGCTGAAATGGGCATAAATACGTGCCGGCGACTTTCCACCTAGGAGTGACTTGATCACTTCTTCCCTTTCCGGCAAATCTAACAGTACTACATTTTTGCCATCCATTTCAACGGCTTGGGCATCCTGTTCGTTTTGAACAAATACGACATTAGGATCCCCTGATGCACGGCTGAAGGACACAGCGACCTTTACATCGGGTACGTTCTTGTACCAGCTTGAAATATTTCTTCCGCCGCGCATATCAAACAGCTGGCATTCGTCCACTCGAAGGTCGCGAAGCATAAGCTGCGGGCGGCGCATATTATTCCATTCATTAATAGACAGTTCGCCAATCACCGAAATGTCTGATGTTTTCGCTATTTGATCGACGTACTCTCCCATGCCAAAACCGACTCCGTCAATAGTCTGTCCGTTTTGTTCAAACGCTGCTTTTAAGTGCGTTTGGTTGGCGCCAATCTTTTTCATCGAAGCAATTTTAGTATCCCGGATCACAAAAAGCGGTTTTGGGTTGTTCATGCCAAACGGCGCCAGCTTATTCAGCTCCTCAATCCCCTGCACTGTAATATCAGACACCGAGGCCTGCGCATCGACTTGAACAATCGGCGTAAAATCCTCTTCCGTAAGTGTATCCTTAGCGATACGAACCATACGTCTGCGCAGCTCATCTACATCATGAATCGACAGGGTCATGCCGGCAGCCATTGGATGACCGCCGAAATGTGGCAAAATATCCCTGCACGTTGACAGGCTTTGAAACAAATCAAAGCCTTTAATACTTCTCGCTGAGCCTTTCGCAATGCCTTTCTCAGAATCAAAACCAAGCACGATAGCCGGCCGATAAAATGTGTCAGTCAAACGGGACGCAACAATTCCGACAACGCCGGGATTCCACCCTTCCTTGCCTACCACAATGACCGGGTACTCATCCGATGGAAACTCCTGGTTTACCATGTCAATTGCTTCTTTTGCCATGTCGTTGACGATAGACTGCCGTTGTTTATTCATCGCGTCGATTTCTTCTGCAAGCATCATCGCTTCTTCTATGTCTTCCGTTAACATTAATTCTGCAGCAGGGCCCGCATCATCAAGGCGGCCGGCTGCATTAATACGCGGTCCGATCATAAATCCAACCGTTTCTTCATCAATAGATGACTGCTCTGTGCCGGTCTGTTTGCAAAGCGCGACAATACCCGGCCGCTCTGTCTGGCGCAGGGCGGATAGACCTTTTTTGGCAATAAGCCGGTTCTCTCCGTACAGCGGCACCAGGTCGGCAATGGTGCCAATCGCAGCCAAATCAAGCAGATGTTCCGGCACTTTCCCATATAACGCATGTGCCACCTTCAGCGCCACCCCTGCACCGGCAAGATATCCAAATGGATACGTGCCCTCTGGATGCTTCGGGTGGATAATCGCTAATGCCTCCGGCAGTACAGGCCCGGGTTCGTGGTGATCGGTAATAATTAAGTCAATGCCAATCTCCTTGGCTACCTGTGCTTCATGAACGCCTGAAATTCCGGTATCAACCGTAATAATTAAACCAAAGCCACTTTCTTTCGCATGACGAAAAGCCGGCTCATTCGGACCATAGCCTTCAGTGAACCGGTTCGGAATATAATAATCAGCGAGAACACCATAATCGCGAAGCGCTGTTAAAAGCAGCGACGTACTGCTGACACCGTCAGCGTCATAGTCACCAAAAACAAGGACAGCTTCTTCCCGCTCTTTCGCCTGACGAATGCGGTCGATTGCTTTGTTCATATCTTTTAACAAAAAAGGATCGTGAAAAGCGACACCTTCATCAAACAAAAATGCACGTGCTTCTTCTTTTTCTGTGATTCCCCGTCCCAATAAAAGCGATGCAGCGAGAGGGCTTGTTCCAACTTCCTCCGCAAACGCTTCACTTTTTTTGCGGTCCACTTCTTTCAAGGACCAGCGCATTTTTGGTTTCAGCATAATTTCACCCCATAACGTACTTATTATACGGGTCAATTGAACAAATGACAATATGATTCAAAAGAAGAGAGCTGAGTGGATTTCACTCAGCTCCCCTTTTTCTTTTATGAATCACCGTCCGGCGCCAGCCGGGTTGACGTAGCAGCGGGTGTTCTCTGCTCCCGGTGCTCAAGCTTTAATTCGTGCAATTCTTTTTTTAGCTGATCATTTTGCCGGACCAGCTCCTTACGCTGCCGCTTAAGCGCCAATGTACGAAACAAACTAAACATAAAGATAGCGAGTCCGCCAAGCAGCACAGAAAACAAAATAACAAGAATAAGCGGCCATTGTGCAGAACCAAATAGGTAATTTACCGTTACCGGATTTACATTAATGACAGCAAAAACAGCGATAACAAGTGCAAAAATCAATCCTAAAATAAGAGCTGTTTGTGTTTTCATCTTTTCCCCTCCCTACATGTCCTTACTTTTCCTTTTTCGAATTCACTTCAAACATCGGCCGGCCGTTTCTCTCTTGAATTCTTTTTCCAAAACAGGCACGATAAGAGAAAAAGAAAGCAGGAGTAGCATGCAGCGTTTTTATATCGACATTCTCCAAGGAAGAGGGAGTTATTATGAGCTCGGGCTGCTTGCCGGCGAAAAATTAAAGGAATCGCCGCTTTTTGCGGCTCATCAAAAACGGCGCCAAAAGTCTCTTCGTTCTTATGATATTGATTTCAAAAAGGTAAAAGCCTACTTTCAATCCTTTCTTCCTCTTATATGGGAAGAGCTTGAGGGCCTTGCAGAGTCCCTTGGCTGGTCTTTATATGAGGTGGTTCACGAATACAGCGGTTTTCAAGCCGATGATGTAAACAGCGGCTGTTCTGCCCTGATGAACAATGGCGTTTTCGCAAGAAACTATGATTATCACCCGAAAACCTATGAAGGCAGACTTTTATTGTGGCAGCCTGATCACGGCTACGCTTCAGTCGGTATAAGCGGCAGGATGATTGGGCGTATTGACGGCATGAATGAAAAAGGGCTTGTGATTGGCTTTCACTTTGTAAACCGGCGCCGTGCTGAAGATGGATTTACTTGCAGTGTTATCGCTCGCATGGTGCTGGACTCGTGTGCGACAACAGACCAGGCGATCGACCTGCTTCGTTCTATTCCGCATCGCCATGCATTTAATTACTCTCTTTACGATGCCTCCATGCATAGTGCAGTTGTCGAAGCGTCACCACGAGGGGTACAAGTGCACAAGCAAGCTGCAGCGTGCGCGAATCATTTTCTCTCGGACACCTTATCGTCCGAAAACCGCCACCATACAGCTGAGTCTAAAGAACGGCTGCAGACGCTGCAGCACTTTTCTGAAACCTCACAAAGCTCCATTGAACGATACATGCTTTTTAACGACCCCGCTTATGGGGTTTTCAAAAAGAAATACGCCAGCTGGGCGGGAACACTTCATACAACCGTATATGAACCGGCTTCTCTCCGGATGCTTCTTGGCGTCGGCGAAAGCGCCCATCCTCTTCCCATTGACTTCGGCCGCTGGCTGGCTGGAGAGCGGCTTCCCATTACCCGTTTGTTTGGAAAAATTGATTCGAAGGAGTCGTTTTTGCATATGTAATGAGCGCATAAAAAAAGACAGGCTTTTTCAGCCTGTCTTTTCTTATTATGCAGATTTTGATTGCTGCATTTGACGCACTTCCTCGAGGTATTGTCTCCCTTTCACTTCATTGTACTGTCCTTCCCATTTAGACATTACAATAGCAGCAAGAGAGTTACCTACAACGTTAACCACTGTACGGGCCATGTCCATGATCCGGTCAATTCCCGCGATGAATGCCAAGCCTTCAACCGGGATTCCCACGCTTCCAAGTGTAGCAAGAAGCACGACGAAGGAAACACCTGGAACTCCTGCAATCCCTTTAGAAGTAACCATTAACACAAGTACAAGTGAGATTTGTTCTGCCATCGACAAGTCGATTCCATACATTTGCGCGATAAACAAAGCTGCAATCGCTTGGTAAAGGGTAGATCCATCAAGGTTGAATGAATAACCCGTTGGAATAACGAATGAAACGATTGCTTTCGGGCAGCCGAACTTCTCCATTTTTTCAATTAGTTTCGGCAGCACCGTCTCCGAACTTGACGTTGTATACGCAAGAATCATTTCGTCTTTTAAAATTCTAAATACGTTAAAAATGTTTACTCCAGCGATTTTCGCTGTAATTCCCAATACAACAAGGATAAAGAAAATCATTGACACGTATACAAGAATAACCAGTTTGCTTAGCGGGATCAGTGACTCAACCCCGAATTTAGATACGGTTACACCAATCAAGGCAAATACACCAAACGGTGCAAATTTCATGATTTGGTTTGTAATATAAAACATTGCTTCTGCCGTTCCCTGGAAAAATTGCAGAACCGGCTTTCCTTTTTCACCGATTGCGGCAATACCAAGACCAAATACAACAGAGAAAAAGATGATGGCCAGCATATCACCCTCTGCAAGAGACGTGAATAAGTTTGACGGCACAATATTAACAAACGTTTCCGCAAACCCATGGCTGGATGTTTCTTCTGTTGTGTCTACGTAGCTGCTGATATCGGTTTTATCCAAATTGGACATATCAACTCCAGCACCCGGCTGAAAAATATTGGCGGCAGCAAGACCAACCAAAATTGCGATTGTTGTAATAATTTCAAAGTAAAGAATGGTTTTACCGCCCAGTCTTCCAAGCTTTTTCGTATCGCCAACACCGGCTACCCCGACAATAATGCTGGAAATGACAATCGGAATAACAATCATTTTAATGAGACGCAGAAAAATGTCGCCAATTGGCTGCAGATACGTGGCAACATGCGGGTTTCCATAAAACATGGCTCCGACTGCTATACCAAGAATTAAACCAATTAAAATCTGCCATGCTAAACCTATTTTTTTCATTTCATCAATCCCCTTCCCCTTCTTCATCATCCATCGCTGCATTCAGCTGTCCGCCAAATACGGCTGGTTATTCCCTCAAAAACAGCTGTCAGCCGCGCTTTTTTGTTTACATCCAGATGACAGGTATACTTCCATGTGTATAACTATATTTCACTACCTACAAAATCATACAATTACCTACAAAGGGAGCGTTTTTTTTTTATAAAAAAAACGTTATGTTGTATTACGCATCGCCCAATTGTATACTATTCTTCATGAATGGAAACAAAAGGAGGGGTTTTTTATTTTTCCTTCCCGCGCTTTTTTGAAAAATGAGCGGCTCCTGATACTCATCATGATTTTGGCGGTTCCAGCAGCAGGAGAGCTGAAGATTTATCCATTTGGAGAGGTGTTCCGGATTGGCCTGGGTCCGCCGGTTATGTTTTTCTTTTTGTTATATTTAAGGAAAGAACGAATCATATGGGCCGGCCTGCTTACCGCTGCAGCGGTCTTTTTATTTCGCACCGGACTTGAGACAGCCTCTTTACACGAACAAGATCTCATCCTTTCTTTTTCACACCATGTTCCAGCTTTTATTTATTATTTTTCACACGCATGTTTGTTCCGCCTTTTTTACGTAAAAAGTCATCGACATCATCTGCTTGGCGTCGGATTTGCCATGCTTGGAATTGACTTGGCTTCCAATTCTATTGAGCTGTTTGTTGATTATCTGCTGTTTGAGATTTCTCTTTCTTTCGACGACATAAAAGAAATTGTTTTTATTGCACTTGCACGCAGTTTTATCGTTGTTAGTTTGCTGAACATGCTGAAACTAAATGAAGCGTATACAAAAGAAAAGCATATCACGGAGCGAAATGAGTATATGCTCATGCTTGTTTCCAGCTTATATGAAGAAACCGTTTATTTAAAAAAAACACTCACTGATGCAGAAGAAGCGACAAAAGAATCCTATCATCTCTATCGCTCTCTAAAACAGGAAGATCATCCGGCAAGCCAGGAGGCATTGAAGCTGGCAGGTAAAATTCACGATATTAAAAAAGATAATCAGCGGATTTATGCCGGGCTTTCCAATGTGATTACAAACGAAAGCCCGAAAGACTCCATGAGTGCTGAGGAACTTCTTCAATTAACAGTCCAGATCAATGAAAAGTATGCTGTTGCACTAAAAAAGAAGGTGACCTTTTTATCTGCAGTATCGGGGGAGCATCCTCCATATCATGCTTATACGTTCCTGTCCCTTCTCAATAATTTGGTTTCAAATGCCGTCGAGGCCATACCGAGGGAAGGATTTGTCCAAATCAAACTTTTATCGCAGCAGGAGCATATTGAGCTTCAGGTGCGCAATAGCGGTCTTCCTATTTCCGATAAATATCAGAAGGTGATTTTCGAGCCGGGCTTTACAACAAAGTATGACGAACAAGGAAATCCTTCAACAGGCATTGGGCTTACCCATGTAAAGGAGATCGTGAATGGCTTTCATGGCAGTATTCAATTAAAAAATGAACCGGGCAGTGTTTTGTTTCAAATTAACATTCCGGTCCAGGCGTTTATGCAGAAAGGTTGATTACATATGCGTTTTTTTCTTTTAGATGATGATGATGCGATTCGTCTTACGCTGACGAAAATTATTGAAGATGAGGATTTGGGAGAAGTAACCGGAGAACAAGCAGATGGCGATGGATTAACCGGCGCGTTTTTGAACATGCAAAAAATTGATATCCTTTTTATTGATTTGCTGATGCCGATCAAAGACGGCCTGGAAACAATTCGTGACCTGGCAGGGTACAACGGCAAAGTGATTATGATTTCACAAGTGGAAACGAAGGAGCTGATCGGTGAAGCATACGCCCTCGGTGTAGAATACTACGTTATGAAACCGATCAACCGAATTGAAATCATTACCGTTATTCGAAAAGTAAAAGAGCGGATTCAGCTTGAAAAATCAATCCAGACGATTAAAACATCCTTAAACAGCCTGCTGCCGCCCGAAGAAGCGGACAAACGCACCGTACAAAGCGAAACGAGCTTAATCGACACAGGAGAATACCTGCTGGCTGAACTGGGGATTGTCGGCCATAACGGCGCGAAGGATTTGCTTGATATTCTTTCTTTTTTATTTTCAGACGAGGAAGCGGCTTTTGATCAAAACTTCCCTTCTTTAAAAACCATTTTTGAAAAGACGATTCAAAAAAGACTGAGTGAATCTGCTTCCGCCCAGGCGGTTAACAGGGAAATAAAAGCTTCGGAACAGCGGGTCCGCCGCGCTATTATTCACTCCATCGTTCATTTCGCTTCACTCGGGCTGACTGATTACACCAATCCTAAATTTGAGTTTTATGCGGCCAAGTTTTTTGACTTTATGACCGTCCGCCAAAAAATGATGGAACTGCAAAAAGACCCAAATGCCGCTTCTGCTCCCGTTAAAGTGAATATGAAAAAATTTATCCAAATGTTCTTTTTCGAAGCGAAACGCTTAAGAACCGAAACGAACCATCCATATTAACAGAAAAAACCTGCAGACTGATGCGTCTGCAGGTTTTTTGCCTTTATACTTGTAATTCGTCTTTGTTTGCTGCTTTTTCTTTGTACGTAATTAACTTGCCTTTTTTCTTTAATTCTTTCTTTTTCCAAATCAGCCATAGCTGGGAAGCAATAAAGATAGAGGAGTATGCCCCACCAATCAAGCCGACCAAAAGCGCAATAGAGAAGTTTAAGATCGACGGGCTTCCAAGCATAATCAACGCGATAACGGCAATGACGACAGTTAAAACCGTATTGATAGAACGGGCCAGCGTCTGCCGGATACTTTTATTGACAATAACGTCCAGTTGCTCCGGTACCGTGATTTTCTTGGCTTTCGTCATATTTTCGCGAATCCGGTCAAATGTAACGATCGTATCGTTAATCGAATACCCGACAATCGTCAATACAGCCGCGATAAAGGTAATATCGACTTCAAGACGCGTTAAACTGAAAAACGCAATGATGAAGAATACGTCATGCAAAAGTGCCAGAACGGCAGCAAGGCCCATATAAAATTCAAAGCGGAACGCCACATATAAAATAATTCCTATTGTGGCAATGGCAAGTGCCTTCATTGCATTTTTCGCCAGCTCTTTTCCAACGACCGGCGAAACGGTGCTGATATTTGGCTCAGATCCAAATTTTTCATTCATGCCTGCTTTGACTTTAGCAATTTCCTGCTGCGTCAGCGCTTCATCAAACCGGGCAGAAGCGATGGTTTGATTGTCCCCGCCAAGCGTTACATTTACGTCATAACCAAGCTTGTCGAGCTCTGCTTCAACCGCCTCCTCGGTTAACGGTTTCTCGGACAGCAATTCCATCCGGGAGCCGCTGGAGAAATCAATACCCAGGTTTAAACGGAACACAGCCAGTACAATCATGCCGGCAATAATCGCCACAGCCGACAATGCAAATAGCTTTTTATGCGGTTTAACAAAATCCAGCTTGTCAAATTTAGTTGGCAGATCCAGTGCATCATATCCTTCACTGATCGGATGAATATCTGCTTTTTTCACGCCAAACCATCCCGGTTTATTATTCAGCCAGTTGCTTTTCACAAGAATGCTCATCAGCACCCTTGCACCCCAAATAGCGGTAATAAAGCTGACAAGAATACTGATAATCAAAGTTGTCGCAAAGCCTTTTACAGAGCTTGTCCCAAAGTAAAATAAAACGCCGCCTGCCAGCAGTGTCGTTAAGTTTGCGTCAACGACGGTCAGGAAGGCGTTGCTGCTTCCTGTCTTGAAAGCGGCTTTGATCGGCCGGCCGATCTTAATTTCTTCCTTAATCCGCTCTGCGGTAATGATGTTCGCATCTACTGCCATCCCAACCCCAAGTATAAGAGCCGCGATACCCGGCAGCGTCATGACTGCACCAAGCAAATCAAAAATAAGCAGTGTTAAGTAAAGAAAGGCTGTCAGTGTAATGACTGCTACGAATCCCGGCAAGCGGTAATATAGAATCATAAATAAGAAGATGATCCCGATACCAACAATACCGGCAAGCATCGTTTCATTGAGTGCTTGTTCACCAAACTGCGCCCCAACAGACGTTGAATATATTTCTTTCAGCTTGACAGGAAGAGCCCCTGCATCCAGCAGTGCTGCAAGTTCCTGTGCCTCTTCTACTGTAAAATCCCCTTGAATGGTGACTTCTGTTGTATTGAATACCTCGTCAACATTTGGTGCCGACAAAAACTTCGGATTTTCTTTTTGAACTTCCTTGGCAAAGGAATCTTTGCCCTCTTCAAAATCAAGCCAGATGACCAGTTGATTATTTGGTGCCATGGAAACAATTTTTTCCGTTACTTCTTTGAATTTATCCTTGTCTTTTAACTTAACAGCGACGTTGGGCTGCCCTGTTTCCGTAAAGGACTGCTCAGCTCCACCTTCGACAAGATCGCTTCCATCCATCATCAACTTGTCGTTTACATCGCGAAAAGATAAATTTGCCTGTGTAGACAGCATGCTTCGTGCCTGCTCCTGATCCTCTATACCAGCCAGCTGTACACGAATCCGATTGCCTTCCTCCACTTGAATGCTTGGCTCGCTGACACCGAGAGCGTTAATTCGCTTATCCAGCGCTTCAGCGGTATCCGCTACTACACTTTCTGTTATTTTCTGGCCTTCTTTTGCAGGCTGTACTTCATACAGCACTTCAAAACCACCCTGCAAATCAAGTCCCAGCTTAATATCCTGGACGATGTTTTTTGCCGTTGTACTCATCGCTCCTAACAAAACGAGGACCACGAGCAAAAAAGCAACGATCCGGCTCCGTTTTACCATTCTACATTCCCACTCCTTATGATATATAAAAACCAGTTGATAAAAAAAATTCCGGTAACGAATACCAGAATCCCTCAGCCCTCTACATTATGAATGAGAACAAACAGGCTGTCAATTTACTCCCTTTCTTTTGGCGGAGCAAACAAATCAGCTATTTCCTTATCAGACAGCGGTTCACTCCATTCCGGCGCTTTAAAGGCCGTCAGCTGCGTGTAATTCATATATTCCCCTGGCTTCACTGATAAGATATCTCCTACTAAACGGGAAAGCGGACGCTCTGTGTCCATTGATTTCCACCTTTTTTCTTTCAAAAACCGCCATAGCATACCCGTTTCTGCAGTTTCATAGTGAAGCAGCCGAAGCTCTTCCACCTTGCTGATTAGTGCTGGCAGCAGCTTGTCGTAATACACATCGTACGGATGATTTCCCATCATGAATGCCCCCTGTCATGCTCGTCCATCTTTGTACATATATCTCATTATACAATACTTTTCTCACAATTACTTTCTTAGAAAAGGCGGTGGCAGATTGTCATCATTTATAAAAGGAACGATGTGGCTTGCAGGCGCTATTTTCCTTGTTAAAATCCTTGGCTTCGTCAATCGGATGGTCATTGCCCGGTTAATTGGCGAAGAAGGCGTCGGCTTGTATATGGCTGTATTTCCAGCTTTTATATTAACAATTACAGCCGTCCAGTTCGGACTGCCGGTGGCTGTTACACGAAGCGTTGCCGCTGCAGAAAATGATGCACAGCGAAAGCATATTTTCTGCACATCGCTTTTTATTACCCTTTCACTGGCAGCCGTTTTAACACCTTTATTTTGTTTGCTGGCACCTTATCTTGCTGAAAACTTATTTCATGATAAACGGGCAGTCCTGCCGCTTTATGCAATAGCACCATCCGTTCCAATTATCGCCGTTTCATCTATTGTGCGCGGCTATTTTCAAGGAAAGATGAATATGAAGCCGGCTGCTCTTTCACAGCTGATTGAGCAGATCATCCGAATCGGGTTGATTATCGTATCAGGGCGGCTTCTTCTGCCTTATGGAATCGAGTATGCTGCAGCAGGTGCTATGGCAGCTGCTTCAGCCGGAGAGCTGATTTCCCTCTTTTATCTTCTCGGCTCCTTTCGTTCGGAGTGGCGGAAAGTCCAGAAGTATCCCGGCAGGCGGACAAGCCGGCCTCTTTTTGGCGAATTGGCGGAAACGGCCCTTCCTGCTGTTGGAAGCCGGCTGATTGGGTCTGGTGCCTGGTTTTTAGAGCCGATTGTCGTCGTGAAGAGCCTGGCCATTGCAGGTCTTGCTTCAAGTGAAGCGATGAAAGAATACGGAGTGTTGACGGGCTACGCGCTGCCGCTCATGTTCCTGCCGTCTTTTTTAACGGTTGCTCTTTCCTCTTCGCTCGTTCCAGATATTAGCGAGTCTTTCAGTAAAAAAAGATTCAGCACTATTGCCTGGCGGGTAAATGAATCCATCCGCTTTTGCTTGTTTTCAGGCGGATTCGCTACGATTATTCTGTTTTTATTTGCGGAGCCTTTTATGCTGGTGATGTATCATACCCAAAAAGGAGCCGATTTAATTCAGCTTATGGCACCCTTTTTCCTTCTTTATTATTGCCAGGGACCGCTCCAGGCAGTTCTTCAGGCACTTAACTTGTCACGTGCTGCCATGCTGAACAGCTTTTATGGCGCTGTGGTAAAGCTTCTCATCATCTTTCTTTTATCAAGCCAGCCTGTGTTTGGTATTCGCGGCACAGCTATTGCTATAGCGGCCGGCATCGTGATTGTTACACTTCTTCACACAGCGTCTATGCTAAAAGCCGTACCATTTTCCCTTCAATATGGCTTATACGCAAAAATCGGTTTGCTGCTTCTCTTTACCTTTTTCAGCGCCCAGGCGTTTCTTCCCTTTCTTAAAGAGAGTACCTTCCTTTATGTAGGAGGCGGAATGGCCGGCTGCCTGCTCGTTTATGTGGCTGGTGCTGTTGTACTTGGTATCTTTAAAAAAGACGACTTGTCCACGCTTCTTTTTTGGCGCACATAAAAAAGCCCGGATTCTTATCCGGGCTTTTGCATGTTAGGCATTCGTTTTGTTTACTACATCACGTACCGCCGAGCGGTCAAATGTTAAACGTGTACCATCGCCGACTACAATAGTGATCGTTGTTTCGTCGGTTGATTCAATCATACCGTGAAGACCGCCAATTGTAACGATTTTGTCTCCTTTTTGCAAATTGTTCTGCATTTCCATCACCGTGCGCTGACGCTTTCGCTGTGGACGGATCAATAGGAAATAAAACAGTGCAAACATAATAATCAAAGGGAGAAACTGAGCTAATGCTTCCATTCGTATTCTTCACTCCTTTCAAAAAAACAAACAACGTCAAAAGTTTTTTGCATCCGGACGATTGAACCCGTATTGCTCAAAGAACTCCTCGCGGAAATCACCAAGCCGGTCCTCTCGGATCGCTTGACGTACGTTTTCCATTAATTTTATCAGAAAATGTAGGTTATGGTAAGTCGTAAGTCTAATTCCAAATGTTTCATTACAGTGAAGCAAGTGGCGGACATACGCACGAGAATAATTTTTACATGCATAGCAGCTGCAATTTGGATCAAGCGGCCCAAAATCACGGGCATACTTGGCGTTTTTCACGACAAGTCTTCCTTCACTTGTCATTAGGGTGCCGTTGCGGGCAATGCGTGTCGGCAGTACGCAGTCGAACATGTCGATTCCGCGTATTGCTCCATCAATTAACGAGTCTGGCGATCCTACCCCCATTAAATAGCGCGGCTTGTCTGCTGGCAAATGAGGCGTTGTAAACTCAAGTACACGATTCATGACATCTTTTGGCTCGCCGACCGATAAGCCGCCAATGGCATAACCCGGGAAGTCAAGCGACACGAGGTCACGAGCGCTTTGTTTACGAAGATCTTCATACTCACCGCCCTGTACAATACCAAACAGCCCCTGATCCTGCGGCCGTTGGTGTGCAGTAAGGCAGCGTTCTGCCCAGCGGGATGTGCGCTCTACAGATTTTTTCATATATTCATACTCTGCCGGATACGGCGGGCACTCGTCAAATGCCATCATAATATCAGAACCGAGCGCATTTTGAATCTCCATTGCTTTTTCTGGAGATAAAAACAGTTTGTCGCCATTAATATGATTACGGAAATGAACGCCTTCTTCTTCAATTTTCCGGAATTCACTTAACGAAAATACCTGGAACCCGCCGGAATCCGTTAAAATAGCGCCATCCCAATTCATGAATTTATGAAGGCCGCCTGCCTCCTTCACAATATCGTGCCCAGGGCGGAGCCACAGGTGGTACGTATTGCTGAGCAAAATGTTCGCGCCCATTGCCTTAATATCTTCCGGCGCCATTGTTTTAACAGTGGCAAGCGTTCCAACCGGCATAAAAACCGGCGTCTCAAAGCTGCCATGCGGTGTATGTACACGGCCAAGACGCGCTCCTGTTTGTTTACATGTTTTAATGTGTTCATATTTAATGGCTGTCATTCGTTTTGTCACCTTTCACATCGATAATAAGCATCGCATCTCCAAAACTGAAAAAGCGGTATTTTTCCTTTACGGCTTCTTCATAAGCTGCGAGGACACGCTGCTGTCCGGCCAGGGCACTGATTAACATAATGAGCGTAGACTTTGGCAAGTGAAAATTCGTAATCATGCCGTCTATCGCCCGGAATTCAAATCCCGGATAAATAAAAATATCGGTCCAGCCGCTTGATTGTTTCACTTCCCCGTGGTCGCGTGCAGCCGTTTCAAGCGTACGAACTGAAGTTGTTCCGACCGCAATAACCCGGCCGCCTGCCCGTTTTGTTTCGCGAATCGCTTCTTCCGTTTCGGCAGAAATGGTATAGTACTCCGCATGCATGTCATGGTCTTCGATTGACTCAACCGAAACCGGACGGAATGTCCCAAGGCCGACATGGAGCGTAATAAACTCGATTCGCACCCCTTTTTCTTTTAACTCGGCTAAAAGCGGCTCAGTAAAATGAAGACCCGCTGTCGGTGCAGCCGCAGAGCCGCGCTCTTTCGCATATACGGTCTGGTAGCGATCCCGTTCTTCAAGCTGTTCTTTAATATACGGAGGGAGGGGCATTTCACCAAGCTCGTCAAGCACTTCATAAAAGATTCCTTCGTATTTAAAGCGAAGCATCCGTCCGCCCTGCTCTTTTTCTCCGACACAGACCGCTTTTAGTTTACCGTCTCCGAATGAGATGACACTGCCTTCTTTAATACGCTTGGCCGGCTTCACCAATGTTTCCCATACATCCGTTTCATCCTGCTTTAAAAGAAGCACTTCAATATTAGCGCCTGTTTCTTCTTTGACGCCATGCAGACGAGCCGGCAGCACTTTCGTGTCATTTAACACAAGTAAGTCGCCCGGCTGCAAATAGTTTGTGACATTTTGAAACGTTTCATGAGTGACGCTTCCCGTGCCCTTATCGAGCACCATCAAACGACTCTTAGCCCGCTCTTTCAGCGGTGTCTGTGCAATTAACTCTTCAGGAAGCTCAAAATCAAAATCTTCTACTTTCATTTCTTACACCTCTAATTTATCTCCATTTTCCAATTACATAAAAAAGAAGCGACAGCACAATGCTTGCCACGATCGATGTTACAATCGGAAAATAAAAGGTTGCGTTTTCTTTTTTAATTACAATATCGCCCGGCAGCCGGCCGAGCTTTCCAAATTGGACAAGAAGCCCAATGAGGAATAAAACGGCCCCAGCTGCCATCAGCATTTTGCCCATACTTGTCATAATGCAGGCAGCTCCATTCCAAAATGCTCATAAGCAGCCGGCAGGGCGATTCTTCCACGCGGCGTCCGCTGCAGAAAACCAATTTGCAATAAATAAGGTTCATATACGTCTTCTATTGTAGCAGATTCTTCGCCAATGCTGGCAGCCAGCGTATCAAGCCCCACCGGACCGCCTTTAAAACGGCTTAATATCGTGTTGAGCAATTTATGGTCAATATGATCAAGGCCAAGGCGGTCGACCTGCAGAAGCTCAAGCGCTTCGTTCGCTTTTTCGATCGTAATGTGCCCTTCTCCACGGACTTCCGCATAATCGCGCACCCGTTTTAATAATCGATTGGCAATACGGGGTGTACCGCGTGAGCGGCGCGCCAGCTCACCGGCTCCTTCTGCATCAATTGAAGTGCCAAGTATATCGGCCGTCCGCACGACTACTTCCTTGAGCTGATCAGGCGTATAGTACTCTAACCGGGAGTGGACGCCAAACCGGTCACGAAGCGGCGCAGAAAGTGCCCCGGCCCGTGTGGTTGCGCCAATAAGCGTAAACGGAGGCAAGTCAAGCCGCACTGACCTTGCTTCCGGCCCTTTTCCAATCACAATATCAAGACAGAAGTCTTCCATTGCCGGATAAAGGACTTCTTCAATCGAGCGTGGCAGCCGGTGAATCTCATCAATAAACAGCACATCGCCCGGGGAAAGGGCTGTTAATACTGCGGCTAAATCTCCTGGACGTTCAATGGCAGGACCGGATGTTGTCCGGAATCCGGACCCCATTTCGTTGGCAATGACCGCTGCCATCGTTGTTTTGCCAAGTCCGGGAGGCCCATACAGAAGCACGTGATCCAGTGTTTCTTCCCGTTTCAATGCTGCTTCAATAAAAATAGACAAGTTTTGTTTAACTTGCTCCTGCCCAATATATTGACGTAACGTTTGCGGCCGGAGCGACTGCTCTTCAAATCGTTCTTCTGCTCCGGCTCCGCCTGATAATACCCGCTGATCTTCCAATCCAGTCCCTCCTTCTTATCCAAGCAGCAGCTGCAGTCCTTTTCGGATGTATTCATCAGTAGACATGGCTGCTTCTTTCTCAAGCCGGCCCGTAATGCGCTTGATTTCCCGCGCTGAATAGCCCAGCGCCTCAAGCGCAAGCAGCGCTTCATCAAGCGCAGCATTCCCCGATGAAGCAGGTTCCGGCTGTTTTGGAGCAAATAAACCGGTCAAAGAATCCGATACAACGTGATCCAGTTTTCCTTTTAAATCTAAAATCATTTGGCGCGCCGTTTTTTTGCCGATCCCCGGGAATTTCACCAAATAGGGCTCATCTTCGCGCTCGATTGCACTGACAACGTGTGATGGTGTTCCAGAAGCCAGAACCGCCAGCGCTCCTTTTGGACCAATGCCGGACACACTAATCAGCTTTTCAAATAGCCTTTTTTCTTCCATCGTTGCAAATCCAAATAGAACATGAGCATCTTCACGAACATGCTGATACAAATAAACCGTTTTTTCTTCCTGCTCATGTTTTGAAAAAGCAAATGGGTTCGGTGTAAGCACCCGGTAGCCGATACCATTGTTTTCAACAACAATATACTCTGGCCCTACAAATGTAATAAATCCTTTAATATACTCGTACAAATTCCTGTCTCCTTTTATACGCTTGTTCATTGTATCATATCATATCAGCGCTAAAAAAGAAACATTTGTTCCCTGAATATTCAGTCACCTTTAAAAAACTCATCAACTGCTACAACAAGCGCTCCCATTCGCTCATGTTCCGGTGCTACCACCCGGGTGACGCCATATTCGCTTAGCGTTCCAGTTGTAATCCTGCCAATCGAGCCGGCAACCGCTTTTTCATTAAAAGCTTGCGCCAGCTGCCCGGCCAGCCCTTGTTTTTCCGCTTCTTTAAACAAAACACGCACTTGTGGTGTCGCCGTAAATAAAACAGCATCGATGTCACCGTCAATGATTTCATGGACCAGTTTCGTAACTACTTCAGGATATGGAACCGTCGTTTCGTACGGCATAATACATGTTAAATCTGCTCCTTTTTCTGCAATCCCCTGCTCAAGAGCCGGCACCCGCTCTCCATGAAGCTGCAAGAACACGCGCTGTCCAGCTAAATCCACTTCTTCAAGCGCCCCAAGCAAGCCGGCGTTTGTGCCGTCACCATCAATAATTTCCGGAGCTAACCCATGTTTTTTTAACTCCTGCACAGTTTTGTAGCCGCGCGTTGCAATTCGGGAAGCCCCTACCGCTTTTTGAAGCGGCTCACTCAGGCCAAGCGAGGCAGCTGCTTCAAAAAGAGCCGCTGTGCCGACACCCGTTGTAAAAACACTCCAATCTGTTCCGCTTGCGATCACAGCTTCAAGAATTCCCTGCATATCCTCCGGCTTACATTTTATTGTTTCCTGAAGTGGCCGTTCGTAAGCCGTGCCGCCTTTTTTTTGAACCATCATGCTCATTTCTGCCATTTTCCGTGAGCCAGTAATGGCAATTTTTTTCCCATGCAAGTTTCCCATTTTATCTCTCCGTTTCTCTTTTCTTTTAATACTATCCGTTTCCCCGACTTTTTTCCATAGAAAAAGGCGGTTCAACCTCGGTTGAACCGCCTTAGTTTCTTATTTAACTGGCTTTTTCAAAACAGCAAGAAGGAGAGCTGTTACAGCTGCGCCTACCAGGACTGCTACCAGGTAAAGAAGCGGGTTGCCTTGTACAACAGGGAAAACGAAGATTCCGCCGTGTGGTGCAGGCAATTTAACGCCAAAAATCATTGTCAGCGCACCGGCTACTGCTGAACCGGCTACTGCCGCTGGAATTACGCGTGCCGGATCTTTTGCAGCGAACGGAATCGCTCCTTCCGTGATAAAAGAAAGACCCATAATGTAGTTTGTTTTACCTGCATCGCGTTCTTGTACAGTAAAACGATTTTTAAAGAATGTTGTCGCAAGCGCGATACCAAGCGGCGGAACCATACCACCAGCCATAACCGCTGCGTGCGGTGCAAAGTTGCCGGCATCAATCATGGCAATACCGAATGTGAAAGCGGCTTTGTTAATCGGACCACCCATATCAACAGCCATCATACCGCCAAGAATCACACCAAGAAGAACAAGATTGCTTGTTCCCATTCCGCCAAGGGCATCTACAAGCCATTGGTTCAGGGCACTTACAGGACCATTAATCACATAAACCATTGCCATACCGGTAATAAAGATACCGAATAGCGGGTACAACAGAACTGGCTTAATTCCATCCAATGCCTGCGGAAGGCCAGCAAAGACTTTTTTCAACAATACAACTGCATATCCAGCAAGGAAACCGGCGATTAAACCACCAAGGAAACCAGAGCCGCCATTCGCAGCCAGCATACCACCAACTAAACCAGGAGCAAGGCCAGGACGATCCGCAATACTCATTGCAATGAATCCAGCAAGAATCGGAATCATAAGAGCAAATGCACTGCCGCCGCCGATATCCATTAATGCTTTTGCAAACGGATTGTATGTTGGATCATCAGGATTTACTGCATTAATACCAAAGAAGAATGAAATCGCGATTAAAATACCGCCGCCGACTACAAGTGGAAGCATTGCGGATACACCGCTCATTAAGTGCTTATAGAATGCGTTGCCAGCTGAAGAATCGCTCTTCGATGAAGACGCTGCAGCACCACCGCCGCCCTGGAATACAGGTGCATCCTGTTTTACGGCACGGTCAAGCAGTCCATCCGGGTTGCGAATCCCTTGTGCCACCGGCACTTGAATCACATGCTTGCCTTTAAAGCGCTCCATTTCTACCTGCTTGTCCGCTGCGACAATAATGGCTGACGCTTTCGCAATTTCATCGGCTGTAAGCGCGTTTTTCACGCCGCTTGAACCGTTTGTTTCCACTTTAAAGTTTAAGCCTTTTTCTTTCGCTTTTGCTTTCAGTGAGTCTGCTGCCATATACGTATGCGCAATCCCTGTCGGGCAGGCTGTTACCGCTAGTACAAGCGGTGCATCCGCCTCAGCAGGAGCAGTTGTTTCTTCTTTTTCTTCTACATTTTCACGCAGGTCAAACGCTTGAATAATTTCGTCTTCATTTTTAGCGTTCATTAGCTCATCCCGGAAGCCAGGATCCATTAAAAAGCCGGACAAGCTTGAAAGTGTTTCTAAGTGCGCTTCGTTTGCGCCATCTGGAGCCGCGATCATGAAGAAAAGTGTAGCTGGCTGTCCATCTAATGATTCATAATCAATTCCATTTTTCGCACGGCCAAATGCTACAGCCGGTGTTTTAACTGCTGCTGTTTTCGCATGCGGAATCGCAATGCCTTCTCCAACACCTGTTGTGCTTTGTGCTTCACGGGCTAAAATGGCTTCTTTATAGGCAGCACGGTCGTTTAAACGGCCGGCTTGATCTAGTTTCGCAACCAATTCATCAATAACAGACGCTTTATCTGTTGCAGACAAGTCCATGATGACTGTGTCTTTTTTCAGTAAGTCTGTGATTTTCATACTAATCCCTCCTGCTCTGATTTTACAATCGTCACACGGCTGTACACGTCTTCTACTTCTTCTTTTGTGCACAGATCATCGGAAAACGCTGTTGCGCTTCCTGCTGCAACCGCCCAGCGGAACGCTTCATGAGGTGCTAGACCCGCATCGATTTTAGCCATGAATGCTGCTACCATGGAGTCACCGGATCCGACTGTGTTTTTCACTGTGCCTTTTGGTGAAGAAGCGAAATAAACGCCTTCTTTATGAACAAGAACAGCACCATCGCCGCCCATTGAAACGATCACGTTTTGAGCGCCTTCATCTACGAGTTTTTTCGCAATAGAAGCGGCTTGTTCTTTTGTTTCTACTTTTGTATCGAACAATTCACCAAGCTCATGATGGTTCGGTTTCACGAAAAACGGCTTGTATGGTAGAAGTGCTTTGAGAGCTGCGCCGCTTGTATCAACGACAACCCGCGCCCCTTTTGCTCTTGCCGCATCAATTAATGTTCCTGCATAGTCTGCTGGCAGTGAAGACGGTACGCTTCCGCCGATGTGAAGCCAGTCCCGATCCGTTAATTCGCTCGTTAGCTGAACCAGCTGATTCGCATTCTCGTCTGAAATAAGGGGTGATGGACCATTGATTTCTGTTTCGCTATTTGATTTCAGTTTTACATTAATACGCGTGGCGCCTTCAACAGGTGTAAAGCGGTGAGATACCCCTTCGCGATCCAGTTCGCTTTTGATAAACTCTCCTGTAAATCCTCCTGCAAAACCAATCGCGCACGTGTCGCTTTCAAGGCGCTTCAGAACACGCGATACGTTAATTCCTTTTCCTCCGGCATACATATCGGCGCTTTCAGAGCGGTTTAATCCGCCTGCTTGAAATTGATCGACCCGTATCACGTAATCAATGGCCGGGTTTAGTGTGCATGTGTAAATCATGATAGTGCCTCCTTGATGTCCGTTACTTTCTCGAACATCCGTCTTGTTTTCTCTGGGATTTTGCCCGTAATAATGACTGCGTCTTCAAGATTAGCAATATGAGCAAACGTGCTTTCCTGAAACTTCGACGCATCCGCTAAAATAAACGGCTGCTGTGCACGCTTTATGGCCTCTGTTTTCACAGCTGCTTCTTCCGGATCCGGTGTAGTATACCCTGCTTTTAAATGAATCCCGTTTACACCAAGAAATGCTTTGTCAAACCAATATTGCTGAAGGCCGTGTACCGCTCCAGTTCCCGTTAAAGCTTCCGTAGACTTCTTTAACCGGCCGCCGGTTCCGTACGCTTCAATTCCCTGTTCAGCTAAGAGACGCAAATGATCAAAACCGCTCGTGACGGCGACAATGTTTTTCGCTTGAATATATGGAATAAGAGCAAGTGTTGTTGTTCCCGCATCAATAAACACGCAGTCATTGTCTTCAATAAGGGATGCAGCCAGGCGTCCGGCCGCACGTTTTTCTTCTGAGAAACGATTACTTTTTTCACCCATCGATGGTTCAATACGTTTCCTGGATACTTTTGCAGCGCCGCCGTGAACCCGCCTAAGGAGCCCTGATTCTTCCAGATCCGTTAAATCGCGGCGGATGGTAGATTCTGACGCCCCTGTTGCTTCCGTTAGTTCTTGAATCTTAACCACTTCTTTTTCTTTTAAAAGATTTAAAATCGTGGCGTGGCGTTCTTCTGTCAGCACTGGCTGCATCCCTCCTTTGTTTTTGTTACTCTCATTATATAACCGCTTTCATATAAAAACAATCATTTTCAATCATTATTTCTCAAAAACATTCATACTTTGATTATTTGTGACTGATTCATGAAAAAAACGGGCAATTTCCGCACTATTTTATCTGAAAATTATGTGAATATACAAAAACCTACTTTTTTCCATCCATACAAAAAAAGACGTGCGAAAACGCACGTCTTTTCAGTCAACGATGACAGTATGGGCATTTTGGCATCATCATTTCCGGATAATGCATGTTATCATGATGCTCTTGTTCTTCCTCATCTTCCATCTCTGGCATCAACCCGTAAGGCTGATGCATATACGGCACTGGGCAAGGCACCGGCACAAAGTAACATGGTATTGGCGGACAAGGCATCATCATCTCGTGTTCAAGCTGTGGCGGTGCGGATGGCATCGATGGCACCTGCGGTACAGATGGCATCGATGGCATAGACTGTATCGGCGGCACAGACGGCATCGATGGTGTTGGTGCTGGCGTTGGTACTGGTTCTGCCGTTGGTGCCGGTACCGGCTCTGTCATCCAGTCTTCCGGCATGGTCAGTTCAGGTTCAGATTTCATGTCTTCTTCCATTCCTTTTGTTTCTTCCATTCCCTTTGCTTCTTCCATTCCTTTTGTTTCTTCCATTAAAGGTGGATATGCAAATGGCTTGTTGTTTGCATATGGATGGCTTTTTTCCATAATCGCAGCCGTGTCGGGTAATTTAATTTTCATACCCGGAACGATCATATCCGGATTGGCCAAATGGGCATTTAGTTTTTGTACTTCTTCAAACGTCACTCCATGTTTCTCGGCAATCGACCATAGCGTATCACCGCGCTGCACAATATGGATCTTCATTGTGTCCCTCCTCAATGATCATTCACCCATATTGTATGCGCCCGGTAGGCCGGTGTGCGAAAAAATCAGTATGCTCGTGCCAGCATACGGTCAAGCGACCATTTGGCTTCTTGGGCCGTGCGTGCATCCACTTGAATAACGTTTCCGCTCTTTCCTTCTGCAATGGTTTCCAGTGACCAAAGCAGGTGTGGCAGATCAATCCGATTCATGGTTAGGCACGGACACATATTCGGATTTAACGAGACGATTTCTTTGTCCGGATGCTGCGCCATAATCCGTTTGACAAGGTTCATTTCTGTTCCGATAGCCCAGAGTGTACCAGGCTCTGCCTGCTCAATCACATCGATAATATACTTGGTGGAGCCGTTATCATCTGCCAGGGCCACTACTTCTCTACGGCATTCCGGATGAACGATAATCTTCATGTCCGGCCGTGTGCGGCGCAGTTCTTCAATATTAGCGACCGTGAAATTTTCGTGAACCGAGCAGTGTCCCTTCCATAAAATAACCCGGACTTTTTCTATATCTCCTTCATATTCCAATGTATCGGTAATCGGGTTCCAGACCGCCATTTCTTCAAGCGGCACACCAATGTCGAAGGCTGTATTGCGCCCAAGGTGCTGATCCGGCAGAAACAAAATACGCGGCTTTTCCGTAAATGCCCATTCTACCATTGACCTTGCATTTGATGAAGTGACACACGACCCGCCATTGCGTCCGGTAAAAGCTTTTATCGCTGCGGTTGAATTGACATAAGTCAGAGGAATCATCGTGTCACCGAACAACGCCTGAAGGGCTGTCCACGCGCGCTCTGTCTGATAAATATCAGCCATATCCGCCATGGAGCATCCTGCACGCATATCCGGCAGGTAAACCGTTTGTTTTTCACTTGTTAAAATGTCGGCTGTTTCCGCCATAAAATGAACGCCACAAAACACAATATGTTCTGCTTCACGGTTCGCTGCTGAGACCTGTGCAAGTTGAAGAGAATCTCCTACTGCATCTGCGAATTGAATGACTTCATCTTTTTGATAATGGTGGCCAGGAATAAATAACGATTTGCCCATTTCCTTTTTAATTTCCCGCACCCGTGCTTCCATATCCTCCTGCGCCATTTGCCGATACTGATTCGGCAGCATCCCTTTAACCAGTCCAGTTAATGCCATGCAAAACCTCTCCCTTCATTTCTACTCTTGCGCTAATATCAAGTGCTTGAACGGAATGTGTTAATGCGCCAAGCGAAATCCATCCGATTCCCGTTAACGCGTAGTCACGGATTGTTTCAAGCTCAATGCCTCCTGATGCTTCTGTTTCAATATGCGCCGGTACAAGAGGCAGCCACGCTTCGATCTGGGCCGGCGTGCAGTTATCAAACATAATAATATCCGCGCCTGCCTGCACAGCTTCTTTGAGCTGTTCTTCCGATTCAATTTCCACTTCAATTTTGATGGTGTGTCCGCATGACTGCTTCGCTTTTGTAACAGCCTGCTTAATCCCGCCTGCAAATGCAATATGGTTATCTTTTAGCATAATGGCATCATAGAGCCCATTGCGGTGATTGAATGCACCGCCTGTCCGAACTGCATACTTTTCAAGCATACGAAGGCCGGGAACCGTTTTTCTTGTATCACATATTCTCGCCCTTGTTCCTTTTGTTTCTTTTACCGCGGCTGCCGCAGCCGTGGCAATCCCGCTCATTCGCTGAGCCAAATTTAAAATGACCCGCTCTCCTGCTAAAAGCGATCGATACGGCCCTGTAATTCTTGCAAGGCATTCTCCTTTTTTCACCCGGTCGCCGTCTTGTTTCAGTACACTTGTTGAAATGGTTTCGTCTACGAGACGGAACCCCCGTTCAATCACAGCTCTTCCGCAAAAAATACCGGCTTCTTTTGCCCAAAAAGAAAACGTCCCTGCTTCGTGTTCACTAAAAATGCTCTCCCCTGTCAGGTCGCGATCTCCTATATCCTCAATAAAAAAAGCTTTCAGCATATCGTCCAGTTTCATGCCATTCATGTTCTTCACTCCTTGTATACAGCCATTTATTTTGAAAGGTAATCCATGTTTTTGCCCATTGCTCATTTTTTTCCGGGTAATCAGCCCGAATATGAGCGCCGCGTGACTCAGTACGTTTTAACGCAGCAGAAACAATCAAATAAGCGGTTATATGCATAAAGAAACGCTCGATTTTCTCGATCGGCCAGCCGCTGATGTCCCCTTTTTGTATTCTTGCCTGCTTTAAGCAGTCTTCGAGTTCTTGAAGCGTTTTCTTTGTCCGGATAATACCGGCTCCCTCCATCATAGCCGCCTGAAGCTCTTCTTTTTGTAAGAGCGGCGGAGGGGAAGCCGGCATCACCGGTCCCGGTTCATAAATACTTGTTTTCTCTTCTTCGTCGTGAAGTACCGCTTCAACAAAACGTTTTCCGAAAGCAAGGCCTTCAAGAAGAGAATTGCTTGCCAAACGATTTGCCCCATGCACACCTGTACAGGCTGTTTCTCCAATTGCATACAGCCCTTTTACGCTTGTACGGCCGCATGTGTCTGTTTTTACGCCGCCCATTAAAAAGTGGCTTCCCGGTGCAACAGGGATGCGTCCTTTTGTGACGTCTACGCCGTGCCGGCGGCATAACGCGGCAATGGATGGGAAGCGGCGGTCAAACTGTTCGATCATCGATATATCCAAAAAAACATCTCTTCCCTGCTGCCGGGCTTTGTAAATCTCAAAAGCTGTCACATGACGGGGTGCTAAATCTTCGAGCGGATGTATATCCTTCATTATTTTGCGGCCCTGCTCATCGACCAGTACAGCCCCCACTCCCCTGACCGCTTCTGAAACGAGTCCTTTCGTTTCGCCATTTATAAATAAAAGAGTCGGGTGAAATTGCATAAATTCCATATCGGTTACTGCGGCTCCAGCCCGGCAGGCCAAAGCAATCCCGTCACCCGTAATCGTCTCCTGGTTAGAGGTAAACGAATAAAGAGCTCCGGCCCCGCCCGTTGCCAGCACAATATGGTCTGCATCATAGTGATACAAAGCCCCTTGACTTGATTTTGTTTTAACACCCGTGCAGATACCATCATGAACGATGAGTTCAATCGCCATTTCTTCTTCACGGATCGTGACCTGCTCCGGCAGGTGTGCGATTAAATGCTCAATTGTCCACTTCCCGGTTGCATCGCCGCCCGCATGAATAATCCGGCTTGTGCTGTGTGCTCCTTCTAAACCGAATGAGAGACTTCCATCTGCTTGCCGATCGGCCGGGAACCCTTCCCTTAATAAGCTGTTTACTTCACGAGCTCCTTTTACAACCAGCTCTCTGACGGCTTCTTTATTGTGGTGGTATTCACCCGCCGCGAGAGTATCTTGTATGTGAGATTCATTTGTATCAGATAAAGACAAAACGGCTGCAATACCGCCTTGCGCATAGTAAGAGTTGCTTTGCCGAATCGTCGTCTTTGTGATAACAATCACATTCATATGCAGCGCTAAATGTCTAGCGGCCTGCAGCGCCGCAATCCCGGAGCCGATAATGACCGCCTGTGGCATTTTTTTCATTGCCCACCCTCACTTTACAGTTGTCTTGACACCTATCTTTACATAAAATAAAAAGAAAGACAAGCCTTAATTTTTTGCTCAGAAAGCAGGGATAATATGTATTTTGATTATGCAGCCACCTCTCCAATGAAAAAAGAGGCACTCGATATATATATAGAAGCAGCAAGTCGTTTTTGGGGAAACAGTTCCAGTCCGCATGATGAAGGAACACGCGCCTCCCTCCTGCTTGAAAGAAGCCGAGCTCTTATTGCCGAACGGGCTGGTGTGCAAAAAGAGGGGATTTACTTTACAGGCAGCGGAACGGAAGGGAACTTGCTGGCGATTCTCTCTTTAGCGCGAAGCAGCGGTAAAAAACATATCATTACATCTATGGCAGAGCATACATCTGTGCATTCTGCGATGTCTGTTCTGCAATCAGAAGGATTCTCTGTGACGAAGCTGCCAATGACCAGGGAAGGAATTGTTGCTGCAGAAGCGGTAAAAGCATCGATCACCCCCCAAACCGGGCTCATTTCAATTCAGCATATTAACCCGGAAATCGGCACGATTCAGCCGGTGGAAGAACTGGCTGTGGAGGCAAAGAAGCGAGGGATTTTTTTTCATACAGACTGTGTTCAATCGTTTGGCAAAATGCCTCTTCATTCCATTCACGCCGATGCCATGACTTTTTCAGCTCACAAAGTCGGCGGCCCAAAAGGCTGCGGAGCAATTTATCTGTCTCCGTTTCATGCGTTAAAGCCTGTGTTTCCCGGTTTAACGCATGAAAAAGGCGTCCGCGGCGGTACAGTGGATTCACCGGCTGCTGCGGCTTTTGCAGAAGCTGCCCAAACGAATTCATGTCTTGAGAAACTTTCCTCCCTGCGTCGTCTGCTGAAACAGGAGCTGAAGAACTCTTCGATTCGGTGGATTGAAGGGCCAGACAGCAAGCAGTACCCGGGTGTAATTGGTATGTGTATTCCCGGCGTGGAAGGGCAGCTGGTGATGCTGGCTTTAAATGCCCGGAATATGTATATCTCAACCGGGAGTGCTTGTGACGCTTCTTCTGCATCAGGCATGAAAGCAGCACTTGCGATGGGAATGTCCATGGAAGAAGCACGGCAGTTTTTCCGTGTTTCATTTGGTTCCGAGACGACAGAAGACGAAGTCCGGCAGCTCGGACAGGCACTTATTCATGTTGCAAAACAAGCGGTTGTGCTATGATTACCGGTGGAGGGATTGCATCATGATAGATAAAAGAAAACTGATCGGCGAAAATCGGCGTGAGCAGATTTTGCACTGGCTTCAATCGAGCCAGAATCCACTGACCGGGAGTGAGCTGGCCGAACGGGCACAAGTGAGCCGTCAGGTTGTAGTCGGAGATATTACGCTGCTTAAAGCCCGCGGCATTCCAATTGTGGCGACAAGCCAAGGGTATGTATATATGGATTCACCTCAGAGCGGACAAGTGGAACGGGTCGTTGCCTGCTCGCATCTGCCCGGTCAAACAAAAGAAGAGCTTCTTCTCCTCGTAGACCTTGGTGTTCTTGTTAAAGACGTTAAAATTGAACATCCGGTTTATGGTGATTTAACCGCGTCCATTATGGTATCAAATCGAAAAGAAGCGATGCAGTTTTTGGATAAAATCAATCAAACAAGTGCGGCTTACTTGTCTGAGCTGACAGAAGGCGTTCATTTGCATACATTGTCCGCCAAAGAAGCCGCGGTACTTGATGAAGCTGAGCAAGCTTTGCGTGAAGCCGGATTTTTGCTTCAATAAAAAAAAGAAGCCCGTTTTGAAACAGGCTTCTTTTTTATGCTTTTTCCGCGGCTTGTCCTACTTCATAGCCGTAATAACTTCCGAGCACCTGCACCTTGCATCCGAGTGCTTCCATCTCAGCAAAAGCGCCCGGCACTAACACATCGTCAATGCGCTGCGCAACATCAATAATGAAAAAATAATTGCCCAGACCTGTTTTAAGAGGGCGAGACTCAATTTTCGCAAGGTTCAGATTTCGCCAAGCGAACGTTGCCAGTACTTGATGAAGCGTCCCTGGCCGGTCTGTCGGCAGCGTAACAACAATGGTTGTTTTACCGCCTGTTTTAGGAAGTGAAAACGATAACTCTTCGTGTGTTTTAGATAAAACAAGAAAACGAGTATGATTAAACGCAAAATCATGAATATCTGTTTTTGCTGTATACAGGCCATATTCTCTTGCTGAAAGTGAATTGGCTATGGCTGCAATGCATTCTTCCGGATGCTCACTTACATATTTCGCTGCGGCCGCCGTCGAAGTCATTTGCTGCGATGGAATGCCATAAAAATGACGGTGCAAAAATTTGTGGCATTGCGCAATGGCATGCGGATGCGACAAAACTCTTTTAGCTTCTGTCCATTTATCGGCATTGTCCGGATGAACAAGCAGGTGCTGCTGAATCGGAGCCGTTAGTTCGCCGACAATGGTTAGATCCGCTTCATGAAACAAATGATCGATAGTCATATTGACCGTGCCTTCTAAGGCGTTTTCAATCGGTACAACAGCCAGATCTGCTTTTCCTTCAATAACATAGTCCATGCATTCCGGAATGGTTACACATGGAATCCGCTCGTCATTCGGGAATGCTTCTGATACCGCAATATCAGTGAATGTAGCCGCGGGACCTAAAAAAGCAATTTTCCTCAAAACAGTTCACTCCAGTCTTCTCTTCAAACAACTTATGCGCCCGAACCGAGCACTTCTACTGTATCAACAAATTCCAATTTTTTTAATTGAGATAATAGCTCGTCCAGCCCGGTGATCATGCCGGTCACATTCAAGGACAGCGTCACGTTTGCGCGTCCCTGAAGCGGAATCGTCTGGTGAATCGTCAACACGTTTCCGCCGCAGCTCGCGACAACGGCCAGCAGTTCAGATAAGGTACCCGATCGGTCTTCCAGGTGAAAAAATAAAGTAATGATCCGCTCTTTGACAACGGTGTGAAACGGAAACACCGTATCGCGGTATTTATAAAAAGCACTGCGGCTCAAATCCACTTGTTGAACCGCGTCCCAGACAGAGTCTGCTCGTTTCCGTTCGATTAATTCTTTTGCATCAAGCGTTTTTTTCATCGCTTCCGGAAGTACATCTTCGCGGACAAGATAAAATTTTTCATTCTGTTCTTTCTTCCCCATGTCGCTCCCCCTCAAAACCGCCGGCTGCAGCTTTTAATCGACAAATTCAAATTCGTAATCAAGCAGACGGACGATGTCGCCGTTTTCAGCACCCCGTTCACGCAGCGCTTCATCTACCCCCATTGAACGTAGCTGGCGGGCAAAGCGTTGAACGGATGGTTCCCGCGAGAAGTCCGTCATTTTAAACAATTTTTCAATTTTGCTGCCTGTCAGCTCAAACGCTCCATCTGGACCACGTGTAATCACAAACTCAGCGGCTTGCTTGTCATGGCGGTACATCACCCGGTTTACAGACAAATCTTCTTCCTCGTGATCAAGCGGGAATTCGGGCGTCTCTTCCACTTTATCGGCAATAGCAAACAGCAAGTCGCGCAGCCCGCTGCGTGTCAGCGCAGAAATTGGGAAAATAACCGCATCTTCTCCTACTTTTTCCTTGAACTCTTTTAAATTTTCTTCTGCTTCCGGCATATCCATTTTATTGGCTACAATAATTTCCGGACGCTCTGTCAGCCGAAGATTATATTCTTTTAACTCATTGTTAATGGTTACGTAATCCTCATACGGATCACGGCCTTCCATCGCAGACATGTCAAGTACGTGAACAATGACGCGCGTCCGCTCGATATGACGCAGGAATTGATGGCCAAGTCCGGTTCCTTCATGCGCACCTTCAATTAATCCTGGCAGATCTGCCATAACAAAACTGCGGCCGTCTTCGGTCTCAACCATGCCGAGATTTGGAACGAGCGTTGTAAAGTGGTAGGCCGCGATTTTCGGCTTAGCCGCCGTTACGACTGAAAGAAGAGTGGATTTACCCACACTTGGAAAACCGACAAGTCCTACATCTGCCAAAAGCTTTAATTCTAACGTAACATTACGCTCGATACCCGGCTCCCCGTTTTCAGAGATTTCCGGTGCCGGATTAGCCGGTGTCGCAAAGCGGCTGTTTCCACGGCCGCCGCGGCCGCCGCGTGCAATAATGGCCTGCTGTCCATGTTCTACCAGATCCGCAATCACTTCTCCCGTTTCATCATCTGTTACGACTGTGCCCGGCGGAACCTTGATAATCATATCTTTTGAATTACGGCCGTGCATGTTTTTGCTCATGCCGTGCTCGCCGCGCGGCGCTTTGAAATGGCGCTGGTAACGGAAGTCCATTAATGTGCGGAGTCCTTCTTCCACTTCAAACACTACATTCGCGCCGTTTCCTCCATCGCCGCCGGCCGGTCCGCCGTTCGGTACGTATTTTTCACGGCGGAATGCGACCATCCCGTTACCTCCGTCGCCGCCTTTAACATATATTTTAACCTGATCTACAAACATATTGTCTGTTCCTCCTAAAATGTCACTTCCATTAGTATATCCCCGGAATCCGTTTCCCACACAGCACTTTTAAGCTCAAGACTATGCGCAAATTCCTTTATTTTCTTCAGAAGCAGCGGCCGGTTAGCCACTTCTCCCATCCATTCCATCTCTGCAGCAAGGGAGCCTTGTTTTTCAGATAAATGAACAAACAGCTCGTGCTCGTTAAATTCTTTTATATGCTGCTCCAGCAGCGAAAATAACCGATTAAAGAAACGGCACGCTTTTTGGTCGTCCGCCGTGCCGGCTGCAACGGATTCATCCAGTTCATATTCAAGCCGGAATAAGTGCTGCGACCAGTTAAACGTCATAAACAGCTCCGCCATCCCCGGCATGCCAAGATTACACAGCCTCGACTCCTGTACAGCCTTTAAAATGATATGATCTGCAGCTCGGGCTGCGGCATCAATGTTATTAAGAGAAAGATACCCTTTGACAATCTGTATATCATTCATCCAGTCATGACGCGCATGACGAAGCGTTTTTAACAACGTCCATTTTTCATTTTCCACTTGGCTGATCACACCCCCCGCTTGTTCCAACGTTCACACATTCTTTTTTAGTATAGCAGAAAAATGTCCCAATTGAACGGGAAAACCTCAAAGCCTGCACATAAAAAAATAGAGGCGCTCCGAAAGGTTGACTTTCAGAACGCCTCCATTCGTTCATCCAATTATTGAGCAGCAGGATAAACACTTACTTTTTTACGATCGCGTCCAACGCGCTCGAAACGAACGATACCGTCTGTTTTCGCAAA
Source organism: Domibacillus sp. (assembly GCF_031181085.1). Taxonomy (NCBI): domain Bacteria; kingdom Bacillati; phylum Bacillota; class Bacilli; order Caryophanales; family Bacillaceae; genus Domibacillus; species Domibacillus sp. The sequence goes on along the minus strand of NZ_JAPSLE010000005.1, from coordinate 174,391 downwards.
CAATGTATCATCGCCGCCACGGCCAACGTTTTCACCTGGGTGAACTTTTGTACCGCGTTGACGGTAAAGGATTGAACCACCTGTAACGAATTGACCGTCAGCACGTTTAGCGCCAAGGCGTTTTGCTTCAGAGTCACGTCCGTTCTTTGTAGAACCTACCCCTTTTTTGGATGCGAAAAATTGAAGATCCAATTTCAACAACATGTGATTTCACCTCCTATAGAAAATTTATCTTAATATACTGTCCGTGCCCTTCTTCAATCGTCTGCAGTGAAACGACCATGCCTTCGAGCAGAAGCTGAATCTGGCTGCGCTTGTCTTCAGGCAGTCCGTCCGGCACCTTGCAGTAAAGCAGGCCGCCATCTTCCCCCAGTTCGATATGAGGTGTGATACCGGTCAATGCCTGTACTGCATTAATGGCGCCGAACGAAACAGCTGATGCACCGGCGCAGACAAGATCTTTGCCGCTTTCATCAAAGCCGGCATGTCCCTTCATCGTAAATGACTGAATGAGCCCGGCCTCGTTTTTATTCACATCTACATAGATCATTGCATCATCGCCTTATGCGTTGATTTTTTCAATGACTACTTTCGTGTAAGGCTGACGGTGTCCTTGCTTTTTGCGGTAGTTTTTCTTCGCTTTGAATTTGAAAACGATGATTTTCTTCGCGCGTCCTTGCTTTTCAACCTTCGCCGTTACAGTTGCGCCTTCTACGACTGGGCTGCCGACTTTCACGTCATTGCCACCAACGAAAAGAACTTTATCAAAAGTGACAGTGTCACCATCTTGTGCGTTCAATTTTTCGATGTAGATTGCTTGACCTTCTTCAACTTTAACCTGCTTGCCGCCTGTTTCAATAATTGCGTACATTTCTGCACCTCCCTGTTTACTCAGACTCGCCACTTAACAGGTGATCGATCGATACTTAAAACCTGCTGTGCGCGGTTGTAGCACGGGTGCTACAAACAATAACATATGAATTCTATCATCTTTTAAAAGAAGTGTCAATCCATATTTTCATCAACTTCCCGGATGTATTTTTTTCCGGCAAAAAAGGATTGAAGCAGCTGTTCTTCTGTCATGTCCCCGCCGCCTTTCACTTTAAGCGTGTGCGTCCGGTTTCGTTTAAACCTTCTGACCGTGTAAAGCAGGCGGTCTGATTTCAATACCCGCAGATCAAGCAGGCGCAGTGAAACCGGCTCATAATAGCGGGCCGTTAAAAACCGGATAAACATTACCTCTTTTTCTTTCCACATGACAAGAAGCTGGACGGCCACGTAGGAAGCCGTTAAAACGAGCTGGACGTAAAAGGGAAGAAGAACAACAGCTGCCCCCATTAGCAAAGCAAGTGATGCAAATGAAAAAAAGATCGACTGCTTGTACGCTTTGTAGTAAGGGTGAAGTGTACATAGAAGGAGCTGAATCATTTTTCCCCCGTCAAGCGGCAGGACCGGAAGCAGATTAAACAAAAAAATAAAAGCATTTAATTGAAACAGCAATTGCGACACATCTGCGCTGATCCAGCCGGCTTTTTGCATAAGTGTGCTTGCCGCAAGCATGGGGACATGCATAAAAGGACCAGAGATGACAACGAGCCATTCCTCGACAAGCGGCCGTCCCGCATGCTCATCTGTTTCAAGCTTTCCGCCAAATGGCAGGAACTCCACTTTGATGATGCGCCAGCCTGCTGCTTTAGCGGCAGCAGCATGCCCCATTTCATGGACAAACAGAATGAGGGCGACACAAAGCCCTTCTAAAAAAAGACCTGTGGCAGCAGCAACAGCCCCAAACAGCCAGGTGATTGGATGAATGCAAACCTTATTCATTTACATTCACTTTTCTGGAAGAAAGAACCTGGCCGTTTTTTCGTTCGATGAATTCAACGGATTTTCCAGAAGCGGCTCCAACCGGCTCTCCTTGTTTAATGCGTTCAAAAAGACGATACGAATGAGGACGCAGTCCCTTCACCTCCATTTCTGAACCATCTTCCTGCTGAATGACGATATATTCAGCGCCAACCCGTACCACTACGCCGTTTTGTTCCGCGGCGAGCAGGCTGTTTGTGCTGGCAACGAAAGTCTGCCTGTCATTTGTTTGATGCATAGCCGGCAATAAAGGACCGAATTGTTCCTCATATGCGGCCGAAAAAACGGCAAACGAAAAGTCACGGGTAAAGATGGTTTGCACAAAGGGGGTATGCTGATTAACATATACGGCCGCAAATAAGCAAACAGAAACGAGGACTTTCTTGATCATCAGAATCCCTCCCGCCTGCTTATGTATATGCCGTCTAAAGAAAAAAAGCCGCTTTAAAAAAGCGGCTTTTTTATCGGCTCATGCCGATAAATCGTTTGAACTTCGTGAAGAACGTATCTTTTTCCTGCTCAAGCGGCTGAAGCGGAACCGACTCGCCGAGTATACGGCGGGCGATGTTCCGATATGCGATGGAAGCACGGTTATTTGGGTTATGAGCAACCGGCTCTCCGTTATGAGACGATTTAATGACCTCATCATCATCGGCTACAATCCCGATCAGCTCAATCGACAAATGAGCAGCTACTTCATCCACATCCAGCATGTCACCTTCTTTGACCATATGATTGCGGATCCGGTTCACCACAAGCTTTGGCGGTGCCATGCCTTCTTCTTTTTCCAAAAGACCGATTACACGGTCTGCATCCCGGACGGATGATTTTTCCGGTGTAGTCACGACAATGGCGCGGTCTGCGCCAGCTACAGCATTTTTATATCCCTGCTCTATTCCAGCGGGGCAGTCAATTAAAATATAATCGTAATCTTGTTTTAATTCATCGACCAATTTTTTCATTTGCTCAGGCGTAACAGCAGACTTATCGGTCGTTTGGGCAGCCGGCAGCAAATAGAGGAGATCATTAAAACGCTTGTCCTTTACAAGAGCCTGGTGCGTTTTGCACCGCTCCTCCACTACATCAACAAGGTCATAAATAATCCGATTTTCAAGTCCCATGACTACATCCAGGTTACGAAGACCGATATCTGTGTCAACGAGACATACTTTTTTCTCCTGCAGCGCAAGCGCTGTACCGAGATTGGCGGTCGTTGTTGTTTTGCCGACTCCGCCTTTTCCAGAAGTAATGACAATTGCTTCCCCCACTTAAAAGCCCCCTTTAAACGTCGATAAATCAGGACGCAAATATTTCAATACCTGCAGCCGATCAATCACCAATTGTTGTGCTTCATTAATAAACGCGCATTCCGACTCTGTAATGTCTTCTTCATCATATCGGTCTGGTGAACGGGTTAAATGACTGCTGATCCGCAGCTGGGACGGCATCATTTTCCCGGCGGCAATCACCGCATTGTCATTTCCATAGCAGCCCGCGTGCGCCATGCCTTTTAGCGCCCCCATGATAAAAATGCTTCCTCCTGCCATCACAGCACCGCCAGGATTTACATCCCCAATCAGCAGTAAATCTCCTGGCACTTCCAGCACCTGACCGGAACGGATACGGCCTGTATATGAAACAATTTCATTTTCTTCTTTCCATTGTATAGCTTCGTCAATTGTCAGCACGTTGGACTTGATATCTTCGACAACTAGATGACGGCGCTGCCTGATCAGCTGACGCAGTTCTTCTTTTTCTTCTTCAGTCAAATATCGGTTCCCCGTTTGAACCGTGACTGTAATGAGTGCATTTTCGCCGTCTTTTGTAACGGCATCTAATTTTTCGGTTAATTCCTCTATTAATTCACTATAGGAACATTTATCACTTAACTGAAGAGTCAGGCCGTCTTTCGTCCCTTTAATGACGACATTTTGACTTTGTTTCATAGAAAGTATCCCACCTCTGTACGTCTCAGTATTCGACAGCGCTATCCGATATTCCTTTTTTCTCTCTTAATCGAACACTTTTTTCAATTTCAAAAAAGCACCTCGAAGCGGGATGGCAAACAGAATGTAGAAAAGAGCGTTTAACACAAGCGTTGCCAAAAGCCGCATATAGGTGAACTGCTCAAATGAAAAGGTTGTCCGCTGTACGAGCACATTCAATCCGTACATGACCAATTCAAGCAGGGCAATATCAAACAGCACGATAACGAGAAAAACAGGCAGCGTACCATGAAGCCATTTCGTCAGCATGGATGTTATGTAAACCATAAGCGGCAGGAAAAAGAAATAGGCGCCTAGAAGCCCTGTATAAAACATATCAAATAAAAAGCCGAAGAAAAAGCCATATTTTATAGCTGTATTCCTGTCAAAGAAAACAGACATAAACAAAAGGCCAATGATAAAAAAACGCGGAACCGGCATGTAAGCCCCGTCAAAGGCCTGTTCTGAAAAAAAGATCATAAACACACTATCACTATAAAACAGGGCGGTCATTAAAAGAGGAAGGAGCGCTTTTTTCACATTCCTTCCTCCTCAACCACTACCTGTTGGCGGTCTTCTTCTTCAGGCAGTACTTTTGTCATTTTACGCTTGGACACCATAACGTGTTCCAAATCGTAAAAGCTTGCGGCCGGTTTGACAAGTGCTGTCTGCGTTAAACCAAACTCATCCGGAACAAGCTCTGATACCTTTCCAATCACCAGGCCTTTCGGGAAAACGCCGCCAAGGCCGGATGTTGTGACAGCTTGTCCTTTTTTTACTTTCGCATCGGATGGAATCTTCGTTAATTGAAGCATTTGTTTTTCTTCATCATATCCTTCAATAAGCCCATAAACGGTTTTGTCGCCTTGGACAAGCGCCGAAACGCGGTTGTTTGAATCGTGAGCCGACAAAAGCTGCACAGTAGACGTGAACTTTGACGTACTCTGTACTTTTCCAACCAAGCCGCTCGCTGTCATCACTGCCATATCCGGCTCAATCCCATTTGATTCTCCTTGATCGATGGTAATCAACTCATACCAGCGGTCAGGATTGCGGGCAATGACCGTTGCCTGCACGGGCTCGTAATCAGCCAGGCTGTCTTCTTTCTCAAGCACTTTACGGAGTTCGGCATTATCTTTTTCAAGACGCGCCACATCACTTTCCAGCTGGGCAAGCTCTTCCAAGTGAGTGCGAAGCTTTTCATTTTCTTCATATGTATGGCGCAACCTGCTTACATCGTCAAAAAAAGACTCCACAGCACCCGCGGGCTTCGACACAATATTCTGCCCGAAACCTGTTACGTCTTTAATAAATTTTTCCGGCCAAGTGATGTTCTCCCGGTCCCGCATGGAAAAACCAATCATAGCAACAAGAAGAATAATACTGCCGAGCAATATAATCAACCGCTTGTTTGTTAAAAAGTGCGGCATGAATTCCACCTCAGTTTTCTAAGCATTCAAAACGGTGAGGCTGGTTCAACGCGCACCGGAAAACCGGTTAAGACGCGCGGAGAACCGGCCTCATCGTCAAGGATTATTTGTTTTTAAACAGATGAATGTGATCCAATGCAAGACCCGTTCCTACTGCAACACAGTCAAGTGGATTTTCAGCAATAATAACTGGCATATTGGTTTCCTTGCTGATCACCTTGTCTAAATTGCGCAGCAACGCACCGCCGCCCGTTAGTACAATACCGCGGTCCATAATATCGGCTGCTAATTCCGGAGGCGTTTTTTCCAAGGTGCTTTTTACCGTTTCTACAATGGCGTAAACTGTGTCTTTTAGCGCATCTGCTATTTCTTGTGCGGTAATTTCAATCGTTTTCGGCAATCCTGTCAACAAATCACGGCCGCGGATTTCCAAGTTTGGAATGCTTTCCGCATCGCCGGCTGACCCGATCTCCATTTTAATCATTTCTGCTGTCCGGTCTCCAATCAGCAAATTGTACTGCTTGCGGATATACGCGATAATCGCATCATCCATTTCATCACCGGCAACCCGAAGTGATTCGCTTGTCACAATACCGCCAAGCGAAATAATCGCGACTTCTGTCGTACCGCCGCCAATATCTACTACCATGCTTCCCGTTGGTTCCCATACAGGAAGATTGGCCCCGATGGCTGCTGCAAACGGCTCTTCAATCGGATAAGCATCCCGTGCCCCGGCCTGGCGTGTTGCATCAATCACCGCGCGGCGTTCAACGGCTGTAATACCAGATGGCACACAAACCATTACGTACGGCTTGCTTGATAGGAAGCCGCTTGCACCTTTTGTCGCCTGCTTAATGTAGTACTTAATCATCGTGGCTGTTGTTTCATAGTCGGCAATAACACCGTCTTTCATCGGGCGTGTGGCAATGATATTACCCGGCGTCCGGCCGATCATGTTGCGTGCATCATTTCCAACTGCCACGATCTGTTTTGTATCTGTCTGCAATGCAACAACAGATGGCTCCCGTACAATAACACCTTTTCCTTTTGCATAAACAAGTGTATTCGCTGTTCCAAGGTCGATGCCAAGGTCACGGCTCCCAATTCCAAACATGTAGTGTATCTCCCTTTCCTCAATAGACCCTTTTTATCGTGATCATTTCACTAGATATGGCTGTTTCAAAATGTGTGAAAAGCTTCTCAAAAACCATAACTTATATTATAGCGGAACGAAAAAAAAAAGCATAGCGTTATAAATAACCTTTTTCTTTCAAACTCACATATTTCTTCTCACCTATAATCAAATGGTCGAGGATATCAATGCCTAATATTTTTCCGCACTCCACCAGCCGTTTAGTTACCTCGATGTCTTCACGGCTCGGAGACGGGTCGCCCGATGGATGATTATGCAGGCAGACAATCGAGGCGGCGGAGCGGCGGAATGCTTCTTTAAAAACCTCGCGCGGATGGACAATCGAGGCATTTAAGCTGCCAATAAACAGGGTTTGTTTGTGCATCACCTGGTTTTTTGTGTTTAAGTAAAGCGCGACAAAATGCTCCTGGCTTAAGAAGCGCATTTCTTCCATCATATAATTAGCGGCATCTTCCGGAGAGCGGATGGTAAAACGCTCATCATACTTTAAGCGTTCTATACGCCGCCCTATTTCAACGGCCGCCATCAGCTGAATCGCTTTAGCGCTCCCTATTCCTTTGATGGACGTAATTTCTTCAAGTGAGGCATCCTTGAGCAGGCGAAGGCCTTCAAAGTGGATTAAAATACGGTTGGACAGCTGCAGAACCGATTCTTCTTTTGAACCGGTACGAAGTAAAATAGCGAGGAGTTCATGGTTGGATAAACTGTGCGGACCGCTCGCAATCATTCTTTCACGCGGGCGGTCGTGCGGCGGGACATCCCGTATCATCAGCGGCTGAGACGGGATTGTTTTATCATGGGTCATTTGGATTCTTCCCTTCTTTTAATCGCGGACCGGCCCGTCCTCAAGAAGGCCCGATTGATTCAATCGGCGGTGAAGTGAGGAAACCGGCAGTCCCACTACATTAAAGTAATCACCGTGAATCGCTTTAACAAAAAGCGCGCCAGCTGTTTGAATTCCATAGCTGCCTGCCTTATCAAACGGGTCGCCTGTCTTGATATAAGCCGCAATCTCCGCTTTTGTCAGGTCCCAAAATTCAACGTCGGTTTTTTCATGAAAGACCACTTTTTCATTTCTCGAGAGAATGGCAACACCGGTATAAACGGCATGATGACGGCCGGAAAGCATACAAAGCATATCCATCGCCTCCTGCTCGGTTTCCGGCTTTCCAAGAATACGATCGTCAACTGCTACAACAGTATCCGCACCGATCACTACTTTATCCGGGTACGCCGCCAAAACAGCTTCTGCTTTCCGAAGAGCAAGCTGTTCAACTGCCTGAGCCGGATGCGTTCCAGGTACGATGGTTTCGTCCGTATTGGCCGCATGAACGGTAAAAGGAATGTTTACATGAGCAAGCAATTCTTTTCTGCGGGGCGATGATGAAGCCAAAATAATGTGGGTCAAAGAGGATCACCTTTCCTTTTAGTTGGATATAAAGAGTCATTGGGAGTTACGCGTTTATCATATCAGACAACGTACCGGCAAACAATAAAAACCCGCCGGATGGGGGCAGGCTAGGGCGACAGAATCGAGGCAGCTTCTTCCAGCTGCTGATCCTCTGCCGCTTTTTTTAACGCTTTTTCTTCTTCGCTTGAAACAGTGACTTTCGTTTCTTTTACATAAGCGGCTGTTCCGCCCGCTTCCAATTGCTGCTCGGCTTGATCTGCTTCGGGTTTGGAGAAAAAAACACCGTAGATCATGCTGTATTGCTTCTCCGATGAAAGAACAGCAGCCCGCTCTTCTGATGCAGCAGCTGCTTCGTCTGCCGCCGATTTTGTAGAATAAAGCCCTCCTTGAAGAACAAACAGCGAAATGTTTTTTTCGGAAGCGGCTGTTCCTTTTTCGGCTGGCTCCTCTGCTGACGGCGCCGCTTGCTCAGAAGGCGTACCCGATGCCTGTACTTGTTTGGCTGATTTTTGATCCGGAACCGCGCTCATCATTAACAGCCCGAACACACTGCCTGTTAAAAGAGCAGCAAAAATAATTAAAATTCCCGTCCCTGCTTTTAAAGCAGGCTTTTTCTTCGGCTTCGGCAGCACCGTTTCTTCACCGGGAAGCTGCCAAATCAATACTTCTCCATCCCGGCGTGTCCAGTCCGGCTCTTCCATGTTTATCCCTCCTCTCTTAAACATACGGCTTATAGAAAGCAAAAAGAACAGAATAAATACTATTCTGTTCTTAAATTTTTAATAGACAAGATGATCACTAGATACGTTTCTTTACACTTGTTTTTCAAAAGAAACTTAAGTACCAATCAATAAATAAATTACCTTTAAAATAAGCTAGCAATGCACCCATCGAAATAAATGGAGCGAAAGGGACAGGTTCTTTTCTTTTTATTATCCCAAAAAATAAAAGAATAAGACTTATGACGGCTCCAAAGAAACAAGCAAGGAAAAAAGCTAGTAGAATCAATTTAAATCCTAATATAAATCCAAGCAGCGCAAACAATTTAATATCTCCTCCGCCAATTCCTCCCTTTGATAACACAGCAAATACTGCTAATACACCAAAAGTGAAAAAAGTGGCTAATAAAGAGTTTCCCCAAGATTCTAGAGGCTTAATAAGCCATATAGGAAATATGATACTTCCAAAGATCAGTAAGATTTTATTTGGGATAAGCATATAAACAAGATCTGAAACAATAAGAATACTAAGTAACGAAATAAGCAGAAAGGCGTATAAAAAAGATAACGACCAGCCAAAAGTTTGATAGGCAAATACAAAAAGCAGTGGTGTAACAAGCTCCATTATAAAATAAAGAGAAGAAATACTCTTTTTACACTTTCTACACCTGCCTCTTAACAGGATATAGGATATAAGAGGCAATAAGTCAGCAAAAGTTAAGCGATACTGACAGTGAGTGCATGTGCTTGGCGGGTAAAGAATTGACTTTCCGGCTGGAACACGAATACCTATTACATTATAAAACGAACTGAAAACAACTCCATATAGAAAAATCACTAAAGAATTTGTCATTAAACTTGATCATTAGAAACATGCATAGACTTATTGTAAACTTTTGATCTGTTGGCCTTCTTCTGAAAAATGAACGGATACATGAAATTCTTATTTTGTTTATATTTGATTAACCTAATCATTCTAATGTTCTTCCTCCACCTCTTTTACTTTATGCTCACTATACTTTAAATTTTTCTGGTGATGAAATATAGAAATGGCGTATTTCCACCCATATATTTACCATTTCCCTCTCTCTATCTAAAGAACTTATACAGTTGGTCTTTAATCCAAAAAAAGAAAAGAAGATAATAACACTGGTAGTAATATCTTTTGGAGAACATTAAAACGATGTAAATTAGTGAGCAAATAATCCTTTTGCTCCTTTTTTCCACTTTGAACTAACCATTTAAATGGTTAGTTCTTGTTTTATCATAGAAATAAAATAAAGAGAACCCGTAACAATAAGAATATCTTGAACCGCAGAATTTTGCTGGAATTCTCGAATAACCCTCATATAATCTGGGTCAAATATAACTGACGCGCTTTGAAACGGTGCATATTCTTTTGCCCCTGCGGCTCTTGGAAAGTCAAACGAAGTCAGGTACAGCTGATCTGCCATTTGATTTAAACGTGTAATCATTCCATCCAGCGGTTTATCTTTCATTGCCGCAAACAGGACCGTTATATTTTTATTCGGAAAACGCTGGCCGGCTGTCCGCACAAGTGCTTCTACCCCTTCTTCATTATGAGCGCCGTCTGCAATAATCAGCGGATCGTCCGACAGTGTTTCAAACCGGCCCGGCCATACAGCTTTTTGGAGCCCCTGCTCAATATGGTGTTCTTCGATTAAAAATGAGTAAAATACACGTAAAAAGTCAGCTGCCATCACAGCTGTCGCCGCGTTTTGCACCTGGTGCAGCCCGGCAAGTCCCGTTTCGAGAGCAGAACGGCTGCTGTAAAGAGACGTGAAGTCAAATTGTTCCCCTTTTTCCGTTGAAGCGGTCCAGCTGCCCGTGAAATCCCGGCCGTACTGGTAAAGTGCTGAACGTTTTTGCTTTGCCGTCTCGGCAATCACAGCAAGAGCTTCCGGCTGATGAACCGCTGTTACAACGGGCACACCGCTTTTAATAATGCCTGCTTTTTCCCGCGCAATTTCTTCCAGCGTATCACCAAGGAATTGAAGGTGATCCATGCCAATCGTGGTGATCACCGATAGCAGCGGATGAACAATGTTTGTTGAATCCAGGCGGCCGCCAAGACCGACTTCAAATAAAACAAGGTCAACCGGGTGCATATAAGCAAAATAATAAAAAGCCATAGCCGTAATGATTTCAAATTCACTCGGCCCGCCCATTTCCAGCTCTTCCATTTCATCTGCAATCGTTTTAATTTTCACTGCCAAAGCTGTAATCTCTTCATCTGAAATAGGCGTCCCATTAACGCTGATCCGCTCATTGAATTGTTCAATGTAAGGTGATGTAAACGTCCCTGTTTCAAAGCCGGCTTCCGTTAAAATCGACCGCAGCATAGCGGTAGTCGAGCCTTTTCCGTTTGTTCCGCCAATATGGACTGCACGCAGGCGGCGCTCGGGATGATCAAGCCGTTCCATCATATATTCCATTCGCATCAGACCCGGCTTAATGCCTACGCGCAGACGTCCATGAATCCAGGCAAGTGCTTCTTCGTACGTATTCATGCCATTTCTTCTCCTTATGTACGAAAAAGACGAACCGCCTTGAGGCGGGTTCGTCTTCTCGATTAATTCTTTAAATCTTCGATGCGTGCTTCAACAGCAGCGAGTTTTTCACGGTAATCCGCTTCTTTCGCGCGTTCTTCATCAACGACTTTTTGCGGTGCTTTTGAGATAAACCGCTCATTAGACAACTTTTTCAGTACGCGGTCTACTTCGGACTGCCACTTCGATTTTTCTTTTTCAAGACGGGCAATTTCTTCATCAATATTTAATAGGCCTGCAAGCGGCATAAAGAGCTCGGCTCCCGTTACAACAGCTGTCATCGCTTTTTCAGGTACTGCCGGATTTGCATCAATCACAAGCTCATCCGGGTTACAGAATCGCTCAATGTAGTAGCGGTTTTCTGTTAAAGTAGAAAGAACTGCTTCGTCTTTTGCTTTTAAAACAAGCGGTACTTTCTTGCTCATCGGCGTGTTCACTTCTGAACGAATGTTGCGGACAGCACGGATAATATCAACGAGCAGCTTCATGCTGGCTGCTGCTTCTTTGTTTGTTAAAGAATCATCTGCGGTTGGCCATGATGCTTCGACAATCGTTTCTCCTTCGTGCGGCAGGTTCTGCCAAATTTCTTCGGTAATAAACGGCATAAACGGATGCAGAAGACGCATTGTGTTGTCGAGCACATAAGCAAGAACCGAACGGGTCATTTGCTTCGCCTGTTCATCTTCCCCGTACAGCGGCAGTTTCGCCATTTCAATATACCAGTCACAGAAATCGTCCCAAATAAAGTTATACAGCGTCCGGCCGACTTCCCCGAATTCGTATTTATCCGATAAGTGTGTCACACTTTCAATCGTTTCATTTAAGCGTGTTAAAATCCATTCATCTGCAACTGATTTTTTGCCCGTCAAATTAATTTGATCATATGTCATGCCGCCCATATTCATCAGGGCGAATCGAGACGCATTCCAAATTTTATTGGCAAAGTTCCATGTTGCTTCTACTTTCTCGGTTGTATAGCGCAAGTCCTGTCCAGGCGAGCTTCCCGTTGCAAGGAAGTAGCGAAGTGAATCAGCACCGTACTGGTCAATGACTTCCATCGGGTCCACACCGTTGCCAAGAGACTTCGACATTTTGCGTCCTTCTGCGTCGCGAACAAGACCGTGGATTAAAACATCTTCAAACGGGCGTTCACCTGTAAATTCAAGCCCCTGGAAAATCATTCGGGATACCCAGAAGAAAATAATATCATACCCCGTTACAAGGGCTGCGGTCGGGTAATAGCGCTTGAATTCAGCAGAATCTACATCCGGCCAGCCCAGCGTTGAAAACGGCCACAGAGCTGATGAGAACCAGGTATCGAGTACGTCGGTATCCTGCTCCCAGTTTTCTGCATCCTGAGGCGCTTCCTGCCCTACATAAACTTCACCTGTTTCTTTATGGTACCAGGCTGGAATGCGGTGCCCCCACCAAAGCTGACGGGAAATACACCAGTCACGGATGTTCTCCATCCAATGCAGGTATGTTTTTTCAAAACGATCCGGTACAAAGTTTACTTTGTTTTCATTTTTTTGAAGCTCAACGGCTTGTTCAGCCAAAGGACCCATCTTAACAAACCACTGGGTAGACAAGTACGGCTCGACAACAGCGCCGCTTCTTTCCGAATGGCCGACTGAATGTAAATGGTCTTCAATCTTAAATAGAACACCTTGTTCCTGAAGATCTTTGACAATCTGCTTGCGGCATTCAAAACGGTCCATGCCGCTGTATGTACCGGCTTCTTTGTTCATTGTTCCGTCTTCGTTCATCACAAGGATACGCGGAAGATCATGACGGTTTCCGACTTCAAAATCGTTCGGATCATGCGCTGGCGTAATTTTTACAACACCGCTTCCGAATTCTGGATCTACATACTCATCAGCGATAATTGGAATTACCCGGCCGACAATTGGCAGGACAACATTTTTGCCGATTAAATGTTTGTAACGCTCATCTTCCGGATGAACCGCTACGGCCGTATCACCAAGCATCGTCTCCGGGCGTGTTGTGGCAACTTTAATAGAGCCCGACCCGTCCTCAAGCGGATATTTCATATGATAAAAAGCACCTTGTACATCTTTATAGATAACTTCAATATCTGACAGCGCCGTTTTAGTAGACGGATCCCAGTTGATAATGTACTCACCACGGTAGATGAGCCCTTTTTCATACAGCTTTACGAATACTTCACGAACGGCTTTTGACAACCCTTCATCCAGCGTAAAGCGTTCCCGGCTGTAATCAAGGCCAAGACCAAGCTTTGCCCACTGGGCACGGATATGCCCGGCGTATTCTTCTTTCCATTTCCATGATTCTTCAAGGAATTTCTCACGGCCAAGATCATAGCGGGTCTTGCCTTCTTCTTTTAACTTCTGTTCTACTTTTGCCTGTGTCGCGATACCGGCATGGTCCATTCCTGGAAGCCATAGAACGTCAAAGCCCTGCATGCGCTTCATGCGCGTTAAAATATCCTGCAGTGTTGTATCCCATGCATGCCCAAGATGAAGCTTACCTGTAACATTCGGGGGCGGAATAACAATCGTATAAGGGGTTTTGGATTCATCGTTTTTTGCTTCGAAAAATTTGCCGGCTGTCCACCAATCGTATCGGCCTTTCTCGATCGCCTGTGGATCATATTTTGTCGGCATCGTTGTTTCTTGTTGTGACATTGTTTTTCCTCCTTGTAAAAAAGCGCAGGGCACACGTTTTTCAGCGGCAAGCCTAAGACAACCTCTCACAGAGACGTTTTGTACCTCCTGAAGGAACCGGCTTACGCCCTTGCTGATGGCGCCTGGAGCTTGGACATCATAAAAAAAAGCCCCACCGTCTGAAAAGGACGAAGAGGCTGCTTGCGGTACCACCTTTTCCCGGTCCACACGTTTCTTTTCAATACCATTATCTTAGCCGAAAATGCTTCAATGCGTCAACCTTACGCACCTTTTTTCGTGCAATTCATATGATGTCAAAAAGGAGTGTTTTCCATGATGCGCCATTACGACAGGTGGCCGCCGTGGCTGCGCCGCTGCCGCTTTATGTGCTGCCGGATTATTATTCCGCTTTGCTGCTTTCAAGGGCTGCGCACGCTTTTTTTGCCGACGACGTTTGATGTTATTCTGTTGTCTCTCTTGATTCTTCTTGCGGCTGCTCTTCATCTTGAGTGGTTATAAGTTCCACATTGCCGGAGGATACCTGGAACCGCCATTTTGCTTTTTGTGCAGGCCGCTCTTCAAGCCAGCTAAAAACGGAAGCATCGTCTTCCGCCCGTTTCTGAACTTGAACAGCGGCATCTTCTGATTCCATTTCGGCTGTTTCCTGCTCTTCTTCGGCTTCTGCGCTTTCTTCTGCTTCACTCTCCCCAAGCTCTTCTGCGTCGCCTTCTAAGCTTCTTTCTGGCTCGTACTCGTATGCAGCTGCCACGATTGGCGCTGGTTCTTCCTCTATTTTTCTGACAGTGGACACTGCAATAGCAAGCTCCGCTTCTAAAATAAGCCGGTCCGGCTTTTCTACTGTATAATCAAAGGTGTGAATTTCAATATCTGCCCCCTCCGCCGCACGCTGGTCCGGAGGCAAGACGGCCTGCACCGGAATATGACGGAAAAACTGGCGGATAGAATCTTCTTCCAGACCAAAATAATCGTGTATACGATACTCGCCTGTTACCTCAATAGAGCCCTGCACACTTGCTCCTTGAATCGCAACTTGCGGATCAAGGGAAATGGACAGCAGTTCATCCACTTCTTCTCCTTCTGGAAATACAACGTCCTCCTGAAGCGCAACGAAAAATAACTCTTCCATGCACACCCCTCCCTTTCGCGCTAGTGTATGCGCGCAGAAACGGAAACATGAAAAAAAGGTGTCTATAACATAGCCTTGAATGCTTTGTTATAGACACCACATCGTTTTATTTTGCCAAGCGGCTAAACGCTTTTCCGGCTGCTTGAATGGTTTGATCAATATCCTCATCTGAATGCGCTGTTGATAAAAACAGCCCTTCAAATTGGGACGGAGGCAAGAAAACACCTTCAAGCGCCATTTCGCGGAAATAATCAGCGAACAGAGCAAGGTCTGATCCTTTTGCATCTTCGTAGTTTTGAACAGGTCCTTCATGGAAGAAGCAGCCGACCATCGAGCCAGCACGGTTAAACGTAATTGGAATCCCATATTTACGTGCCGCATCCGTCAGCCCTTTTTCAAGCATATCCGCTTTGCGTCCAAACTCCTCGTAGGATGCCGGCGTCAATTGACGAAGTGTTTCGATTCCGGCAGTCATAGCCATTGGGTTTCCGGACAGCGTGCCCGCCTGATAAATGGTTCCCGCCGGCGCCACATTATTCATAATTTCCGCTTTGCCGCCGTAAGCACCAACCGGAAGACCGCCGCCGATCACCTTGCCAAGACAGGTAAGATCCGGCGTAACGCCGAAGTGCCCCTGTGCACAGTTGTAACCGACACGGAAACCCGTCATCACTTCATCAAAAATAAGCAGTGAACCATTTTGCTTCGTAATTTCACGCAGATCTTCTAAAAAGCCCGGCAGCGGAGGAACAACGCCCATATTGCCGGCAACCGGCTCGACAATTATACAGGCAATATCCTCACCATATTGTTCAAATGCAAAACGAACACTTTCCAAATCATTGTATGGAACCGTAATGGTGTTTTTGGCAACACTCTCCGGCACACCCGGGCTGTCCGGCAGTCCGAGCGTTGCAACACCGGAACCGGCTTTAATGAGCAGTGAATCTCCATGTCCATGGTAGCACCCTTCAAACTTAAGGATTTTGTTGCGTCCTGTATACCCCCGTGCCAGCCGAAGCGCACTCATTGTAGCTTCCGTACCGCTTGATACCATTCGAACGACTTCAATCGACGGTACGCGTTCAATGACGAGCTTTGCCATTTCATTTTCAAGCAGCGTAGAAGCGCCGAAGCTCGTACCCGTTTCCGCCGTTTTTTTCAATGCTTCGACTACCTGGTCATTTGAATGGCCCAAAATAAGCGGACCCCATGACAGCACATAATCAATGTACTCATTCCCATCAATATCGTAAATTTTTGACCCTTTACCCCGCTCCATGAAAATAGGATCGATATTGACCGATTTAAACGCACGAACCGGACTGTTTACGCCGCCCGGCATCATTTGTACCGCTTCTTTAAAAGCATCTTTTGATTTTTCGAATGAACGCATGAAAAAGCCTCCTCTTATTGTTCGTTTAGCCAGCGTGCCGCATCTTTTGCATGATACGTCATAATTAAATCTGCACCTGCGCGCTTCATGCCGGTTAATGTTTCAAGAACAATCGCCCTTTCATCAACCCATCCATTTAAAGCAGCGGCTTTCACCATGGCATATTCACCGCTTACGTTGTAGGCCACAACTGGTGCATCAAATTCGTTCCGTACGTCCCGGACAATGTCCAAATAGGAAAGAGCCGGCTTAACGATTAAAAAGTCCGCACCCTGTTCAATGTCAGCCCGCGCTTCCCGAATCGCTTCACGCCGGTTTGCCGGATCCATTTGATACGTTTTCCGGTCGCCAAACTGCGGTGTAGAATCCGCCGCATCACGGAATGGTCCATAATAAGCAGAAGAATATTTTACCGCGTAAGACATGATTGGCACTTCTGTAAAGCCCGCTTCATCCAGCCCTTTGCGGATTGCTGCGACAAACCCGTCCATCATGTTTGATGGCGCGATGATGTCGGCACCTGCCTCTGCCTGGCTGATTGCCGCTTTGGCCAAAAGGTCAAGAGACGGGTCGTTTAATATGCGGCTTCCTTCGATAACGCCGCAATGACCGTGATCGGTATATTCACATAAACATGTATCCGCAATCACAATAAGGTCTGGATAGTGGTTCTTAATATGGCGTGTGGCTTTCTGGACAATGCCATCATTATGATAAGCGCCTGTTCCAACTGCATCTTTTACATCAGGCAGACCGAATAAAATAACCGATTTAATGCCAAGCCCGATTACCTCTTCGATTTCCTCGTTTAATTGATCAATAGACAATTGAAAAACGCCCGGCATAGATGGAACCTCGTTACGGATTCCCTCCCCTTCTGCTATGAAAAGCGGGTATATAAAATCATTCACATGAAGATGTGTTTCCCGCACAAGTGCCCGCATATTTGCAGTTTGACGTAAACGGCGGTGACGTTCAAAATTCAATTCCATTTGTATCACTCCTTATAAAATCTGCTCATTTCCTTTACAAGCGCATCAATGGTAAAGACGGTTGGACAGACCGAAACCGGTATGCCGCATGCGGCTGCTTCTTTTTCTGTTACCCGGCCAATCACTCCGTAATCTGTTCTTGGCAGCGGCTCTTGTGCCTGCTTCAGAATCTGCATAAAATGCCGGACAGCAGATGGGCTTGTGAATGTAATCATATCTACTTTTTCCGTCCGAATCAGCTTTAATAAGTGTGCCCGCTCATCGGCTGGAAAGTAGGTTTCATAAACAAGCCATTCGTCTGCCTGTCTGCCTGCCTTACGAACGGTATCCGCTATTAAGCTGCGCGCCATGCTGCCTTTTGGAATCAGCACTTTTTCGGGCAAAAAACATCCTTTTCGTATGTCTTCGGCAACATCCTCCGCGGAAAACCGTCTGGGCATATAAGAAACAGAAAGTCCGTAGGATGCTGCTGCTTTAGCCGTCTGTGTGCCGATCGCCGCCCATTTTGCCCTTATTCTGTGCAAAAGATGACCGGCTTTTTGCATAAAAAAATCAACGCCGTTTTTGCTTGTAAACAAAATCCAATCATATGTATGCAAGCTGGCCAAAATGGCCTCTTCCTGCCCGTCTTCAAACACCCGGAATGCGATAAGCGGCACTGCGTATGCTGTGCCGCCCGCTTCTTCTATTTTACCAATAAACGGTGCTGCCTGTCCCCTCGGACGGGTTACAACGATTCGTTTACCAGCGAGAGGCTTCATTCGGCTGCCGCCCTCGCCGCCTGGATTAATTCGAGCGCACCCCGGTCCTTTAAAAGATGCGCCGCTTCTAAGCCCACTTTTTCAGCGTTACTTCCGGAGACGGTTTCTTTTAAAATGGTTTTTCCATCCGGTGAAGCAACGAGTGCTGTTAAAGACAGCTCTTCACCTTTTATTGTAGCAAAACCAGCTACCGGTACCTGACATCCACCCTCTACTGCTCCTAAAAAAGCACGCTCTGCCGTAACGGCTCGTTTCGTGTTGTCACAAGTAAATTGGTCCAGCAAATTCCGTAATTCTTTGTCATCTTCACGGCACTCAATCGCTAGAGCCCCTTGACCGACAGCAGAAACAGACAGTTCTTCACTCAAAAATTCTGTTACGGTATCTGCAGACCAGCCCATACGTGCCAGACCTGCGGCAGCAAGAATAATCGCATCATATTCTTCGTTCTGGAGCTTGGTCAGCCGCGTGTCAATATTGCCCCGAATCCATTTGATTTCAAGATCCGGTCTTGCCGCCAAAATCTGGGCGCTCCGGCGAAGACTGCTCGTACCAACAATGGAGCCGGCCGGCAATTCATGAAACTTCACATGCCCATTTGAAATAAGCGCGTCGCGATGATCTTCCCGCTCCGGCACGGCGCCAATTACCAGACCTTCCGGCAGGACAGCCGGCATATCTTTCATGCTGTGAACAGCCATATCAATCTCGCCATCAAGCAGTGCCTGTTCGATTTCTTTTACAAACAAGCCTTTACCGCCCACTTTTGATAACGTCACATCCAGAATACGGTCGCCTTTTGTCACGATTTCTTTTACTTCAAATTCTGTTCCCGGCAACAATGCCTTCAGCTGATCGATCACTTGATTCGTTTGTGTGAGCGCCAGGCGGCTTCTTCTCGATCCGACAATAATTTTCCGCAAGATGATTCCCTCCATAACCGCCCGAAAGCCGGTGTCACGAATACCAGAAATGGAATGTGGACAGCCGGCTTCCGAGGAAAAAGTTCATTAAGATGATGAGAAAAGCCGCTGCATTGATCGATGCAAGGGTTTTTCCCGAGACTCCTTTTCGCACTTTCACATACAAAAAAGCACTATATATAAACAGTAAAACAAAAGAAGTAACAATTTTCAAATCAAACCAGCTTACATCCGGCAGTTTAATCGTTTTCCAAACCAGTCCTAAAATTAAGCTCAGCAGCAAAAGCGGAACACCTATTGCATTCCAGATGACTGACAGCTTTTCAAGCTGGCCAAGATCTCCAAGCCTCCAGAGGCGTTCATTCCACTTTTTCATTTTTAAAAGCCGGTATTGAAGCAGGTATAGGGCTGAAAAAATAAACGACAGCGAGAACGCTCCATACGACAAAATCGCTGTCGTGATATGAAGAAGCAAAAGTTCCGATACCAGTTTTTCCGCTGCCGCCTGCGACTCTACCTGAACCGGCGCAAAGGTATGGATCGTCATGATCATAAATCCTATCACATTCGTAAAGAAAACCGTGAAATCCATCCGAAGCAGCTTATTTAAAACAAGAGAAAACGTAACTAGCACCCATGCATAAAAATAAAGACCCTCAAAAAGAGTCAATACAGGAAATCGGCCTGTATTATACATATACAAGCCTAAAAAAATAGTTTGAAGGCTCCAAACCAGTGTTAAAATCCAGAAGGCGATTCGATTCGCCCGCTGGTTTTTTTGAACAAAATCAAGAAAATAAAGCAATACGCTTACAGCGTACAAAATAATCATAAGTTCATGAAGGCGGATCATTCCTTGCTCCAACATCACGTAACCTCACTTAAAACTGGAGTAAAGGCTTTGTTTGAACCCTCTGAACACACTCTTCCTCTTCCTGTGCACGTTTCAGTTCTTGAACGTCTTCCTCAATATTGAAAATGTGCATAAAAAGCTCAAGCTTTTCAGCTGCCCGCTTGTCACCGGCTAATTCTTTTGCCTGCAAGATCGGATCTTTCAGCATCTGATTGACAATACTTTTTGTGTGTTTACTTAATACTTTCCGGTCACGCTCTGATAAATGCGGAAGTTTCCGGTTGAGGCTCTCCATCGTGTCCGCTTGAATCGAAAGTGCTTTTTGGCGCAAAGCCGAAATAACCGGCACAACACCAAGCAAATTAATCCACTCATTAAACGCGACGATTTCCCCTTCAATCATAAGGCCTATTTTTGCAGCGGCTTTTTCTCGTTCAGCCAGGTTCGCTTCGACAATGCCTTCCAAATCATCGATATCATATAAGAAAATGCTGTCCAAATCTGCAACCTCAGGAGCAATATCACGAGGAACTGCAATATCGACCATAAACAAAGGACGCCCTTTGCGCAGCTTTTGAACACCCTCGATTATTTCTTTTGTGATGACGTAATCCTTTGAGCCGGTTGAGCTAATTAAGATATCCGCTTCAACCAATGCGCCTTGCAGCTCGTCCATTGTTTTAGCCCGGCCCTGGAACCGCTCAGCAAGCGCTTCTGCTTTTTCGAACGTCCGGTTTACGACAGTCACTTTTGTCGCACCGCTGCCATGCAGGTTCTGGATGGCCAGTTCGCCCATTTTACCAGCCCCCAGAACTAAAACATGACGGCCGGACAAGCGGCCAAAAATCTTTTTGGCAAGTTCCACTGCTGCATAGCTGACAGATACTGCATTCGCGCCAATATCTGTTTCGGCATGCGCCCGTTTAGCCAATGTAATCGCCTGTTTAAATAAATGGTTAAAAACGGTACCTGCCGCTTTTACTTCTTGTGATTGCAAAAAGCTTTGGCGGACCTGTCCTAGGATTTGTGTTTCGCCCAGAACCATTGAATTTAATCCGGCAGACACACGAAAAAGATGTTCAACCGCGGCCTCTTGCTCATAAATAAACAAAAACGGCGTAAAGTCTGCCTGAGGAATATCGAACCATTTCGACAAAAATTCTTTTATATAGTAACGGCCGGTATGCAGCTGATCAACAACCGCGTAAATTTCTGTACGGTTACACGTCGATACGATGACATTTTCAAGCACACTTTTTTGTTTTTGGAGCTCCGCCATCGCTGCCGCGAGCGTTTCTTCTCTAAATGAAAGGCGCTCACGAATTTCTACCGGGGCTGTTTTATAATTTAATCCCACCGTGATGATATGCACGTCACTGCACCCCCGAAAACGATTCATTGTAGGTTTCATTATACCATAATGTAACGTTTTTATTTTTTATAAATTGTGAACATATGCTAACATAAAAGACAGTCATGCTTTTAACACATATGTCCACGTATTCCTGTTTCTGTTTGTACTTTAGACAGAAACTCCAATGCTAAAACTACGGCGTCACCGATCACCGTTATAACGCATGAGCTAATGCGCTGAACAACAGGTAAAATGATATAAGTTCGGAGCCGTATTTTTTCAAACGACGTTTTGTTTGGTTTCTTGTTTATAAATATTATCAAATAAAAATCATTTTAGCAATAGCTTGAAATCATTGTACAAAGACTAAGAACGTGACGTCCTGTCACAACGTCTTCGTGACCCACTTCCTGTGGGCCTCAAATAAAAATTATTTTAGCAATGGGTTGAAATCATTGTATAAAGACTAAGAATGTGGCGTCTTGTCAGACCATCTTCATAGCCCACTTCCTGTGGGCGTTCTATTAAATGTGTTGGAAAGCGGGGGGCTTAATCGATATGAATGAACAGCGTATCTTCCCAGGAGTTTTATTAATTGGCTTTGGTTTGTACTTTTTTCTCCACCAATCAGCTTTTACGTGGGTTAAGCCTTATCTTGGCTGGCCGGCTCTGCTCTTTATTACAGGTCTTGCTTTTCTTGCCCAAGGGTTTAAAGGTGATGGAAGCGGACTAGTTCCCGGTGTCGTACTTTCGGGATTTGGCTTTCATTTTTATGTAGTCGACTACCTCGGCTGGTGGGCCAATGATACCGGTGTTTTTCTTCTCATTATTGCCGTAGGCTTTTTGCTGCAGCATCAGCAGACCGGCCGCGGCCTTTTAAACGGTGTTTTATTTTTGGCTTTAGCAGCCGTCATGCTTTTTTATGGGACTGTGAAACAATGGCTGGGACCGGTGGGTTCCTTTTGGCAGTTTTGGCCGCTGATTTTAATTGTGGTGGGCGGATACCTGCTGTTTGTAAAAAAAAACAGCGGACCGGCCCGCAAAAAAACATAAAAAAACAGCCTCCCTTATTGGGAGGCTGTTTTTATTCTTCTCCGAATTCTTCTTCTTTACGCAGCTCTGTTTGATATTCTTTTTGATCGAGCATCCGTTTTTTCACAGCTTTCCACACTTCATCTTTTCCAAGGCCTGTCTCTGATGAAAAGACAATGATATCATCGAGCGGATCGAAATCAAGGGTTTCTTTTACCACTTTTAAATGCTTTTGCCATTTTCCTTTTGGAATTTTGTCTGCTTTTGTCGCAATCACAATAGCTGGAATGTCATGATATTTTAGAAACTCATACATCGCTACATCGTCAGCAGATGGAGCATGACGCAAATCGACAATATGAATGCAGGCAGCAAGCGGCTCCCGGTCCGTCATATACGTTTCGATCATGCGTCCCCAGGCTTCACGCTCTGTTTTAGCCACTTTTGCATAGCCGTAACCCGGCACATCGACAAAAAATACGGTGTCTTCAATTTTATAGAAGTTCAGTGTTTGCGTTTTGCCGGGTTTTGATGAAATACGGGCCAGGCTTTTACGGCCGATCATGCGGTTAATAAAAGATGATTTTCCCACGTTTGACCGTCCGGCAAGTGCAAATTCCGGCAGTCCATCCGTCGGGTATTGGTGCGGTTTCGCGGCACTGATCACCAGTTCCACATTGTTTACTTTCATGAATTGCTTCCTCCGATCGCGATGTCCAATACTTCATCCATGGTCGAAACAGGCAGGAACGTCATGCCTTCACGGATACTTTCTGGAACATCATCGATATCTTTTTCATTGTCTTTAGGCAGAATGATCGTTGTTAAACCGGCACGGTGCGCACCGAGCGATTTTTCCTTTACACCGCCGATAGGCAATACACGGCCGCGCAGTGTAATTTCTCCCGTCATGCCCACATCCCGGCGTACTGGACGTCCCGTAAGAGCCGAAATAAGTGCCGTCGCCATTGTAATCCCTGCAGATGGCCCGTCTTTCGGAACCGCCCCTTCTGGAACGTGAATGTGAATGTCATGATGTTCATGAAAATTTGCTTCAATGCCGAGCTCATCCGCTTTTGAACGCACATAGCTGAATGCAGCCTGCGCGGATTCTTTCATCACGTCTCCCAGTTTTCCGGTTAAAATAAGCTTGCCTTTCCCCGGAGAAAGTGACACTTCGATTTGCAGCGTATCGCCGCCGACAGAGGTATAAGCCAGACCATTTGCTACGCCGATCTGATCTTCGGTATCAGCCTGCCCATAGCGGAAGATACGCTTGCCAAGAAACTCCTGCAAGTTTTTGTCTGTAACCGTAATCCGCTTTTTCTCGCCTGATACGATTTTTTTAGCGGCTTTGCGGCAGATGGCAGCCATTTGGCGTTCAAGACCCCGCACGCCGGCTTCACGAGTATAATAGCGGACGATATCCCGAATCGCTTCTTCTTTTAAACGAAGCTGATTTCGTGAAAGGCCATTTTCTTTTACTTGTTTCGGGAATAAATGGTCTTTTGCAATATTGATTTTTTCCACTTCTGTGTAGCCGGCGATAGAGATTACTTCCATGCGGTCACGCAGCGGTCCTGGAATAGCGCTCAAATCATTGGCTGTTGCAATGAACATGACATTCGATAAGTCATATGTTTCTTCAATGTAATGGTCACTGAAGTTATGGTTTTGTTCCGGATCAAGCACTTCTAAAAGCGCAGCAGATGGATCACCACGAAAATCACTCGACATTTTATCAATTTCATCAAGCAAGAAAACGGGGTTGATCGTACCTGCTTTTTTCATGCCTTGAATAATCCGGCCCGGCATAGCACCTACGTACGTGCGGCGATGACCGCGGATTTCCGATTCATCACGGACGCCGCCAAGTGAGATGCGTACAAAATTCCGGCCAAGCGATTCCGCGATAGAACGGACCAGGCTTGTTTTCCCCACGCCCGGAGGACCTCCAAGGCAAAGAATCGGCCCGCGCAGTGACTGCGTTAACTGACGGACAGCTAAAAATTCAAGCACCCGCTCTTTTACTTTTTCAAGACCGTAATGATCGCGGTTTAACACGTCCTCGGCTTTTAATACATCCAGGTCATCTTCGGTCGCCTTGGACCATGGCAGTGTAACGAGCCATTCAAGATAGTTGCGGATAACCGCGCTTTCCGCGGCGCTTTGCGGAATTTTTTCGTAACGGTCAAGCTCCTTCATCGCTGTTTTTTCCACATGCTCCGGCATATTTGCAGCCATAATGCGTGTGGTTAGTTCTTCAACTTCACCTGTTTTTCCTTCTTTATCGCCAAGTTCAAGCTGGATCGCTTTCATCTGCTCACGCAAATAATATTCTTTCTGCGTTTTTTCCATCGATGTTTTCACACGCTGTCCGATTTGCTTTTCTAAATTCAATACTTCCCGTTCACTGTGAAGAAGGGAAATTAATCGTTCCAGTCGCTCTTTTATAGAGAATGTCGCTAAAATCTCCTGCTTTTCTTTTACTTTTAGTGACATGTGAGATGTGGCAATATCAGCCAGTCTTCCCGGTTCTTCAATATCAGCCACTGAACTGATCGTTTCCGCCGAACCTTTCTTGGACAACTTGACATATTGCTCAAACTGCTTTAACAGCATCCGCATCAGTGCTTCTGTTTCTGCATCTTTAGTCACATCTTCTTTATGCACTTCTACGACCGCTTCATAAAATGCTCCCTGGTCTACAACAGAAATCAGCTTTGCCCGGTCTAGCCCTTCAACAAGCACACGAATCGTTCCATTTGGCAGCTTCAGCATTTGCTTTACTTTCGTTAATGTACCGACTTCGTATACATCATCCCCAGATGGATCATCTAAATCCGGGTCTTTTTGAGCGGATAAAAAAACAAGCTGATCGTTCATCATGGCTTTTTCAAGTGCTTCGATCGACCGATCACGGCCTACATCCAAGTGCAGAACCATTGTCGGATATACATGCATTCCGCGCAGCGGAAGCAATGGCACAGTATAAATTGTATCTGCCTTCATGACAAATCTCCCTCCCAGTAAGAAAAGCGCAAGGCGCCCGTTTATCCATCCAAACAAAAGCCACCATATCATACCGCGGCGCTTTTATGCTTTACATAAGCGGATCCCCGGCGGCGCCTGAAGCTGTATAACGTCCAAAATATCTCTTTTCTTCCCTTTCTTTCTTCCTATCTTAACGCAAACGGACAGAAAATGTCGATTGAAAAGAAGGGACAGCACCCCGAGAGGCACTGTCCCTTCCTAAAATGAGCCGTCTTTATGCAGACGTTTTATCGGCAGAGCCGACATCGTTTCCATTTTCATCAAGAAGACGCGGCGGCGCAAGGTCGGTTACGGTTTCCTTCGTGATCACACATGTTTTAATATCTTCACGTGTCGGCAATTCATACATTACATCGAGCATAATGCTTTCAATAATGGAACGAAGACCACGGGCACCTGTTTTCCGCTCAATCGCTTTTTTCGCAATTTCACTTAAAGCCGCATCTTCAAATTGAAGATCTACATTGTCAAGCTCAAGCATTTTTTGGTACTGCTTGATCAGCGCATTTTTCGGCTTTGTTAAAATTTCAATCAACGCGTCTTCATCTAGCTGCTCCAGGCTTGCAATCACTGGAAGACGTCCGATAAATTCCGGAATTAATCCAAAACGAAGCAAGTCTTCCGGTACAAGCTGAGCAAGGTAGGATTTTTCCTCGCCTTGATCATTTTTCTGCTCGGAGCCAAATCCAATGACTTTTTGACCAAGGCGGCGTTTAATAATTTGTTCGACGCCGTCAAACGCTCCGCCACAGATAAATAGGATGTTCGTTGTGTCAATTTGAATAAATTCCTGATGCGGATGCTTACGTCCCCCTTGCGGCGGTACGCTCGCTACTGTTCCTTCCAGGATTTTCAACAGCGCCTGTTGAACACCTTCACCGGATACATCACGTGTAATCGATGGATTTTCTGATTTACGGGCTACTTTATCAATTTCATCGATGTAAATAATCCCTTTTTCAGCTTTTTCCACATCATAATCAGCCGCTTGAATTAACTTAAGTAGGATATTTTCAACATCTTCCCCTACATAACCAGCTTCTGTCAGTGATGTTGCATCTGCAATGGCAAATGGCACATTTAAAATACGCGCCAGCGTTTGAGCAAGAAGCGTTTTCCCGCTTCCTGTCGGGCCAATCAAGCAAATATTTGATTTTGCCAATTCAACATCATCAATTTTGCTGTTTGAATTAATACGTTTATAGTGGTTATACACTGCCACAGCAAGCGATTTTTTCGCACGCTCCTGACCAATAACGTACTCACCTAAAATTTCACGAATTTCAGTTGGTTTTGGCACATCTTTAAATTCTACTTCTTCTTCTGTACCCAGTTCTTCTTCCACGATCTCTGTGCATAGTTCAATGCACTCATCGCAAATATAAACGCCAGGTCCCGCGACGAGTTTCCTCACCTGGTCCTGTGATTTTCCACAAAACGAGCATTTCAATTGTCCTTTTTCTTCATTGAACTTAAACATCTGTTCACCCCTTATGCTATGTTGGTGCAGCTGGGAGCCCTTTTTAATAGTCCGCTTATTAACTGCGCCGTAACTAAGTTATGTATCGCATTGTAGCACATCTGCCACAAAACCAAAACGAAAAAGCGTTTCTCAGCTCTTTTTGGGTAGAAAACAAGGCACGATCACGTCGCGCCCTGTCAGTTTGTTCTTTATTTATTATGCACCAACTGTGCTGTTTTCTACAAGAAATTCGACTGCTTTACGAATTTTCAAGTCTGCTTTCATGCCTTCAAGACTTCCAAGTGCTTTTTGAACGTCTTCTTTAGAAAGACCAAATTGCTCAGACATTTTTGTTACTTCTGCATCTACATCTTCGTCTGTTGGCTCAAGGTTTTCTGCTTCTGCGATCGCTTCAAGCGTTAAGCTTGTACGTACGCGTGTTTCAGCATTTTCTTTCATTTGGCTGCGAAGGTCTTCTTCTGTTTGTCCAGAGAATTGATAGTACAAGTCAAGATTCATACCTTGCATAGAAAGGTTTTGCGTGAATTCTTGAAGCATACGGTCGATTTCCGTGTTGATCATTGCTTCAGGCACATCTGTTTGTGCGTTGGCAACTGCTTTTTCAACAAGATCGTCACGAAGCTTTTGCTCTGCAGCGTTTTTCTTTTGCTCTGCAAGACGCTCTTGAATTTTTGTTTTTAATGCTTCTAATGTTTCTACTTCTTCGTCTGTTTCTTTTGCGAATTCATCGTTCAGCTCAGGAAGTTCCTGCGCTTTGATTTCATGAAGTTTTACTTTGAACGTTGCTGGTTTACCCGCAAGCTCTTCTGCATGGTACTCTTCAGGGAATGTTACTTCAACGTCTTTTTCTTCGCCTGTTTTCATGCCGATCAATTGATCTTCAAAACCTGGGATGAATGTGCCAGAACCGATTACGATTGAATAGTTGTCAGCTTGGCCGCCTTCGAATGCTTCACCATTCACGAAGCCTTCAAAATCGATTACAACTGTGTCCTCGTTTTCAACTGTACCGTCTTCTTTTACAACAAGCTCAGCATGACGTTTTTGAAGATCTTTTAATTCATTTTGCACATCTTCTTCTGTTACTTCTGTGTTTTCTTTTTCTACTTCAAGGCCTTTGTAGTCGCCAAGTGTTACTTCAGGTTTTACCGTAACTTTCGCAGTGAAAATAAACGGCTTGCCTTTTTCGAATTGCTCTACATCGATTTCTGGACGGTCAACTGGCTCAATGCCTGTTTCGTCGATCGCTTTCCCGTATGCTTCAGGAAGAATCGCATCAATCGCATCCTGGTAAAGAGCTTCTACGCCAAAACGCTGTTCAAACAACGGACGCGGCATTTTTCCTTTACGGAATCCTGGAACGTTAATTGTTTTAACTACTTTTTGAAATGCTGTGTTAAGGCCTTTATCAACGGTTTCAGCGTCAACCTCAACTGTTAGTACGCCTTCGTTGCCTTCTTGTTTTTCCCACTTTGCTGACATAAAAATTCCCTCCAACAATCTATTAATAAATATGAACGTTCGTCCTATGTATATTCTGGATTGATATAAAAAGGACACAATACGACTTTTACATTATACCATACAGCCGCTTTGTTTCAACTAAAAGGCTGAAATTTCATCGAGTTCTTTCATAAATTGAATCGCTGCTTCGCCTTCTGAAGTACCTTCCTCTGTACTGCTCATCTCGTACAGGCGGCTTATTTTCAGCACCAATGCCTCCGCCCACTGCTCTACAGACGCAGGGGGAGCAAAAGGATACAGCAAAAACTGATACTGTCTGGCCAGCTCTACAGCCTGCTCGCACAGGGCGGGGTCATTTTGGCCGGCGGTTTCTTCTAAGTATTGTATTACACCTCTGAAAAAAGGATGGCTGAACACTTCCCCTTCCATCACAGGAGTGACCTCTTTTTCAAAGTGAAATTTACGCACCAACACCCTTTCGGCAGTTCCTATATCCCGCAGCAGCCCAAGAACCATCGTTTGAATGAAAGGATGCTCGGTTTGATCGCCCGCTCGGTCTATCAGCTCTTTTTCAAAAGGAGCGGCATCCGTTTTGGCCAGTTCTGCCAGCTTCATCATTCTATCCTGAAAGGAATCGTCCGTTTTAAACAGCGTTTCTTCTTTTTTTACACTCATTCGGTCTGCCAGTGCTTTTAAGTGTGCAAAATGCTCGTAACGATCTGGCGGAAGCCCTTCTTCAAGCAGGACAGATAATGTATCCGCGACTTCTTTATACCGCCGTTTTTGAATGAGCATCAACACATGCAGGTCAAGCACGTCAAAATAATGGCCTTCTCCTGCATGCAGCATCGCACGTGAAAGCTCTATCCCTTCATCGTGGTTCCCGCTTTCGTGATAAGCAATTAAGAGAGCTGTTTTAATTTCTTCCTGGTGCCCTTCGTCAAAACGGAGCGCTTCGGTATACAGACGAATGGCTTCATCAAACCGCTTTTCCTCCAGCGCCTTCTGTCCCTGCTGTTGGAGCCGGGCTGAGGTGCCGGGGAATTGAACGACATTGCCTGATTTTTTTCTTCTTTTTTTCTTCAACGTTCTCACCCGCCAGCTCTTATAATAGTTGAGTGTAGCATGGTACCGGACGGTTGAACAGAGAAAACAGTTGCTCTTGCCTCTTCCGACTGTCATGCTGTTAGTATGAATACAATGAAAAGGAGATCCAATCATGATCGAAGTTAAAACATCTACATTAAGCGACGGTGAACTGAACCGCGGCGTTTTCGCTGTCCGTGATATAAAAAAGGGAGAGATGCTTCACGAGGCACCTGTTATTCCCTACCCGAACGACCAGCACATCCATATCGAAAAGACCCTGTTAGCCGATTATGCTTTTGAATACGGCATCAATCACTCAGCTATCCTGCTTGGTTATGGTATGCTGTTTAATCATTCCTATGACCCTAATGCTACATATGACATTCATTTTGAAAGTCATTCTTTTAAATTTTATGCATATCGGGATATTCAGGCCGGTGAAGAGATTTTAATTAATTACAACGGTGATGTGGATGACAACGCTCCGCTTTGGTTTAATGATGACAGCCTGGAGCAATAAGAGCAAAGCTGCCGTACTTTCAGGGCGGCTCTCTATGTCCAGTTTATAATAAGCCCTCTCGTCCTGCATCATGCATTGCAAAAAAGCCATACATCCCCTGTATGGCTTTTGCTTTGTTTTATATATTGGACTGCCAGATTTCTTTTTTCGTTCTATAAAAAAAATCAAAGCATTGGTCCATGCTTTGATCTGCAGCTTTACTTAATATAATAAAAATAGAGATAGATTCCTATAAATACAAAAAAGCGCCCTGCGGCGCTTTTTTTATTACGTCCCAGGAGGGATTCGAACCCCCGACCGACGGCTTAGAAGGCCGTTGCTCTATCCAGCTGAGCTACTGAGACTTCCTCTGAAGACAATATCTATAATATCACTCCATATATCACCTGTCAACACTTGTTTCATTTTAAAATAAATTGTTTCATTTTAAAATAAATTATTTGTTATACCGCTCGATTTTTGACTTAAAACAAAAACGCCCTGCGCGAACAGCAGGACGTTCTGTTCGCTCAACGGCTGAATGTATAGCTTAGTTCTTTTACTTCTTGATGTGTGTCATCATAAAATTGAACGGAAATCGCCGATTTGCTTACATCGACAATAGCATATGTTTTTTCACGGCGTCCTCTTGGCAGGGAAATGCTTCCCGGGTTCAAATACAAAACACCGTCTTCCATTTCAGCACCCGGGGTATGAGAATGACCGAAAAAAACAAAATCGGCTCCGGTTTCTTTTGCCTTCATAGCTAAGTTCGTTAACGTCATCTTGATATTGTAGCGATGGCCGTGTGTCACAAATACACGGCAGTCTTCTACACTTTCTAAGATGTCGTTTGGGAACTTGTCCTCATCATCGCAATTGCCGCGGACAATCGTATAGCCGACGACTTCCGGGTCTGTTGCCCTCATTTCGGAATCTCCGCAATGAATCATCACCGAAACTTTACCTGCATAGCGCTGCTTTAAATCCGACAAAATGCTGTTCCATCCATGGTTATCACTTACGACAAGCATCTTCATTCCGGTTCACCTGCCAATTCCGGCAGCTGTGCCCGTAATGACTGAAGGGCATTTGCACGGTGGCTGATTCGGTTTTTTTCTTCCGGATCAAGCTGTGCCATTGTCACATTGTACCCTTCCGGAATAAACAATGGATCATACCCGAACCCATGCTGGCCCGCTTCTTCAAAACCAATGATTCCTTCACAGCGCCCTTCTGCATAAATCGGGTCACGCCCATCCGGAAACGCTACAGCGAGCACACACATAAAACGGCCGGTCCGGTCTTCTCTCGGTACGTCTTTCATTTCGGCCAGTACTTTGTCATTGTTCGCCTGATCGTTTTTTTCTTCTCCGGCATACCGTGCTGAATACACGCCCGGACGTCCATCAAGCGCATCAATGATCAAGCCTGAATCGTCAGCAATCGCCGGCCGGCCTGTTGACCGGGCGGCAAAATCAGCTTTTAAAAAGGCATTTTCCGCAAAGGTTTTGCCTGTTTCCTCTACATCCGGAAGATCGGGATAATCAAGCAGTGTTTTCACCGTGATGCCGACAGGCTCAAACATGCGAATAAATTCCTTTGCTTTACCAGCATTACGTGTAGCCACGATGACTTCATTCATTGACTGACTTCCTTTCGTAGATTAACTCTGCTGCAACGCCAAGCGCCTCTGCTTGAATATCAAATAACGTTTCCAGGCCGCTTTGTGCTGCTTGAAGCATTTCTTGAAGCTCGTTCATAGAGAAAGTGGCTTCCTCTCCTGTTCCCTGCACTTCAACAAATTGTCCGGTCCCTGTCATGACGACATTCATATCTACTTCTGCAGTGCTGTCTTCTTCATAATTTAAATCTACAACAACTCCGTGCTCCTTGACAATGCCGACACTTGTGGCCGCAAGAAAATCCGTAATCGGATAAACGGAAAAATCCTTTTCGATCGCCAAATCATGCAGAGCCAGGGTCATGGCTACGAATGCGCCTGTAATGGCTGCAGTCCGGGTTCCGCCGTCTGCCTGAATCACATCGCAGTCGATCCAGATAGTGCGCTCTCCAATGACATCAAGGTCTACGACTGCGCGCAGCGCCCGGCCGATCAGCCGCTGAATCTCCATCGTCCGTCCGGTTACTTTTCCTTTTGTTGATTCCCTCATGTTGCGCTGGCCGGTCGCGCGCGGAATCATCGCGTATTCTGCCGTAACCCAGCCTTTTCCGCTCCCTCTCATAAAAGGCGGAACCCGGTCTTCAATCGTCGCGGTGCAAATTACTTTTGTATTTCCAACTGAAATCAGCACGGACCCTTCCGGATGTGTTAAAAAGCTGGTTTGAATGTCAACCGGCCGAAGTTCTTTTTCTGTCCGTCCATCTGTGCGCATATACATTCCTCCGTTTTTTCCTGCTTCCGCTGTCCATTTTCCAAAAATTATACGCGTCTGTCAAATATTCATTCGGCAGATGGAAGACTTTCTTCATTTACAAATAAAGGAGTCGTCAAGGAAGCCGGCAGAGGGGCCCCTGTTTCCATTTTCACCTCTGGGTGGCCTTCCACTTCAACCCCTATACTTTCAATTTGGGCGGTAGCAGCCAGCGTCAGTGATAACGGCTTTAGCAGACTGCTTGAAACAAGAGCTTCTCCGTTGTTTTCCAAAATGGCCTCGTTAAACTGAAGAACAGCCCGTCCATCTTCTACTTCTGGTTCTTTTGTCAGCTTTGCATCAGCCGGCCAGCTTGTCATAAGCCCGCTGCCTGCTGCAGGTCCCTTCGCAAGCTCTTTTACAGAAGCAGCAATAAGGTCTGTTTCATCCTCTGAAATGCGGCGGGTAACCGGCACTAAATAAGGTCCCTGTTCATTTTGTCCGGTAAAATACACGGTAATCGGTTTTGTTGCTCCAGGATCGGTATAGCCCGCTTTTAAGTTGATGCCATCTTCCCGCTTCATGCCTCCGGCTGCAATCGGCAGTCCTGCTTTCGGCATGGACTCCAGTGTTTCGCCGTTAAATTTAATTTGAACGCGATCTGCCTGGCCCATTCCAGTAACCGTCCACGTAATGGCTGCTGCGACAAGTTCCTCTTCCTCTGCCGGATAATTGGCAAAAGCGCCTCCCACACTTACGATGGCCGTTTTCCCATCGAGCTCGACATCTTGAATAACGGTTCCTTCAGGCAATGGAGAACGGAAGCCGGCTGGAATGTTCCCTTCCGCCAGCGCGATAAGCGCAGCTTGCTCTTCCTGCCCGTTCCCTTCGACTGCCGCTATTTGGGGAACAAGAAGTCCATTTTCGTCCACAACATACAATTCTGCCATCACTTTTTCTTCTGCTGCGACCGGCTTGTCTCCCTCTTCTTCGGTATACACCACTTTCACCGGCAGTCCTTCCTCTGGTTCCGCTGAACAGCCTGAAAGTATAAGCAGCAACAGCAAGCCACATTTTTTCTGCACTTAAACCGCCCCTTTCATTTGCATTCATACAAATATATGCAGACAAATGAAAAAAAGCCGGCATTTATGCCAGCTGAATTTTTTTCGTATTTAATGGAACATCCCCAAGCCAGTCTGCTGCAATCGCGTTAAAAGCCCGGACACTTCCGGTTGTAAAAAAACGGTGATCCGCCTGTTCGCTATCTGAAAGCATCTCATTAAACTCTAAAATCGCACTGACTTCACGGGCGGTTTCATCACCAGAACTAATGACTGACACCTCTTCCCCCATAAAATCCGCAATAATCGGTTCCAAGAGAGGATAGTGTGTGCAGCCAAGT
This sequence comes from Domibacillus sp., assembly GCF_031181085.1. Classification (NCBI taxonomy): domain Bacteria; kingdom Bacillati; phylum Bacillota; class Bacilli; order Caryophanales; family Bacillaceae; genus Domibacillus; species Domibacillus sp. Next base: position 140,785 of record NZ_JAPSLE010000005.1, on the reverse strand, counting down.
ATAACCGTATCAGACGGCGTTTCTTTTAGCGGTTCAAGCGTATGGGCCACCACCTGCTTGGCCCGCTCACTGCGATATTTTCCACTTTCAACAAGCGGGACAAACCCCGGGCAGGCAAGAGCATATACTTCTGCTCCCGGATCAATAGCAGCAATAGCTTTTTCATAAGCTTTGCTTTTCACCGTGCCGGCGGTTCCAAGCACAGCAATACGACGGTTCTTGGTTTGTTTAATAGCCGCGCGGGAGCCTGGCTGAATAACACCGACAACCGGAATAGGAAGCTGGCGTTTGATTTCATCTAACACAACGGCGGTAGCCGTGTTGCAGGCAATCACCAGCATTTTCATATCATACCGCTCTAAAAAACGGGTCATTTCCCAAGTAAACTGCCGTACCTCTCCGGGCAGCCGCGGGCCGTACGGACAGCGCGCTGTATCCCCTATATAATAAATGGTTTCTTTAGGCAGCTGGCGCATCATTTCTTTTGCAACCGTCAGCCCGCCGACACCTGAATCAATTACTCCAATTGGTCTGTTCAACACCGACGCCTCATTCCACTTTCATTTCAATGTGCATTTTACTTAAAAGGGCATTTAATTGCGCTGTTTCTTCCTCCGAAAAGTTATCCAGCACATCCTCCACATATTGGCGGCGCCTTTTAATAACTTCTTTAATAATTTTTTCGCCTTCTTCTAGAAGATGAATCCGGACAATGCGCCGGTCTTTTGTGTCCCGGACGCGCGCAACAAGGGAGGCTTTTTCCATTCGGTTAATTAAATCCGTTGTCGTGCTGCATGCCAAAAACATTCTTGAAGAAAGATCGCCAATAGTTGTATCCCCTTTTTCATATAATGAATGCAAGGCAATAAATTGTGGCGGCGTAATCATATAATCATTTAAAATTTCACGGCCTTTTTGCTTGATAATGCTGTCAATATGACGCAGGTTCCGTTCAATATCGGCGACCGCTTCTCCCGAACTGCTTCGTGTGAGAGACATGTTTTTGCACCCTTTCATATGTAAAACAATATGCCATTCTTCTTTTATTTTCGCTTTTTTTCAAACAAAATGCAAGCAAGGGAAAAGCCGCGCCCTTCTCGGCACGGCTTTAGCTTTATAACGTAAGCTCCCCGATCCGAAGCAATTCTACAATGGCTTGCGCCCGTCCTTTGACGCCCAGCTTTTGAATGCCATTTGAAATATGGTTCCGGACCGTTTTTTCACTGATTCCCAATTCTTCTGCAATGTCGTGTGTAGATTTTCCGTCAACCAGTCTCTTGAATACGTCTTTTTCGCGCTTCGTCAAAATCAGAGCTGCCACAAACAACGTCACCCTTTCAAAGAGCAGCCTGTGTCGGTTAGCCGCCACTACCCTTATCATATGCGCGCTATACGTAATTGGTTTTACATAAGAAGCTCTTTTGTATTATCGGTAAAAGAAACAGACCGGCCATAGATTTTATCAAGGGCATCGTCACGTTACTTTTTCGCCATAAAAACCACCGGGAAAGTGACAAGGGAAGCTGTTTAAACTTACATTTTAGTTCATTACGATAGAACACCTTTCCCTATAGTCACTTATAAATCAGCTTTTACAGCTGTAATGAGGTCTACGATTGTTTTTTTAGAGCCGCCCGCCCGCAAAAAGCAAACGAGACCTTTTCCAGAACATATAAACACGGCTGTATGACGAAGACATGCCCATTCTTTCAAAGCCTCACATACGCAGCTGCTTTCATTCACCGACAACGGTCATGGTATCTTTCCATACAAAAAAACCTCCAGCATAAGCTGGAGGTTTTCTATTAATCTACTGCGTGGTCGCTTCCGAAGAAATTACGGAACGACTGGAATGTAGCTTCACGGTTTAACGCAGCGATCGATGTCGTTAACGGAATGCCTTTCGGGCAGGACTGAACACAGTTTTGTGAGTTACCGCAGTTGGCAAGTCCTCCGTCTCCCATAATCGTTTCGAGGCGCTCATCACGGTTCATGGCACCTGTTGGGTGCGCATTAAACAAACGAACCTGCGATAATGGCTGCGGACCGATAAAGTTTGATTTGCTGTTTACATTCGGACAAGCTTCCAAGCATACACCGCATGTCATACATTTAGACAGTTCATATGCCCATTGGCGCTTCCGTTCCGGCATACGCGGTCCAGGTCCTAAATCGTAGGTTCCATCAATTGGCACCCACGCTTTAACACGCTTCAATGAATCAAACATACGGCTGCGGTCTACCTGGAGGTCACGTACAACTGGGAACGTATTCATTGGAGCCAGGCGAATCGGCTGTTCCAATTGGTCAACGAGAGCTGTACAAGACTGGCGCGGCTTGCCATTGATATTCATAGAGCAGGCACCGCATACTTCCTCAAGACAGTTCATGTCCCAGGTAATCGGTGTTGTTTTTTCACCTTTTTTATTTACCGGATTACGACGGATTTCCATTAGGGCGGAAATCACGTTCATATTCGGACGGTAGGGTATTTCGAACTCTTCCTCATACGGAGTAGAATCAGCGGCATCTTGACGTGTGATGAGAAATCGAACTGTTTTTTGCTCACTCATTATTTCTCCTCCTTCTTCTTCGAGTAGTCCCGTTTACGAGGCGGAATGAGCGATACATCGATGTCTTCGTAATGGAAAGAAGGCGCCGTGTTTTCACCTGTGAACGTGGCCATCGTTGTTTTCATAAATTCTTCGTCATTACGGTCCGGGAAGTCCGGCTTGTAGTGTGCTCCGCGGCTTTCGTTCCGGTTCAAAGCACCAATCGTCATGACGCGTGCTAAATGAAGCATGTTTTTCAACTGGCGGGTAAACATCGCACCCTGATTGCTCCACTTGGCTGTATCGTTAATGTCGATGTTTTTATAGCGTTCCATCAACTCAACAATTTTATCGTCTGTCTGCTGCAACTTATCATTATATCGAACAACGGTCACATTAGCAGTCATCCATTCGCCCAATTCCTTGTGAAGAACATAGGCATTTTCAGATCCTTTGTTTAAGGACATGACATCGTTCCATTTTGCCTGCTCCTGCTTCACATGATTGTCGAAAACAGACGAAGAAACGGCCTCGGCACTTTTCTCTAGTCCGTTAATGTACCGTACTGCGTTTGGTCCTGCTACCATACCGCCATAAATAGCGGAAAGGAGAGAATTCGCCCCAAGACGGTTTGCACCGTGCTGTGAATAGTCACACTCACCAGCTGCAAAAAGACCTGGAATATTGGTCTGCTGGTCATAATCAACCCATAGTCCGCCCATAGAGTAATGAACAGCAGGGAAGATTTTCATCGGTACTTTACGCGGATCATCACCCATGAACTTTTCATAGATTTCAATAATTCCGCCCAGCTTGATGTCTAGTTCGTGTGGATCTTTATGGGACAGATCCAAATATACCATGTTTTCACCATTGATACCTAGTTTTTGGTTTACACAAACGTCAAAAATTTCACGTGTTGCAATGTCCCGCGGTACCAGGTTTCCGTAAGCCGGATACTTCTCTTCGAGGAAGTACCAAGGCTTTCCATCTTTATATGTCCAAACACGTCCACCCTCACCACGCGCCGATTCACTCATTAGGCGAAGTTTGTCATCCCCTGGAATCGCTGTTGGGTGAATTTGAATGAACTCGCCATTTGCGTAATGAACGCCCTGCTGATACACAATTGATGCAGCCGAGCCTGTGTTGATAATCGAGTTTGTAGACTTACCAAAGATAATACCAGGGCCGCCTGTTGCCATAATAACCGCATCTGCTGGAAACGATTGAATTTCCATCGTTGCCAGGTTTTGCCCAACAATCCCGCGGCAAATTCCTTCGTCATCAACTACGGCACCGAGAAATTCCCAGCCTTCATATTTTGTCACAAGACCTGCTACTTCAAAGCGGCGCACCTGCTCATCCAGCGCATACAGCAGCTGCTGGCCTGTAGTGGCACCTGCAAAAGCAGTACGGTGATGCTGTGTGCCTCCGAAACGGCGGAAATCAAGAAGACCTTCTGGTGTCCGGTTAAACATAACGCCCATACGGTCAAGCAAATGAATAATACCCGGTGCCGCTTCTGCCATCGCTTTTACCGGCGGCTGATTCGCTAAGAAATCGCCTCCATAAATGGTGTCATCAAAATGTACCCACGGAGAATCGCCTTCCCCTTTTGTATTAACTGCTCCATTAATGCCGCCCTGCGCACAAACGGAATGAGAACGCTTTACCGGAACGAGCGAAAATAACTCGACAGGCGTACCTGACTCTGCTGCTTTAATCGTAGCCATCAAACCGGCCAAACCGCCGCCGACTACGATAACTTTACCTTTACTCATTGTGAGGTCCACTCCCTTTTCAGTCCTGCCTTCTATCTATCTGACAAAACTCCATTCATTGCCGGGTTTTATACAAACGCAAAGATAGCGCTTAATCCGACATACGATAAAGCTAAAAATACAAGCAATGTTGCGTATGTAACAATGCGTTGTGAACGTGGCGATACTGCGATTCCCCAGCTCACGCAAAACGACCATAAACCATTTGCAAAATGGAAAATTGCTGAAAGCACTCCAACTATGTAAAAAACGAGCATAAATGGATTATCTAAAATATTCTCCATCATCTGAAAATTCACTTCTGCACCAAGCGCAGCTTGAACCCGTGTTTCCCATACGTGCCATGCAACAAAGATCAGTGTAATCACGCCTGTCCAGCGCTGCAGCACAAACATCCAGTTGCGGAAGTACCCAAAGCGTCCAGGATTGTTTTTCGCAGTGAACGCAATGTAAAGCCCATAAATCGCGTGGAACAAAAGTGGCAGGAAGATCACTAACGTTTCAAGCACAAGCACAAAAGGTAAACTTCCCATAAAGCCTGCCGCCTGGTTAAACGCTTCTTCCCCTTTCGTCGCAAAATGATTTACGACTAAATGCTGCGTCATAAAAAGCCCGACTGGAATGACACCGAGCAATGAGTGCAGCCTGCGGTAAAAAAACTCTCGATTGTCAGCCACCATTTTCCCCCCTTAAATTTGAAGCATCCGACAAATATTTTGTTTATTCGCACATTGCTTCATCTAGTAATCTTACGATGTGACAAATTCATTTTACTCCCATAAATTAAGAGCGTCAAGGTAAGGTGGGGACATTTTTGTCCGGCTTTTCATGCGGAATATGCTTTTTTTGAGACGGTCAATTGTATATAATAACGAGAGAGAAAGCGAGGAATTCACTTTGACTATTGAAAACGAAGAACAGGGACTCGTTGAAGCACCAAAAGCGTCCGTTTCTGTCTTTGGCTATGAACTGATACGGGATGTTTTACTTGGCGATCTGCTCGGAAATGACGCGGCTGAAATCTTATATTGGGGCGGAAAAATGCTGGCGCGGCGCTTTCCTTGTGCAAATACAGAAGAATTGACAGCTTTTTTCAAAGAAGCCGGCTGGGGTACAATTGAACTTGTAAAAGAAACGAGAAAAGAATGGGTCTACCGCTTATCTGGAAGTTTAGTTGAACGGCGGTTTACCGTGCAGGCAAATCCTGCTTTTACACTTGAAAGCGGCTTTATTGCGGAACAGGCAGCAGCCCGTTTTGAGTCGAACGCTGAAGCAATTTGTCAATTACATAAGAAAAATAAGCATGTCGAAATTACGGTAAAATGGGAATAGACCGCTCGCTGAGCGGTCTATTCTTCATTTAAGGCTGCCATAACGGCTTCGGCTGTTTTGGCTGGAATCCCAGCCGCCATGATTTCTTCTTTTGAGGCTTCTTTTAGTTTTTTAAGAGAGCCAAATGCTTTCAACAGCTGCCTTTTCCGCTGCGGCCCCACGCCCTCTATGTCATCTAAAATAGATTGGAAAGCACCTTTGCCCCGGATTTGCCGATGGAAGGTAATCGCAAACCGGTGCACTTCATCCTGAATACGCTGAAGTAAATAAAATGCCTGGCTGTTGTGCGCAAGCGGCACAATTTGTAGCGGGCTTCCATAAAGAAGCTGAGAGGTGCGGTGACGCTCGTCTTTTGCGAGGCCGGCGACCGGGATATCAAGCCCAAGCTCATCTAGCAATACATCGCGCGCTGCTTCTATCTGCCCTTTTCCGCCATCGATAATAATTAAATCAGGCAGCGGCAGGCTTTCTCGCAGCACACGCGTGTAACGGCGCCGCACTACTTCCCGCATAGAGCCGTAATCATCAGGCCCTTTTACGGTTTTAATTTTATATTTTCGATATTCTTTTTTTTCGGGCTTCCCATCAATAAAAACAATCATCGCGGATACCGGAGCTGTTCCCTGGATGTTTGAGTTATCAAATGCTTCAATTCGACGGGGAACATGAATATTCATGACTTCGCCAAGCTGCTCAGCCGCTTTGATTGTTCTTTCTTCGTCCCGGTCTATTAGCGCAAATTTTTCTTTTAAAGCCGCTTTTGCGTTGTTGCCTGCAAGCTCCACCAATTCCTTTTTCTTGCCCCGCTGGGGCTTTGTAACCGGCACACCGATCAGCTGGCCGGCAAGATCTGCATCAACAGCGTCTGGAAGAAGAATCTCCTTCGGCTTAAAATGCTCCGGCGCCTCATAAAAGCGGCCAAGAAATGTTAAAAATTCTTCTTCAGGCTCACTATAAATAGGAAAAGTGGACACATCCCGTTCAATTAAGCGTCCCTGACGCACAAAAAACACCTGCACACACATCCAGCCTTTATCGACTGTATAGCCAAAAACATCACGATCCGTAAGGTCGGCCATGTTGATTTTTTGCTTTTCCATCAGGGTGTCGATATGAGAAATTTGATCACGATATTCTTTTGCGCGTTCAAATTCAAGCTTTTCCGCTGCTTCTTCCATTTTTGCGGTTAAGGCTTTTTTCACTTCTTGATGGCCGCCATTTAAAAAGCGGGTAATTTCCGCTGCCATTTCTTTATACGTATCAGCTGGAACTTCTTTTACACAAGGAGCGAGACACTGCCCCATATGGTAATACAGACAAACGCGGTCAGGCAGCGTTGAGCATTTGCGAAGCGGATACAAGCGGTCCAGGAGCTTTTTTGTTTCCGATGCAGCATACGCATTCGGGTACGGGCCAAAGTACTTCCCTTTGTCTTTTTTTACCTTCCTCGTGATAATGAGGCGTGGATGCCGCTCTGCAGTCAGCTTAATAAACGGGTAACTTTTGTCGTCCTTAAGCATGATATTATACTTTGGATCGTATTTTTTAATTAAGTTCAGCTCTAAAATAAGTGCTTCAAGATCCGAAGAGGTAATAATATATTCAAAGTCTACAATTTCACTGACCAGTCTCGTTGTTTTCGCATCATGCGAGCCGGTAAAATAGGAACGGACCCGGTTCTTCAGCACTTTTGCTTTTCCCACATAAATCACTGTCCCGTGCCGGTCCTTCATTAAATAGCATCCAGATTCATCCGGCAGGAGAGCCAGTTTATGCTGGATCAGTTCATTCATCTTTTTCACTCCTTTTATAATAAAAAAGCATACGGCGGACGAGCCAGGCAGCATTCTTTACCGGAAGGCTGGCTGCCTGGCAGGAAAACGAAGGAGCTTTTTAAGGAAATAACGTAAAAAAAACGCCCCGTCAATGCGGGACGCCTTTTCTTTCTTTACGCGTTGCGGTTGATTAGTTCTTCAAGCGCTTCTTTTGGCTGGAATCCAATCACTTTATCGACCGGCTGGCCGTCTTTGAACAAGATCAGTGTCGGGATACTCATTACGCCGTACTCGCCAGCAGTTTGTTGGTTTTCATCAACGTCAATTTTGACGATTTTTACTTTGTCGCTCATTTCAGAATCTAATTCTTCAAGAACAGGCGCAATCATTTTGCACGGTCCGCACCAAGGTGCCCAGAAATCCGCGAGAACAAGTCCGCTTCCTGTTTCAGTCGAGAAGTTTGCATCAGTCGCTTTTACAATTGCCATGTATAAATACCTCCTAAAGTTTCTGTACGGAAAGTATATCACCGTTTTTTGGGGTTAGCTATTATTTTGCTTACCCTAAGTAAAAGAGCCCCAAACTCAGGGGCTCACCGCCTTTATTTTTTTCAGCTCTTCCGTCAGCATCGGGACTACCTCAAATAAGTCACCGACAATTCCGTAATCCGCCACCTTAAAAATCTCTGCATCCGGGTCTTTATTGACCGCTACAATCACTTTTGAATTGGACATTCCGGCCAAATGCTGAATGGCTCCGGAAATGCCACAGGCAATGTATAAATCAGGGGTTACCACCTTGCCCGTCTGTCCAATTTGCAGAGAATAGTCACAATAGCCGGCATCACAGGCTCCCCTTGAAGCACCAACCGCTCCGCCCAGAATATCTGCCAGCTCCTGCAGCGGCCGGAAGCCTTCCGCGCTTTTTACCCCTCGTCCGCCGGCTACAATCACTTTTGCTTCTGAAAGATCCACACTTCCTGCTGATTTTCGAACGACCTCCTCGATCACAACGCGGATATCTTTAACCGGAAAAGAAAGAGGGGAAACATCTCCGGAACGCGTCCGATCCCTTGGGCATGGCTCAAAGTTATTCGGCCGGATGGCCGCCAGCAAAAGGCCTTCAGGAACGGTTACTTTTTGAAAAGCCTTGCCCGCATAAATAGGTCTTGTAAATACAAACTCCCCGCTCCTTACTTCGAGAGCCGTCACATCCGAAACGAGCCCTGCATCCAGCTGTGCAGCGATTTTGGGAGCTAAATCCTTGCCGAGCGCTGTATGCCCGAAGAAAATGCCATCTGGCTGCTCCTGCTCAACAGCCGCAATCATCGCGCTGGCAAATCCGTCTGATGTGTAGTGACCGAGCTTTTCATCTTCTGCTGTCCGCACCCGGTTTGCACCATATTGAATCATTTCTTCAGCAAGAGCACCGGCCTCTTTACCAATCAGAACACCGACCACTTCCCCGCCCTCTGCAGCGGCTTTTGCAGCGGCAATGGTTTCAAAAGAAACGCGGCGGATCTGTCCTTCTCTTATTTCCCCTACTGCCATGATTTTCTTTGGCATAATAACCCCTCCCTAGAAATCAAATGACATGTGCTTCAGAGCGGAGCAATGTGACCAGCTCACTGACCTGTCCGGCTAAATCTCCCTGCAGAATGCGTCCGGTTGTTTTTTGGGGCGGCATAAATACTTCAACGGTTTTTGTTTTGGGCGCTGCATCGTCTTCCCCCAGTTGAAGGTCGTCGAGCTCGCATTCTTCAAGCGGCTTTTTTTTCGCTTTCATAATGCCAGGCAAAGAAGGATAACGGGGCTCGTTTAACCCCTGCTGACAGGTTACAAGAAGCGGCAGTGTTGTTTTTACTTTTTCGGTATCACCTTCTACATCCCGGGTGATCAAAACTTCTCTTCCGTTTATTTCTATTTTTATAATGGTCGACACGCAGACTATGCCGAGACTCTCTGCTACACGTGGTCCGACCTGGCCGCTTCCTCCGTCAATCGTGACGTTTCCTGCCAAAATAAGATCTGCTTTTTTGTTTTTTAAATACTCGGTCAAAACCCGGGCTGTGGTAAAGGCATCCCCATCCTCGACCTCTTCTTCTATATTGATAAGCACGGCTTTGTCTGCACCCATGGCGAGAGCTGTTCGAAGCTGTTTTTGGGCTTCGTCTGTGCCGACAGTTATAACGGTTACTTCTCCGCCATGCGCATCCCGGATTTTGATGGCTTCTTCAATTGCATATTCATCATATGGATTAATAATAAATTCGGCTCCGTCTTCTTGAATACTTCCGTCTGAAATAAAGATTTTTTCTTCTGTATCAAATGTTCTTTTCATTAAAACATATAAGTTCATTTGATTTCCTCCTTCTGTTCAGACAATTAACGGCCGGAAAAACCATTTAACAGCATCCTGGTTACTTCTTCCGCTGAAGCAGCCAGGCTATACTTTTGATCATTCATCACCCAGGTAGTGACCATTTCATCGAGAGTTCCGAATACCATTTGCCGGGACAGGCGTATATTTAAGGCCGCGTTGAACTCGCCGTTTTGGACCCCCTTTTGTAAAATTTGTTCGATCAGCTGCAAGTATGATTTTAACACTTCGTTGATTTTCAAACGCAGCTCCTTGTTGGACTGGCGCAGTTCTAACTGGGTTACAACCGCCAGATGGGGGTCTTCTGCAAGAAGCCCGAAGTGGTTTTGGACAAGCAGTTCCAGCTGCTCAGCTGCTGTTTGCTTCGTTTCAATAATTTCACTTGTTTTTTGGATAAATGTCCCCATTTTTTCCTGGAACAATGAAATTAAAATATCTTCTTTGTTTTTAAAGTATAAATAGATAGTTCCATCCGCGACACCGGCCTGCCGGGCTATTTTCGATACTTGTGCTTGATGGTAGCCGTTCTCTGCAATAGCGACAACGGCGGCATCGATGATTTGATGGTATTTTGGTTTGTTTCGCTGCATGAAGCAAGCCGCCTCCTGTGAAATCAGTAATGAATGACCATTCATTCATGAATTTATCTTATTCTTATTCTTTGATTTCGTCAAGCAGGCAGCCCCTTCAGCTTGTTTAGTCCGTTTTTTGCTTTTCTTCTTCAATGAGCACGCGGCGTAAAATTTTACCGACAGCTGTTTTCGGCAACTCGTCACGGAATTCATAAATACGGGGCACTTTAAAAGCGGCTAAATGTGCCCGGCAGTATTTATCGAGCTCTTCTGCAGCTGTATGCCGTCCTTCTTTCAAGACGATAAAAGCTTTGACTGTTTCACCGCGATATGGATCCGGAACACCCACCACCACGGCCTCTTGGACGTTTTCGTGCTCATACAGTACTTCTTCTACTTCGCGCGGATATATATTAAATCCTCCTGCGATAATCATGTCTTTTTTTCGATCGACTACATAAAAGAAGCCGTCTTCATCCATATAGCCAATGTCTCCCGTTAACAGCCAGCCGTCTTGAAAACACTGTTCCGTTTCTTCCGGCCGGTTCCAATATCCTTTCATCACCTGCGGGCCGCGGACAGCAATTTCTCCATGTTCTCCCGGCTGATCCACCGGCTTGCCGGTTTGCAGTGATAAAATCACTGCTTCTGTATCCGGCCATGGAACGCCGACACTTCCTTTTACACGCTTTTCCCAAATAAAATTAGCGTGGGTAACGGGAGAGGTTTCTGTTAACCCATATCCTTCAACAAGCTTTCCGCCTGTGGCCCGCTCAAACTTTTCCTGCACCTCAATCGGCAGCGGCGCTGAACCGCTGATACATGAATCAATAGAAGATAAATCGTACTTTTGTAAGCGTGGAGCGTTAAGCAGACCAATGTAAATCGTCGGTGCCCCCGGAAAAATAGTCGGCTTTTGCTTATGAATCGTTTTTAAGGTTGTTTTCACATCAAACTTCGGCAGCAGTACCATTTTATATCCTTGCATAACGCCTAAAATCATCACAGTTGTCATGCCGTATACATGGAAAAAAGGAATGACGCCTAAAATCACTTCCCCGCCAGGGCGGTATTTGTACATCCATGCGCCGCACATCGAAGCGTTTGCCACAAGATTTTGGTGAGTTAGGACCACACCCTTTGGAAAGCCCGTCGTACCTCCTGTGTACTGCAAAACAGCCAGATCGTTTTCAATATCCACTTCCATGGCTTCTTCTTTTGCTTCGATCTCTTCCATGATAGATGTGAAAAAGTGATTGTTATAACGGTTTTCTATACTTACCGAGATGCCAGTTTGCTTTTTTTGAATGAAGGGATAAAGGACGTTTTTTGGAAAGGGCAGATAGTCTTTGATAGCGGTTACAATCAAGTGCTGCACGTTTGTATGGTGAATGATTTTTTGAACGCGTGGATAAAGAAGATCGAGGACAATCATCACTTTGGCACCACAATCTTTTAACTGATACTCAATTTCCCGTTCTTTGTAAAGCGGATTGAACTGGACAACAACTGCCCCTGTGTACAAAATAGCGTAAAAGCTGATCATAGCCTGCGGCGTATTGGGAAGCATAATACCGATACGATCGCCTTTTTGAATACCGAGTTTTTTTAAATAGGAGGCAAGTTTTAGTGCGGATTCATGAAGCTCTTTATAGGATAATTCTTTCCCGAGAAAATGAATAGCCGTTTTGTCGGGATACTTCGCAGCGGCTTTCGTTAGAAACGATGACAGCGGCTCCTTCGGGTAATCGAGCGCAGCGGGAATTTCCTTCGGATAATGAATCAGCCACGGTTTTTCGGACATCTTCATCTGCCCCTTTGCAAAAAGAATAGGTGCTGCCTTCAGTATAATGAACAGAAATTCATTTTACAAGAGAAGAAAAAGCAGCTCTTGAGCCGCTTTTTCTTTCCGCCATAAGCGGTTTTATTTCTTTTTTATTTTATGAGTTCATCACCATATAAATGATGCCAACAATCAAAAAAGCTGCACAGCAGGCCATCAAGATCTTTGCTAATGTTTCCATGTTTGTGCTCCTCTTTTCTTTACAAAAGCGCAGCGCCAATCATGTATGAGAGGCCTGCAGAAATGATAAATGAAATAAAGCCGACAGCCCGGTTATCACGCTGGATTTCTTTGTCTACGTTAAAACTCGGCGTCAGAAACTCAAACATAAAATAGCCGGCCAATAGCAGGATAAAGCCGAAAATGCCCCACCCCGCCATGGTTAAAACAGAATCATTATGCAAAATAGAGTGGTGAAAAACGTTGGCAATACCGAAGATTTTGCCTCCAGTTGCCATGGCTACTGCCATATTGCCTTTTTTAATTTCTTCCCAATTCCGATAGGATGTGACCAGTTCAAATATAGCCAGGCAGATAATAATACAGATGGTTGCAATGCTGTAATAGCCCGCCATCTGCACATATTGGTTTTCCCAAAAACCTGTCATAACCCGGCCCCCTCTTATTTCAGCTCAGCGATTGTGACACCCAGTCCGCCTTCGCCCGCTCCGCCAAATCGTATATTTTTGACCATCCGGTGTTTTGTCAGGTAACTGCGTACCCCTTTCATAAGCGCACCCGTTCCTTTTCCGTGGATAATCGACACTTGATGATACCCCGCTAAAAGCGCGTCATCCAGGTACTTTTCCACTCGCTTCAGTGCATCTTCATATCGCTCACCGCGTAAATCCAGTTCAGAGGAAACGTGAAAATCTTTGCCCCGGATCGTCGCAATTGGTTTTGGTTCTTTCTTTTTCTCGGATTTAATGAATTCCATATCCGATTGGGCTACCTTCATTTTGATGATCCCCATCTGAACGATCCATTCATCGCCGGCGGCTTTTTCAATGATGCTGCCTTTTTGGCCGAAGCTGATCACTTTGACTTCATCGCCTGGTTTCCACTGGCGTTTCGCTGGTTCAATAGCCGGCTTTTTCGTTTTGCGTTCCGGCACCGCGCCTTCCAGCCTTTTACGTGCTTCGATCAGCTCGTGCTCTTTTACATTCGCTCCGCCTGCCAGGCGAAGTGCGCGAAGCTCTTTCATCACTTCTTCTGCTTCTGCACGTGCTTTTTCTACAATCTCGGCTGCTTCCGCACGCGCTTTTTCTTCCATTTTTTCTTTCTGCTCGTGATAAGCAATCACTTCTTTTTGCAGGTCACGATGAAGTTTTTCTGTGTCACGCAAATAAGCACGTGTTTCCTGTTCATGCTGTTCAGCTTTGCGGCGGCTCTCATCAAGCGCTGCAATCATATTATCCACTTCGTGCGAATCGGCGCTGATTAAATTCCGGGCATTTTCGATAAGCGCAGGATCAAGCCCAATCCGCTTCGAAATTTCAAATGCGTTGCTTCGTCCCGGAATGCCAATCAGCAAGCGGTATGTCGGGCTTAATGTTTCCACATTAAATTCCACACTTGCGTTAATGACTCTATCACGGTTATATCCGTAGGCTTTTAGCTCTGGATAATGCGTTGTTGCGATTACCCGTGCCCCTCGGCTGATCACTTCATCTAAAATCGAAATCGCCAGAGCGGATCCTTCCTGCGGGTCCGTTCCTGATCCAAGCTCATCGAATAGGACAAGGCTTTCATGGTCAATTTCTTTGAGCATGGCGGCGATATTAACCATATGAGAAGAAAAGGTACTTAAGTTTTGTTCAATCGACTGCTCGTCACCGATATCGGCAAACACGGATTGGAAAACCGCTGTTTCGGATCCGTCTTTAGCAGGGATAAACAACCCGGACTGCGCCATCAGCACAGAAAGACCCGTTGTCTTTAGCGTAACGGTTTTACCACCGGTATTCGGACCCGTGATCACAATCGCGGTATATTCGCGGCCGATCTCAATGTCACTTGCTACCGCTTCATCCGCAGGCAAAAGCGGATGCCGCGCGCCAATATAATGAATGTAGCCTTCCTCATTTAAAAGAGGCTTTGTGGCATTCATCGAGCGGGCAAACTTTCCTTTTGTAAAAATAAAATCAATTTCAGACAGCATCTTTGTCATGGTGAAAAGACCCGGTGCGTGCTCAGCCGTTTGGGCGGTCAGCTCCTGCAGAATCTTTTCCACTTCATACTGCTCTTTTACGGTCAGCTCTCGCAGTTCATTGTTTAAGCTGACAACCGATGCCGGTTCAATAAACAGGGTTTGTCCAGAAGACGACTGGTCATGTACGATACCGCCATAGTGGGAACGGTATTCCTGCTTTACCGGAATAACATAGCGGTCGTTTCGAATAGTCACAATGGCATCCGACAGCATTTTTTGTGCACTTTGCCCGCGTGTCAGGCTTTCAAGCTTGGCCCGGATACGCGATTCCGCCGAACGCATGCCGTGACGAATATGCCGCAGGCTGTCACTTGCTGAATCAAGGACGCGGCCATTTTCGTCGACTGTATGTTTAATTTTATGTTCAAGGTCTGTTAAAACCGGAATCACGGCTGTTTTTTCCGGTAAAATACGCAGGGTCACCTGTCCTTCTGAACGCACATCTTCAATAAAATTACGGATGTGGCGGCTTGCAGCGATTGTGCTGGCAATCCGCACTAGTTCTGTACCACTGAGTACGCCGCCGATTTGCGCGCGTTTGGCATGCGGACGGATATCATAAATGCCGTCAAGCGGGACATTTCCTTTAATGCGAATCACAGCGGCTGCTTCTTCTGTTTCATCGAGCCACTGCTGTACCTCTTCCGGGTTCAGTGAAGGCTTTAATTCTTCCGCAAACGAACGGCCGACTTCGGAAGAAGCATGTTCGGCCAGTTTGGCAATAATTTTATCAAATTCAAGTGTGGCAAGCACTTTTTTATTCAACGTGTTTCGACTCCTTTAAAAGCTACAAGCGGCGGATAAATGACATCAGTTCCGCTTTTGGCCATGTATTCACGACCGTTTCCGGCCGCAGCCACCCTTTTCGGCCAGCGCTCGCGCCAGTTTCCATAAATTGTAGATGCTCGATGGCATGGGCATCTGTATTGATCATAATTTTCACGCCGGCTTCCTGAGCCGCCCTTAAGTGCTCAGCAGACAAATCGAGCCGATGCGGATTTGCATTTAATTCAAGCGCTGTGTTCGTTTGGGCCGCAAGACGAATTAATTCTTCCATATCGACTGAATAGCCGTCGCGCCGGCCGATAATCCGTCCGGTCGGGTGAGCAATCAGTTTCACGTATGGATTGTGCAGAGCTGTTTTCAATCGCTCCATAATCTGCTCCTGCGTCTGTGAAAAGCTTGAATGAATCGATGCAATCACAAAATCAAGCTGTTTTAATACGTCGTCCTCATAGTCAAGTGTTCCATCAGGCAAAATATCCATTTCAATGCCAGAGAGGATTTCGATATCGCTGTATTTAGCGTTCCACTCTTTAATTTCTTCGTTTTGTCGGAGCAGCCTGTCAACAGACAAGCCATTTGCTACTTTTAAATATTGGGAATGGTCTGTAATTGCCATGTATTCATATCCGCGTGCCCGGCATGCTTCAATCATTTCTTCAATGGAAAATGCCCCATCCGACCAGGCAGTGTGCATATGCAGATCGCCTTTAATATCAGACAGCTCGATTAATGTGCCTTCTTTATATTTATCCGTTTCTGTTCCGTCCTCGCGTATTTCCGGCGGAAAGTATGGCAGCCCAAGGTGATGATAAAGCGACGCTTCACTGTCGAATGTCTTGACGCTGCCGTCCGGCTGCTCAATGCCGTATTCGCTTACTTTCTCATCCCGTTCTTTTGCAATTTGACGAATCTTCACGTTATGGTCTTTAGAACCGGTAAAGTGATGGAGTGCACTCGCAAACTGGTCCGGTGTGACGATGCGGAAGTCAATGGATAGATCAAATTCCCCTCCAATGACCACTGATACCTTTGTCGGCCCGGCAGCAATCACTTCTTTAATGTCCGGCATGGCTAAAAGATGTTCTTTTACCCGTTCCGGCTGTTCGGTCGCAACGATAAAGTCAAGATCTTTGACTGTTTCGCGGAGGCGCCGCAAGCTGCCTGCACGTGAAAAGCGGCTGATTTCCTCAAAACTGTCGAGATAAGCTTCAATCCCTTCCGCAACGGGCATAACATACATAATTGGCAGCCGTTCAGGCTGCGTTCCCGCTTTTGCTACCGCCGCCAAAATCTTTTCTTCTGTTTTAGCGCCAAACCCGGCAAGCTGCTGGACACGATGTTCTTCACAAGCTGCTTTCAGCTCAGTCATATTGGTGATGCCCAGTTCCTTGTACAGCTTGGCAATTTTTTTGCCGCCGAGCCCTGGCAGTCCAAGCAGTGCCACAAGCCCTTCCGGCACCTCGCTGGAGAGCTCGGTCAGAACAGTAGATTTGCCTGTTTCCATGTACTCGGTAATCACAGCAGCCGTTCCTTTACCGATACCGGACAGCTTCGTTACATCATCAATTTCCGACAAACTTCGGTCATCATGCTCAAGTGCCGCAGCCGCTTTTCGAAACGCGGATATTTTAAAAGGATTGTCCCCTTTCAGCTCCATATAAACAGCGATTTTTTCAAGCAATCGAATGATATCTTTTTTATTTACCATACAGGTCACCTGCTTTTCTTTTATAGTAGCAGAAAAAAACTTCTCTACCAAATAGGAGAGAAGTTTTTCAGCCATTCACCGCATTGCGGCTTTTCATACGGCTCATTTCCATTTTCATTTGTTCCAATTCTTCTTCCATTTTTAAATAATCATTCACCATATTAACAGCCGTCAGCACCGCAATTTTCTGCGTATCGAGCGAGGCATTGCGGCTGCCGATTTCACGCATTTTATCATCAACCATTTCCGTTACACGGCGAATATGGTATTCTGATTCAGTTCCGATAATCGTGTACTGATAACCGTAAATGTCAACTGTTAGGCGAGTCTTTTGTCGATCTGACAAATGCAAGGCCCCCATTTCTGTTGCAATTCTGTTATATATCATACCATGAGTCATTTACCGTGAAAAGGAAGAAAGTCTGGAGGCGTGTCGAATTGAGTCATACTGTCCTTATTGTAAACGAAGCTACACTGCAAAAAATGAAAGATCATTATGGAATACCAGCCAAACTTCCCGCTGGCGCTGTTTTTGCAGCAAAGGTGGACGGCTGTTCTGTGACAGGCTACCGGTCAGGAAAAGTGCTGTTTCAAGGAAAGCAGGCTCAAACAGAGTCTGCCAAATGGGAAGGTCAGGCAGCCGCCCCAACACCGAAGAAGGTATCTCCGCCAAGCGGCCAGCTGCCTGCTGGGTTTGCGAGTATGTCGGTGGCTGGAAGCGATGAAGTCGGCACAGGTGATTATTTTGGGCCGATTACGGTTGTGGCCGCCTACGTTGAAGCGGACCGGATTCCGGAGCTTGCCGCGCTTGGTGTACGGGACTCCAAAGATATGAAAGATCCTGAGATTGTATCAGTGGCCAAAAAACTGCTCCGGACGATTCCATACAGTCTGCTCGTTTTACGCAATGAAAAATACAATGATTTACAGGAAAGCGGCATGTCGCAGGGAAAAATAAAAGCCATTTTGCATAATCAGGCGCTTGGCAAGCTGCAGGATAAAATGGCACCCGAAAAACCAGAAGCGGTGCTGGTGGACCAATTCGCCGAAAAATCCATTTATTACCGGCACTTAAAAGGACAAAAACGGATTATAGAGGAAAATGTCTTTTTCAGTACAAAAGGGGAAAGCATTCATTTAGCGGTTGCAGCGGCTTCGATTCTAGCGCGTTATGCATTCCTGAAAGAAATGGAGACACTGTCCGAAAAAGCAGGCTTCACCATTCCCAAGGGGGCCGGTCCAAAGGTGGATGAAGCGGCCGCTCGCCTCATTCGAACATATGATGAAAGCGTGCTGCGCCATTTTACCAAGCTTCATTTTGCCAATACGGAAAAAGCAAGACGGATCGTGCGGGGGTTATAATGGTTTATGCCTGCAGAGCCGGAATATAAAAAGCAGGGCCGGATTCCTTTAAAATCCGGCCTGCCACTTGAAAATTACCGCTTAAACAAATGGATTCCGGCCTAAAAAGTACATTTTTTATCAAAAAAGCAGTCCCGCTATACGAGGGACTGCTTTTCTTCTTTTATGCGCGCAAATCAGCGTTTGCTTTTTCTTTCAATGCCGTAAGCACTTTTTCGTGTACAGCTGTGACTTCTTCATCTGTCAGTGTTTTTTCGGGATTCATATACGTCAGGGCAAAGGCAACTGATTTCTTGCCTGCCTCCATCCGGTCTCCTTCATACACATCGAACACGTGAACATTCGTTAAAAGCGCTCCGCCTGCTTCTTTAATGACAGCCTCCAGCGAACCCGCTTCCGTTGCACTATCTACAACCAGCGCAATATCACGGCTGATCGATGGGAAGCGCGGAATTGGCGTATAAGCAAGTGCTGAACGATCTGTATTCAATAGAACATCAAGCTTCAACTCAAACAAATACGCTTCTTTTATATCTGCTTCTTTTGCGAGCGACGGATGAAGCTGTCCGATGACTCCGACCGGCTGCTCATCAAGTAAAACAGCAGCTGTCCGGCCCGGGTGGAAGCCTTCCGGCGCAGCTTTTTGGAAAGAAAGACGGTCTGTTAAGCCAAGACGGTCAGCGATTCCTTCGATTACGCCTTTAAGGGCAAAGAAATCAACGGCTGTTTTTTCTCCCTGCCACAGATGCTCCTGCCATAAGCCTGTAACGATACCCGCGAGCCGTTCTTCTTCTTTCGGCTGCACGTTTTCACCTTCATTTAAGTAAACAGAGCCTGTTTCATAAAGAGCGACAGAACCCATTTGACGGGCGTTGTTGTAAGCAGCCGCTTCGATTAAATGCGGCAGCAGGCTTTCACGCAAGTACGCACGCTCTTCACTCATCGGCATCGCAAGTGCGACCGGCTCGCGTACTTCAAGCGCAAACTGGGCAGCCCGCTTTTGGGACGTTAAAGAATACGTAACAGCCTGGTTAAATCCGGCTCCTTCCAAATAACGGCGCACCGTACGGCGGCCAAGCTGGTACGGTGATAAAGCACCCGGCAGCGCTTCTCCTTCCGGCAGCGTAAGCGGGATGTGATCATAACCGTAAAGGCGGGCCACTTCTTCTGTTAAATCTTCTGGAATGGTAATATCCGCGCGGCGCGTTGGAACCGTTACAGTAATCGTGTCTCCATTTGTTTCTGTTTCGAATTTCAAACGGCTGAAGATCTCTTCCACGTTTTCCATTGTTAAGCTTGTGCCAAGGCGGGTATTTAGACGGTCAAGTGTAATCGATACTTGTTTTGGCTCAGGTGCATATTCGCCAGCCACAACCGATCCCGACAAAACTGTGCCTTCTGCCAATTCTGCCATCAGCTCTGCTGCGCGGTCACATGCGGCCTGCACGCGGGCTGGATCTACCCCTTTTTCAAAGCGGGCACTCGCTTCTGAACGAAGACCATGTGCTTTAGATGCTGCACGGACCGTTTGGCCATTAAAATAAGCAGACTCAATGAGTACATTTACCGTTTGCTCTGTTACTTCTGAATTTGCACCGCCCATTACGCCGGCAAGGGCGATTGGCTTCTGGCCGTTTGTAATCACAAGCTGATCAGCCGATAATGTCCGTTCTACGTCATCAAGCGTGGTGAATGTTTCACCTTCCTCGGCATGGCGGACCACAATTTCTCCGGTTTCAACCCGGTTAAGGTCAAAGGCATGAAGCGGCTGTCCGTATTCCATCAGGACATAGTTCGTAATATCAACCACGTTATTGTGCGGGCGGATTCCTGCATTCATAAGCAGTGTCTGCATCCATAGCGGTGACGGACCAATTTTTACGTTTTTCACTACTCGTGCAATATAAAGCGGATTATCTTCAGGCGCGTCGATTTGAATGCGAACAGCGTCTGATGCTTTTTCATCCGCTTCAGCCGGCTTTGGCTCCGGCAGTTTCACGTCACGGCCCAGGATGGCCGCTACTTCATAAGCTACTCCGATCATGCTGAGTGCATCTGAACGGTTTGGTGTCAGAGACAGCTCTAAAATGGCGTCGTCACGATTCAAGGCAGCGAGCGCATCCTCTCCTGGTGTAACGTCATTTGGAAAATTAAAAATACCTTCCGCGTATTCTTTCGGATTTAAGCGGCTTTCAATACCAAGTTCGGACAGCGAGCAGATCATGCCGTTTGATTCTTCGCCGCGCAGCTTGGCACGCTTAATTTTAAAGTTGCCAGGCAAAACCGCACCTGTTCGGGCTACAGCTACAAATTGGCCTGCATCTACATTTTTGGCTCCGCAAATAATTTGCACGGGCTCTTCCTCGCCTACATCCACAAGGCACTTGCTTAATTTGTCAGCATTCGGGTGCTGTTCACGTGATTGCACATACCCGACTACGATGCCTTTCATCTCAGAAGCAGGCATTTCAACGCCTTCCACTTCAATACCGGCGCGTGTGATTTTTTCCGCCAGTTCTTCCGGGGTTTGATCGGCAATGTCCACGTACTGAGACAGCCATTTATATGAAACAAACATGGGTTAATTCCTCCTTATTCGTGTACAGAAAATTGCTTTAAGAAACGAAGATCATTTGTGTAGAAATGGCGAATATCATCAATGCCGTACTTCAGCATGGCAATGCGCTCCTGCCCCATGCCGAATGCGAAACCGGAATAAACATTTGAATCAAATCCGGCCATTTCAAGCACGTTTGGATGCACCATGCCGGCACCCAGAACTTCAATCCAGCCGGTACCTTTACAAATTGAGCAGCCCTTGCCGCCGCACATACAGCTCACATCTACTTCAACAGACGGTTCAGTGAATGGGAAGAAACTTGGACGAAGGCGGATTTCGCGCTCTGCACCAAACATTTTCTTCGCAAACACATCCAGCGTGCCTTTTAAGTCGCTCATGCGGATGTTTTCACCCACCACAAGCCCTTCAATTTGGTTGAATTGGTGGGAGTGCGTCGCGTCATCACTATCACGGCGGTATACTTTACCCGGGCAAATAATTTTAACCGGCCCTTTGCCTTCATGCTGAAGCATCGTTCGTACTTGTACGGGTGAGGTATGTGTACGCATTAAAAGCTCCGGTGTAATGTAAAATGTATCCTGCATATCACGCGCCGGATGGCCTTTTGGCAGGTTGAGCGCTTCGAAGTTATAGTAGTCCTGTTCCACTTCGGGCCCTTCAGCCACTGTATAGCCCATGCCAATAAATAAGTCTTCAATTTCTTCTGTAATACGTGTAAGCGGATGATGTCCGCCAAGTTTGACCGGGCGGCCCGGCAGGGTTACATCAACGGATTCTTCTGCCAGCTGCTTTTGAATAGCTTCGGACTCTAATGAGGCCTGCTTCGATTCAATCGCTTTTGTGATGGCTTCACGCACAACATTGACAAGCGCCCCCATTTTCGGGCGTTCTTCTGCAGACAGCTTGCCCATGCCTTTTAGCACTTCTGTAACAGGTCCTTTTTTGCCAAGGTACGCAACGCGTACATCATTCAGTTCTTTTAAATCCTGTGCGGCTGCCGCTTTCTTAATCGCTTCTTCCTGCAGCACTTTTAACTGTTCTTCCACGTTTTTTCCTCCTTTTTGGCAACAAAAAAAGCCCCGTTCCCGGAAAGGGACGAGGCTTCTGATATCGCGGTACCACCCTTTTTAACGCGCTAGAAAAACACGCGTTCACTTCATTCAGATAACGGTAAAAACCGGTATGCCTTTACACAAATGTGGTCCAAGCACCGGCTCGGGAGGTGAACTTCGGCCAGCTCTTTTTAAAAATGCTTTCAGTCGGGGCATTTTCTTCCTAAAAAAAGAGGGATGGCGTACTTTTCTCCGTCATTGCCTTTTAATTATCAAATTTTATACTTTCTTATTATAGACAACCCATTTTTGAAATTCAATTGTTTTCCCGAAAATGATAAAGAAGGATACCGGCCGCAACCGCGACATTCAGCGACTCGCTTTGGCCGAAAATTGGAATGTAAACATTTTTGGTTGTTTTCTCAAGAAGCTCTGGACGTACGCCGTTTCCTTCATTGCCCACGAGCAGCGCAAACGGCCCTGCTTGTTCCTTTCTGTAATCAGACGCTCCTTCCAAAGCCGTTCCGTACACCGGAATATTTCGTTTTTTCAGCTCTTCAACCGCTTCGGTTAAATCTACGCTTAAAACAGGCAGGTGAAAATGGCTTCCCTGTGCCGAACGAAGCACTTTTGGATTATACAGATCAGCAGATCCATGGCTGAGCAGCACCGCATCAATTCCAGCGGCATCGGCTGTCCGGATCATCGTGCCGATATTACCCGGATCCTGCACGGCATCCAGCAGCAAAAAGCTTTTCCCTGCCGGCAGTTCCGCTGCTTCCTGTTTTTGGCATACCGCAAAAACGCCCTGGCCGTTTTCCGTATCAGAAAGCTTTTTCGCCACCTCGGCCGAAATCATGGTCACGTCGAGGCCATCTATATTCCACGATGCCGGTACTGCCGCTTCCTCTGATAAAAGAAGTTCCTTTATCTGCTCTTTGTAGCGAAGCGCTTCTTCAACGAGATGAAATCCTTCGAGCATATAAAGACCTGTTTTATCCCGTTCTTTTTTTGTCCATAGTTTATTCAGCTGTTTTATATGTGTATTATTTGCGGATTGAATGTACGTCAATGTGATTCTCCTTTCGCCGTATTCATTATAGCATTTCTCTGTATAATGGGCGCTACAGTGGTAAAAATAATCAAAACAAGGAGGGATAAACATGGATTTACGAGGCGCTATTATTCAAAATTTAAACGGACAAAATCCAAATGAATTATCGGCTGTAATTCAAGACGCGATTTCAAATGGCGAAGAAAAAACGCTGCCAGGTCTTGGTGTGATGCTTGAACTTTTCTGGAAAAAAAGCACAACAGAAGAGCAAAAAGTCGTATTAGAACGCATGTCATCTGCTCTTCAGTAACACAAAAAACCGCTCACAGCACTGTGAGCGGTTTTATTTTTAATCAAATGTAATGGTGTTAACCGTATCGCGGTCAAGGCGAAGGATTACTTCTCCAAGCAGCTTCACGGCGTTTTCATAATCATCACGGTGAAGCATGGCCGCATGAGAATGGATGTAGCGTGTAGCAATGGTAACAGACAGCGTCGGAACGCCATTGCCTGTTTTATGAATTTCCCCTGAATCTGTTCCGCCGCCTGCCATAGCGTCAAACTGGTAAGGAATATTTAATTCATCGGCTACATCCGTTACAAAGTCACGCAGTCCTTTGTGGGATACCATTGATGCATCATACAAAATAATCTGCGGACCTTTGCCCATTTTTCCCATTGCCTCTTTTTCTGTTACCCCTGGTGTATCGCCGGCAATGCCAACATCGACGCCAAATGCGATATCCGGGCCAATTTGGTGAGCGGATGTTTTCGCACCGCGCAGACCGACCTCTTCCTGTACCGTTCCAACACCGTACACGATATTCGCATGCTGTTTGTCTTTTACGTACTTCATCACATCAATGGCGATCGCACAGCCGATTCGGTTGTCCCAAGCTTTAGCCAGCAGCATTTTTTCATTGTTCATAACAGTAAATTCAAAGTAAGGAACGACCATGTCGCCAGGACGCACGCCCCATTCTGAAGCTTCTTCGCGGCTTGATGCGCCGATATCGATAAACATGTCTTTAATATCAACCGGTTTTTTGCGTGCTTCAGCCGGCAAAATGTGCGGCGGCTTTGAGCCGATCACGCCTGTAATATCTCCTTTACGCGTCACGATCGTAACGCGCTGGGCGAGCATTACCTGGCTCCACCATCCACCGACGGTTTGAAAACGAATAAACCCTTTGTCATCAATGCGTGTAACCATAAAGCCGACTTCATCCAGGTGCCCAGCCACCATGATTTTCGGGCCGTTTGCATCCCCGGTTTTTTTGGCGATCAAGCTGCCAAGGCCGTCTGTTGTCACTTCTTCCGCAAATGGCTCAATGTATTTTTGCATGACTTCCCGCGCTTCACGTTCATTCCCGGCAACCCCTTTTGCATCCGTCAGCTCTTTTAGCATCGTTAACGTTTCATCGAGTTTCTTCATTATAAGTAAAGTCCCCTTTCTTAGTAGCCCGACTGCTGGCGCTTATAGTTTACTTCATTTTTGGCGATATACGCCTGTTCCACTTCTTCTGCTGAAAATCCAAGCATATCCCCCAATGTAAAGAAACGGTCAAGCAGGGATTGATACGCTTCTTTTGTTTTATCACGGTGGAAGGTATGAACGGCTTCTGTGACAAGCAAAAACTGGTCCGTTGCCGTTTTTGCAGGCTGCTGGGACGCCGGCACTGCATCTGTCAGGTCAGCTAAAATGCCGAGTGACAGAATAAAATGTACGCCATCTACAAATTCTTCTAAAATGATTCCCCGCTCTGACGGCCCTTTTGTACTCCAAAATTTAAAGCATCTCGTTTCATTAGCCAGTTCACCAATTTCAACAAGCAGAGCGAGCACTTTTTGGTTAAACAAATCCGTTCCTTCCAGATTGTGTTCCTTTTCTATGTATGAATCGAGCCCGCGCTGCATTTCAAACAATGTATTCATATTCAAATGGCTGTTCCTCCTATCATTGCTAACACCATTAAATCCATAACGGCAAGAACCGGCATTCCGTATTTAAAGGATGCATGCTTCGTTTTATGCCGGTACGTCTGCATGGCCACCCATCCGCCCGGTGCACCGCCAAGCAAAGCCAGCAGCCAGAGCGTCCTTTCCCGGGTTCGGTACAGCCGTTTTTGCGCTTTTTTCTTATCATTTGCCATTGTTATGTAGGCAATCATATTAATAAAAATAAAATAAATGAAGACCATCACTATCTGCTCTCCTCCTTCCCTATTTTAACAAACTTTTCCCATAACAGCCTAATTTGGAGAACAAGCGAAACAAATTTTTTATCAGCCGGCTGCTTTCCTGAAGCTGATGATGTAAAAAACTGTTCATTCGGCTCGTTGCTTTTACAGGCCGTTAAACCAATAGGTATAAAAAAACCGCCCTGACGGATCAGGACGGTTTTGAGGTTATTAACCTAGTTGTTTTTTTGCAGCGTCTGCAAGCTGTGCAAATCCTTGCGCATCGCTAACAGCAAGATCAGCAAGCATTTTGCGGTTTACTTCGATACCAGCAAGCTTCAAACCGTGCATTAAACGGCTGTAAGAAAGACCGTTTGTACGAGCAGCTGCGTTAATACGAGTGATCCACAATTTGCGGAAATCACGTTTTTTGTTACGGCGATCCCGGTATGCATATTGCAGGGATTTCATAACTTGTTGGTTGGCAACTTTATATAAACGATGTTTCGAACCGAAATAACCTTTTGCTAATTTAAGAACCTTTTTACGACGTTTGCGTGTTACAGTACCGCCTTTTACGCGTGGCATACTATTTCCCTCCTAATGATGTTACGTTAATTTTCTTACAGATTGTCAAGCATGTGGCGAATGCGTTTGAAATCGCCTTTTGATACAAGAGCGCCTTTGCGCAATTTACGTTTTTGTTTTTGAGATTTGTTCGCGAACAAGTGGCTTGTGTAACCGTGTGAACGTTTCAGTTTACCTGAACCTGTTTTCTTGAAACGTTTGGCAGAACCACGGTGAGTTTTCATTTTTGGCATTTCGTCTTCCTCCTCAAACTGGTTTACTTTTCGTTTTTAGGCGCCATAATAAGGAACATACTACGGCCGTCCATTTTCGGCTTGGACTCAATAGTCGCAACTTCCTTGCACGCTTCTGCAAAGCGGTCAAGTACACGCTGGCCGATTTCTTTATGCGTAATCGCACGTCCTTTGAATCGGATCGATGCTTTTACTTTGTCACCTTTTTCCAAGAACTTAATCGCATTGCGAAGCTTGGTATTAAAATCGTGGTCATCAATCGTTGGACTGAAGCGCACTTCTTTTAATTGGATGATTTTCTGGTTTTTGCGGGCTTCCTTATCTTTCTTCTGCTGTTCGAACTTGAATTTTCCATAATCCATAATACGGGCTACAGGCGGTTTCGCGTTCGGAGCAACAAGCACAAGATCAAGATTTACGCGGGCAGCAATTTCAAGCGCTTCGCGTTTTTGTTTAATGCCGAGCTGATCGCCGTTTTGATCGATCAAGCGTACTTCACGGGCACGGATGCCTTCGTTTAAATTCATATCTTTGCTAATAACAAGCCACCTCCGGGTCATTTTAAAAACACTATTTAAAAGAGAAGCGCACTGCTGCATGAAAAAAGCGAGGCATCTAAAAGTAGATGCCCCGCTAGTAAAAAGCTGTCCAAAACAGCTTAGTCGTTTTACCATGTCAACCTGCCAACTTTTCTGTCAGACGAGGTGAGAAGCGGGTGCTTCTGCTTTCTTTTATTATGTGTTTCATTCACCTAAGTAACTATATCATATCCTCTTTCAAATGTCCAGAAGACAAATTGAAAGAACCAACGTTTTAAATAATACCATTGCTTTTTAAAAAAAACAATAGTTTTTTTCTTAACGTTTGCCTTCTTTTTGAACAAGGTCGCGGAAAGCATCAAATGACATCGTCTCAGACTGCTGTTCACCGTACTTGCGGACATTCACTGTACCGCTCTCAAGTTCTTTATCACCCACTACGAGCATGTACGGAATTTTCTTCATTTGCGATTCACGGATTTTATACCCGAGCTTTTCTTCACGGCTGTCCATTTCGACACGGATGCCGGCTGCTTTCAGCTCATCCTGTAACTTTCTTGCATAGTCATAGTGAACCTCATTGGAAACAGGAATGATTTGAACCTGAACCGGTGCAAGCCATGTCGGGAATGCTCCCTTGTATTCTTCAATCAAAAATGCAACAAAGCGTTCCATTGTGGAAACAACACCGCGGTGAATAACAACCGGACGGTGCTGCTTGCCGTCTTCACCCACATATGTTAAGTCAAAGCGTTCCGGAAGAAGGAAATCCAGCTGTACAGTAGACAAAGTTTCTTCTTTGCCAAGCGCTGTTTTCACCTGTACGTCAAGCTTCGGACCGTAGAACGCCGCTTCATCTTCTGCTTCTACGTACTCCATGCCAAGTTCATCCATTGCGTCTTTCAGCATCGCTTGTGCTTTTTCCCACATTTCATCATCATCGTAGTATTTCTCTGTGTTTTCCGGATCGCGGTAAGATAAGCGGAATGAGTAATCATTTAAGTCAAAATCTTTATAAACAGACAGGATCAGCTCGACAACACGTTTGAGTTCATCTTTGATTTGGTCTGGACGAACAAAGATGTGGGCGTCATTCAATGTCATCCCGCGAACACGCTGCAGGCCGGCAAGGGCGCCTGACATTTCATAGCGGTGCATTGTGCCAAGTTCAGCAATACGGATCGGCAGCTCGCGATAGCTGTGAATGTCATTTTTATAAATCATCATGTGATGCGGGCAGTTCATCGGGCGAAGAACAAGATCCTCGTTGTCCATTTCCATGACCGGGAACATACCATCCTGATAATGATCCCAGTGGCCGCTTGTTTTGTAAAGTTCAACACTTCCCATTACCGGTGTGTATACATGGTCATAACCGAGGCTTACTTCTTTATCGACAATGTAGCGCTCGATAATACGGCGGATGGTTGCACCTTTTGGCAGCCAAAGCGGCAGACCCTGTCCGACCTTCTGGGAATTTGTAAACAAATCAAGCTCTTTTCCAATTTTGCGGTGATCGCGCTCTTTTGCTTCTTCAATCATTTTCAAGTGATGCTCAAGATCTTCCTTTTTAAAGAAAGCCGTTCCGTAAATACGCTGAAGCATTTTATTGTCTGAATTACCACGCCAGTATGCGCCGGCAATGTTAAGCAGCTTAAATTCTTTTAGCTTTCCAGTGGACGGAACGTGTACACCGCGGCATAGATCGGTGAAATCACCCTGCTCATACAGTGTAACCGTTTCGTTCTCCGGAATTGCTTCAAGAAGCTCCAGCTTGTATTCATCATCAATTTCTTTAAAAAACTGCTCTGCTTCCGCGCGTGATACTTCTTTGCGGATAACCGGCACGTTTTCGTTAATGATTTTCTTCATTTCTTTTTCGATTTTCGGCAAATCTTCCGGTGTAATGGATTCATCTAGATCAATATCATAGTAAAAGCCGCCTTCAATAACCGGACCCACACCAAGCTTGACTTTGTCGGCTCCATAAATACGTTTGATCGACTGCGCCATCAAGTGTGCTGTACTGTGGCGAAGAACTTCAAGCGCGTCAGCATGCTCAGGTGTAATAATTTCAATAGCACCATCCTGCTCGATCGGTGTTTTTAAATCAATAAACTGTCCTGATACTTTGCCGGCAAGTGCTTTTTTACGCAGGCCCGGGCTGATCGACTGCGCAACTTCTTCCATTGTTGTTCCAGACGGAAATTCCTTTACGGCACCGTCTGGGAATGTTAATTGAATCGACATTTGTATTTCCTCCTTCTTTTTAAACGACAAAAAACCCCGCTCCTTCATAAACGAAGGGGCGAGGTTTAATCGCGGTTCCACCCAACTTTCCGGGAAATTCCCGGCTCAATTACAGTCAGATAACGGTCTGGTGCCGCCGCTTCTTACTTTCAGGTTCAGAAGCAGAGCTCGAGGGTGGTGAATTCATTTGTTTCGACGGGAAAGTTGCAGCTCATCGCTTTCCCTCTCTGTAGACGTCTCAAATGAAACATGTCCCTGTCTTCGCTTTTCATATGACGTTATTATAGTCTCCCTCTCGCTCAAAATCAAGAGTGAGTTTTAATGCCGGCGGTTCATACCGGTCAGTTCCACCGGCGTGGTCAAAAACTTAATGCGTTCCATAATGCGTGCTGCTTTCAGCTCTTCGGATTCACCGCGCTGTGAATGCGTCAGGTGATGCTCCAGCTCACTATAATTAAAGTTAGAGGTAAACAAAACCGGAAGCCCTTCAAGCATACGGTGCTGCAAAATTGTACCGAGTATATCGTCGCGAATCCAGCTCGACATCGTTTCTGCCCCAATATCGTCAATCATTAAAACAGGCGCGGATTTCACCGCTTCAATTTTCTCTCCCGTTGAATGGTCGTTAAGCGACTGTTTCATTTCACGGACAAACTCCGGAAAATAAACGATCATGGATGCAATATGCTTCTCGGCCAATTCATTGGCGATAGCACCAAATAAAAAGGATTTACCGACGCCGAATTTCCCATGTATATATAAACCTTTAGAAGCCTGCCCAGGCGCGTAGCTGTCAACAAAATCTTTTGCCATTGAAACCGCATCTATTCTGCTTTCATCATCCAGCTCCACTTGATCAAATGTAGCTTTTAAAACGTCTCCCGGCATGTAGAGGCTTTTCACGTGCCGGCGCAAATGTTTCATTTCATCATCCCGAATTTTACGAGGACAGCGCTTGTAATCCAGTTCAACTGCCTGGTAACGCATGGAAAGCTCCGGCTCAAAGCCCGGCATCATGTTCACACACCCGTCAAGAGATGGGCATTTCCCGCAGCCGCGGCTTTGGGATACATACTCATATAATTTGACCATCGCGCGTGTTACTTCCCGCTCACCAAGATTGTGTTCTTTAATAAATGTCTGGATCGTTTTGTCTGCCAGCACTTCCCGTTTTGTCTGCTCATATTGTTCTGCAAACCCGGGCGACGTTTTGATATTCCCGAGTGCTTCGTTAATCTTTTTCACCGGCCGACGCCCCCTCTTTCCGTTTTCTCAGTTCTTCCTGCAATTTGCGTTTCTTCGCTTCAAAGTCTTCGCTTTGTTTAGGCCGCTCTTTTTCTGTGTCTTTTTCTTTTTCCTTTTCCGTAAACCAGGCTGGCAGTTTTTCCTGGCGAACTGCTTTCCGGTTTCCATAGGATGATGAGGTATTCTTTGGCTTTGTCCATTCCTTCGGCTGCTTTTGTTCCGTTTTTGCCAGTTCAATACCCTCTTTGGCCGTTTTTACTTTTTTGCGTGCCCACTGGGCGGCAATTTTGTCCATAAAGCTTTTAGACAGCTTCATATTTGATTTCAGCATAACATATTGAATGAGCGCATTCATTACACCCGGCGTAAAATCGTACTGCAGCATTACCTGCTCAATAAGCTTCATATCTACGGATGAGGGCGCTTTATCTGATATATCGATCATCATTTGATAGGGGGTAACCGACTCACAATGAAGGATCAGCTTTTCTTCTTTTGTTTTCGGCTCACCCGCTTCCTTAAGCTCCTGGCTTCCCATACGCGGTGTCATGTCTGGAAGGCGCCCGCCTGATTCAAACTGATAGGCATTACGCGCAGATTTCCGAAGTTCCTCCACCTCAATTTCATCCTGCTCGTTTATCGAAGACAAAACCAGGTTCTTCATATCAAGCGGTTGAATGCCATATAAAAAAGACAATTTTTTAATCGTTTCTTTAATAAAAGGTGTGAGGGCAGATGCCGGAATCAGGGCGTCTTTAAGAGCCCTTTCAAGCGCTGAAAAGTCAAAGGATTCATTTAAAACAGGTCCTGTTTTGGTTCCTTTTGAAGCGAGGCGGGTACCCGGCTCCGGCGCACTGTCTATTTCTGCTTCCTGCATTTCTGTATACCCTGTTGAAAAAACGTCCGGAAAAGCATGGGTCACATCCTGATAATCAGGCGACTTCGGCTCCCGGTCGCAAAATATCCGCTTCAGCCTCAAAAAATGAGGACGTCCAATTTTCCGGTATAAAAAAACGTTTAAAAGACCGTCTGTAAAAAATTGATCTGGAGCAAGAGGCGGCAGCAGCTCATAAAGAAATTCGCGGTTTTCTCCTGTTTTTTTCACATACGTTTTCAGTAAGCCAATCCCTTCCAGCTTAAGCCGGTCTTCGTATATTTGCTGCGGACTGCAGCCAAGTGTATTCATTAAATGATAGTGCAGGGCACTCTCAGACGACAGCTTGCCATCCTCTACTTCCGCATACATGGTCATGTATAAGCTGAGTGCCTGGGCACCGATCAGCGGCTGGTACAACAGCGCAACCACTTTTTGTTCAAGGCTGTCTACACAGCCGGACACTGTCACCCTGTAAGCATCGGCGGGCTGCATTTCATTCCAGTGCCGATTCATATTCTTCACCTCAAAGTTTCTTAAATAAGAAGAAAAAAGCCCGGAGCTCTGTCTCTCCCGGGAGTTTATTTTTCTTTGTTAATAATTTCTTTTAATTCATCCAAAAATACGTTAATATCTTTGAATTGCCGGTACACGGACGCAAAACGGACATACGCTACTTCATCAATTTCTGCAAGGCGGTCCATGACCATTTCACCGATTGCATCTGACTGCACTTCCGATACACCTTTTGAGCGCAGTTCTTGTTCGATATCAGCGGTCATTTTTTCAAGCGTTCCAAGCGGCACCGGGCGCTTCTCGCATGCTTTTATCAATCCGCGAAGCATTTTCTCGCGGTTAAATTCTTCGCGCATTCCTTCTTTTTTTACAACGATGAGCGGCATGTGCTCTACGCGTTCAAAAGTCGTAAACCGGTAGCCGCATTTTTCACATTCACGGCGCCGGCGGATGGAATGCCCGTCATCTGCCGGGCGCGAATCGACAACTTTCGTCCCGTTAAAACGGCAGTCAGGGCAAATCATGGCTTTAATCAACTCCGATTTTATTTATATCCTGCAATGTGCTGGTTTCGTTCTTACTCATTATCATACTAAAAAAGAGACCTTATGAAAATAAAAAAGAGGTGTATGAAAGTTCATACACCTCTTTTTGCTTACACATTTGCAGTTTCTTTAAGTTGCGTGCGTACCGGACCCATACCACGCGGCATCTCAATTGTTTCGCGTGTTTCAGCTTCAAGTGCATCTGCAATATAGTTTGCAGCAATGTTCGGATCAAGATCCCCACATGTATAAACATCAATACTTGCATATCCATGTTCCGGGAAGCTGTGAATCGTTAAATGAGACTCGGAGATAATGACGACTCCACTTACTCCTTGAGGAGCAAACTTGTGGAACGCGACTTCGCGAATTTCCGCACCTGATTTAAGAGCGGCGTCGACAAATGTTCTCTCGATGACTTCCATATCGTTTAATTTGTCAAAATTGCAGCCCCATAATTCTGAAATGACGTGACGACCCATTGTTTCCATGATCGTTCCCCCTTTTACAAAGTAGTTTTTGAATCAATTGTAAAAGTGATCACTGCCACGGGGGAAAGTTAGTCCGAAGAGGTCCTAACCCTTTAAGCATTTATTTCACAAAGTTGAGTATACGACCTGTCAAAACATTTTGCAACAAGTTTCTTTATTTTTTTCATAGAAAAAAGCCTCGGCGGGTACCGGGGCTTATGTATGAGACAATTAAGCTGAAATATAAACTTTTTTCTTCATTTGTTCTGCCACAAACTGAACAAGATCGACAACACGACATGAGTAACCCCATTCATTATCGTACCAGGCAAGCACTTTTACTTTTGTTTCGCCCATGACCATCGTAGTCAGGCCATCGATCGTAGAAGAATGAGGGTTTGTATTAAAATCAACCGATACAAGCGGCTCTTCTGTAAAACCAAGAATACCATTTAATGGACCTGCCGCTGCTTTTTGAAAGGCTTCGTTTACTTCTTCTGCCGTTACTGGCTTTTTCACATCGACTACCAAGTCTACCAGTGAAACATTAGATGTTGGCACACGCAGGGCCATTCCATGCACTTTTCCTTTTAACTGCGGCAGCACCAGAGAAAGTGCTTTTGCTGCTCCTGTCGAAGTCGGAATAATAGACTGAGCGCAGGCACGGGCGCGGCGAAGATCTTTATGCGGGTTATCAATATTTTTTTGATCATTTGTGTACGCATGAACGGTTGTCATCAATCCATTTTCAATACCGAATTGATCATCCAATACTTTTGCGACCGGTGCAAGGCAATTTGTTGTGCAGGATGCATTGGAAATAATATGGTGTTTGTCAATATCAAGTACTTCTTCATTAACCCCCATCACAATAGTGACGTCTTCTTCTTTGCCCGGTGCCGTTAAAATGACTTTTTTTGCACCTGCCTGCAGGTGAAGGGCCGCTTTTTCACGGGCATTAAATTTACCTGTTGCTTCAATTACAATTTCTACTCCAAGTTTGTCCCATGGAAGCTCAAGCGGGTCACGGCTGGACAGAAGCTGTACGCGCTTTCCATTTATAATAAGCGCTTTTTCTTCAACTTCGATATCCCCTTCGAACTTTCCGTGATTCGTGTCGTATTTAAGCAAATGTGCAAGGGTTTCCGCCGGATAGCTGGCGTTTACCGCAATAATATCAAGGTTGTCTTCTAAAATAGCTTTACGAAATACCATACGGCCAATACGTCCAAATCCATTAATGGCTACTTTTGCTTTTGTCATAAATAAGGCCCTCCCGCTAATAATGTTATACTTTATATTGATTAACTGAATTTAGTATAACATATTAAACGGAAAATGGAACAAAAAATGTCCCACTAATTTTAAAAAATTTATAAAGGGACAAAAAAAGACCCGATTAAGAATCGAGTCCTAATCGGGTCAGCCACTGCTCAAGCTGCTTTGCAGTTTCTTCTTTTGTACCACTGTTATTGATGATATCATCAGCCAGCTCTTTTTTTTCTTCAATTGGCATTTGAGATTGAATGCGGGCAGATGCTTCTTCTTCCGTGTACCCGTTTCGGTTCATCAGCCTCTGCAATTGAACAGCAGGATCAGTATAAACAAGCAGCGTGCGGTCTGCCATCCAGGTAAGCTTGCTTTCGAAAAGAAGGGGGATATCAAACATAATGGTTTTGTATCCCTTCTGGACAGCTTTATCCTTCTCAGCCATCATCCAGGCCCGCACGGCAGGATGTACAATTTCATTCAGCTGCTTTCGCTTCGCTTCATCATGAAAAATAATCGAGCCGAGCTTTTGCCGGTTTAATGATCCATCCGCGCTTAACACATCACTGCCAAATGTGTCGACAATTCCCTGCAAAGCTGGCTGTCCCGGCTCTACAACGGCACGGGCGGCAATATCAGCATCTATAACAGGGAAGCCTTTTTCTTTTAACATATTGCTGACCGTACTTTTCCCAGTTGCAATGCCGCCTGTTAATCCAATAATCATAGCGGACGCTCCAGCGGCTGGCAGTTCAGGCATATATGCGTGCCGCGCCCGCCTGTTTTCGTTTTTACAATTTCTGCTCCGCACTCCACACATGCTTCTCCGGCACGTCCATATACATTTAATACTTCCTGGAAGGTCCCTTTTTGTCCCTGGCTGTTTACATATGTGCGAATCGTACTTCCGCCCCGCTCTACCGCTTCTGCCAGTACGGCGACCGTATGCTGGTGAATCTCTGCCGCTTCTTCCTTTGTAATCGTCTGGCCGAGCCGATGCGGATGCACGCGGGAACGAAACAGCACTTCGTCCACATAAATGTTGCCAAGCCCTGTTACAATCACTTGATCTAAAAGGGCTGTTTTTACCTGGCGTGATGTTTTTTGCAGCTTTTCATATAAATGATCGGCTGTAAAGTGTTCATCAAACGGCTCAGGACCGAGCCCTTTCAGCGAAGCCAGCTCGTGTTCGGCACCTTTCGCCGTTAAATGCATCGTACCGAATTTACGAACGTCCCGATACCGAAGCTCCGTACCATCCGTGAATGAAAAAACAACATGAGTATGAGGGGCTTCAGGCTCCGCAGCTTCATTTACACTAAACTTGCCTTCCATACGTAAATGGGAAATAAGCGCGTAATGATCGAGCTGAAAAATTAAAAATTTCCCCCTCCGATCGATGGACTGAATGGTTTCACCAATCAATGCGTCGCGAAAAGCGTCCGCCTCGGGCTGTTTGATCATTTTCGGCCAGCGCACATCAACGCCGGCAATTGTTTTGCCCGCCGCCAGCTCGCTCAGCGTACGGCGGACCGTTTCTACTTCTGGTAATTCCGGCATGTTTCTCTCTCCTTACTTCGCATCATACCATGTTGGCCCAAATGAATAATCTACCTTCAGCGGGACATCGAGCTCAAAAGCATGCTCCATGACATCCGGCACAATTTGTTCCATTTGTTTGATTTCTTCCTTTGGCACATCAAAAATCAATTCATCATGCACCTGCAGCAGCAGTTTGGATGTTAAGCCTTCTCTCTCAAGACGTTCAGCAACGTCAATCATCGCTTTTTTAATAATATCTGCTGCGCTTCCTTGAATCGGTGTGTTCATCGCCGTACGTTCCCCAAATGAACGCAGGTTAAAGTTTCGACTGGTAACTTCCGGAATGTAACGCCGGCGGTTTAACAATGTCGTCACATAGCCTTTTTCTTTGGCCTGGCGAATGGCCGTATCCATATATTCTTTTACACCTGGATAGGTGTTTAAATACCGTTCGATAAAAGCGGCTGCATCCTTT
Organism: Domibacillus sp.; assembly: GCF_031181085.1. Taxonomy (NCBI): domain Bacteria; kingdom Bacillati; phylum Bacillota; class Bacilli; order Caryophanales; family Bacillaceae; genus Domibacillus; species Domibacillus sp. The sequence continues at coordinate 105,067 of NZ_JAPSLE010000005.1, read as the reverse complement.
CGTGTAATGCCAAGACTTTGAGACAAGCCGTAATCGCTTATGCCGTAAACAATGCCGAAGTTAACGGCTTTTGCCTGGCGCCGCATGTTCGATGTTACTCCGTCTTCATCTACATGAAAAACTTCCATAGCCGTGGCCGTATGAATATCAAGTCCCTGCTGAAAAGCTTCAATCAGTTTTTCATCGCCGCTTATATGTGCCAGCACCCGCAGCTCAATTTGAGAGTAGTCGGCAGCAAACATAACAGAATCCTTTTTTTCCGGCACGAATGCCTGTCGGATTTTCCGTCCTTCTTCAAGCCGGATCGGAATGTTTTGCAGGTTAGGATCAGTAGAGCTTAACCGTCCCGTCTGAGTCAAAGCCTGATTAAAGCGGGTATGGATTTTATGTGTATCCGGGTCTGCTACTTTCAGCAGTCCTTCAATATACGTAGACTGCAATTTGCCGATTTGTCGGTAATCTAAAATATGCTGCACAATTTCATGTGACGGCGCCAATTTTTCAAGAACGTCCGCCGAAGTTGAGTACCCGGTTTTTGTTTTTTTAACCGGCGGAAGACCGAGCTTTTCAAACAAAATAACGCCAAGCTGCTTCGGTGAATTTATATTAAAGTCCGTTCCAGCCAGCTGGTGAATCGTTTGTTCCATTTGTGCAAGCCGTTTTTTCAGCTCGGTTCCCATTTCATTTAACCGGTCCATATCAACCCGCACGCCTTCCGATTCCATGTCGGCTAAAATGAGGGCAAGAGGAAGCTCCAAGTCATCAAACAATTCATTTTGGTCGTTTTCAGTCAGCTCCTGCCGGCATGTGTCATCAAGCCGGCTTAACGCTTCTGCTTTTGCACTAATATGCTTCGCATAAACAGCTTCGTCTGGAAGAGCTAGTTTTGCCCCTTTCCCATAAACGGTTTCATCCGATGCGATGCCTGTTTCCCCATGCAGCTTTGCTACAGCAGCGAAATCTTCCGGTGATTCAGATGGGTTAATTAAATAAGACGCCAAAAACACATCAAAATCGACACCGGCTAACTCGATCCCCGAACGCCGCAGCGCAATGACCGTTCTTTTTGCATCATAAACAGTTTTTCGGGCAGACGGGTTTTCCGCCCACTGCTTAAATGCCAGAGAAGACACAGCCGTTTCGCCCGGCAGAAAAATGGTTTTCCCACTTCCCGACACAGCAATACCGGCAATTGGCGCCCGGTGGTAGTTCACATCGAGCATTTCTATATATACAGCGTCCGCTTGTTCAAAATGAGACGCCTGCGGCTCCCTTACAATGGTAAAATCCACGTCTGCTGCTGGTTCGGCTTCCTCCGTACGCTGAATACCGTCAAGCAATGACTTAAATTCGAGATCCCGGTATAAATCATACAATTTATCCTGGTCTGCCCCCTGATAAGCAAGTCGTTCGACTCCGAGCTCCATAGGCACCGTCCGTAAGATCGTTGCAAGTTGCTTGCTCATGATTGCTTTATCTTTATGTTCAACAAGCTTTTCCTTGAGCTTTGCGCCGCTAACCTCATCAATAGACTGGATCAATTCTTCAACAGAGTGAAACTGCTTTAACAGTTTAATCGCTGTTTTTTCACCGATACCCGGCACCCCAGGGATATTGTCGGAAGCATCTCCCATCAGCCCCTTCATGTCTATGATCTGCATCGGTGCCAGGCCATATTTTTCTTCAATATGTTCAGGTGTATATTCTTCAATATCTGTAATGCCTTTGCGTGTAATGCATACAGTCGTTTTGTCTGTAGCGAGCTGTGTTAAATCTTTGTCGCCCGAATATATTTTAACCGTATATCCTTCTTTTTCTGCTTGAAGAGACAATGTCCCGATAATGTCATCGGCTTCATAGTTTTCCAATTCAAAGTAAGGAATACTGTACGCTTTCAGCAGTTCGCGCACATAAGAAAATTGTTCAGACAGCTCGGGCGGCGTTTTTTGGCGCGTCCCTTTATATTCTGTAAATGTTTTGTGGCGAAAAGTCGTTTTACCCGCATCGAAGGCAACCAGTATATGAGTCGGCTGTTCGTCTTTCACCATTTTATTAAGCATCATCGCAAAGCCATATACGGCATTTGTATGCACACCTTTTGAATTACTTAAAAGCGGCAATGCAAAAAAAGCCCGATACGCAATGCTGTTTCCGTCAATAAGCACTAATTTTTTATTCATACATCCTCCTTGGCATTCATAGTACATGCACCTCAAAAAGCGCCAGGCGCCCCTTATCGGCAGCAGGCGTAAGAATGGAGCAAAAGTTGACAGCATCCGGCTGCAGTACCTTGTAACCCCTTCTCCTGTAAGCCCTCAGACACCCGGCACTACACATTCATCAGTAAAAAAGCCGTTGTTTTTCTTTTTTATTCTACCATGCACGGCAGAAAAAAAGAAAACAACGGCTTGTTTGTTTTTCGGAAAAAAAAGCGGCGGAGAGCCATCAACTAAGCGCCTCCGCCAAACAAAAGCTGGATAAAGGGGTTGATATTCATACTATACCAGTTCAATATAAAATAAATGTAAACGGTTCGTTAATCTTTTGTAAAATCATTCCGCAAATTCTTGATGAACGAAACGGTAAACGTCGTTCCTTCGTTCAGCTTGCTTTCCACGTTAATTTTTCCGTGATGGGCTTCCATAATATGTTTAACAATGGCAAGGCCAAGCCCTGTTCCGCCTGAATCCCGGCTCCGCGCTTTATCCACACGGTAAAACCGTTCAAAAATACGCGGCAGCTCCGCTTTTTCAATTCCAATACCGGTATCAGAAACTTTTAAATTCACCATCTGGCCCGACTCGCTTGCATCCACGAAAATCTGCCCGCCTTTTGGTGTGTATAAAATGGCATTTGTAATGAGGTTAACAAACACCTGCTTGAGCCGGTATTCATCTCCTTGAATAATTAGATGATCAGACACGTTCATTTGAAGAGCAATATCTTTTGCTTCCAGACGGCTTTCAAGCGTGACAATCACTTCACTCAACAGTTTTTTCAACGGCACTTCTGTTAAATTAAGCGTAAGTCCTTTCTGCTCAATTTTGGAAAGGTCGAGTAAATCAGCCACAAGCCTTTCCATGCGGCCGCTTTCTTTCCAGATAATATCCAGAAACATCTTTGCAGCATCCGGGTCATTCAGCGCACCGTCCAGCAGTGTTTCTGAAAAGCCTTTGATTGAGGTGATCGGTGTTTTTAATTCATGGGACACGTTGGCAACAAAATCCTTACGCATTTGTTCCAAATGCTTAATTTCCGTAATATCGTGGTACACGACGAGAATCCCTTTCCATTCGTCGTTTGTACCGATAATCGGGGCACCTGATACTTCAATGTCCTTCTCTTCAAGATCAAACGTCATTTTAATTTGCCGGCGGACATTTTTCTCTGTCATAAAAACGTCCTCAACAATTTTAATCACGTCTTCTTGGGTAATGACTTCATAATACCGTTTTTTAATGATGCGGCCAGTGCTGTACATTTTTTTAAAAGACCGGTTCGCCATCACAATATAGCCGCGGTCATCAATAAGCAAAAGCCCGCTTTCAATGTTTTCAATTAATGTTGTCAGGCGATTTTGATGAACTTCCTGCGCTTGCATCATTTCTTGAAGGTTTCTTGCTAATATGTTAATCGACGTACTGAGCATTCCCATCTCATCAGGAGGCGTTTCATATGTTCTTGCCCTATAGTTACCCTTTGCCAGCTCAATGGCCACCATAGCTGCCGATTCAATTGGCTTTACATACCGGGTAGTAATTTTGGTCCCGATTAAAATAATCAAGAGCAGGGACAGTCCAAGCGAAGTCAGCAAAATCGCCCAAATTTGGCCGTATATTTCATCGAGCGCATCGACCCGCATACTTACAATGACGTAGCCTTCCTGCTCTCCCGTTTTTGCTAAAATGGGTGTCCAGTGGTATTGAACATCCATTTTACGCATTAAGGAGGTTTGATAATTTTTGTCATTTAAAGTTTCTGAGATACGGTGGGCGATATCTCGGTGCACGGCGTTTTCTTCTTCATCTGTCCCGCCGCTGTCATAAAGAAGATCTCCATTATTATCCGCCACACTCAAACGCGTATCCATCTGCTCGCTCCATTTGTCAAGCACCATCGGATTAATTGCTTCTGTTCCTCCCCAATCTTCTACTGCACTGGCTAGCAGGGAGGTTTCCCGCTCAAGCCGGTCATTAATGGTAGCAAGATAGTAAGATTTAAACATTTGGCCAAGCCAGATTCCCAAAGCGGCCAAAACAGCCGCAATCAAAATAAAAAGCGACAGAATGAGTTTTGCCCGGAAATTGATCACGCTTCTTTCGGTTCTTCCAGTTTATATCCAAGTCCGCGGATTGTTTTAATATACTGCGGTTTTTTCGTGTTTTCTTCCATCTTGTCTCTTAAATGGCTGATGTGAACGTCTACAATACGGGTATCCCCGACAAAGTCATATTTCCAGACTGCCGCAAGAAGCTGGTCGCGTGTCAGCACTCTCGTTTTGTTTTCTGCTAAAAACAGCAGCAGTTCAAATTCCTTTGGCGTTAAATCCAGCAAGTTTTCCTTGTAATACGCTTCATATTTTTCAGGATAAAGCTTTAAGTCCGCCACTTTAATTAAGGCGCTGTCCCCTTCTTCCTCAACAACTGGTTCTGCCGGCGGCAGCTGTACGCGGCGCAAAATCGCTTTTACGCGTGCAATTAGTTCTCTTGGACTGAACGGTTTTGTCATATAGTCATCTGCCCCAAGTTCAAGACCAAGCACCTTATCAAATTCTTCGTCTTTTGCTGTCAGCATTAAAATAGGCGTAGCAACCCGTCTTTGCCGCAAGTCCTTGCACACTTCCATGCCATCGAACTTTGGCAGCATCCAATCTAAAATGATTAAATCTGCAGACACAGACTCCGCTTTTTGAAGAGCTTCCTCTCCATCACAAGCGGTTTCCACTTCAAAACCTGCCTGCTCCAGATTATATTTAATTAACGTGACAATAGATGGTTCATCATCTACAACCAAAATTTTCTTCATATGACCCTCCTGATTCAAATGTCTATCTTTCATTATAGCGAAGAAATCCTACCCGATAAAGTGCTGTTCTGCATAAAAAAAGAACCTGCTGTAATACGGCAGGTTCTTTTTTTATACTTGATTTAAGAAAGAACAGACATCACGCTGCGTACAGCTTCAGCAGATCTGTCAAGACCTGCTTGCTCTTCTGCAGTTAATTCAAGTTCAATGATTTTTTCAATGCCGTTGCCGCCTAGAATGGTCGGAACGCCTAAATATATATCATTGTAGCCATATTCACCTTCGAGATACGCAATTGCCGGCAAAATGCGGCGCTGATCTTTTAAAATCGCTTCAGTCATTTCAACAAGTGACGCAGCCGGTGCGTAATACGCTGAACCGTTGCCTAAAAGCTGGACAATTTCACCGCCGCCTTTACGTGTACGCTCAACAATGGCATCTAAGCGGTCCTTTGGAATAAGCGTTTCAAGCGGAATCCCGCCTGCGTAAGAATAGCGTACGAGCGGAACCATGTCGTCTCCGTGTCCGCCAAGAACGAATCCTGTAATGTCTTTTACAGAAATCTTAAGCTCTTGTGCAACGAATGTGCGGAAACGAGCTGTGTCCAGGACACCTGATTGACCGATCACACGGCTTTTCGGGAAGCCCGATTCTTTTAAAACAGTGTATGTCATCGCATCAACTGGGTTTGTTAAAACGATAATTGTACAATTTGGAGAATATTTTACGATTTCAGACGTAACAGATTTCATAACCTTTTGATTTGTTTGAACAAGATCGTCACGGCTCATGCCTGGTTTGCGTGCAATACCTGCTGTAATAATGACGATATCCGAATCTGCTGTTTCAGCATAATCAGACGTGCCGGTAATATTTGCATCAAATCCTTGGACAGGGCTTGCTTCAAGCATATCAAGTGCTTTGCCTTTTGTTGGGCCTTCTGCCTGCGGAATGTCGACAAGAACAACGTCTGCCAGCTCTTTTTGTGCCAGAAGAAATGCCGTTGTAGCACCAGTAAAGCCGCCGCCGATTACAGAAACCTTTTTACGGTTATATGCTGTCATAATAAAACTCCTCCTTTATTTATGGTGGAACCAAATATTATGTAAGATGCTCTCCTTTTGGGGAGAGCATCAATCAACATTACAGGTTTTTAATCAATTCGTCTGCGAACTCGGAACATTTCACTTCTGTTGCACCGTCCATTAAGCGGGCAAAGTCATATGTAACAACCTTCGAAGAAATTGTTTTTTCAACTGATTTTGTAATCGCAGTTGCTGCTTCATTCCAGCCAAGGTGCTCAAGAAGCAAAACGCCTGACAACAAAACAGATGATGGATTTACTTTATCAAGACCTGCATATTTCGGCGCAGTACCGTGTGTTGCTTCGAAAATCGCATGGCCAGTTTCATAGTTGATATTGGCACCTGGTGCGATTCCAATTCCGCCTACTTGAGCTGCAAGCGCATCAGAAATATAGTCTCCGTTCAAGTTCATTGTCGCTACGACATCAAACTCTTTCGGACGAGTTAAAATTTGTTGTAAGAAGATATCGGCAATGGAATCTTTTACGATAATTTTGCCTGCAGCTTCGGCTTCAGATTGTGCTTTGTTTGCTGCTTCTGTGCCTTCTGCTTCTTTGATTTTGTCGTATTGTGCCCAAGTGAACACTTTATCGCCAAATTCTTTTTCAGCAAGCTCATAGCCCCAGTTTTTAAACGCACCTTCTGTGAATTTCATAATGTTGCCTTTGTGAACAAGCGTTAAAGATTTACGGCCTTCTTTGATTGCGTAGTTGATCGCCGCACGTACCAGACGCTGTGTTCCTTCTTTTGATACAGGTTTAATACCGATACCAGATGTTTCAGGGAAACGGATTTTGTTAACGCCCATTTCGTTTTTCAAGAACTCGATCACTTTTTTCACTTCATCTGAGCCTTCAGCATACTCAATACCTGCATAAATATCTTCTGTGTTTTCACGGAAGATGACCATATCAGTATCTTCAGGACGTTTTACTGGTGAAGGTACACCATCGAAATAACGAACAGGACGAAGGCATGTGAAAAGATCCAATTCCTGGCGAAGTGCTACGTTCAATGAACGGATTCCGCCGCCAACTGGCGTTGTAAGTGGACCTTTAATTGCGATCAAATACTCGTCAATTTGCTCAAGCGTTTCTTTTGGAAGCCATTCGCCTGTTTGGTTAAAGGCTTTTTCACCCGCAAGAACTTCTTTCCAAACAATTTTCTTTTCGCCATTATACGCTTTTTCAACCGCTGCATCTAAAACGCGTGAAGCAGCTGCCCAAATATCAGGACCAATTCCATCGCCTTCAATAAAAGGAACGATTGGATTGTTTGGTACATTTAGTACGCCATCTTGCATTGAAATTTTTTCGCCTTGAGTCATCTTGCCTTTCCCTCCAATTCCATGTTCAAAGGTTAGAGAAAATTTCTCTAACCCGTGTTTACTATTTTCATATTACACTAGTTATTTATTTTTTTGCAAATGCTTTCTTAATTATACGCGTTCGCTAATAGGTACGTATTTTTGCATATCCGGACCTGTATATTCAGCTCTCGGACGGATCAGTCTGTTGTTGGCATACTGTTCAAGAATATGTGCAATCCAGCCTGATGCACGGCTTACAGCAAAGATAGGCGTGAATAAATCATGCTCAATACCAAGGCTGTGATAAACGGATGCCGAATAGAAGTCTACGTTTGGCGGCAGGTTTTTGCTTCCTGTAACAAGACTTTCAATTTCGATAGACATGTTATAAAGCTCTGCCTCACCGTTTTGCTCTGTTAAACGCTTAGACATTTCACGAAGGTGTTTAGCCCGTGGATCGCCCTGGCGGTATACGCGGTGACCGAAGCCCATGATCTTTTCTTTGTTATTGAGCTTTTCAAGAATATACGGTTCTACGTTATCTGCTGAACCGATTTCTGTAAGCATTTTCATAACCTGCTCGTTTGCGCCGCCATGAAGAGGCCCTTTTAAAGCGCCAAGAGCTGCAGTTACACCTGAATACATATCTGACAAAGTAGCGACACAGACACGGGCTGTAAAAGTAGACGCATTAAGCTCATGATCTGCGTGAAGAACAAGGGCTTTATCAAATGCTTCAACTTCTACGGCTGTTGGGTCATTACCAGAAAGCATATACAAGAAGTTTTCGGCAATACCGTACTCCTTTTTCGGTGCAATCGGCTCTTCCCCTTTACGAATGCGTGAGAATGCTGTCACAAGCGCCGGAATCTTCGCCTGGATGCGAATCGCTTTGCGGTAGTTGGCTTCATCTGTCATAACATCAGCTTCTTCATCGTAAAGGCCAAGCAGTGACACAGATGAACGAAGCGCCGCCATTGGATGAACTTTCTCAATTGGATACATTTTAAAATGATCCAAAATTTCTTTTGGAATGGTATAGTTTTCCGAAAGCTGCTCTTTCAGTTCATCCAGCTGCGCTTGTGTTGGAAGACGGCGATGCCAAAGCAAATAAATTACTTCTTCAAAGCTTGCATTCTCTGTCAGATCATCAATATTGTATCCTGCGTATGTAAGTGTGTCATCAATGATAGAGCTGACAGATGATGTTGTAGCCACTACTCCCTCGAGTCCGCGTGCAGTAGTCATAATTATCTCTCCTTCGCTTGTTTATTTCCCCGTTACCCGCTTTTTTATTTGTGTATGCATGCCGAGCAACTGCTCAGTACCATTTTATAAATAAAAAAGCATATGTAAATTACGTGCTCCTTTTAAAACAAAATTACTTAAATGTTCAAAAAGGTGTGCGCTTACATTGCTTATTATAAACAATGTGAGCAAGTTTGTGAATCAAAACGTGCCAAATTGTTCGAATTTTTTTGAAAACAGTAAAATTCCGGGCTTAACATACCCGGAATTTATGGTATTATAGTAAGTTTTAGTTTAAAAGTCAGACCGTCTGTTCATTCTGTCCGCTGTTTTGTAAGCATCATAAATGCCCCAGATCCATACAAGCGGATAAGTGATAAACCCAATCAGCACAAACATCAAGGCTGCATTAATCATCTGCACAACAATTAAAATTAAACCTTTCATAATCTGGCCGTTATAAATTTGCCCGACACCCGTCCAGAATACACTTAAGACAGCAGCAATACCCGGATTTTTGTTTAACAACGTATCCAGCTCCTTTTTATCTTATTGTGTATTCATACGGAGAGGTATTGAAAAAGTTTCATTTTTTCTGCTAAAGTACAGAAAACATCTTCATTGCATAATACGCGATGCCGGCACCAATTAACGGCCCGACTGGAACTCCGTTAAAAAGAGCGACTGCTAATACGGTGCCAAGCACCAGCGCTGTGGTGATATGGGGATCATCGGCTAAAAGCACGATTCCTCCTTTTGCAATGAGCGCTACTAAAATGCCGGCTGTAAGAGCGATCCAGGCATACGGTGATTTCAGAGCCGCGCCCAATTCCCTAAAGCCAATCGCCCCTGTTGCAATGGGGACGAGTACCGCAATTGTGATTACCGTAACCCCCCAATTTATTCCGTTTTTCTGCATCATATCAAACCACTTTAGATCGAGGCCTATTGCTTTTAAGGCCAGTAAGAATACCGAAGCAATAAGCAATGATTGGTTTTTGGCTACAATGCTGATTGCTGTCAGCAGAAGCAAAAATAAAAACGCCTGCATAACTTCACTCCTAAAAAAAGACGCATGGCCGTGCCCTTTTTCTCATACGAGTAGTATAGAAACGGGGGCATGTACCATGCGGATCATTGTTCAATATCTTATTGCCAGTGCAATTTTTCTGCTTATTTACTGGCTCCTGCCAATTTTCAAGCCATTTTTAGCTGGGGCATTTTTTGCCGCTGTGTTACATAGACCAGCCCACTTTATTCAAAGAAAAACGAATGCCTCCCGGACAGTGGCTGTATGTGTATCAATGGTCTGGATTCTTCTGCTTCTGTCAGCAGGCTGCCTGCTGTTCGCCTGGATTAGCGCCCGGACCGTTTCCCATCTGCATACAGTGATTCCTCATTATATTCCTATCGCCGTTATGCATTTGGAGCAGCTGCTTCAAAGCATGATGAATTTTTTAACCAAAGACCAGCTTGCTCTTTTACTGCAATATCTGCACACGGTCGAAACGGCCGCTGCTCACACTGTTGAGGAATCCGCAGGAAAGTGGCTTCTTGCAGGCACTTTTTACTTTCTCTCACTCCCAGGTACAGCCACCCAATTGCTGATTGCTCTGCTGGCTGCTTTTTTCATGGCAAAAGACGGCTCTTTTTTCCTCTCTCTTTTGCCCGAATCCATCCGTGCCAAAACAGCCCGTGCAGCCAATACCTTTTCTTTTTCCTTGTACGCCTATGGATACGCACAATTAAAGCTGTTTACTGTTACTTTTACAGCAGCATGCGCAGGCTTTTTCCTGCTGGGTACTCCTCATATACTGGAGCTGGCTTTTTTAACGGCCGTTCTTGAGTTTATTCCCATTGTCGGCTCCATCCTTTTGTTTGTACCCTGGATTTTCTTCTGCCTTCTTACTGGACAAACCCACGCAGCCATTTTCACTGCTGTTTTATATACGACCCTTGTTCTTGTACGCCAGCTGCTTGAACCGAAGCTGGTTTCCGATTCAGCAGGCCTTCATCCGCTGGCCGTTTTATTTGCAGCATTTGCAGGCTACCATTTAACCGGCGTTTTCGGGCTCATCACAGCACCCTTATTTTTGCTTCTTGGTTTGTCTATCCATCAAGCTGGTTTGTTTTTTACAAAACGTTAGCGTGACCGTTGTAAATAATACCGCGTGCCGCATCTACTGTAATTTCCTGGCCATCTGAGAACGTATTAAGAGCTCCCTCAACATCCACGATAACCGGAATGCCAAGATTGATGCCAACTACAGCCGCATGGCTTGTTAATCCGCCTTCTTCTGTAATAAGGGCACTGCATTTTTCAATGGCAGGCATCATTTCACGATCGGTTCCGTATGTGACAAGAATATCGCCCGGCTTTACTTTTTCAATGGCTTCAGAAGCTGTTTTAGCTGTCACAACTCTTCCATATGCTGAATGACGGCCGATACCTTGTGCTTTCACAAGAATGTCACCAACAACATGAATTTTCATTAAGTTCGTTGTTCCAGATTCACCTACCGGCACACCCGCTGTAATAACAACAAGCTCACCGTGGCTGATCAGCCCTTCATCGAGGCAGCGGACAATCGCGTTATCCAGCATATCATCTGTTGAAGACACACTAAGCCCCATAACCGGGAATACGCCCCAGACAAGTGATAAGCTTCTCATTACGCGTTCGCTGTCTGTTACAGCATAGATAGATGCTTTAGAACGGTAACGTGAAATCATCCGTGCAGTATGTCCGCTTGACGTTGGTGCGATAATCGCTTTTACTTCCAATGCTTCCGCCGTTTTAGCTACAGACTGGCCAATAGCGTCTGTCATAGTCATACGGCCTGTATTATTGCGGCGGCGAGGCGGAATATCTCTCATTTGCAGCTCTGCTTCTGCGCGGACTGCGATGTTATGCATCGTTTTTACTGCTTCAAGCGGATATGCACCGGCTGCTGTTTCACCTGACAGCATAATCGCATCTGTTCCATCGAAAATCGCATTTGCTACGTCACTTGCTTCCGCACGTGTCGGACGCGGGTTACGCTGCATAGAATCAAGCATTTGCGTAGCCGTAATAACTGGTTTGCCAAGCAGATTACACTTTTTAATCAGTTTCTTTTGTACGATCGGCACTTCTTCAGCCGGAATTTCCACACCAAGATCGCCACGTGCAACCATCAGCCCGTCTGATACTTCAAGAATGTCATCGATGTTATCAACGCCTTCTTGGTTTTCAATTTTCGGGATGATTTGAATGTGAGTAGCCTTGTGTTTTTCCAGCAGCTCACGAATATCCAATACGTCAGATGTGCGGCGTACAAAAGAAGCAGCGATAAAGTCGACACCCTGCTCGATACCAAAACGGATATCGTCCGCATCTTTTTCTGTAATACCTGGCAATTTAACAGAAACGCCTGGTACGTTTACACCTTTTTTATTTTTTAATGTACCGCTGTTTAAAATCCGAACGCCGATTTCGCCTTTTTCACGATCAATGCCTGTAACCAAAAGACCAATCAAGCCGTCATCAAGCAAAATACTTGAACCTGGTTCCACATCATCAATCAAACCTGAGTAAGTAATCGAAAACTTTTCAGGTGTCCCCAATACTTCTGTCATGGAAATAACAGCATCTTTGCCGCTTTCAAGCTCAATAGCTCCGTTTTCCATGTTATGTGTACGAATTTCAGGACCTTTTGTATCGAGCAAAATCGCCACAGTTTTCCCTGTGTTTTTTGCTGCCTGGCGAATGTTTTGAATACGCGCTCCATGCTCTTCATGGCTTCCGTGTGAAAAGTTTAAGCGTGCAACATTCATGCCTGCGTTCATTAATGATTGAAGCGTTTCAAGGCTTTCGCTTGCTGGTCCAATTGTACAGACGATTTTCGTTTTTTGCATTGATAGTTCCTCCATTTTTGTGATTAAATCGACAGTTCTTGCGATAATTCATACATACGCTGATCGACTTTATGCGGTTTTGAGAGCGCCTCAATAATGTCGTAATCAACAATTTGGTTTTGTTCGATCCCGACAGCACGACCGCCTTTTCCTTCTAGAAGTAATTCCACTGCATGTGCACCAAGACGGCTGGCGAGCACTCGGTCTGCTGCGCTTGGTGAGCCTCCGCGCTGCATATGGCCCAAAACGGAAACACGCGTGTCGAATCCTGTCAACTCTTCAATAATAGCACCAAACTTGCTGCCTGTCATGACTCCTTCTGCTACGACGATAATACTGTGTTTTTTACCGCGCTCCTGGCTGCGTTTCAGCTTGGCCGCAATTTTGTTCATATCGTAAGGTGCTTCCGGAATAAGGATTGTTTCCGCACCGCCTGCAAGGCCTGACCAAAGCGCTAGATCGCCGGCATGACGGCCCATTACTTCTACAATGAATGTGCGCTCATGGGAGCTGGCTGTATCCCGGATTTTATCGATCGCGTCGATGACTGTATTTAAAGCTGTATCAAAGCCAATTGTAAATTCTGTTCCGGGAATGTCGTTATCGATTGTTCCAGGCACTCCGACACACGGAAAACCATGTTCTGTTAATGCTTTCGCACCCATGTAAGAACCGTCTCCACCGATTACCACTAATCCTTCGATCCCAAACTTCTCCATTTGCTCGATGCCTTGCTTTTGGCCTTCAAGCGTTTTAAATTCCAAGCAGCGGGCTGAGCGCAGCATCGTTCCGCCTCGGTGAATAATATCGCCGACCGAACCACGATCTAATTGTTTAATATGCCCATTAATTAAGCCATGATATCCCTGATAAACACCGAATACTTCCATGTCGTGGTAAATCGCTTTCCGGACAACAGCACGCACGGCTGCATTCATTCCAGGTGCATCCCCGCCACTTGTTAACACACCAATTCGTTTCATATCTTGTCACCTCTAAAAATTTTTGTCAGTTGCATCTTTTGTATGCCTACCCTCTTTTAAGATAACAGAACGTTTTCCCGTTCACAATGTTTACTCAATAAGTAAGCGTTACCACAAAGAAAATGTCTATGCAAGGAAAAAACCGGTCCTGAATATTAATTATTCAGGCCGGTTGTTTGTTCAGCATAGCCGCCGATTCGTTTATATTTTTCATAACGCTGGTCAACCAGGTTTGCATGATCAATGCTCTGCAGCTCTTTCATGGCCGGATACAACACTTGGTCAATCAGCTGCGCCTGCTCTTTTGCATCACGGTGTGCTCCGCCCCGCACCTCTGGAATAATTTCATCCACAATACCGAGTGAGCGCAAATCCCGAGCTGTAATTTTCATCGTTTCTGCTGCACGCTTCGCGAGACTCGCGTCTTTCCATAATAAAGCGGCTGCTCCCTCGGGCGAGATAACCGAGTACGTAGAGTTTTCAAGCATAAACAGACGGTCACCGACACCGAGTGCTAAGGCTCCTCCGCTTCCTCCTTCACCAATAACGATGCAGATAATTGGTACGGTTAAGCCGGCCATTTCAAAAATATTACGGGCAATGGCTTCACTTTGTCCCCGCTCCTCCGCCGCTTTGCCCGGATACGCACCTTTTGTATCAATTAAGCAAATGATCGGGCGTTTAAACTTTTCTGCCTGTTTCATTAAACGAAGTGCTTTCCGGTAGCCTTCCGGGTGGGGCATGCCAAACGTACGCTGAATATTTTCTTTTGTATCGCGTCCCCGCTGATGTCCAATCACCGTTACCGGCTGGCCATGGTACTTTGCCACCCCTGCTACGATGGCTGCATCATCGCCGTATGCACGGTCTCCATGAAGTTCGAAAAATCCTTCAAACAAGAAAGGAATGTAATCCAGTGTGGTTGGACGATTTGGATGGCGTGCCATTTGAACACGGTCCCAAGGTGTCATGCTGTTGTAAATGTCATCTTCAAGCTTCTTTAAGCGCAGCTCAAGCTTTTCAATTTCATCTGACAAGTCTACATCAGAGCTGGAGGTGAAATTTTTAAGCTCCGCTATTTTTTCCTGCAGGTCACGGACCGGCTTTTCAAACTCAAGTCCTGTCATTTTTTTACACCGCCCGTTTGATGGATATCGAGTAAAAATGAAAGCTTATCTTTCATTTCTTTTCTGTGCAGAACGGCATCAAGCTGTCCGCACTGAAGCAAAAATTCAGCTGTTTGAAAATCTTCCGGCAGCTTTTCGCGAATGGTTTGCTCAATAATCCGCCGCCCGGCAAATCCGATCAGCGCACCCGGCTCTGCAAAGTTAAAGTCGCCGAGAGATGCAAAGCTCGCCGATACACCGCCAGTTGTCGGATGCGTCATTACAGAAATAATGAGCCCGCCCCGGTCGCTGAGACGCTTAAAAGCAGCCCCTGTTTTCGCCATTTGCATGAGCGATAAAACGCCTTCCTGCATCCGTGCTCCGCCGGATGCGGTAAAGATAATAAAAGGAATCTGCAGGCGGATCGCTTCTTCAACGGCACGGGTAATTTTCTCGCCTACCACTGAACCCATGCTGCCCATCCGGAAAGATGAGTCCATGAACGCAAAAGCGGCCTGATGGCCATTGATGGCTCCAACGCCTGTGACAATCGCTTCATTCAGCCCGGTTTTCTTTCGGTCGGCCGCTATTTTTTCTTCATAATCAGGAAACCCGAGTGGATTAGCTGTTGACAGCTCTGCATCAAGCTCACGGAAAGATCCTTCATCGAGAAGGCTTTCGATCCGTTCAAAGGCCTTCATCGGATAATGATACCCGCAGCCCATGCAAACATGAAGATTTTTTTCCAGTTCTTTCGTATACATGATCTTTTTGCACTTCGGACACTTTTGCATGATGCCTTCTGGAACATCCTGCTTGGCCGCCTCCGAAGGAATGGTTGCATATTTTATTTTTTTTGGTTTTTGTTTGGTAAACATATTTTTAATCGCCATTGTCCCACCCCTTTACTGGCGTTTTGAATACTGAATTTGTCTGGCTGATGCCAGCAGCTTTTGAAGCCGTTCATGGTCCGGATCGCTTCCTGCATAATTTGAAATAATCATCCATATGTTTCGCAGGAGCCGATTGCCGGTTTTACCTGTCAGCTCCTCAAAAGAACCTGTCAGCTCTATTGAATCTAAATCGGCTTTTCCCGCCAAAACGGCGAGACAGCCGAGCTCCAAGATCGCCTTTACATCGTGAAGATCTTCTCTTGTTTGGTCGCCATCAAAAAGAAAGGTACCGATGAGCGGGACAAGCTGATGGTCTTTGAAGTCACGCAGAAAAGTCCCTTCGCCGCGCCGCGTTTCAATAAGCCCCAGCAGCTCGAGCGCCCGCAATGCTTCACGAACTGATGAACGCCCGATGGAAAGCTTGTCTGAAAGCTCGCGCTCTGAAGGGATTTTATCTCCGGGCCGAAGGCGGTCCCTTTTAATCATTTCCTGAATTTGTGCAATGGCAGCCAAAAATTTTGATGGCGGGCGCACAGAACCAGTCATTTATTCACCTTTGCCAATCAATGACAGCTGCATAGTTTTTTGGCGAACATCCTCCGGTTTTACTTTCCGGCGCGCCACGCCTGTTTCCATGCCGGCTTTTGCTACAGCCGCTGCTACGGCAGGCGCAACCCGGGGGTCAAAAGGACCTGGAATTACATAATCGGCATGAAGGTCTTCTTCAGCCACAAGGCTGGCAATCGCTTCTACAGCAGCTTGTTTCATTTTTTCATTTATATGTGTGGCACGGACATCTAATGCCCCGCGGAAAATACCCGGAAAAGCCAGCACATTGTTTACCTGGTTCGGAAAATCAGAACGGCCGGTTCCGATTACCTTTGCTCCGGCTGCTTTTGCTTCTTCCGGCATAATTTCCGGTGTTGGGTTTGCCATCGCAAAAATAATAGGTTCTTCGTTCATCGTTTGGATCATTTCTTTCGTTAGCGCACCCGCTACCGATACTCCGATAAATACGTCCGCTCCTTCAATGACATCAGCAAGGCTGCCGGCTTTTTTCTCGCGGTTCGTAAACTTCGCTACTTCGTCTTTTACGGGATTCATGCCCTCTGGGCGCCCTTCGTAAATGGCTCCTCGCGAGTCACACATAATGATATTTTGCAAGCCATATCCTTTTAACAATTTAATAATAGCAATACCTGCTGCACCCGCACCATTTGCCACTACTTTAATGTCCGTCATCTTTTTCCCTGTCAGCTTAAGGGCATTAATTAAACCGGCTACTGTCACAATAGCAGTACCGTGCTGATCATCGTGGAAAACAGGGATATTTGTTTCTTTCTTCAGCCGCTCCTCAATCACAAAGCAGTTCGGAGCCGCAATATCTTCTAAGTTTACGCCGCCAAATGTCGGCTCCATCATTTTAACCGTTTCAATGATTTTTTCCGGATCCGTTGAGTTTAAGCAGACTGGAAAAGCATCTACTCCTGCAAAGCTCTTAAACAGCACAGCTTTTCCTTCCATAACCGGAAGAGAGGCTTCCGGGCCAATATTGCCCAGTCCAAGCACTGCAGTGCCGTCTGAGACAACCGCTACCATATTGCCCTTCATTGTATAATCATACACGGTTTCTGGCTTTTCATAAATTTCTTTGCACGGCTCTGCCACACCAGGTGAATAAGCAAGACTTAAGTCTTTTGCATTTTTCACAACTGTTTTAATACCAGTTGACAATTTACCGTGATTTTCTTTATGCATTTGAAGCGCTTCTTCCCGATTCGACATTCTGCCAGCTCCTCTTTTTCTCCTTTAAGTGGTCAGACCACACAATTCAATATAATACTTTAAACGATTCATCCTGAATTGTAAAGGTTAGTCAAAGGATTTAAGCACAACGTTGCGTGTTCCACACCTTTTTTTCAGCCCCTCAATCAATTCTTCTTTCGGTGATACTTTATACTTCGGCCCGAGCCTTACTGTTTCCTTCGTCCGTTCATAATGGATCACCACCGAGGCCTGGCCCGGATAAAGCTGAAGCTCTTCCACTACCCAGCCTGCCAGCTCACTTTCTCCTTTTCCTTCCGGCAGCTGGATAAAAAGAACTTGTTTTTTTTCTATCGTTTTGTTTATTCCTTCTTGAATCGGTTCAAGAGACTGAACAATAAGCTGGAGACTGCCATTTCGTTCTTCTGCTGCTCCTTTTACAAGTACAGCTTTCCCTTTTTCAATAAATGGGCCATGTTTTCGGTACACTTCCGGAAATAAGATCATTTCCCGCTCTCCTGTTTCATCTGCAAGGGAGGAAAAAGCCATTTTATCGCCTTTTTTCGTGCGGATCTCACGAATGCTTCCGATCATTCCTGCTGTGATGACTTTTCGGCTGGCTTGAACCTTTATCACTGGAACGGCACCGGCTTGAGCAAGCACCTTTCGATGAAGCGCTATCGGGTGATCCGAAACATACAGACCGAGCATTTCCCGTTCTTTTTCCAGTTTTATATCTACGGGAAGTCCAGTTACATCCGCATATTTAGGATGGAACGATACACCAAGCCCTTCAAATAAACTCCCTTCATCCGGCTGAATAAGAGCTGCGTGTTCTACGGCCGCATCAATACTGGCCAGCAGCACCGCACGATCCTGGCCAAACTCATCCATCGCTCCCGCATAAATTAGTGATTCAATTGCTTTTCGATTCACAATATTCGCCGGAACCCGCTGGCAGAAATCAAATAAATCCTGAAAACGGCCCTCTTTTCGTTCCTCTATAATCGTTTTGGCAACCGTCTGGCCCACTCCTTTTATCGGCACAAGACCAAATCGAATCCCATCTTGTTCGGCTTGAAATGAATAGCTGCTCATATTAACAGATGGTGCGAGAAAAGAAAGATCATACTCCGCTGCCTCCGCTGCGTATTGCCGCATCTTTTCTTCATTTCCCGTTTGAGATTGCAAAAGCGCTGCTAGAAAATGAGCCGGATAATGAACCTTCAGCCAGGCAAGCCAGTATGCGATCATACTGTAGGCAACCGCATGGCTTCGGTTAAAGCCGTAGTCAGCAAACCGGACAATCAAGTCGTACACGAAAAGAGCGATGTTTTCTTCGACACCATTTTGAACAGCACCGCTGACAAAATGTTTTCGCTCCTGCTCCAGTGTCTCTTTTTTCTTTTTGCTTACAGCACGGCGCAGCAAATCGGCTTCTCCGGGTGTGAAGCCGGCTAGCTGCACAGCGATTTGAATAATCTGCTCCTGATAGACAATGATGCCATACGTCGGCTCTAGTATCTCTTTTAAAACGGGATGTGGATATTGAAGCGATTCCTGTCCATGCCGCCGTTTAATATAGGTGGGAATCTGTTCCATTGGGCCGGGGCGGTATAAGGCATTTACGGCTACCATATCTTCAAAGCGGTTTGGCTGCAGCTGTGTGAGAACATTTTTCATTCCTTCAGATTCAAATTGAAAAATACCGGCTGTCTTTCCTTCTCCAAGCAGCTTGAAAACATCATGATCATCTAGCGAAAGCGACAATAAGTCTATCCTCCGGCCGGTTTTTCTTCGAATAGAAGCGATGATTCGTTCGATTGTTGTTAAATTGCGCAAGCCCAGCAAATCTATTTTTAAAAGCCCCAGCTGCTCAAGCGGCTCCATTGGATATTGCGTTAAATACACCCCGTCATGCCCCTTCATGATGGGCACATGGTCAGTGAGCGGCTTTTCAGTCATCACGATACCCGCTGCATGTGTAGAGGTATGGCGCGGCAGTCCTTCCAAGCGGAGTGCTGTTTGATAAATGCGTTCATGAACAGGCGACTCCGCCCGCCAGCCCTCTAAGTTAACCTGTGAAAGCTTCGTTCCCGGTGTCGACGGAATAAGCTTTGACAGCCGTGATAATTCTCCGCTGTCAAAACCGAAGACCCGGGCTGTGTCTCTCATCACCGCTTTAGCTGATAACGTACCGAACGTTACAATTTGCGCGGCGTGAACAGCACCATATTTTTGAGTGATGTACCGGATTACCTCATCACGACGATAATCTGGAAAATCAATATCAATATCCGGCATCGTAATCCGCTCCGGATTTAAAAACCGCTCAAACAAGAGATTATGGCGGATAGGATCTACTGCGGTAATACCAAGGGCAAAGGCTACAAGAGATCCGGCAGCGGATCCCCGGCCCGGCCCTGTCAGAATTCCTTGTTTTTTGGCAAAGTGTACAAAATCATGAACAATTAAAAAGTAATCACTGAAATTCATTCTGCTGATTATAGACAGCTCGTAGGAAAGGCGCTCTATATAAGCCGGATCACTTCGGTCCCTCAGCCCTTCCATACATAAATTTTTCAACCGTTCAACGGCACTTTCTCCCTCCGGCAGAGGAAATGCGGGAAGAAGGCGGCTGCCAAATTTTATGTTCACATCGCAGAGCCTGGCAATAACCGCCGTATTGTCCATTGCTTCCGGAATATCCTGATAGAGTTCCTTCCATTGAGCCTCGGGCTTAAAAGCATACACTGCTTCCGTTAATTCTTCTTCCGGTTCAATAAGCCGGTTGTCCCGGATGGCCTGGAGGCATGTTGAAGCAAAAGCGCCTGCTGGATCGGCATACTGAACATGACCAATGGCTACAACCGGAATGCCGTCAGCCCTTGCTTTTTCTATTAAAAAACGTTCAGCCCGCGTTCCACGAAGCCCGATATAAAAATGCTGAAAAACCTCTTTAAAAAAAGCCAGTGCTTCTTCAGAAGGATCACCATCTAGGCCTGGCAGAACGGCAATCAGATCTTTAGCGTATCCGTTCAGCCAGCGAAGCGGAAGACCGGCTTCTGCTTTTGTCTGCAAAGCACTGGAAATTTTAATTAAATTTGAAAAGCCATTATCATTTTGCGCGTACAAAAGAAGCGGATATGCCCGATCACTCTCCTGCTGGGCTTCCACTTCCGCTTTTAATCCCAAAATAGGCTTAATGCCGCGCTTTTGGCAGGCAAGATAAAAAGGAATAGCTGCATGCAGGTTGTTCCAATCTGTCAGCGCGACCGCCTTTTGGCCCGCTTCCTGCGTTTTTTGAGCGATTTGCTCTGGCGTGAGCGTCGCGCCACGAAAGCTGTATGCCGTTTCCGTTTCCAGCTGGATCACTTCTTTTCACTCCTCTCACAATCTGAATATACGTTCTCTTTTTAATATAAAAAGAAAGGAGAAAAAATTCTCCTTTATTGCCCTGCTACAAGATTTTTTAAATCTGCTAATACTTGGTCTGCTTCTTCCCATGAATACACACTTGCCCCTGCCGCAAGCGCATGGCCGCCGCCTCCGTGCTTCACCGCCAGCCCATTAATGACAGGTCCCTTAGAGCGGAAGCGCACACGGATTTGATCTTCTTCTTCAATAAAGAAGACCCACGCTTTAATGCCTTTTACACCGCTTAAAATGCTGACAAGAAGAGAGGTTTCAGCTTGTGTAGCGCCGAATTGCTTTAACAATTCTTTCGTCATCCGCACTTCCGCTACACCCGATTCATCCATTACAAAATGCTGGAGAATATATCCTTCAAGCTTCAAGACATGTGCGTCTTTTTCATACAAATGGTTAAACAGCTCCTGCCGATCAAACTCATACTGCATCAATTCACCAGCGCACTGCATAGTCTCAATCGTCGTAGACGGGTATAAAAAACGCCCTGTATCACTGACAATACCTGCATAAAGAAGGCGTGCTGCTTCGTCATTGATCTTCAGCTGTCCGCCAGATGTTTTAAACAGCTCATAAATCATCTGGCTGCACGCTGCCGCATCTTCCTCTACCCAAAGAAGATCGCCGTATGGATCTTCATTTGGATGATGATCAATTTTAATCACTTCTTTCCCAAGTTTGAAACGCTGATCACAAATTCGCGCCTGGTTGGCTGTATCACATACAATGACGAGCGCATTTTCATAAACACTGTCTTCAATTTGATCGAGGCGCCGCATAAAATAAAGCGTCTGCTCCTCTGCCCCAACCGTGTAAACGTTTTTTTCCGGAAACGTAGCGCGGATTATTTCAGCGAGCCCTCCTTGTGATCCGTATGCGTCCGGGTCCGGACGTACGTGACGGTGAAGAATGATCGTATCATATTCTTTAATTTTATCAATAATCTGTTGTTTCAACTTTTTTCCCCTTCTCTACAGGCTTGTTTCCGGTGGAAATCCGCCGCTGTTCCCGTTACAATAAAAATGGAAGCCAAAAACGGAGGAATACATCGAATGCCTAATTTCTTTTTGGTCGTCATCATTGTTTTATCATTTATGTTTTACTTGTTTTATAAAGTCCAATATGTCAGAAGCAGACGGCCAATGGAAAGAAAGTGGCTGTCCGCTAAATCCAGTATGGTACTGGGGTTATTTGTCGGCACGTTTGGCGTAAATACGCTGCTTATTCAGCAGACTACAACCGCCTATATTATTTCCGCCATTTTTATTTTGTACGGATTCGCCAGCATGGCGGCCGGTTTTAAATTGTACAGGCATTACCAGCCATTCGCCCGGCAGGAAGCAGAAAAAATGGATCAGCTGTAACCGAGGAAGCAGGCAGGCCGCCTGCTTTTTTTATCGATCAATTAACTGGCACATCATCATCGCTTTGCCTGCAAGCACCCCTGCATTATATACCTCGACATCTACCTTCCCGAACTTACGGCCAATTTCCAGCACTTTTGGGGCAACCGTAAGAATGGACTCCATCTGAATCGGTTTTAAAAAGTAAATCGTGATATTTTCTACCACAAGGTCACCACGTTTATGTGCACGCAAAACGCGATTTGCGGCTTCGGTTACAATCGTTGTAAACACTCCGTAAGAAACCGTGCCGAGCTGATTGGTCATTTGCGGGGTTACCTCAAACTGATAACTGCCGCTTGCGCTTTGATCCTCAGGCAGAATCAGCTGCTTGGCAATCGTATCATCGAGAGTCTCAGCTGCCTGTGGCTGACGTTGTGCGGTTTGCATCGCTTTAAGCACATCCTGGCGGCTGACAATACCCTGCAGACGATTTTGTTCGTCTACGACTGGCAGCAGTTCAATTCCTTCCCAGATCATCATATGGGCGGCTGAAGCCACACTTGTTTTCAAGGTGACGGTAAGCGGGTGTTTCGTCATTACTTTTTCCACACCAATTTCCCGGCCGCTTCCCATAATATCTTTCGCCGTTACAATACCGAATACCTTTAAGTGCTCATCTACAACCGGAAACCGGCTGTGTGACGTTTCTCTGTTTTTATCCAGCCAGTCACCCACTGTATCTCCAAGTTGAAGAAATACACTGCTTTCCACTGGTGTTAAAATATCCCCGACCAGTACAATTTCTTTTTTGATCAGCTGATCGTAGATCGCCCGGTTGATCATGGCTGCTACAGTAAATGTATCATAGCTTGTTGAGATGACCGGCATCTCCAGCTCATCGGCCAGTTTTTTTATTTCGTCGCCTGCCTCAAATCCGCCTGTAATGAGGACCGCAGCGCCCGCTTGAAGAGCGAGCTCATGAGCTTTCACACGGTTACCAATAATCAGCAGGTTGCCCGGTCCTGTGTAGCGCATCATCGCTTCGAGCTGCATTGCTCCGATGACAAACTTATTTAATGTTTTATACAACCCGTTTCGCCCGCCAAGCACTTGTCCGTCTACAATATTCACAACCTCTGCAAACGTCAGCTTTTCAATATTCTCTTTTTTCTTTTGCTCGATCCGAATCGTGCCGACACGCTCAATCGCACTGACCATGCCCTTTGTCTCAGCATCCTTTATGGCCCGGTAAGCAGTCCCTTCACTAAGCGACAGCGCTTTGGCAATCTGGCGGACGGAAATTTTTTCACCGATCGGTAATTCCTCAATATATTGAAGAATTTGTTCGTGTTTTGTTGTCACTGGCTCCACCCGTCCCTTTCCGCTCTCATTCCTTTTTCAATTATAGAACAAAACAAAGCGAAAAAAAAGAAGCCGCCTCAATTGAGACGGCTCCGCTTTTATAACTCGATTACTTCCCCTACTGTCATTACCCGGCCGCTTCCGTTTTGTACCATGGAAACAAAATCTGCGGGATTTTGGCGGATTGGCGGAAATGTATCGTAATGAATAGCGACCGCCGCGTCTTCCGGCCCCATCGTAAAATTGTCCCCGATCGGAAGAAGGGCCAGGTCGATTGGATGACGCTCCGCGATTAGTTTCATATCCGAAAATAAAGCAGTATCACCCGCATGATAAACGGTTTTTCCTTCATTCATAATCAGTACACCCGCCGGCATACCCATATAAAGAAACGTTCCATCTGCCTGCTGAAGCCCTGATCCATGGAAAGCCTGCGTAAATTTGATTTTCCCAAATTCGAATTCCCGGCTTCCGCCAATATGCATCGGATGGGCTTCTACCCCCTGGTGCTGCAGGTAAAGAGCGAGTTCATTGACTGCAATGACGAGCGCGCCGCTTCGCTTGGCAATATCAACCGTATCTCCGACGTGGTCCCCATGTCCGTGTGTAAGAATAATAAAATCCGGATTTTGTTCGTCTGCTCTTAAATCTGTTAAATCATTCCCGCTAATAAACGGATCGATTAGAACTGTTTTTCCGTTTGATCGGATTTTTACAACTGAATGTCCATGATACGATACTTTTATGAGCAGACTCCCTTCTTTAATCTTTAATACATCAAATGGCTTTTCCCTGTCTTTAAAATCTTCAAACCTCTTTAAGAAAGTTTACAGAAATGTTAGACTTACCACTTTTGATTTCCTTTTTTCGAGGTAAAATAAAACTATAAGGGGGAATGAATTATGCTAAAATACAAGCACATCTTAGTAGCGGTAGATGGGTCAAAGGAAGCAGAATGGGCATTTAAAAAGTCTATTCAAATCGCCAAACGAAATGGCGCTTCGCTTAATCTGGTCCATGTCATTGATACCCGCTCATTCGCCGCTATTGAAGCGTATGACCGTTCCATTGCCGACCGGGCAACAAAGTATGGAAATGAACTCTTAGATGATTACAAAAAAGAAGCAGCAGCGGCCGGTGTTACAAACATAAATGTATTTGTTGAATACGGGTCTCCAAAAGCTGTGATTCCAAAAAACGTAGCAAAGCATGTAGAAGCCGATTTAATTATATGCGGGGCCACCGGGCTTAACGCAATGGAACGCTTTTTGATTGGAAGCGTTTCTGAGCATATCACACGGGCAGCCGGATGCGATGTGTTAATTGTCCGTACGGATGATCCTGATGAATAACAAAAAAAAACCGCCACTCCTTTGGCGGTTTTTTTATAGAGAGCGCCACTGATAGCAGCGCCTTAAGCTTTTTACTTAAGCAGTTCTTTTGCCGCTTGAATCTGGTTTTCTACTTGGTCAAAACCAGTGCCGCCAAGAGACTTCCTTCTCTTAACCGCTTCATACGGAGATAGAACGCCGTAAATATCCTCTTCAATCACGCTTGATGCTTCTTTCAGCTCTTCCATAGAAAGATCAAGCAGGAAGCACCCTTTTTGAATGCACGTAAAAACAAGTTTCCCTGTGATTTCATGCGCCTCTCGGAATGGGATGCCTTTTGCAGCCAGGTAATCCGCAAGCTCTGTTGCATTAGAAAAGTCATTTTGCACGGCGTCTTTCATGCGGTCTTCGTTTACCGTCATTGTATCCACCATGCCAGCGAAAATTTTCAAAGAACCGAGAACAGTATGAACAGTGTCAAACATGCCCTCCTTGTCTTCCTGCATATCTTTGTTATATGCAAGCGGCAGTCCTTTTAAAATCGTCAGCAAACTAAACAAGTTTCCATATACACGGCCCGTTTTGCCGCGGATCAACTCTGCCATATCCGGATTTTTCTTTTGCGGCATAATGCTTGAGCCTGTTGAGAACGTATCATCCATCTCGACAAAACGAAACTCCTGGCTTGACCATAAAATAATTTCTTCTGAAAAGCGGGATAAGTGCATCATTAAAATGGATGATGCGCTTAAAAACTCAAGAATGAAATCCCGGTCGCTTACCGCATCCATGCTGTTTTGATAGACGCCGGCGAATCCAAGCAGTTCTGCTGAACGCTCACGGTCAATCGGGAATGTTGTTCCCGCAAGTGCCCCCGCCCCGAGCGGTGATACATCGATCCGTTTAAGCGCTTCTGTGAACCGCTCTTTGTCACGCTGCAGCATCCAAAAATATGTCATTAAATGATGGCCGAATGAAATCGGCTGCGCCCGCTGCAAGTGTGTGTAGCCTGGCGCAATCGTTTCTTTGTGCTGATCGGCTTTCTCCACTAAAACTGATTGAAATTGGCTGATTAGCCCGATAATGTTTTTAACCTGCTTCTTCAGGTACAAATGCATATCTGTAGCAACTTGATCATTCCGGCTTCTTCCGGTATGAAGCTTGCCGCCAACAGGGCCAATCGAATCAATTAAAGCTTTTTCTAAATTTAAATGGATGTCTTCAAGCGAAACCGAAAACTCGATTTCACCGGCTTCGGCTTTCTTCTTTAAAGCCTCAAGTCCTGACTTGATTTGTTCCATTTCTTCACTTGTTAAAATACCTGTTTCACCAAGCATGGTCACGTGGGCGATGCTGCCTTCGATATCCTCGAAAACGAGCTCCTGGTCAAATGAGATGGACGCTCCGAATTCGTCTACCCACTCTTCCGCTGATTTTTGGAACCGGCCGCCCCATAACTTTTTCGTCATGATTACTTAAGCCCCTTCTCTTTATGAACCCGTGAGCTCACAACCGTTGGAAGACCATATAAGTTGATGAAACCAACTGCAGACGCATGGTCAAACGCATCGTCTTTCGAGTATGTTGCAAGGCTTTCATCATACAATGAATACGGCGACTTTCTTCCTTCTACAATTGCATGGCCTTTAAACAATTTTACACGAACTGTGCCTGTTACATATTTCTGTGTATCTTTTAAAAACGCAACAAGCGATTCACGAATTGGGTTAAACCAAAGACCGTCATAAATAATTTCCGTTAAACGTTTTTCAATGACTGGTTTAAAGTGAGCCAATTCTTTTACAAGTGTAATATCTTCAAGCTCTTTATGCGCAGTGATCAATGTCGTCGCACCTGGAGTCTCGTATACTTCACGCGATTTAATGCCGATCAAGCGGTTTTCAATATGGTCAATACGGCCGATACCGTGCTTGCCTGCCACTTCATTTAAGTGAAGAATGAGTTCTGCCAGCTCCATTTTTTCACCATTCACAGATGTTGGAACCCCTTCTTCAAAATCAATTTCAATGATATCCGGCGTGTCCGGCGTATCTTCTAAGTGAGCAGTTAAGTCGTATGCCTCAAGCGGCGGTGCTGCCCAAGGATCTTCAAGAGCGCCACACTCATTAGCACGTCCCCATAAGTTTTGGTCAATTGAGAACGGGCTTTCTTTACCGATTGGCACCGGCACATTATGCTGTTTCGCATATTCGATTTCTTCTTCACGTGACCAAGCCCAGTCACGAACAGGAGCCAATACTTCAAGGTCTGGATTAAGAGCGCGGATCGCCACTTCAAAACGAACCTGGTCGTTTCCTTTTCCTGTGCATCCGTGCGCAACAGCTGTTGCATTTTCTTGTTCTGCGATTTCAACCAGCTTTTTTGAAATAAGCGGACGAGACAGTGCAGATACAACTGGATACTTGTTTTCGTACCATGTATGCCCCTGCAAAGCAACAAGCGCAAAATCTTCCGCGAATTCTTTTTTCGCATCGATCATGTAGCTTTCGACTGCACCAACCTGCAGGGCTTTGTTTTTAATAAATTCAAGATCTTTTCCTTCGCCGACGTCCAAGCAAACCGCTACAACGTCGTATCCTTTTTCTTTCAGCCACGGAATTGCAACGGATGTATCAAGGCCACCCGAATATGCCAGAACTACTTTCTTACCCATCTATATTTCCTCCTCTTTCTTGCGAACAAAAGTATATTTATTCAACGAATCTTATTTTTATTCTTATATTATGTATAAAGAATATCATGTTCAGAGGGGCCTTTCAAGTGGTTTTCTCAAAAAAAATACATTTTTTTGTGTATTTATGTAAAGATTCTGCATATTCAGCTCTTTTGCTATTTTACCCTTTTTCTTTTACTATGGAAGAAACCCGTTAAAAGCAGGTGACCAAATGTTTCAATATGATAAACGCCTGGGCATTCCTCTTCCTGCGCTTCAGCATGACTGGTTTTCTTATTCCGTGAATGAACGCCAGCAGATCACTCTCGAATGGGAAACGATCCGAGGAACCATCCCAGACCGCATCGGCGAACTTGAAGGACAAATTAATAGGAAACAAGCCGCCTTAAATGAAGAAGAGAACTTCGACCAATCGTGCCGGCTGAATACAGAGATCAGTGAGCTTGCTTCTATTATTAATGATTTATGGCTTTGGTTTAGAACGTCGCCAGACGTAGATGAGGCAAAAAAAACACATGCATAAAAAAGAACCGGTTTTTTAATTCCGGTTCTTTTTTTCATGCAAATAACGGTATTGATAGTATCGTTCCGCCAACACTGCTGTTTCGTTTACTGTCCGCCAGCTTGCTCCAATGCCAATGGCCATTGACAGGAGTGGAAGGCCGGATATTTTCTGGCGGCGAAATCCCCTGACAGCTGCCAGCTTGATGATGTATTGCAGCGGCTCCCGCAGCATCGACTCATTGAAGGACCAGCGGCCGTCTATATAAGATGTTCCTTCTTCCACCTCCGTAATCAGCTGCGCCCATCCATCTACTTTCAAATGCTTCGGGAGCATGGCTGTATACAGTACGTGAAGGATAGTTTCTTTCTCAAATGGTTCGTTCAAATCAAAACCATAGGACATCGCAGTTGCTTCAATAACATGCAGCTGAATAACGGGCAGTGAAACCACATCGGCTGCCAGCGGCAAAAGTTTTCCCGTTCCCGTAAGAGCCCCCTGTGCAGCTGCAAGCAGGCGGCTGCGGGCTGTTTGCTGGCTGCTTATGTAATGAAGCTGATCAATGGGCAGGCGGCGCATATGTGCCAGCGTTTCGATTTCATCATCAAAAACCCGCGCTACAGCCAGCACTCGACTGCGTACTTCGTTTTGAAGCTGTGTTTTGTGCATAAACGCATAAATATTCTTTAAACCTTCATCCGCTTTTTCAGCGAGGAGCGTCTGCGTCTCTTCCGGCAGGACAGCTGCGGCCTGGCTTGTAAAAGAATTCGCTTCTTCTGCTGTGCTGTTTTGATCAGCTGCAAGCTGCTGTTCCCACGCCATTAACTCCTCCCAGTAAGCCTGATCCCGTTTTGTCCACATATTGGTCATCCCTTCTGATAATCTGCAAACCACCGATCAATTTTTTGTACAATAGACGCTGTTGCCCTTTTATCCGTTAAAGACGGCATTGCTGCGAGCAATACTTCCTTCGGCTTTTTCACACCCGGTGCTTTTTTCCGGATCATCAAAATACTTTTTGCTGCATTATTGTTTTTAAAAAGGGTTTCCGGCAGCTGGATCACACCTTCGATATACGCTTCTTCCGTTAAAAAAGCCTGCAGCTTTTTCGCTTCCGGCGATTCGAAAAGACCATTTGGAATAATAAAGAAAAGCTGGCCGCCCGGCTTGGTGTGATGTAAGCTCTGTTCAATAAACAAATGATGTGCATATGAATGGCCGCTGTCCGCTTTTAGCTTGTAAGAAGAAGCCCGAGCATCATTTGGATAATAGCCAACCGGCAGGTCGCATACAACAACATCAACTGGATCGATTAAAAGCGGCTCCAGCGCGTCCTGGTTATACAGCGTAATAGGATGGTGCAGGAGGTTGGCTCCCGCATATGCCAGCTTAAGCAGCACATCATCAAGGTCAACTCCGTACGCTTCCACCTTGCCGTCAAACTCATTTAACACAGTGGCCACGAGGTTTCCCGTTCCAATAGTTGGGTCAAGCAGGGTAAAAGAAGTGTTTTTTCCCATGCTTTTTCTTAATAAATAAGCGATAAACAAACCGATTGAGTCCGGTGTCATTTGATGATTGGGCTGCACATGCTCTTTCATGCCCTTTAAAATAGCGAGCTGAAACGCTTTGCGGATCGCTTCTTTTGAATAGCGGTCAAGCTGTGCGCTGCTGTAAAGCTTTTGCAGGCGTTTTTCATCCATCTCATTTAATTCTTCCTGGATAACATCCCCGTGAAAAAGATTTTCTGCCGTTTCACCGAGCGCTTCTAAATAGGGAATAGACAAAAGACGGCTTAGAAGAGCGGCCGATTCATCGAATACCCCAAATAAATTTTCTACTGTTAATTCCTGTGTCATAAAAAAACCTCACTTTCCTGTCGAAAAAAACAGCCGGCTCCGACAAAATGTCAAAGCCGGCTGCAAACCGAACCTGTACTAAATTAGTTTGCTGCTTTTGCAGCTTCAATTGCTGCGGCGTAGTCTGGATGATCTGTTCCTTCTCCAACATATTCCACGTATGTAACAGTGTCGCTTGAATCGATTACAAAAACAGAACGAGCCAAAAGGCGAAGTTCCTGCATTCCAATGCCGTACGCTTGTGCAAATGAAAAATCACGGTGATCTGATAATGTTTTCACATTTTCAAGACCCGCTGCTGCACACCAGCGTTTTTGAGCAAATGGAAGGTCAGCCGAAATGGTTAATACTTCAACGTTGTCCAATTGGGCTGCTTCTTCGTTAAAACGGCGTGTCTGCGCATCGCAAACACCTGTATCAATCGAAGGCACTACACTGATTAAACGCACTTTGCCTGCTGTGTCTGCAAGCGTGACTGGAGATAAGTCATTTGCCAAAACAGTAAAGTCCGGCGCTTTGTCTCCTACCTTTACTTCATCGCCAATCAATGTCATTGGATTGCCTTTAAATGTTACGTTTGCCATCTATAATTCCCTCCACATTCTGCATTATACATACATCATACTGAATCGACCAATGCCATTGCAATGAAAAAGAGTTAAATAACGGCTTTTTTCTTTTGAGCCGTTTTTAATTGAGCAAATGTAAAAACAACGAGCGCACTCCAAATAAAAGAAAACGACAGCAGCTGGGATGGTGTAAAAGGCTCATGGTATAAAAACACACCGAGCAGCAGCGTCATTGTCGGAGCAATATACTGTAAAAAACCAATTAAGTAAAGCGGTATTTTTTGGGCGCCGTGACCAAACAAAAGAAGGGGAACGGCTGTCAGTACGCCTCCTCCGATAAGCAGAAGATCCGTTTGTACACTGCCGGAAAACAATTGAAGGGTTCCGCTCGATGAAAGAAAAGCCAAATATAAAACAGCGATCGGCGTCACAACAGCTGTCTCGATCGTCAATCCCACTGCAGCATCCATTCTGATCATTTTCTTAGCCAGTCCGTAAAGCGCAAACGAAACCGCCAGTGATATCGATACCCACGGAAAAGAGCCATAGGAAAAAGTCATAATGAGCACACCGCATGCCGCCAGAATAAAAGAAAGGATTTGTGCTTTTGAAAGAGCTTCTTTCAATACAAGAATACCAAGCAGCACACTCATAAGCGGATTGATATAATAGCCCATGCTTGTTTCAATAATATGGTTGTTGTTGACTGCCCAAATAAACACAAACCAGTTAATGCTGACTAAAACAGAAGCCGTTGCAAGTGCCGCCGCTTTCTTAGGGTGAGCGGTAATTTCTTTTAACACTTGTCCCAGCGGAGCAAACTTTCTCATCAGAACAAGCAGCAAAATCATAAAAACAAACGACCATATCACGCGGTTAGCGAGTATTTCATAAGCGGATACACCGCTGACCAGCTTCCAGTAAATCGGAATCAAGCCCCATATTACATACGAACCGGCTGTATAGATCATGCCGGCTTTTCGTTCGTCCTGCATTTTTTCACCTCATTTATTTCTATACACGAAATATTTGTTAAAAGAAGCCGCGCTCACAGGCGCGGTGTTTTACAAAAGATCGTCCATTTCTTCTTCAATGTTTGGAAGCAACATTGTCTCGGTTGATTGAATCGCTTCTTTAATAAGCGGTTCAAAGTCTAAAAAGCTTTCAAAAAACTGGACTTTTTCCGTTTTCGGCTTTGTTTTTGGTGCAGCCGGCGTAAAAATCGTGCAGCAGTCTTCAAATGGAAGAATCGAAATATCATGCGTACCGATTTTGCGGGCAATATTCATGATTTCGAGTTTGTCTGCTGCAATGAGCGGCCGAAGAACTGGTGTGTTGGTTACATCATTGATCGCAGCCATGCTTTCCATCGTCTGGCTGGCTACCTGTCCAAGGCTCTCTCCTGTGACAATAGCCAGAGCGCCGGTCTGTTCACGAATGCGGTCAGCAATGCGCATCATAATCCGCCGTGTTGAGGTCATTGTATAGTTTTCCGGCACCTGCTTGTGAATCGTTTCTTGAATCTTCGTAAACGGCACGATATGCAGACGGACATTGCCGCCATATGTTGTCAGTACGTTTGCCAAATCAATCACTTTTTGTTTAGCCCGGTCGCTTGTATAAGGAGGGCTGAAAAAATGGACTGCTTCGATTTCGACGCCGCGCTTCATCATCATGTAACCGGCAACCGGACTGTCAATTCCGCCGGATAAAAGAAGAACCGCTTTACCTGAAGCGCCCGCTGGCATGCCGCCTGCTCCAGGAATCGTTTCTGAAGATAAATAAACCCCTTCTTCTCTTACTTCGATCGTTAAGACGAAATCCGGATTTCGTACATCTACCGTTAATTGTTCCGTTTTTCGTAAAACAAAGCTGCCAATTTCATGATTCAACTCATGCGTATCAAGCGGAAACTGTTTGTCTGCCCGGCGTGTATTGACTTTGAACGAAGCCGGTTTGCCATCCATCGCTTTTTCAACCAGCGCCAGTGCTGCTTCTTTTATGTCATCAATATTCTGCGCTGTTTTCATTACTGGGCTGAAGGATTGAATGCCCGACACATGGACAAGCGCATCCTTTACTTTGTCAAAAGATGCTCCATTTAAATAAAGAAACATCCGATCCCGCTGCGCTTCTACACCAATTCGATCATCTTTTAACAAACGTTTAATATTGGTTTTCATTTTATTTGTAAATTTACTCCGGTTCCGTCCTTTTGTAGACATTTCACCGTACCGGATCAATACGCGGTCATAATTCATGTTCGTTCATTCCTTTTTTTTGCGAGCGTTGGAACGACGCGGTCCAACGCTTCGATAAATTGTTCAGCTTCCTTCATCGTATTGCGGGATGACAAGCTGATGCGAATTGCCGAAGCCGCAAGTTCGCTGCTGATGCCCATCGCCTGAAGCACCCGGCTTGGCTTTGCGAGCTTCGAAGAACAGGCGCTGGTCGTTGAAACAATCACTTCTTCCTGTTCAAGGGCATGTACAAGAACTTCCCCCTTTAATCCAGGAAAAGATAAACTTAAAATATGTGGAGCTGACTGAGCAACCGGAGTATGGATGTTTACCCACGGACGTTTTCCCAGTTCATGATACAGCCATTCGGTGATGTGCCGCACCGGTTCCATATCCGACTCAAACGCCATACGAACGGCTTTTGCCAGTGAAGCTGCTCCAGCCGTATGCTCTGTACCGCTTCGGAAGCCGCTTTCCTGCCCGCCGCCCGAAAGCAAAGGAGCAAGGTGGATACCGTGCTTTTTAAATAAAAAGCCTGTGCCATTTAATCCATGCAGCTTATGACCGGATACAGACATCAGGTGAACACCCCAACCCTCCAAGTTAAGCGGCACTTTGCCGAACCCCTGAACAGCATCTACATGAAATAGTGTTTGCGGATGCTGCTGGATGATACGTCCGATCTCCTGGATGGGCTGCACCGCACCCGTTTCATTGTTCACGTGCATAACAGAAACTAAAATCGTTTCATCTGTTATCGCCTGCTCAATATCCGCCGGCGTCACAACCCCGTTTGCTGACGGCTTTACGTACGTCACCCGAAATCCTTCCTGTTCGAGATCGCGGCATGCCTCAAAAACAGAAGGATGCTCAATTTGAGTCGTGACGATGTGCCGTCCCCTGCCCTTGTAGAATTGTGCCGTACCTTTGATCGCCAGGTTATTGGATTCTGTACCGCCCGACGTAAAAATAATTTCGGACGCTGACACTCCACATAGCGAAGCCACTTGAGTACGCGCTTTTTGAAGAAATCGTTCTGCCTCCATACCTGCATGATGAAGGGAAGACGGATTGGCGAAGAAACGCTTGCTTGCTTTTATAAATGTCTCGAGCACCGAATCATCGGGCATCGTTGTCGCACTGTTGTCAAAATAGATCATAGGCGCCGCTCCTCATTTTTTTTACCTATCCATGTTAGCATATTGAGTCAAAAAAAGCCGCCTCTTTTTCTCGAGGCGGCTCTGCATTATCATTGTTCTTGTTTGAACTGGGCATCAAACTTTTTGAGTCCTTTGGAATCCACCCTGTCGATCGCTGTCGCGCACAGTTCCAATGCTTTACTGTAATCTGCTTGGCGAAAAGCGAGCTCGGCTTCATTCAGTTTAGGTCCCACAGCAGGGTGAGTGCGGCGGTACCGGTTGCCAAACTGAATCATTCGTTCTGCCAGCGCCACTTGATCAATCAGCTCGTCTGTTTTATTAGCAAGATGATCAATCGAGGCACTTGCTGCATCCAGCTGTTCCCGCACCGCTTTCATATTTAACGGTTTTTCATTCAAGTGTGTATTCGTCTGCTGAATACGTACACGCGCATCTTCACTCATTTCCCGGTAATAATCTGGGATATCCGGCAGATTGCTTTGCTTTACTTTCCGCATAATCTGCTGAAGCTGGTTTCTGAGTCCGTACAGTTCCTCTGCCGCCTCTACCTCGTCTTTTCGAAGCGTTTGAAGGAAAGCAGCAAAGCCCTGCTGCTCTTTTTTCATTTCGGCGATACGGACCTGGATTTCTTTTAATTCATCATGAAGGAACGAATAAGCCGTTTTTTCTTCCTGAATGCGCCCGTGTAAAATTTCATATTGTTTCTCAAGATGGTAAATTTCCTCTTTTAGCCGTTTCGGCACATCGGATTCTTCTCCGCTGAGCTGATAGCTTTGTTTCACGAGATCGGTTTCTTCGAGCAGCTCCTCGTTCTGGTCACTGATCCCGGCAATAGCCGTACCTGTTTCACCTTCATCTTTTAACACTTGATGCTTCGCCATCACTTCTTTTTCAAGCAGATCATAGAAAAATTCGATACTGTCTCTGGCATCGGACACAATAAGCTCTGTTTCTCCTACTTCTGTTTTCAAAAGAAGATCGCGTCCGCGGCTCAGCTCTTCTTTTAAAGCAGCTGTTTCTTTTTCAATCTGTAAATGATCGAGCAGATAGCCGTCCTGCTTCATTTCCTTATAGCCATGCTCAATTTCCGATAATTGAGCCGGAAGCGTATGGTTTACCTCTGTCATTAAAATAGGAATGCGCGACATCTTATGCTCCATCGCATCCATTTCCGCTTGAATTTCCATTAACAGCTCCCGCGCTTCAAGATAGTTGCCTTCTTCTGTTAAATCGGCGAACTTTTCAAAACGGCCTGCAAGCACTTCAAGCTGCACCTCAAGCACGGATGCCGCTTTGCCAAAAGTGTGACGATGAGCAAGCAGTCTTTTTCTCGCTTCACGCTGGCGTGTGTGCATGTCTTCACCTTCGGACCGGTTTTTTTCCTCACTTCCAACCAGCTGATCGAGTTCCGATAAAATATTATTTACTTTTTTTTCAATTTGATGGAGGCGGCTTTCAATCTCATTATTTGTTTTTTTGGCGGCGCCAAATCGAAATTTATCCGTCTGCTCTTCTGAAAGAAAAAGCTTTTCATCCACAGCCGGAAGATCGATGGTTACGACCTCGTCCCATTCGGTGCGCCATCTATCAAACAGAGCCTCTGTCTGCCCTGTCATATTAAGTCTTTTTACTTTAGCCAGCTCTTCATGAACCGGCCGGTGAAGCAGTTCTGTTTTCTTCATATCCAGCCGATCGATTTCAGCCCTGTTTTTTTTCTTATTCATCAGTGTATAGATGAAAAAAACAAGTACGACAATGATCGCTCCAATGACAAATTCCACCCTCATAAGCCCCCTCGTAACCACGAATAAATAGTATGTATAGAAAGAAAACGCCTCATTGCGTCCTTTCAGTCAATTGCGTATAATTTCACTATCATTAATAATAGCATGATTGTCCACATTTTTAATGGGAACTTACGTTTTTTTAAGCGGGTTTTCACAAAAAAATGTCAAAATAAGTGCTTTTTAAAAGAAAAAGGAGTTTTTTCGCATGCTTAGAGACGGACATATTCATACACGATACTGCCCACACGGCTCAACCGATTCTTTAGATCAGTATATTGAGCGTGCACTTGAGCTTGGCTTTTCAGAAATTACGTTTACAGAACACGCACCGCTGCCGGACCACTTTATAGACCCTGCACCAAACCGGGACAGTTCTATGCGAAAAAGCGACCTTGAACAGTATTTAAAAGAAGTGGAAAACGCGAAAAAGCAATATGCCTCTTCTCTTACCATCTATACCGGTCTGGAAGTAGATTTCATCACAGGTTTCGAAGAAGCAACCACTCAATTTCTAACAGAATACGGGCCCTTTTTAGATGATGCGATTTTATCCGTTCATTTTCTTCCGTTGAACGAACGATTTGTCTGCGTCGACTTTAGTGAAGAAGAATTTGGACGAATTATAAAAGAAGCCGGATCGATTGAATTTGTCTATGAATTATACTATGATACCGTATTGAAGTCTGTACAAGCAAATCTCGGAGCTTTTAAGCCAACCCGAATTGGACATATTACGCTTGCGCGTAAATTTCAGCTCCTATATCCGTGCACAACATCGTTCGAGCCGCATATAAACCGCTTGCTGCAGGCCATTAAACTGGCCAATTATTCGCTTGATTATAACGGGGCCGGGTTTGTTAAACCGCTTTGCGGTGAAACATATCCTCCTCTTGATATTGCCCGTGCCGCTCATTCGCTCGGTATTCCGCTCGTTTACGGATCAGATGCTCACGCGGCTGCCGGCATTGGTCAGGGTTTAGAGCAAATTGACCGTACTATTATAATAGAAGGAAGTGTTTAAACATGTTTCAAACCGCCGCTTACTCTGGCACAAAACCAGAACAATATTCACTTGTAAATAAGCAGTTAGAAGCACTGCTGACAGGAGAAACGAATACGATTGCCAATTTAGCCAATGCGTCGGCTCTTCTTGGCCAATTCCTTCCCCGGATTAACTGGGTTGGGTTTTACGTACTCGATGAAAACAAAAACGGACTCGTACTTGGGCCTTTCCAGGGGCTTCCTGCCTGTGTCCGCATTCCGTTCGGCAAAGGCGTATGCGGAACAGCTGCTGCTGAGCGAAAAACACTTCGTATTGAAGATGTACATGCATTTCCGGGACACATCGCCTGTGACGCGGCATCCCGGTCTGAAATTGTCGTTCCTTTAATCAAAGATGGCGAGCTGCTGGGTGTGCTCGATATTGACAGCCCGGAAACAAACCGTTTTGACGAAGAGGATGAAGAAGGACTAGTTCAGTTTGCCGAAACACTCGTCCGCTTTTTATAAGAAAAGGTTGACACTATAATAGGCATGTTATATACTATTCTTTGTGTAAAATAAATGCAGCCTATGTGTTCGCTGTTTAGATGTCATTTTGTTTCTTTATCCGGTATCAATCTGGAAAAGGGGCATCGTGTAACCCGTTGCTGCAGGGCGATGGTGCATGAAAACAAAATGTGCTGGCAGTTATTCACACCGGTTTTTATTTTACAACAAAATAAAAACACAGAAGGAGGAGTCATTCAATGGCTCGTTACACAGGTCCAAGCTGGAAAATCTCCCGCCGTCTAGGCATTTCTCTTAGCGGTACAGGTAAAGAAATCGAAAAACGCCCTTACGCTCCAGGTCCACACGGCCCGAACCAGCGTAAAAAGATGTCTGAATACGGACAACAACTTCAAGAAAAACAAAAACTTCGTCACATGTACGGCGTGACTGAGCGTCAATTCCGTAACTTGTTTGACCGCGCTGGTAAACTAAAAGGCGTATACGGTGAAAACTTCATGATTCTTCTTGAATCACGTCTTGACAACCTTGTATACCGTTTAGGTCTTGCCCGCACTCGTCGTCAAGCTCGTCAGCTTGTTAACCATGGTCATATCACAGTTGATGGAAAACGTCTTGACATTCCATCATACCAAGTGAAAATCGGTCAAACAATCGGCGTTCGCGAAAAATCAAGCAACTTCTCAATCATCAAGG
This sequence comes from Domibacillus sp., assembly GCF_031181085.1. NCBI lineage: Bacteria > Bacillati > Bacillota > Bacilli > Caryophanales > Bacillaceae > Domibacillus > Domibacillus sp. The sequence goes on along the minus strand of NZ_JAPSLE010000005.1, from coordinate 67,272 downwards.
AAGCAGTAGAAGTAAACAACTTCGTACCTGACTACTTGACGTTTGATGCTGATAAACTTGAAGGTACGTTCACTCGTCTTCCAGAGCGTTCTGAACTTCCAGCAGAAATCAACGAAGCGCTTATCGTAGAGTTCTACTCTCGTTAATTTTATCGCTTTATGGATTTACGCAAAACACCAGCTGTTATATATAACAGCTGGTGTTTTTTTATGCTCAATAGATTTATATCATCTCTTCATACAAAGGAAATTGAATCGTTACTGTTGTTCCTTTTTCTTTTACACTTTGAAAACGGATCGTTCCTTTATATTTTTTCACGATATTGAAGCAAATCATTAAGCCAAGACCGGTTCCTTTGCTTTTTAATGAATAAAAAGGAGTGCCCAGTGATTGAATTTCCGTTTCGGACATGCCCTTTCCATGATCAATAATGCAGATTTCTACGTTCTGTTTAACCCGTTTTGCCCGAACAAGTACAGAATGACCTTCTTCAGACGCTTCTATCGCATTTTTAATGAGATTAATACATAATTGCTTGAATTCTATTTGATTGGCCGCAATCATACACTCTTCCTCCGCTTCTAACTCAATCCGGTTTGCATGCAGCAATCCATATGAATGGAGCAGGCTCACTACACTATAGAGACTTTCTTTTATCTTTATTTTTTCCATACTCACTTCTTTGCTTGGCGCAGAAAGCGATAAAAATTGAGAAATTACTTCCTCCGCCGTATCGAGCTCATCTATCATTAAAGCAAAGTGCTTTTTTGCTTCTTCATCGTATGAAGAGTCTTGTTCATACAGCTGTAAAAATCCTTTTACGACCGTTAGCGGATTTCTTATTTCATGTGCAACTGCAGCCGCTAATTGTCCAGCTGTTTTAATTCGCTCCGCCTGCTGAATTTGTTCATAATAAAGACGCTGTTTTTTAATTCGTAAGTAGGTCAGATAAAAAAGAAGGCACAAGATAATCTGGCTGCCGAAAAAGTTAATCATATTTCCGATCAGATCCTGCTTCATTAAAACATACAGTCCGCCTTTTTGAGTGATCATGACATAACTCACAATACTTGTAATAGCGGCCGTATTCATAAACAGCGTTAAATAAAAAAGTTTTGGATCAAAGAATAAAATGGAGATAGCCGGAATCAAACAAATGTAAATAAACGTAGACCACGTATCTGGATAAAGGAAGAAAATCGTATAAAAATAAGCGATGGCTGCCGAAATGAGCACAGTTTTCATCACCCGGTTTTGAAAAGCAGGATACATGAGAAGGCACAAAGAAACTGCGGCTACAAGAAGCACATGCATCGTAAAGATTGAATCCATTTGATGAAAATGAGGATTCCCCCACAATAATCCTGTTATCATGGCTGCTATTACAAATCCCATTCCAATATAATAGTTTCTTTTTAAATTAAAATATGTATTCATCTGATATAATTACTCCCTGACTTCATCACAAAATGGATTGACTCTTATTTTTCTCTGCTCTTTATTTTACCATAAAACAGCAATCCCTATTTATCGATCGAAAAAGCAAAAAAACCGTCCCCTTTGCGTGACGGTTTTTTGAATGCATATGCACTTTATTGATTACTTGTACTGAACTAAAAAGTACTTCTTTTTCCCGCGGCGGATGACAGTGAATCGGCCGTCCATTTTGTCTTCTTCCGATAAAACATAAGCCGTGTCTGTCATTTTTTCACCGTTGATCGATACAGCACCGTTTTGCACATCTTCACGCGCCTGGCGTTTTGATGGAGAAATTTTAGCGTCGACAAGCAGGTCAACAATGTTTGGAAGCTCTCCTTCTGCCGTGTAGCTTGGAACGTCCTTAAGCCCTTGCTCGATTTCATCAGCAGATAATGACTTAATGTCACCGCTGAACAGCGCTTTTGTAATATTGATCGCTTGAGCCAGCGCTTCTTCTCCATGAATGAGACGTGTCATTTCTTCTGCAAGCGCTTTTTGTGCTTTACGAAGATGCGCTTCTTCTTTCATTGATGCTTCAAGTGCTTCAATTTCCTCTTTTAAAAGGAACGTAAAAATTTTCAAGTAGCGGATTGTATCAGCGTCCGCTGTGTTAATCCAAAACTGGTAAAATTCGTAAGGAGATGTTTTCTCCGGATCAAGCCATACTGCGCCGCTTTCAGTTTTTCCGAATTTTGTTCCGTCTGATTTCGTTACTAGCGGGATGGTAAAGCCGTATGCCTGCTCGCCTTCTGGGTTTAGTTTACGGATCATTTCAAGGCCGGTTGTAATATTGCCCCATTGATCACTGCCCCCAATTTGCATGCGGCAGCCGTGGTTTTTATGAAGATAGTAGAAATCCATCGCCTGTAAAATTGTATAAGCAAACTCTGTGAATGATATGCCGCTTTCAAGCCGTGATGCAACTGTATCCTTGGCCAGCATGTAGTTCACACCGATATTTTTTCCGAAGTCACGCAGGAATGTCACTACATCCATAGACCCGATCCAGTCGTAGTTATTGACAAGAACAGCGCCATTTTCACCTTCTACTGAGAATATTTTTTCCAGCTGGGCACGAAGGCCATTCACATTTTTTTGCACCTGATCCATCGTCTGCAGCGTACGTTCTTCTTTTTTCCCGCTCGGGTCGCCGATTGTTCCCGTCGCTCCACCCACCAGTACAATAGGCTTATGGCCGTGCTGCTGGAAGCGGCGCAGTGTTAAAAACGGCAGCAGATGGCCGATATGCATACTGTCTGCTGTCGGATCGACACCGCAGTACAAGGCAATTTTTTCATCTTTTAGCATTTTTTCAATGCCTTCTTCGTCTGTCTGCTGGTAGACGATGCCCCGCCATTTTAAGTCTTCTAACAATTCCATATTATCCTCTCCCTTTTCAACAAAAAAACGCCCCTGCAATCAATGCAGGGACGCTGTTTACGCGCGGTACCACCCAGGCTTGAGAAAAAAATTATTCTCCACTCTATACCGGTAACGACGGCAGACGTCAGCCGCTACTTGTTGTTCACGGCGAAAGCTCCGGGAGGTAATTCATCTCACTGTTTGTGCTTTCTTCCACCAGCCGAAAGCTCTCTTTGTAACAGGGACAGCAGACTACTTGTTCCGTTCATCGCTTTGTTTATTGAATATAACACACATTGTAGCCTGCACCACTTTGTTTGTCAAATGGAAATTGTCTGTTGTTACATGCTGCTCCTGCTTCACTAAAAAAGCTGCTCCGCTTTTTTTACGGAGCAGCCGTTCAAACTTGTTAGTCTTCCATCGTCGATAAATCGCCCGTTGGCAGATCAAGCTCCCAAGCTTTCAAGACGCGGCGCATAATTTTGCCGGAGCGTGTTTTCGGAAGCTTGTCACGAAACTCAATTTCACGTGGAGCAGCGTGAGCAGCAAGGCCTGTTTTAACAAATTGGCGGATTTCCTCTTTTAAGTCGTCCGATTGTTCATATCCGTCACGAAGCGCAATAAATGCTTTGATCACTTCGCCCCGGACCGGGTCTGGTTTTCCAATCACCCCTGCTTCGGCAATAGCTGGATGCTCAACAAGCTTGCTCTCTACTTCGAATGGGCCGACGCGCTCACCAGCTGTCATAATGACGTCATCTACGCGGCCTTGGAACCAAAAATAACCGTCTTCATCCATGTATGCGGAATCTCCGGATACATACCAGTCACCCGGCATAAAATAAGATTCGTATTTGGCTTCATTGTTCCAAATCGCCGCCATCATAGATGGCCAGCCTTTTTTAATCGCCAGATTGCCCATTCGGTTTGGCGGCAGCTCATTGCCCTGGTCATCTACAATCGCTGCTTTCAGTCCGGGAATCGGTTTACCCATAGATCCCGGGCGAATATCCATTGACGGATAGTTACAAATCACTTGAGCGCCTGTTTCTGTCATCCACCATGTATCGTGAATGCGAAGGTCAAAAACTTTTTTACCCCAGCGTACAACCTCTGGATTTAATGGCTCTCCAACACTTAAGATATGGCGCAGGGACGACAGATCAAACTTTTTCACAACTTCGTCACCAGCGCCCATCAGCATGCGGAAAGCTGTTGGCGCACTGTACCAAACGCTTACTTTATACTCTTCAATCGTTCCATACCATGCCTCCGGACTGAAGCGTCCCCCAACAATGACGTTTGTAGAGCCTGTCAGCCATGGGCCGAAAATGCCATAAGCTGTACCTGTTACCCAGCCCGGGTCCGCTGTACACCAGTATACGTCATTCTCCTGCAGGTCAAGCACCCACTTGGCTGTCTGATATTGCTGAATCATTGCATTATGTACGTGCAAAACCCCTTTAGGTTTTCCGGTCGAACCAGATGTGTAATGAAGCAGCATCCCATCTTGACGATCTACCCATTCAATCCCAAACTGGTCTGATGCTTCTTTCCACTTTTGCATAAAATCTATTTGCTTTTCGTCCTCTTCTACGCTGTCGGACACGATAAATACTTTTTCCAGCTTCGGCAGCTCATCCACTGGAACACGGCTTGCAAGCTCCGGCGTCGTAATAATCATGCGTGCCTCGCTGTCTTCCAGACGGTCCCGGACAGCCCCTTCCATAAATGCTTCAAACAATGGTCCTACAATAGCTCCTGCTTTAATAGCCCCTAATGCTGCGAAATAAAGCTCTGGTGAACGCGGCATAAAAATAAAGACACGATCTCCTTTTTGAAGATCTCCGTATTGCTTTAGTACATTGGCTGCTTTGTTTGTATTTGCTTTCATCTCTGCGAACGTGTACTGCTCACTGCGGCTGGCATCCCGGTAATAAAGCGCCACTTTTTCCCCTTTGCCAGACTCGGCATGACGGTCAATCGCTTCATATGCCGCATTTACTTTACCTGTCTGGGACCAGGAAAAAGCTTTCTCTGCTTCTTTCCAATCAAAAGAGGCATACGTTTGATCATAATCTGCTAAATTATAATTTCCCTGTACAGCTGATAGCGCTTCCAATTTCATAAACCGATTCCCCCTTTTGTATGATGAATGCCCCCTTATTATATAACACATCCAGATTTTTCACAATTTATACAAAATTAAAATTATGAAGATTGTAAGGATTCTATGAAAATTTAGTGAAAACGCTTTATTTATTGTTTATTTATGTATATGGTTAGGATAGAAGATTTATGAAGGCGGTGACCTAATGGAACATATCAAAACCTATTATTCGAAAGAATTACAAACACCCAGCGGGACACTGATTGTAGAAGGTCCTATTGAGCCGGAACAGCTTGCAGAGTACAAGTTCCATGAAGGACTGGTAGCATTTCGCCAGCCTGACCAGCAACTTGAAGCTCTTATTGAAATTGCGGGTCTTCCCGAAGGGCGGATTATTATTGCAAGAAATGATCAAACGATCGTTGGGTATGTTACTTTTTTGTATCCCGACCCTCTAGAGCGGTGGTCAGAAGCAAAACTTGATAATCTTATTGAGCTTGGCGCGATTGAAGTAGCGCCGGATTACCGGGGAGCCCGGGTTGGCCAAACGCTGCTGCACGTTGCCATGATGGACGACCAAATGGAGGAGTATATCACCATCACCACCGAATATTATTGGCATTGGGATTTAAAAGGAACCGGTTTAAATGTGTGGGAATACCGTAAAATCATGGAGAAAATGATGGGTGCTGGCGGACTTGTATGGTACGCAACAGACGATCCGGAAATCAGCTCTCATCCTGCGAATTGTTTAATGGTCCGAATTGGTTCAAGAGTAGATCAGGAATCAATTCAAAAATTTGACCAGGTGCGTTTTATGAACCGCTTTATGTATTAAGAAAGGAGGGCTGACAAGTGGTCCTTGAAGAAATTATGAAAGTTCATATACATACACTTACCCCTGATGATACGATCGGGGCCGCTCTTCAGCTTTGCCGTGACCATAAAATCCGCCATATCCCTATTTTAGATGCAGATCATACATCGGCCGGACTGGTGACTGATCGAGACATAAAAGACGCGACACCCTCCATTTTAAAACAAGAAAACGGCTCTGAACAATTAAACAAGCCGCTCAGTCTTATTATGAAAACAAATGTAATTACAGGACACCCGCTCGATTTTGTTGAAGATGCCGCTGCAACCTTTTATGAGCATCATATCAGCTGCCTGCCCGTTGTTCAAAACGGCAAAGTGATCGGGCTGGTGACAGAAACCGACGTTCTTCATACTTTTGTAGAACTCACGGGTGTTAACCAGCCTGGTTCACGCGTCGAAGTCCGTGTGGAGAATAGGGCAGGGGTTTTATATGAGATTTTACATGTGGTGCATCATCGGAGGGTAAATGTACAAAGTGTTCTTGTTTATCCGGACCGCACAGCTGCAACACATAAAGTGATTGTTTTACGCATTCGAACGATGAATCCGGTCGGCGTCATCGACGATTTGAAAAAAGAAGGCCACGAGGTGCTTTGGCCAAACATGCCGGGGATTCGTTCATGAACCATGATGCCGTTTTTATCTATTCCGATCAATTATTGCGATATCGGTTTTCAGAACATCATCCCTTTAATCAGTTTCGCCTTACGCTTACCCTTGATTTGCTTCGTCACCTGAATGCATTGGGCGACAGCCAGATCATTGAACCTCGTATGGCAGGTGATGAAGAGTTGACGCTTATTCATGACCATGAGTATGTAGAAGCAGTAAAAAAAGCGGGACGCGGTGAATTGCCTGAATCAGTCGGTGAAGGATTCGGACTTGGCACAGAAGATACACCGATGTTTAAAGACATGCATGAAGCAAGTGCTTTTCTGGTCGGCGGCGCTTTGACCGCGGCTGACCAGGTAATGACCGGCCGGGCCAATCATGCCATTCATCTAGGCGGCGGTCTTCATCATGGATTTCGCGGCAAAGCGTCCGGCTTTTGCATTTATAACGACAGTGCCGTTGCGATCAAGTATTTGCAAAAAAAGTATAAAGCACGGGTTTTATATGTAGATACAGATGCCCACCACGGCGATGGTGTACAGTGGGCTTTTTATGATGATCCGGATGTGGCAACATATTCGATTCATGAAACAGGGCGTTACCTTTTCCCCGGAACAGGCAATGTAACAGAGCGAGGACATGGACAAGGCTATGGTTATTCTTTTAATGTACCGCTCGATGCATTTACAGAAGATGAGTCCTGGCTCGCTTCCTATGAAACGACACTGCGTGAAGTGACGCACTTTTTCAAGCCGGACGTGATTTTAACGCAAAACGGTGCGGACGCCCATTATTATGACCCGCTAACGCACTTGTCCGCTACGATTAACATTTACAAGCATATTCCGGCACTGGCCCATGAGCTCGCTCACGAATATTGTGATGGCCGCTGGATTGCGGTTGGCGGGGGCGGCTATGATATATGGCGTGTTGTTCCGCGCGCTTGGTCTCTACTATGGCTCGAGATGAGCGGACAGCAGCATCTTGCCGCAACATTTCCAGAGGGCTGGACGGCAAAGTGGCAGCCGAAAGCACCGCATCCCCTTCCCTCGTCCTGGACAGATCCGCCTGATATGTACCCTGCTATCCCGCGAAAAAGTGAAATTATAGAAAAGAACCAGCTGACGGTGGACAAGCTTCTTTATCCGCTCCGTGATCAAAAAAAATAACCGGACAGACACAGTTTGTTTTTACACTGTGCCCGCCCGGTTTTTATTGTTTATGCTGTTTTTTTATGCTTTCGTTGAGCCGCGCTTTTCAATGCGGTGCGGCAGTACCACGACTGAGTTTTCTACTTCTTCCTTGTTCATCAGCTTTGTTAACAAACGCATTGCAACGGCACCAATATCATATAGCGGCTGCGCAACCGCTGTCAGTTGAGGACGCACCATCAGAGACAGCTTTGTTGAATCAAAGCTGACCACTTCAAGATCATCTGGAATAGACAGACCCGCTTCTTGAGCTGTGTGAACAACACCAAGAGCCATCTCGTCATTGTAAACAAATACAGCTGTTGGCTTTTCATCTGCTTCGCTTAGCTTCTCCCATGCTTCAATTCCAGAATCATATGTGTAATCGCCTTCTACAACAAGGGATTCATCGTAAAGACCCGCTTCTTCAAGCACCTCTTTGTATACCGCAAGCGCATACTCTGTGTTGATCACATCGTGGAACGGGCTGGCTACATAAGCAATACGCTTATGCCCATTTTCAATTAAAGACTGCATTACCTCACGAGCGGCCTCTTTGTAATCGATATTAACAGAAGCTGTTTTTCCAGATGTTTCAACAGACCCCGCCAGCACAACCGGTACTGGTGAACGGTCAAATTCTTTTACATGCTCTTCTGTAATGTGATTGCCCATAAAAATAAGGCCGTCTACTTGTTTGCCAAGCATCGTTTGAATTAAATGCATCTCTTTTTCTTCATTTTGATCTGAGTTGCTTAAAATAATGTTGTACTTATACATAGTCGCAATATCTTCAATTCCGCGCGCAAGTTCTGCATAGAAAATATTTGAAATGTCAGGGATGATTAATCCGACAGTTGTTGTTTTTTTGCTCGCTAGCCCACGTGCAACCGCATTTGGACGATAGCCTAAACGCTCGATTACATCATTTACTTTCTTTCTTGTTGCCGGTTTCACATTCGGGTTTCCATTTACTACGCGCGATACTGTCGCCATCGACACGTTTGCCTCTCTTGCTACATCATAAATCGTAATATTCATCGGGTAATAGCTCCTTTTCGTTTCTTTCTCTCTATATTAACGAAAAAAGGCTCCTGTGCAAACACAGGAGCTCTAATTTTATGCTTTTACCGGTACAGATTTTAAAATCTCATCATAAAATTCATCAAATTGTTGCAAATTCATCTGCTGCGCTGCATCAGACAGTGCAACGGCCGGGTCCGGATGCACTTCTGCCATAATTCCGTCTGCCCCGATTGCGATACCTGCTTTTGCCGCCGGAAGAAGAAGATCACGGCGTCCAGTTGAATGCGTAACATCCACGAAAACAGGAAGATGCGTTTCTTGTTTTAAAATTGGCACCGCGGTAATGTCAAGCGTGTTTCGCGTAGCACGTTCATAAGTTCGAATGCCCCGCTCGCAAAGAATGACTTGATTGTTTCCTTGGGCAAGAATATACTCTGCTGCATTAATAAATTCATCAATGGTAGCCGCTAAACCACGTTTCAACAAAATAGGCTTTTTCACAGCCCCTGCTGCTTTTAAAAGCTCAAAATTTTGCATGTTACGGGCACCGATTTGAATGACATCGATATAGTCACAGGCCGTTTCAATATCAGCCGGATTGACAATTTCGCTGACAACAGCAAGGTCAAATTCATCTGCTACGCGCTTTAAAATTTTCAGCCCCTCTAAGCCAAGTCCCTGGAAATCATATGGAGACGTACGCGGCTTGTAAGCACCGCCACGGATCATTTTCAACCCTTTGCCTTTGATCGATTTTGCCACTTCTGCTACTTGCTCGTACGATTCAACCGCGCAAGGTCCAAAAACAAACGTAACATTGCCATCTCCTACTTTATGTCCCCGCACCGTCACAACAGTATCTTCTTGCTTTTTCTTTCTTGAAACAAGAAGCGCTTTTCGATGATCATCTTCTTGAAGTTCAAGACCTGCTTTGAAAATTTCTTTGAAAATATGTTCAATAGTGGAACGTTCAAACGGTCCATCGTTTTTATCTAGTAAATTATTAAGCATAGAGCGTTCACGAACTGGATCATAACGGTTAACACCTTGTTTTTCTTTGATGCGCCCGATTTCTTGAACAAGTTCTGCCCGTTCGTTAATTAACTTTAGCAGCTGGACATTCATTTCATCCACTCTGCTTCTTAACTGTTCTAGTTCCTGATTGCTCACATGTCTCATCCTTCCACACTGATATAATCGAAATATTTCCTCAATTCAAAGCAAACAAATGCCGTTTTCAATTCTTAATTACATTTATTATAAATCAACCGTTTAGAAAAGTCACGATAATTTTACTTTATTACCAAAACGCTTTTAAGCGTTAAAGCAAAAGGACCAAAAAACCCAAACGAATTTCGTTTGGGTTTGACTTATAGAACGGAAGCAAGTTGGTCTTTTGTAATTTTCCAGTGAGATTCATTCCACTCCGGTTTTCCATTTTTAAAATAAATCACCTGAGGAGATTCATGTCGAATATCCGTCACCTGAGCAATATGATTGGATAATTCCCGCGCTTCCTGGACCGCCAGGTAGACCCCCTGCTGACCAGAAGCAGGGTCTTTTATAAATGATTCGTATGATTCGTATGCGGCAGCACTGATGGGGCATGTGGTACTATGCTTTAGTAAAAAGAAAGGCTCGTTTCTTTCCAAAAGTTCTTCAAACTCCGCAATATACATAATCTTCTGCATACTGACAGCTCCTTTTTCAAAATGAAAAACCGGAACAAGTCCGGCCTCTTCTTATTTGTTGTTAAACTTTTTATTTGAGTTGTTGTTATTTCTGTTACTATTGTTATTATTGTTATTATTGTTATTTAAACCGCCGTTTTTCTTTTTTTCATTAATACCTTTGTCAGCCGGATCCACCCATCCGGCAGAAGTAGCATTCGTTGATGCTGTTGTGCTCGAAACCGTTGCTGTCGAGGTTGAGGTTGATGTATTGCTTGATGTATTGCTGCTTGTTTGATTTGAATTATTTTTTGCTTTTTCTGCTTCATCAAACGCTTTTTTTGTTTCATCAAGCTTTGTTTTAGCTGTATCAGCTGATGTATCTACTTTATCTTTTACCGCTTCTGCTACGCTGTCTACAACCGATTTTGCATCTTCTTTTTTCTCATCCAGCGATGCCGAATTCATTGTTCCAGTTCCTGAGTCAGCATTGTCAGATGACTTCATGGACTTCACTTTATCCATTAAAGTAGAAGATTTTTCCTGTACTACGCTTGTTAAAGAAGATGTTTTATCTTTTGCCGTATCTGTTAAGCCGCTGGCACGCTCTTTTAAAGAGCCGGCCTGCGAATTTAAGCTGCTGCGCAGTTCTGTACCTGATTTGGGTGCAAGCATCAAAGCGGCCGCAGCACCAACAACTGCACCAAAGATAGCGCCTGTAACAAAGTCTTTCGTACTCATTGACTCTTCATAATCATAACGGTCTGTATTTAAATCAAAGCTGTCATATTGAGGCTGAGCCTGAATTGGATATTGAGGTGAATTAACCCCATTCTTTTTAATATTAAACTGATCATATGTGTTTTTAGTTCTCATGGGTAAACGCTCCTCTTCAAATTTAGTCGTTATGCTTTACTTTTTAGTCATTCATATGTCGTTATTTTTGTAAGCTGGGGCTGGTAAAGCTTCCGTGCGTCCTGCTGGGGACGGGGAACCTGCCGTAGGTTTTTCGTCCTGTTTAAATTTGTCAACCAGCTGCTTTATAACATTTCCCCATTGCACAGCTTGAGAAATTTTGTATTGATTTTTTTCTACCTGGGATGCAACAGTTGTTGTCACCTTTTTCAATGAATGGTTCAAGTTATGAACAGATGACCCAACATCCTTTACAGCATAAACAACTGTATTCAGCTGCTCCGTTTTATGCTGAACATCCTCAGCCAGCGCATTCGTTTTATGTAACAGTTCAGCCGTTTCCGCTGTCACATTTTTCAATTGCCCTTCTAGGCGGTCAACTGTACGGGATAGAGTATCAAGCGTGTTATCGACGGATTTTAATGTTCTGGACAAATTAAGGACCAGAATTAAAAACGCGATAGCCGCAACTGCCGCACTCAAATAAAGAATAATTTCCACTCCGAGACACCTCCAACGTTTGTTTATGTAATAAAATTACCCTGTGCCTATGATTATAAACACTAATTTTATTATTTCTTTTTTTACAATTAAATTTCCTGCTTTTTGCACAAAGTTTCGGGAAATCGTACAATAAAAAGGATTAGGAGGATGATTTTATGAAAGATTCACGCATTCAAACATTAGCTGCCAATTTGATCAACTACTCTTGCCAAATACAACCCGGTGAGAAAGTATTGATTGAAAACTTTGGCCTGCAGCGCGAATTGGTCACTGCGCTGGTAGAAGAAGCATATAAAGCTGGAGGATGGCCCTACGTGCTATTAAAGGACCACAGAGTAGACCGCTCGCTTCTGATGGGTGCGCAGGAAGGCCAGTTTAACCTTATGGCCGATTTTGAAGCGAATGTAATGAAGGAAATGGATGCTTATATTGGTCTGCGGGCCGGTGATAATATAAATGAGCAAGCTGATGTGCCGGCAGAAAAAATGAAAATCCACGGCAATACGATCGGCAAAAAGGTACACCGTGACATTCGGGTACCGAAAACAAAATGGGTTGTTCTTCGCTATCCGACATCTTCTATGGCGCAGCTTGCCAAAATGAGCACAGAAGCGTTTGAAGATTTTTATTTCGATGTATGCAACTTGGACTACAGCAAAATGGATGCAGCGATGGAGCCGCTTGTAGCGCTCATGAACCGCACAGACCGCGTACAGCTTAAAGGACCTGGAACAGATTTAACTTTTTCCATTAAAGATATTCCTGCTGTTAAATGCGCGGGCCAGCTGAATATCCCGGATGGTGAAGTATACACAGCGCCTGTACGTGATTCTGTGAACGGCGTTATTTCTTTTAATACGCCTTCTCCTTATAATGGCTTTACGTTTGAAAACATAAAACTGCGGTTTGAAAACGGGAAAATTATTGATGCACATGCCAACGACGTTAAACGAATTAATGACATTTTTGATACTGATGAAGGGGCTCGGTTTATCGGTGAATTTGCCATCGGTGTCAATCCTTATATTCTTCATCCGATGCAGGATATCCTTTTCGATGAAAAAATTGACGGCAGCTTTCATTTCACGCCCGGTGAATGCTATGAAGATGCTTATAACGGCAATCATTCGAATATTCACTGGGATATGGTCAATATTCAGCGTCCGGAATACGGCGGCGGTGAAATATGGTTTGATGATGTATTGATCCGAAAGGATGGGCGGTTTGTTCTGCCGGAGCTCGAAGGCTTGAATCCAGAAAAATTAAAATAAAAAGTGAATTTGCGCCACAAGAAATGCCTGCTGCCGGGTAACGGCAGCAGGCATTTTTCGTTAAGCAAGCTGTTCTTCGTAAGCAGCCTGGAATTTTTGAATGTCACCAGCGCCCATAAAAATTAAAACGCTGTTTTCATGCTTTCTTAAAACCGGCGTGCCGTCTTCTTTTATAAGCTGCGCACCTGGAATTTTTTCCTGAAGATCTTCAATCGTCAATTTGCCGTGGTTTTCACGGGCTGACCCGAAAATATCACACAAGTAAACCGCATCTGCTCCATTTAAGCTGTCTGCAAATGCATCGAGGAAAGCCTGTGTACGAGAAAACGTATGCGGCTGGAATACGGCTACGATTTCACGGTTCGGATATTTTTGGCGTGCTGCATTAATCGTTGCACGAATTTCAGTTGGATGGTGCGCATAATCGTCAATCAGCACCTGTCCGCCTGCCTGCTTCTCAGAAAAGCGGCGTTTTACACCCGAGAATGTCAGCAGCCGCTCTTTTACGATATCTGTATCGATATCCTCATAGTGGCATAAACCAATGACTGACAGAGCATTTAAAACATTATGATCGCCGTATCCAGGAATTCGGAACGTCGCATAAAATTCATTCCGGACAAACACATCAAAAGTGGTTCCTTTTTCGTCAAAAGACGTATTGCGTGCCTGGAAATCATTTTCATCGCCAAAGCCATAAAAAACAACCGGTACGTTCGCTTGAATGCCCTGCAAATACTCGTCATCACCGCATGCGAAAATACCTTTTTTTACCTGCATGGCCATTTGTTGAAAAGCAGAAATAACATCCTGCACATCAGCAAAATAATCCGGGTGATCGAAATCGATATTCGTCATAACGGCGTAATCAGGCGAATAAGATAGGAAATGACGGCGGTATTCACATGCCTCAAATACGAAATAGGCTGCATCTTTTGCTCCGCGGCCTGTTCCATCTCCAATCAAATAAGACGTTGGCGCCGAGCCGCTTACAACGTGTGCCATCAAGCCGGTTGTAGACGTCTTCCCGTGTGATCCTGTAATCGCCACGCTCGTAAAGTTTTGAATAAAATCTCCTAAAAACTTATGATAGCGGATCACCGGCACGTTCATTTCATGAGCGCGCTTGATTTCTTCGTGATCATCTTCGAAAGCATTTCCCGCAATAACTGTCATGCCTTCCTGAATATTATCTTTGTTAAATGGCAAAATTAAAATGCCTGCTTCTTCAAGCGCTTTTTGTGTAAAAAATGTTTTTTCTACGTCAGATCCCTGCACAGTATACCCTTTATCGTGAAGAATATGGGCGAGGGCGCTCATTCCAGAGCCTTTTATTCCAACAAAATGATAGGTTGTCATCATTAAACCTCCAGCATTCTCTAGCCTTTTACATGTAGTATATGTATTCCCGCCTCATTTGAAACGGAAGGCAGTCAATCATTGCATTTGTCCATTATAGCATTTTTTTCAGAGTGTGACTATTCTTCAAAAAACCGGTGCACATGCACCGGCCGGTTAATTTGATTCCTCGAAATAAGTCAGCAGCTCTTCTTCCGAAATCAACACTTCCCGCGGCCGTCCCGCCCGCTGGCCAGAAACAAGACCTTTTTCTTCCATTATTTCAATCAAGCGGGCAGCGCGATTATAGCCTACCTTTAAATTCCGCTGCAACATAGAAGTCGAAGCGCCTCCCTGGCGGACTACCAGCTCACAGGCTTCTTGAAAAAGTTCATCTTCTTCATCATGAACGGCTGCTTTTTGCAGCAGCTCTTCCTGCTTAAACAAATAATCGGGTTGCTGCTGTGCTTTTGCAAATTGAACCACTTCATCAATTTCCTCATCGGTTACAAACGTTCCCTGCAGACGGACAGATTCGCTCGCGCCGTTATTTAGGAATAGCATGTCCCCTTTTCCAAGCAGTTTCTCCGCTCCTACTTTATCTAAAATCGTGCGCGAGTCAATTTGTGAAGAAACCGAAAAGGCAATCCGCGTTGGAATGTTCGCTTTAATCAAACCTGTAATAACATCTACAGACGGGCGCTGGGTTGCCACAATCAAATGAATACCGCAGGCGCGGGCTTTTTGGGCAATCCGGCAAATCGACTCCTCTACATCCCCTGGTGCCATCATCATTAAATCTGCCAATTCATCAATCACTATGACCAAATACGGTAGATGCGGTTCATTGAATTCCGATGCTTTCACTTTTGCATTGTAAGAAGCCATGTCCCTTACACCTGCATGGACAAAAAGCTGATACCGCCGCTCCATCTCTTCTACCGCCCATTTCAATGCCGCAGTCGCTGCCTTTACATCCGTGATCACCGGGCTCGCTAAATGCGGAATGCCATTATACGGTGTTAACTCAACCATTTTCGGGTCAATGAGAAGCAGTTTGAGTTCATGAGGCGCTGCTTTGTATAAAAGACTAACTAAAATGGAATTAATACAGACGCTTTTCCCTGAGCCAGTCGCACCGGCAATGAGCCCGTGCGGCATTTTTTGCAAATCCAGCACAACTGGATTTCCGGCAATATCAAGGCCTAGTGCGGAAGCCAGCGGCGAAGAGTGTGATTGAAAACGGCTGTGGCCGATAATTTCACTGATATAGACCGGGCGGCTTTTTTCATTAGGGAGCTCAATGCCGACCACCTGGGTGCCCGGAATTGGTGCTTCAATTCGAATCGTCCGCGCGGCAAGACTGCGTTTAATATCGTCTGTTAAACTAACAATCTTGCTCACTTTAACCCCGATCGCCGGTGTTACCTCAAAGCGCGTAATAGACGGGCCAGTGGTGACTCCAGTCACATGGGCATTGATATTAAAGCTTTTCAACGTTTCATTCAGCAGAGCTGACTTCTCTTGTACCCAAGTATCGTCAACTGATTCCTGTGCCGGCGGTGTTAAAAACGAGAGCGGCGGACGATTTATTTTCTCTGGGATCACCGTCGGTTCCTGTACAGGCGGCTTGTCCTCTTTGGCTTTGGCGGCAGGCACGTTGGATGGAGCAGAAGCGGACTGGGGCTGCTGCTTCAATGCCGGCTTAGGCTTTGCAATTTTCTCGCGATCTTTCTTCAGCATAACAACGTTAAAAGGGGAATGGCGCCGTTCTCTCGGCTTTTCTTTTTGCTCGGAAGACATGCTCTTTTCCGTATAAAGAACGGCCGGCTTTTGTGCCGGCGACTCCTCTTCCTCCTTCGGCTTTGGTACTTCCCGTCTTGGCACCTCTTGTATAGGTGCTTCCTTCTGCCGTTCAAGCGGACGCTTCGCTTGCTCTTTTGAGAACAGCAGAAGCGGCTCATTCCTTTTTTCCCGCTCTTCGCTGCGTACACTGCGTATATCTTCTTTCACCGGCCGGGACCGAAACCCATAAATAGGTGACGGAATCTCTGTCGGCTTAAACGGACGCGGTGCAATACGTGATGCTCCTGACGCAGAAGTATACGCTGGCTTGTGTCCCTGCTCACTCCTCGATGATTCAACCGGCACCGCGGAAGCAGGCTCGTGCCGGGTGATGCGCGGCGAGCGGCGTGGATTTTCCTCATGCCCGCTCCGCTTTACAGTCGGATACCGGTATGCTACACGCGTAGAAAGCTGCTGCACGGATGGAAGCGAAGGAATGGCGCGCTTCTGCTCAAAAGAAGCAGGGGCTCGAGCTTGGCGCGGCGGCTCTTCCACCGGCTCTGGTTTTGGCTCTTCAACTGTATCAGCATCGACTGGTTTCGTTTCATCTACTTCAATAATTTCAATTTCTTCTCTGAAATAGGAGAGAATTTTTTTAAACAGACTCATTTGTAATCACTCTTTCTCCTTAAAGTCTTTTTCATTGTACCAACTATACACGATTTGTTAACAGAAAAACGAAATTTTGGGAAAATAGATGGGGATGAAAAAGAACCGTCCGCTAAAGACGTTACTCTTTATGCGGACGGTTTTTAGCTAAAATAAAGATTGGTTCAAGGTGTCCTTCTTCATACACAAAAGAAAGAGCGGTGATCGGAACACGGCCGGCCGCGAAAAAGCTCATCGCCATCTGTGCCAATATGTCATAGCCTGTTTCATTCCGAATGTCCCCAATAATGAGTACATCCCCATGTGGAATAGAAACCGTCATCGCTCCTTCTATTTTCTCACTCATTTCCTTTAAAAACCGTTCATTTAAAATACGAGTGGCATCATAGCCATCATTTGAATTCAAGAAATAAAAGATATTTCCCGCTACTGTATCTTGTTTCATCTCAAGCGGCAGGGAGCGCAGGTTAAAACGGGCTATTTCCCGTATTTGCTCTGCTGTCCATCCTTCTTTTTTCATAAGCTTCTCATCGATCAGCCGATAAGTGGTACCAAGGTCAACCGCATAGTATATACGAGTTTCTGCTGTATGTTCATCCCAAAAAAGCGGTACACCTTCCTCCGCCTCTGTTGGAAAAGAGGCGGCCCGGATTACCGGAAAGATCTGCTTTTCTTTTTCTTCTTTTTGCCCGGCTCCATCGAATGCATTTAACGCTTCATTTACATAATAAATCGTTTCCTCAGCTGCTTTTTGAACATTGCCTTCAAATTTAGCCAAAATACCGCTCAGTGCCACTGTAACGCCTTTTTTCGTTTCACTGTTTTCAATCCGCATTTCTTCTTTTTCACGATCGTATACGATGGTTCGATTCGGCTGTTTAAGCGTTTGTTCAAGTTCTCTTTTTAATTTCATGGTAGACATATCAGTCTCCCTCCCCATCTTTAGTATTGCTTGATCGTATCAACCATTGTTTTATCCATACTGGTGACCAATCGAATGAGCAGTTCTTTGGCCGCATCATAATCGTCCGTATGAATAATAGATGAATGTGTATGAATGTATCGGGAGCAAATACCGATCACGGCACTTGGCACGCCGTTTCCTGTCGTATGAACACGGCCCGCATCTGTACCGCCGGGCGATACGAAATATTGATAAGGGATGCTGTTTGATTCTGCCATATCAAGTATAAACTCACGCATACCGCCATGCGTCACCATAGAGCGGTCAAAGATACGCAGAAGAACTCCCTTGCCAAGCTGCCCGAACTCCTTTTTATCCCCTGTTGCGTCGTTGGCCGGGCTTGCATCCAGCGCAAAAAAGATATCCGGGTTGATTAAATGGGCAGCGGTTTGTGCCCCGCGAAGACCCACTTCTTCTTGAACGGTTGCGCCTGAATACAGCATGTTCGGGACTGTTTTTCCACGAAGCTCTTTGAGCAGCTCAAGCGCCAATCCGCATCCATATCGATTATCCCAGGCTTTCGCCATGATTTTTTTCGGGTTTGCCATTGGTGTGAATGGGGAGACAGGCAAAATAGATTGACCCGGCTTAATGCCAATCGCTTCCGCGTCTGCTCTGTCGTCTGCTCCTACATCGATCTGCATGTGCTTAATCTGCATCGGTTTACTACGTTGATCTTCCGTTAACAGGTGCGGCGGTGTGGAAGAAATCACCCCTTCTATCGGACCATTCTTTGTGTAGATGCGGACTCTTTGGGCCAGCATGGTTTGATTCCACCAGCCGCCAAGCGTTTGAAAGCGAATCATTCCATTATCGGTAATCGCGGTTACCATAAAAGCGACTTCATCCATATGGCCTGCTACCATCACACGCGGCCCATTTTCATCTCCATTTTTCACCCCAAATATGCTGCCAAGGTGATCTTGAATAATAGAATCAGCATAAGGCTCCATTTCCTTTTTCAAAAAAGCGCGCACGGCATGTTCATTTCCCGGTGCGCCCGGCAGTTCTGTCAGCGTTTTAAACATATTTTTGGTTTCCTGATTCATTTGCTCCATTCCTCCCGCTTTTCTTTTGTTCATTATACCGAAAATAACGCTCAAGGTGGACTGAAGCGCATTTTAGTTTTCAGCCCTATCGTCTTCTTGTATACTAAAGAAGCAATCAACTAGATAAACAGGGGGTTTCAATATGGTAAAATGGGATCGAACCGCTTTTTTGATCGGTGCAGCCGCTGGAGCAGCCGCCGCCATTTTGATTCAAAAACAAACGTCCAAATCAATGAATATTCCGCCTGAAAAAGTATTAAAAAAAGTAAAAGAGACCTTTAAACAGAATGGACCGGTCGATGGTTCCTGGATTCAAATGAAGCCGGAGCAAATTGACAACAACGGATTTCCTGTACTCGTTTATAAAGGCGGTATTTCCCGCCCTGGCGATTCCGGAAATACACAATTTGAATTTTCAGCAGATGCAAAAACGGGCACACTGTTAAACGTGCAGCCTGTATAAAACAAAAATCCCAAACGGGTTCGACCCGTTTGGGATTTTTTATGCACGCGGCTGGAATCGGGCCTCCGAACGGTAAATTCGCTGGCCTTTTGCAGAGAATTTTTCTTCATATTCAGTCATCACATTTCCTTCAAAGGAGCTGTTGTGCAGATCCAGGCTGACAAACGTTAACAGCATACCATATTCGGAAAAGCTTTTTAACGAGAATTCAAACAGCCCTTGGTTGTCAGTTTTAAAATGCACTTCCCCGCCCTCAGGCATAAGGGATTCATACAAGCTTAAAAATGTCTTATAGGTTAAACGGCGTTTGGCATGGCGGCTTTTAGGCCACGGGTCAGAAAAGTTTAAATAAACGCGGCCTACTTCTCCTTTTTCAAAATAATTGAGCAGCTCTGCCCCATCTACATTAAGCAGTTTCAAGTTAGGAAGGCCTGCTTCAATAAGCCGGTCAAGCGCCGTCACAATGACGCTTTCATACATTTCAATCCCGATATAGTTGATATCAGGGTTTTGTTTCGCCATTCCTGTTACAAATTGGCCTTTTCCTGTTCCTACCTCAATATGGATCGGATTGTTGTTGCCAAAAATTTCATGCCAGTGCCCTTTTGCTTCCTCAGGATTTGGAATAATATATTGTGGATGAGCGCTGATTTTCTCGCGCGCCCATGGTTTATTTCGTAAACGCATCTTGCCTGTTCTCTCCATTTCCAAATAAATTATGCTCTGCTTCCAACAGCTGATGCAGAGAAGCTAAACCGCGGTTCATATCGTGGAAGCGGGTTTTTTCACGGTTCCACTCAATAGATGAAAGCAGCTGTGCTGCCGCATACCATTTCATGCGGTGAAAGAAATCTGGTGTTAATGCCCAGCCATATTGATTGAGCCACTCGGCCCAGTTTTCCTGTTTCACATACCCAAACAGCAATGTTCCAATATCCATCGCCGGATCGGCAATCATGGCGCCATCCCAATCAATTAAGAATAACTCGTCCTCGTCAGAGAGGAGCCAATTATGATGGTTTACATCCGTGTGACATACGACAAATTGATAATCTGGCACATGTGGCAGACCCTCTTCTAAAAAACGAAGCGCATCCGAGACAACCGGATGGGCAGACATCGAATGAACTTGGGAACGGATATCAGATAAAGTAGCTGCCGGCAGTACAGGCTGTTTTCCAAGCCGTTTGAGCATGTTTAAAAGCGGTTTGGATGAATGAATTTTCCCCATCAGCCGTGCAACACGATCTGACTCCATTTCTTCCGGCCCAAGTTCCCTGCCATTCATCCAATGCTGCGCGGAAATCACATCGCCGTTTTCAAGCCGCTTTGTCCAAACAAGTTTTGGGACAATTCCCTCAGCTGAAAGCATAGCAAGAAAAGGAGAAGAATTCCGCTTTAAAAACAGCTCCTGTCCAGCATGGCGCGCAAAAAAAGCTTTTCCCGTTACGCCTCCGGCAGGCATGATTTCCCAATCTCTTCCCAAAAAGTGTTCCAAAAACCTCACCTTTTTCATAAAAAAAAGACAGCAGCCGCTTCGAGAAACAATCGCTGTCTTTTTTATTACTTGTATCGTTCGTCTATCGTCTGACATATTGTATCATGAATCGGCACTTTCGACTAGTTTCTTTATGAAACATTCTATCTGACGTAAACGGCACAGCTGAACGGCTCTACTGAAGCGTCTTGCTTCACCGTTTGAAGCGGCTTTGTTCCAGCTTCAGTACCTGAAACGATCTGGTGCCATTCTTCTCCTTCCGGAAGTGCAAAAGTCGAAACCATTTTGCCGGTATTAAAGCTTAAAACCAAGTCTTTCCACTTGCCGTACGAACCGACATCTTTCAGCCAGACAGTTAGTGTATCCGCATTGGCTGGCCATTTAACAATATGATAGCAAATGGCTTCTTCTTCTCTAAGACGCAACGCCCCCGTTGATTTTCGGACTTCTATCAGCCCTTTCACGTATTGCACATGGTCTACAAATTCACCACGGCGGCGCCAATCCATTTGATTAATGATGTCGGAGCTTGTATAGCTGTTTTCAACTCCATGCTTTGTCCGGCAAAATTCCTGTCCGGCATGCAGGAACGGAATTCCCTGAGAGAAAAGCACAATAGCGGTGGCCAGAAGATGCCTTTTCTTATTGGTTTCCGTATCTCCTGGAAAGCAAGCTTCAAGCTTATCCCATAGTGTGTAATTATCATGACATTCTACATAGTTGACAGACTGGGCCGGCGAGTGAAACAACCGGTCCACACCGCTGCATCCGACATTGGCCGTCAGTGCGGCAAATGCATTGTCGAGCATCTTGCTGTTTCCAAACGCAAAACCGGTTTCAAACAGCTGAAAGGTACTTCCCTTAATGGAGTCACGGAACCGGTCATTGAAAAAAGCAATCTCCGGCAGTGCATGTTCATTGCGAATCGCCGCTTTTTCCTCGGCGGGCAGCGCAGTGTTTAAGTCCCATCCTTCTCCCAGCAGAATAAGACCTGGATTATGACGGCGAAGACGACTGGCTGCCTGCTTCATCGTTTCCACATCAATCAGTCCCATCAGGTCGAAACGAAATCCATCGAGATTGTAGGCTTCCATCCAATACTGAAGAGAATCTAAAATAAATTTGCGGCCCATTTTCCTCTCTGAGGCAAAGTCGTTTCCGCACCCTGAACCGTTTGAAGGCATTCCATCGATTCCCTGGCGGAAAAAGTAGCCCGGAACGAGCTTTTCAAACGAGGAAGTCTCCCGAACGAATACATGGTTGTACACCACATCCATGATGACTCGGATCCCTTTTTTATGAAATGCTTCGATCATTTGCTTCAGCTCTATTGAACGTGCATACAAGTCAGCTGGATTGGTGCTGAAGCTTCCTTCCGGCACGTTAAAATAAAGAGGATTATAGCCCCAGTTGTAGTTGGCGGAAAAATCTGTGTCAGATACACCAAAAAAGTCGAAAAAGGGCATTAGCTGTACATGGGTGACACCGAGCGACGCAATATAATCCAGTCCAGTCGGCTGCCCGTCAGGACTCTGTGTCCCTTCCTCTGTCAGCCCAAGATACAAGCCCTGGTGCTTAATGCCGCTTTCCCGCTGGCTCGAAACATCACGAATGGAAGCTTCGTAAATAATCGCATCGAGCGGAGAAGAAAAAGGAGGGAGCTGGTTCTTTTCCACCTTCATTTTTTCATCATCGACAACACGTGCCCACTCGCTGTGAACTGAAACCATTTTTGCATAAGGGTCCACTGCTTCATGCCAGATATTATTGACCCGCACTTGGTAGTGGTAAAAAAAACCTTCTGCATTTCCGTTTATTTCCGCTTCAAATGTACCGGATGGTCCTCTTCTCATCGGCATATAGCGGAGCGGAGCTTCTTCTGTTTCTTTAAACTTCACAAAAGCTTCAGTTGCCGTCGGTGCCCACACTCGAAAAGAGGTTTTCTCCGGCGTGTACATGCTTCCCAGCTTACCTTCGTAGTAAAAGAGCCGGTCGAATTCTTTCGTCCGGATTACACTGCCCATTTGCAAATCGGTACGCATAAGGCGTTCATCTAAAATAACATGCTCCCGGCCAAATTCCGGCATTTCTTTTAAGCGGCACGTGTATTTTATTTCTGCATTCAATTCCTGCACGCTCACAAGCTCCATTTTCGTTACGTTGCCCCCGCTCTCAATATAAAAAGCAGAAGACTTCCCTGAATAATAATGCTTTGGAAGCAAAACAGCGACTTCGGTCAGTGTATCTAAATATGCATTAAACGGACGGGTTGAAATCATTTATATCTCCTCCTCCCATTCTGGGCGGCGCAGGCTGATCGAATCTGCATGTGCAAGCAAAACTTTTGCTGCTTTCAGCTGAATCGTTTTCAGTGGTGAAGACAACTGTCTCATTTCTTGAAACCAGCGGGGAAATTCACGCTTATCAATGTAATATATGTCTGCTGGTGCGGACGGGTCATCAATGTATCCGTTTCGAGATAAAATCGCTTTTCGAACGGGAATATCCACTTCATGATGCCGGAGCAGTTTTTTGACGATCGTTTCTGTTCTCGCCAATGAAACGGCAGGACTTAACACTTTAGATTCCTTTTCTCGAAAACGCTTCATCCAAAACCGGTCAGAAGAACCGGTAAAAACCGCTTCGTCCTGCTCTTCCAAAAATGTAAGGCACCAGACCTGCAACGGTGTGATCAGTACAATGTCCAGCTCGACAACGGCTTTTTGAAACCGGAAAATCGGCTTATACAAAATAAGGAGCGTATCCGGCAGACGCATCGCTAAAAATTTCAGCTGCTCATCCACATAATATTTGTGGTCGAGCGGTGACTGATGCAGCAGCGTTGAACTTGCCCATTTCACTTGAAAAGCAAACATTTTATCAACGAATGCTTTTTTTACATCCTCTTCTGTTTGTAAGTATGTGAATTCTGATTCATTCATTGAAAACAAAGCTTCATCTTCCTGCAAAGGCCCGGGCTCTGTTTCTACCCGTTTTTCTTTTTTAGAAAACAACCCTCGGAGCAAAGAATGCTTTTCCTTTGGTTCTTCCAGCAGCCAATTTTCCTCTTCGCCGGGTTCTGTATGTATTATTCCCGTGCTCCGCTGGTATTCCCACTGGTTATGAAACTTTTCCCACTCCCCTTTTTTCAGCCGAACATACCGGGCTGGGTAATGGAAAGGGTCTTGTTCATATCTTGAGATATAATTTTGAAGCTTAATTAATTGCGCCATGGCTCTTATTCCTCTCCTGACCCGCTTAATAGACAGGACCATTTTTTCACGTACTTTGGACCCACTGCCCTTTTCGTTTCATATAAAGCAATTTCAGCTGCAGGAAAAGACGGCCATTCCGGAAGTACATCTGGCACATACGGCTCGGAACCCGCCCATTTTCGCGCAGTGGTAATATGAGGGCGAAACGGTTTTTCATCTATGGAAATTCCTGCTTTCCGGCACGCAGCTGCCACCCCTTTTTGCACATCGAAAAGAGAAGAAGGCTCATTCGTTCCAATCCAGAAAATACGCGGAGACGTTTTTTGGCCAAACGTACCAAATGACGTCAGTTTAAGTTCGAAAACAGGTATATGTTTTATGTTTTCCTCCATAAACACGCAGGCTTTTTCCAGATCCGAAAGATCAGCTGCGCCCACAAATGCCAATGTCAAATGATAATCCTCCTTATGGACCAGCCGTTTAAAAAGCTCATTTCTTCCTTTCATTTCATCCGCAATCGTTTCTTTCACATCATCGGGAAGAACAAGTGCAAAAAAATAATGTGGCTGCATACCCTACACTCCTTTTTTCGGCCAATTGTTGTTTTTAGTTTACCAAAAACCCGCAAGAAAAGTCGTCTTTTCTCATCCACTGTATTTCGATTGGAATTGTTCGAGTAATATGCTTTAATTGAACAAAGAAAGGGTGACGTTTGATGAAAGTGGTTGATAATATTGCCAAACTGATTGGCGACACACCGCTCGTAAAGCTGCAGCGTTTGTCACCTGAACACGGAGCAGATGTGTACGTAAAATTAGAATTTTACAACCCGAGCAGAAGTGTAAAGGACCGCGCTGCTTATAACATGATTATAGAGGCAGAAAAATCAGGAAAGTTAAAACCGGGAGCTGTTATCATTGAACCGACAAGCGGAAATACAGGCATCGGTATTGCGATGAACGCGGCTGCCAGAGGATACAAAGCCATTTTGGTGATGCCGGACACGATGACAAAGGAACGCATCAACCTTTTAAAAGCATATGGTGCAGAAGTCGTTTTGACGCCAGGAGATGAAAAAATGCCTGGCTCCATCCGCAAAGCACTGGAGCTGGCCGAGCATGTTCCAAACAGTTTTATTCCCATGCAGTTTGACAATCCCGCTAATTCGGATGCCCACCGTGGCACGACATCCTCGGAAATTTCCGAAGCTGTAGAACAGATTGGCAAGCAGTTTGCTGCTTTTGTGGCAACTGCAGGCACAGGCGGAACAATTACGGGTACAGGGGAAGAACTAAAAAAGCAATTCCCTGATTTAGCTGTTCATGTCGTAGAACCGGCCGAATCCCCTGTTTTATCAGGCGGCCAGCCTGGCCGGCACAAGCTCGTCGGTACGAGCCCTGGGTTTATCCCTTCTATTTTAAATACAGATGTTTATGACTCGATCTATAAAATTACAGATGAGGACGCCTATGACATTACCCGCCGCCTTGCTGCTGAGGAAGGAATTTTGGTCGGTCCATCTGCCGGTGCTGCATGCTTTGCCGCAATCCAAGCAGCTAAAGCTTTATCAAAAGATGATATGGTCATTTTCCTGGCTCCGGATACAGGCGAACGGTACTTGTCTACGGATGTATTTTAAGATGATTAAATGAGCTTTCTCTTAAAAAAGACAGGAAATTTTTTTTGGTAAACATCGCTTCTTTAAAAGAGCTGATAGAGGAAACCGGCCGAATTTCTTGAGCAAAAAAGAAACAAAGAGATACTTTGTCAAAAGATTTTGTTTGTCTACACTCTGAGAACCCTATTTTTGAAAAGAACTTCTGCGAAAATGGGGTTTTCGTCTTTTGTTTTAGCTTATTTAGTTGACTTTTGACTAAAACAACACAAAATCTTGATTGCTCATTCAATATTAAAAAGGACTGTCGACTTTGTCGACAGCCTGGAAAAACCCTGCCTTTATGACAGGGTTCTTTTTAATTCTTTTTTCCAGCAAGCTCGACAATAGCCCGTGCGTAAATAGCCGCTGCCCTGAACAGATCATCCAAGACCGCATATTCATCTTTCTGATGAGCAACGTCAGCCCGTCCAGGAAACAAAGCTCCAAACGCAACGCCTCTTTTTAAGGCCCGCGCATATGTACCGCCGCCGGTCGAAAGCAGTTTCGCCTCCTCGCCGGTTTCCTCTTCGTACACTCGCTTTAGCGTTTGGACAAATGGATCATCCGGCTCTGTATAATGCGGAGGATTGTTGTCTAAAACCTGTAGTGAAACAGGAGAAAGAGATTCCTTAAGCTTGTGTATTTCTTCTTCAAATGAAAAAGAAACAGGATATCGAATATTCAAGCCGATTTGCGCTGTTTGCTGCTTTTCATAGGAGAACAAGGCCGCATTCACTGTGACATCGCCCATTTCCGCATCGGTTGAGGCAATGCCCAGCCGGTGCCCCCGTGTATCATCCTTGAAATAATCTACAACAAACTGCAAATAAGCAGAAGCGGCAGGATCAATCGCTTCCTGGACTAAAAAATCCGCCAGGAACAGCGCAGCATTTTGTCCATCCTTTGGTTCCGCTGCATGAGCAGATACGCCATTCATTTCGAGAAAAACAATTCCTCCGTCAATATAATAAGAGCCTTCTAAGTCGTTGTCTTTTATATACTCTGTATAGTTTTGTAAAAATAATGTATGCTGCTTTTCAATCCAAACGGCTGCTTTCGCATAATCCGGAACCATATTATACCGGCTGCCCGCCTTAAACGAGTCGATTTGGATATCAGCTTGTCCGGGCTCCGGAACGGTCAGATCCAGCTGAACATCCGCAATCCCTTTTTCTGCAAAAATAATTGGAAAATCTGCATCAGGTGCAAATCCGACTCCTGGCATTTCTTCTGTTTTAAAGTAATGCTCCACGCATTGCCATGTACTTTCTTCATCAGTTCCCACAATCATTCGGATCCGCTTTTCGAGCGGAATGCCTAATTCCTGAACAGTTTTCATGGCATAGTACGCTGCAATAGTCGGTCCCTTATCATCAATCGCCCCGCGTCCAAAGATTTTGCCGTCCTCTACTTCTCCCTCAAATGGTTTATACGACCAACCGTCACCCGGAGGCACAACGTCTACATGGCACAAAATACCAATCAGTTCTTCTCCTTGTCCCATTTCAAGGTGTCCGGCTACGTTTCCTGTGTTTTTTACACGGAAGCCGCTTTTCTCGCCCAGTTCAAGCATAAAATCAAGCGCCTGCCGTACTTCCCTTCCGAAAGGAGCATCTTCTGCTGCCTGATCGCTTTTCACACTTGGAATTTGAATTAACGACTCCAAATCCTGAATCAATTCGCTTTCGCGTTTTTTTATTTCATTTCGCCAGTTAATGGTACGCATAAGCATTCCTCCTTTTTTCATTTTACATGGGAACCGGCATTTTAACCAATTTCTTTACAAAAGATTTATTTTTCAATTTTTTTACCAAAATACGTACATTTTTTTTGTTATCAGGCATAATATTATTAAAAAAGGGTAAATCTCTTGTAAATTAAGCTCTTTTCCCTAGCATAATCTCTATAAATACAGTACACTGTAATTGTCAGACAGTTTGGCGCCTGTTAAACAGGTGCAAGGAGATGTCTGAATCAGCTTATCATATTATCATTTCATGTCTCCTGCTGTCGTTATGTCTCATGGGAAAAAAGATGAGGGAGTGGTATTTTGAAGCCTACTACAAATCGGATGCTGACTCGCATAAAATCCATCTATATGTTCATTAAAGAAAATGGAACTGTGACAACGCAGGATATTGTAGATGAATTTGGCATCACCCCGCGAACCATTCAACGCGACTTGAATGTACTGGCTTACAATGAGCTTGTTTTTAGCCCCACACGTGGGAAATGGACAACCACAGAAAAGAAAGTTCGGATGACATCATAATGTTTTTATCAAAAAAACGGCTGCCTCTTCAGGCAGCCGTTTTTTCAGCTTTCACGCAGTAAAGCAAGCTCTTCTTCTGTTATTTCCCGGTACTCGCCAAGCTCCAATTCTTCGTCAAGCAAAAGACCGCCCATCGATAGTCTTTTTAAATAAAGAACTTCTTTACCTACGGCTTGAAACATTCGCTTTACTTGATGAAACTTTCCTTCCGTGATCGTCAGCTCAATCTCCGACTCTTCGCCTGCTGATAAAATAACAAGCTCTCCCGGCTTTGTATGATAGCCGTCGTCAAGCGTTACACCTTCTTGAAAAACTGCTGCATCTTCTTCCGTTACATGGCCGCGAACACGGGCAAAATATGTTTTAGGAACATGATGCTTCGGCGAAAGCAAAGAATGGGACAGCTGTCCATCATTTGTTAAAAGAAGCAGCCCTTCTGTATCTTTGTCAAGGCGGCCGACCGGGTGCGGGTCGAAATGCTTATGCATGTCATCAAGCAGATCCACCACTGTTTCGTCCCGCTTGTCTTCTGTTGCTGAAATAACCCCTGCCGGCTTGTTCATCATCAAGTAAATAAATTCACGGTACTCGACCGGCTCATCAAACAGCATCACTTCATCTGTTTGGGGATGAACGTGCTGCTTTGCATCTTTTATTACTGTTCCGTTCACTGTTACGGCTCCCGATTTTAACAGCTTTTTTACTTCTTTGCGGGAACCGATGCCGGAATTGGCCAGCCATTTATCTAAGCGCATAGCGTTACTCCTTTTATGCTTTTTTCAAGCGTAGTTTTCGTTTAATTCCGTCGAGCCTTGAACCGAATACCTCATCAAGCAGGCCAAACTTCTGGCTGAGCACAAAGTAAACAACGGCTCCAGCGCCAGCACAGATGATGGTAATCAATAAAGCAGGACCGTCCGATTGTGCCGACAATACGAAAGACAGCACTCCGTAAAGGGCCATCACAACCACAGCCATCACTACGTTAAACCCAATAATCAAGCCGATTTTTTTCGCAAGCGGGCGAAGTGAGTAATTGGCATAAAAACGGATGACAACCAGATTGATGATAATAGAAGTGGAGTAGCCGAGTGCAGTCGCATAAACAGCCCCTTCTGTTTCAAACAATTTAATAAGCGGAATATTTAAAGACAGCTTAACCAATATACCGGTCAATAAACTTAAAACCGTAAAACGCTGTTCATTAATTCCTTGTAAAATGGCTGCTGTAACGGAAAACAGAGCAAATAAGATCGCAATCGGTGCATACACACGAAGTACGTCTGTGCCAAGCGCACTCGCTTCATAAAAAATGGTATAAAGCGGCTCTGCTAAAAGCGCCATACCGACCGCCGCAGGAACCGTTAAAAAAAGCAGTACTTCAAAGGTTTTATTCAGCTGCTGCGTGACAACATCCATTTTTCCCTTTACAAATGAGCTCGTGACCATCGGAACAAGCGTCATGGCAAATGCAGTAGCAAGGGAAACGGGAATAATGACAAGCTTCTGCGTACTGAAATTTAAAATCCCAAATGCCGATACTGCCTGATTGGCTAAACCGATTTGAGACATGGCGCGGGAAAAGGTTAACTGGTCGACAAGCTGGTAAAGCGGAATCGCGATGCCGACAAAAATAAACGGAATTGCATATACGACAATTTCTGAATACATCCCAAATAATGAAACTTTTGCTTGCCCTTTATCCTGCTCAAGGAGCTTGTCCAAATGCTTTTTTCGCTTGAAGAAATACACGTACAGTACAATCAGTCCGAACACCGCACCGATAAAAGCAGCAAATGTCGCAACGCTGACTGCTGTTACGACCGATCCGTTCATCACATAAATCACAATATAGGCTCCAGCCAATAGAAAAGCAATACGGGCGATTTGCTCTACAACCGTAGAAACGGCTGATGGCCCCATTGATTGATGCCCCTGGAAAAATCCGCGCGTGATGCTCATAAATGGAACGATAATCAGAGCAAAGCTGACTGCGCGTATAACGGTCGTGACGTCCTCAATCGTATAAGTCGTCTCTTCCCCATTTAATGATAATTGTGCAAAGAAAGGCGCAAATGAATACATAATAAGAAAAGCAGCAAAACCAGTCATCAGCATAATTACCATGCCCGATTTAAACAGCTTCCTGCCAACGGCATACTCTTCTATCGCATTATACTTTGCGATGTATTTAGAGACAGCAAGCGGAACTCCTGCAGTGGCGATACTGATAAAAATCGTATAGGGCACGTAGCCATAACTATACAGCGCTGCCGCATCTTCCCCTCCGATAATACTGTAAAACGGGATAACATAAAACAAGCCAAGAAATTTAGATATAAACGTGCCAAGTGTGAGGATAAACGTCCCTCGGATCAAATTAGATGACATACATTGAATCCCTCTTTTTCTCTTTAAACATCACTTGCTAGTGTACCTCTTTCTCTCGTGTCTGACAATTTTTTTCGCCATCTGCTATAATGAACAAAGTTCGAACAATGAGGTGACTATATGTATGACGTAATTGTCGTGGGCGGCGGACCGGCCGGCTTGATGGCAGCGATTGCCTCCGGCCGTGCAGGCGCACGCACACTGCTTATTGATAAAGGGCGTAAACCGGGAAACAAGCTGCAAATTTCCGGCGGCGGACGCTGTAATGTAACAAACCGCCTGCCTGTTGAAGAAATTATCCGGCACATTCCCGGTAACGGCCGTTTTTTGTACAGCGCTTTTTCTGTGTTCAGCAATGAAGACATTATCCGTTTTTTTGAACAGCTCGGCGTGAAACTGAAAGAAGAAGACCACGGACGAATGTTCCCGGTCTCAAACCGGGCGCAGGACGTTGTGGAAGCACTGCTCGGTGAGCTTAAGCGCCTTCGGGTCGATATGCGCCTCGGCTCGCCTGTTGACTCATTATTGATGGATGAGCAATATATACGCGGTGTCCGTCTGGTCTCCGGCGAAGATATTCATTCGAATTCAGTGGTGCTGGCAACAGGCGGAAAAGCGGTGCCGCAGACAGGCTCTACCGGCGATGGCTATCCATGGGCCCAGCAGGCGGGCCATAACATTACCGAGCTGTTCCCGACAGAAGTACCTATTACGTCAAAAGAGCCGTTTATTGTAAACCGCTCTATGCAGGGGCTTGCTCTTCGGGATGCCGGCTTGTCGGTGCTCAATAAAAAAGGCAAAGTGCTTGTTACTCACCGAATGGATATGCTGTTTACCCATTTCGGTTTATCGGGTCCTGCTGCCCTGCGCTGCAGCCAATACGTCGTGAAAGAAGGCAGGAAAAACGGCTTTCCCGTTCAAATGGCCATCGATGCGTTTCCAGACGGAAATGAACATGACGCAGGTGTTGCCATCCGCAAAACGATAAAAGAAGAACCGAAAAAAGCAGTGAAAAACAGCTTAAAAAAAATGGTGCCGGAACGATATCTGCACTTTTTGCTCCAGCAGGCCGGCATCGATCTTGAGACACCTGGAAACGGATTATCGGAAGCGTCCATCCGTGAACTCGCTTCTCTTTTCAAGTCATTTAAAATGTCCGTTCACGGAACATTGCCAATTGAAAAAGCGTTTGTAACCGGCGGCGGTGTATCCGTAAAAGAAATCGAGCCCAAAACAATGGCTTCTAAAAAGAAAGACGGCCTTTTCTTCTGTGGGGAAATACTCGACATTCATGGCTATACCGGCGGCTACAATATTACGGCGGCTCTTATTACCGGACATATTGCCGGCACCAATGCAGCAGCCGTTCGATAAATAAAAAAACTGTGCGGACTTGCTCCGCACAGTTTTTTTATTTTTTCGGTGCTGTTTCACCTGTATAGTTCAGCATGCCGCCTGTCATGTTTGTGGCTTTAAAGCCGTTTTCAATGAGAAAGCGGGCCACGTTCTCAGAACGTACACCCGAACGGCATACGATGATATAGTCGGTTTCTGGATCAAGGCGATCCAATTCACCAGGAATGGTTCCCATGACGATATGCTCTGCTTCCGGGATCATGCCTTCTGCAACTTCATCTTCTTCACGAACATCGATCAGGGCTAATGTTTCGCCGTTTTCGAGTTTTCGGCGTACTTCTTCTGCTGTAATCGTTGGAATCATATTCTTCATCCCCTTAACATTAGTTGGCTACAACGTTCACAAGCTTGCCCGGTACAGCAATAACTTTGCGAACCGTTTTACCAGCCAGCTCCGCTGCAAACTGTTCGTCCTGCATGGCCAGTTCTTCCAGTTGTTCACGCGTGGCGTCTTTAGATACCATACGTTTTGCTTTTACTTTTCCATTCAGCTGCAAGACGATTTCGACTTCGTCATCGACAAGCTTTGACTCATCAAATTGCGGCCATGCTTCGTATGTTACCGTCTCGCTGTGGCCGAGCTTTTCCCATAGCTCTTCTGCCAAGTGCGGAGCAAGCGGTGATAGAAGCTTTACAAATCCTTCTGCGTATTCTGTCGGAATTGTTTCGGCTTTGTTCGCTTCATTTACAAATACCATCATTTGTGAGATGGCTGTGTTAAAGCGAAGGCCTTCATAGTCTTCCGTTACTTTCTTCACGGTCTGGTGATACACTTTCTCAAGCGCTGTATCGCCTTCGCCTACTTTTGATGTTAACGAACCATCATCTGTCACAAGCAAACGCCAAATGCGGTCAAGGAAGCGGCGTGCTCCTTCTACGCCGTTCGTGCTCCAGGCAATCGATGCTTCAAGCGGGCCCATGAACATCTCGTAAAGGCGGAGCGTGTCGGCACCATGGCTTTCCACGATTTCGTCCGGATTAACGACGTTGCCTTTTGATTTACTCATTTTTTCATTGTTTTCCCCAAGGATCATGCCCTGGTTAAACAATTTCTGGAATGGCTCTTTCGTATGAACCACACCGATATCATACAGCACTTTATGCCAGAAACGCGCATATAGCAAGTGAAGTACAGCATGCTCTGCTCCACCGATATAAATATCAACCGGCAGCCAGCGTTTTAAAAGATCGGCATCCGCAAGCGCTTCTTTGTTGGTCGGATCGATAAAGCGCAGGTAGTACCAGCAGCTTCCCGCCCATTGCGGCATTGTATTTGTTTCCCGGCGGCCTTTTTTACCTGTTTCCGGATCCACGACATTCACCCAGTCTTCGATAATAGCAAGTGGTGATTCACCAGTGCCGGATGGACGAATTTCCGTCGTTTTCGGCAATACAAGCGGCAGCTCTGATTCTGGAACAGCTGTCATTGTACCGTCTTCCCAGTGAATAATCGGAATTGGCTCACCCCAGTAACGCTGGCGGCTGAACAGCCAGTCACGAAGACGGTATGTCACTTTTTTCGTACCAATGCCTTCTTTTTCGAGCCAGGCGATCATTTGCGCAATCGCATCTTCTTTGTTTAAACCGTTAAGGAAGTCTGAATTAATATGCTCGCCGTCTCCTGTATAGGCTTCTTCTCCTACAGTTCCGCCGGCTACCACTTCCTTGATTGGCAAATCAAATTTCCGCGCAAACTCATAGTCACGCTCATCATGTGCCGGAACGGCCATAATCGCACCCGTACCATATGTGATCAATACATAATCTGCGATCCAGATCGGCATTTTTTCACCGTTTACCGGGTTTACGGCATAAGCGCCTGTGAAAACCCCGGTTTTGTCTTTGGCAAGATCGGTCCGCTCAAGATCACTTTTTGATTTGACTCCATCAATATATTGCTCGACGGCTTCTTTTTGTTCCGCTGTAGTAATTTTTTCAACAAATGGATGTTCTGGAGCCAAAACAGCATACGTCGCTCCAAACAGCGTGTCTGGACGCGTCGTGAATACCGTAAACGTTTCGTCGTGGCCGTCAATATTGAACGTTACTTCTGCTCCTTCAGAACGGCCAATCCAGTTACGCTGCATATCTTTAATGCTCTCTGGCCAGTCCAATTCCTCTAAATCTTCGATCAAACGGTCCGCATAAGCCGTGATTTTAAGCATCCATTGACGCATTGGGCGGCGTTCAACCGGGTGGCCGCCGCGTTCCGATTTCCCGTCAATCACTTCTTCATTTGCAAGAACCGTTCCTAGTGCCGGGCACCAGTTAACCGGCACTTCATCTACATATGCCAGCCCTTTTTTATACAATTGAAGGAAAATCCACTGTGTCCATTTATAATAATCCGGGTCTGTTGTATTGATTTCACGATCCCAGTCATAAGAAAACCCGAGTGATTTGATTTGACGGCGGAAGTTATTAATATTTTGTTCTGTAAATTCGGCCGGGTCGTTTCCAGTATCAAGCGCGTATTGTTCTGCCGGAAGCCCGAATGCATCCCATCCCATTGGATGAAGCACATTGTATCCCTGCATACGCTTAAAACGGCTTAAAATATCCGTTGCCGTATAGCCTTCCGGGTGTCCAACGTGAAGCCCGGCGCCTGATGGATACGGAAACATATCCAGTGCGTAAAACTTCGGCTTATCCAAATTATTGTTCATTTTAAAAGTTTTATTTTGTTCCCAATAGTGCTGCCATTTTTGCTCGATCTTTTTGTGATCAAAATTCATGTTGAAACCTGCCTTCCGTTTATGTACTGCCGATCGAAAACTGAATACGCCGCGCTTCGCGGCCCGCATAATAGATCTAATAGAAAACTCCTGCCCAGCGAGTGGGACAGGAGAGGCTTTTCTCTACCCAAAATGGAGCATTAGTCCGACGGCTTTCTTCATTAATCTTTACCTTTCATTTTAGAAAAATTCCAGCTAATATGCAAGCGCATTTTACCCGCTTCCCTCTTCATGCTACAATTTAAAACGAGCTTTAAAGGAGGAATGAATGATGACAAACCCGTTTCCGTACGCAAGCGACGACAGACGGTATCATACATGGAATTATCATTTGCGGCAGCACTTCGGTCATAAAGTATTTAAGGTAGCACTTGATGGCGGATTTGACTGCCCTAACCGCGACGGCACGGTTGCTTTTGGCGGCTGTACATTTTGCAGTGCAGCAGGCTCAGGTGACTTTGCCGGCGACCGGGTTGACCCGCTGGAAAAACAGTTTCATGATATAAAAACAAAAATGCACGAAAAATGGAAACACGGAAAATATATGGCGTATTTCCAGGCATATACAAATACACATGCGCCGGTTGAGGTGCTTCGTGAAAAATACGAGACAGTCCTGAAACAGGATGATGTGGTTGGTATTTCGATCGCCACTCGTCCAGACTGCCTTCCGGATGACGTTGTTGACTATTTGGCAGAACTGAATGAGCGTACGTATTTATGGGTAGAACTCGGCCTGCAGACCGTTCATGAAAAAACAGCCCGCATTATTAATCGTGCCCACGATTTTCAAACCTATGTGGAGGGCGTTGAAAAGCTGCGTAAGCACAACATCCGTATCTGCTCGCATTTAATTAACGGCCTGCCGCTTGAAACTCCCGAAATGATGATGGAGACGGCCCAGGCTATCGCTGATTTAGATGTACAGGGCATTAAAATTCACTTGCTGCATCTTTTAAAAGGGACGCCTCTTGTCAAACAGTATGAAAAAGGCATGCTGGACTTTTTATCGATGCAGGACTATGCGAAGCTTGTTGTAGACCAGCTTGAAATCCTGCCGCCGGAAATGGTTGTCCACCGCATTACGGGCGACGGCCCAATCGAGCTGATGATCGGCCCGATGTGGAGTGTCAATAAGTGGGAAGTCTTGAATGCCATTCATGCCGAAATGCAAAAGCGTGATACGTGGCAGGGCAAGTTCTACAAAGGAGCTATTGTGCAGCCATGACGCTAGATGGAATTTTGCCGTTCGCGCGGCTTCTCATTCAAAAAACCCTGTCAGATGCCCCATGCTTTGTCGATGCTACAGCCGGCAATGGACATGATACGGTATTTTTAGCCGGGCTGGCCGGCGAAGACGGCCGCGTTTTTGCATTCGACGTTCAAGAACAGGCGATTCATCATACAAAAAAACGCGTAGCGGAAGCGGGCTTCTCAAACCGTGTTTCGCTGTTTCATAGCGGCCATGAAGAGGTCCGAAAGCATATTCCAGACTTCTATCACGGAGGGATCAATGCAGCCATTTTTAATCTCGGCTACCTGCCAAAAGGCGACAAATCGATCATTACCAGACCGGATACCACTATTGAAGCCATCCGCCAGCTGTTTGATATGCTCAAACCCGGCGGTTTGATTGTACTCGTTGTATACCATGGCCATGCAGGCGGCGCTGATGAGCGGAATGCAGTGATTGAATTTGCTGCCGGTCTTGACCAGCAGCGGGCGCACGTGATGCAATACGGCTTTATTAACCAAGTAAACACGCCTCCTTTTATTGTCGCAATTGAAAAACGCCCGGCCATATAAAAAGCTTCCTCCTTGTACAAGGAGGAAGCTTTTTTACAGATTGAAATATCTTCCTGTGTAGGAGATTACTTTTTAACCATCAAATACATAAAATATGGAGCGCCGATCAATGTGACAATAATCCCTGCTGGTACAGAGGTTGTAAACGGCATCAGGCGGCCGATCGTATCCGCTCCAAGAAGCAGCAGTGCGCCGATAACCGCCGCAACCGGCACAAAATGCTGATGACGCGGTCCTGTTAATCCTCTTGCAATATGCGGAGCCATCAAGCCGATAAACACAATGCCGCCGCTCACTGACACAGCTGCTGATGCAAGTGCAACAGAAACGAGCAGCAGCACAATCCGCTCCCTGCCTACTCTTACTCCAAGCCCCGCAGAAGTGCCTTCATTTAAGTTTAATAGATTCAATACATTTGATTTCCACAATACGGCCGGAATCAAGACAACCAGCCATGGCACCAATGCTTTTACAAAGTTCCAGTCATTGCCCCATATATCGCCGGCAAGCCAGCCGGCGATAAATTCATATTCGCGTGAGTCAAACTGTGAAGCAAGGATCAGCATGATGCCCGCCATTGCCATCGCCATGCCGACTCCTGCTAACACAAGACGGATCGGATCAAGGCCTTCTGTTTTATGATAGGAAACTGCGGAGATGATGAGTGCCGTTACCATGCCGCCAATAAACGCGAACAGCGGCACCATATATAAAAATGTAGAAGACTGCGGCGTAAAGACCAACGCGTAAATGGTGACCATCAAGCCCGCTCCCGCGTTAATGCCGAGAATACCGGGATCAGCCAGCGGATTGCGGGAAATGCTTTGCAATATCGCGCCCGAGACGGCCAGCGCCGCTCCGGCCAGCATCGTAATCATCATGCGCGGCAGGCGGAAGCTGTATAAAATAAGCTCTTCTCTGGGTGTCCCATTACCGAGCAGCGTTTCTAGAAGACGCATCGGCGGAACAGCCGCTTTTCCTGACGCAGCACTTGCTATAAATAAAACAACAAGAAGTACAGCTGACACGGTGAAAACGCATCTTGCTCTTTTCTTTAAATGATCATTCATTGTGTGAGCCGCCCCCTTTTGCGAATAAGATAAAGGAAAAACGGCACACCGACAACAGAAATGACCGCGCCGACCGGTGTTTCAAATGGCGGGTTAATCATACGGGCTGCTGTATCAGCCAGCACAAGCATCATGCTTCCGAAAAGGGCTGAGCCCGGAATAATCCACCGGTAATCCGTTCCGACAAGCGCCCGGACTAAATGTGGAGTCATTAAGCCAATAAACATAATCGGTCCCGCGACAGAGACGCCTGACCCAGAGAGAATAAGCACGATCAAAATTAAAATCACTTTTACAAGCGTTGTCCGCTGTCCAAGACCTTTAGCCATTTCCTCTCCAAAGCTTAAAATAGTCAGCGACCTCGACAGCAGAATAGCGGTCAGCAGACCCATTCCAACGATCGGAGCCAACACTTTAAGCTGAGGCCAGCTTGTCCCGGAAACACCCCCGGCCTGCCAGAAAGCAAGATCCTGTGACAACTGAAACATAAGGGCGACCCCTTCTCCAAGTGCCGTTAACAGAGCAGAAATGGCCGCCCCTGCGAGTACAATGCGCAGCGGCGAGAAGCCGCCTTTTTTGATTGAAGCCAGGCCGAATAATAAAACAGCTCCGACAGCTGCACCGGCAAAAGAAAAAAGAATAGCCATTGTATAAGAGCTGGCAGAAAAAAAAGCCAGCATACAGGCAAGGCCAAGACTTGCACCTGTATTCAAGCCAAGCAGGCCCGGCTCCGCCAGCGGGTTACGTGTAACCCCTTGCATAATAGCTCCTGCTGTTCCAAATGCCGCTCCCGTCAGCGCCGCTCCAATCTCCCTTGGCAGACGGATGCCCATAATAATTTGATCTGCTTCACGGCTTGGATCAAATGAAAAAATGGCTTCCCAAACCGTTTTCAGCGTCAGTTCTGCTGCCCCGACCGAAACGGACAGCGCCAGACTGATCAATAAACCTGCAAATCCTGCTAAAAGAACGAATACTCCCGTCTTTGGACGGGAGCCTGCTTGTAATTCTCTTGTATGATTCATACGGATCTTCCCTTTATTGCGCCGCTTTTTTCGTTAAAGCGTCTACGATAAAGTCAAGTTCTTTTTCAACTGAGATCGGATCATTGAAGTAAAAAGAATCCGAGTCGAATGTGATCACGTTCCCTGCTTTCACAGCCGGAATGTTTTTCCAAAGGTCTGTTTCCATAAATGTTGAAGATGATACGTTGGCACCTTCTCCAACGAAAATATAATCACCTGCATATTCTGGAATCGCTTCAGCCGAGATGGCCTTATAGCCTGGTCCAAATGCTTCCGCTTCCACTTTTTCAGGGGCCTTCATGCCAAGAGCCTGATAGATGACTTCTGTTCCACGGCCCCAGTTTTTTCCGTATACATACGTGTCTTTACCGAATGTTTCAACTACAGTTGCTGTGGCATCTGTTCCAATCGCTTCTTGAACCTTTTTCTTCGCTTCTTCTGCTTTTGCATTCCATTCATCTACCCATTTTTGGGCTTCTTCTTCTTTGCCTAAAATTTTGCCGATTTCAAGATGCTGATCAAGATAATTGTATTTCTCGTAAGACAGTCCGACTGTTGGCGCAATTTCTTTGTATTTCGCCATGTTTTCGTCTCCTGTATACGTAATAATCAAATCCGGCTCTAAACCAATCAACGTTTCATAATCATCTGGTGCTACTACTTTTGCATCTTTTAGCTTATCACCTAAAAACTTGCTTTTAGCAGACCAGTCTGTAATCGCAACAGGTGTTACACCAAGCTCCAGGAAATTTCCTGGATACGTAGCAGCCATGACAGCTACCCGCTCTGGATTGGCCGGAATCTCAATGTCACCTTCTTCCGATGCATATGTACGTGTTTCTGCTTTTGTATTTGATTCTTTTTCCTGCCCGCTTTCTTCTTTCTCCTGAGAACACGCGGCTAGGAAAAGAGCACTTATGATCATAAGCAGCGGTAAAACTGAAAATAATTTGCGCTTCATGTTGTTCGTCCTTTCTAAGTGAAAATGATTATCATTAACTAGGTAAATCTTATCGAAAATGATTCTCATTGTCAACGTTATTTTTTAAAAAAGCTCCTTTTAAAGGAGCTTTTTATTACCCACTGCCTCAGCAAGTAATTGAAAGGAGCGTTTCTTTTTTTCAAAATCAAACAAGATCGTCACAGCCATGATTTCATCCGTACCGCATTTTTCCGCTAATTCCTCCAGCTGCGTTCGAACAGTGTCCGGTCCTCCTACAACCATACGCTTTCGGTTTTCTTCAACATGCATCCGCTCAAACTTCCCATATGAGTAAGCCGCTGCTTTTTCCGGTGAAGGTGTGCCGGTTGATCGAATCCCCTGCCCGGTCATCATCAGGGACAGATCAAGGCTTCCCGCAAGAAAATCGGCTTCCTCATCTGTCTCTGCACATACAAGAAAAACGGCCACAGCGGATTTTGGCTCCTTTAAATGAGGAGACGGCTGAAAGGTGCGCCGGTACTCAGCCAGCTCATCGGGCCCCCCGTCGCCATTAATAAATTTAGCAAATACATACGGCAGCCCTTTTTGGGCAGCGAGCGCTGCGCTGGACGGGCTTGAACCAAGCAGCCACACATCAGGCGGTACTTCAAGAGCAGGAGTTGCCCTGACACCAGAATACGCATGGGGAACGGGCTGATCATATAAATAAGCGAGCACATCATCAATTTGTTCCGGAAAGCGGTCTTTTTCCCGCTTCCGGCCATTCGACAGGGCGAACGAGGCCCTCGGCATACCGCCTGGTGCCCGCCCTACACCTAGATCGATTCGCTCCGGAGCAAGCGCAGACAGTACTTTAAAATTTTCAGCAACTTTATAAGCACTGTAGTGTGTCAGCATCACACCGCCTGAGCCAAGCCGAATGCTGTTTGTTTTTGCTGCCAAATGGCCGAGCAGCACTTCTGGCGAAGAGCCGGCGAGTGTATCTGCATCATGATGCTCAGATACCCAAAACCGTTCATATCCAAGTTTTTCCGCCCATTGAGCCAGCTCTACCGTTTCCTGAAGAGCTTTCATAGGGCTTTGTCCTTCCGACAAGGGAGACTGATCCAATATACTAAGCTTCATATGCCCCTCTCCTTTTACCGGCCGGCCTGGCGCATTTTCCGGTATGTTTTGTAAGTTCGGCCATTCCAGTAAAAGAAAATACTGGCCGCTCCAGCCGTATGGACAAGCTTGCGGCAATGTCCACGCACGCTTTTTTTGCCAGCCGCTTTTTCTTCCGATAAGTAAACAGCCACAATGCCCTCAATTAAAAATGAGTGAAACCTAGCGTGCGGCAGCCGTTCGGTTCCTTTCTTTGCATGGCGCAAAAAGTGAAGAAATCGTTCCATCATTTCTGTTTCGCTGTTGTAGTATGTACAGAAATTTAACTCGCCATCTTCCATATCTTCTTCCTGGTCAATAAAATAGTCGAGCAAAATGTGAATTCCCTGCCCATATGGGAAATAGCAGTCACGCACCATTTTGGCGTATGTAGGTGTAAACGCCGGCTGCATCGCACAAGACATTAAGCAGTATACACCGACTGTCGAACCCGTGCATGCGGCAAACTCATACCATTCCATTTCCGGTAAATCCGCTTTGTAACTCTCAAACCAGCGGATCAAGCGCTCTTCCCGCTCTTCTTCGCGAACATGCTTATGAATTTGCAGTTCGCTGTAATAACGGCTTAAATCCAGCACATGCGGTTTTGCCGCTGCAAAGGAAGGTGTTTCTTCCACCACCTGGCGGCAGCCATCAACCAATGCATCTAAATAGCCGCCATCATTCTTTGTTTCACGAAATCGATAATAATCACTTTT
This sequence comes from Domibacillus sp., assembly GCF_031181085.1. NCBI lineage: Bacteria > Bacillati > Bacillota > Bacilli > Caryophanales > Bacillaceae > Domibacillus > Domibacillus sp. The sequence goes on along the minus strand of NZ_JAPSLE010000005.1, from coordinate 26,096 downwards.
AGGCTGGCCGGGGAAAAAACAGTCACGCAGCGCTTCATGAAGCGCCGCGAAATCATTCGGATCAAATGATGTAGTCTGGTCGCATAAATTATCGAGATAATCACAAATTAATTGATAAGGTACAATAAAAGAGATCGCTTCTTTTTGGCTATTACCGGCCAGCATTGAAATCACACCACCTGCTTCGCAGTGAAAGTATTTTTTCTCATACACGTCCATTGCCTGCTTGCGCAGTTCCGGATTGGGTATTTGTTCCGCCAATGCCTTCCATTTACTCCATTCTGTTTTCACAGCAGGGAAAATGGTTTTATATATTTTTCGCATTAACAGGAGCGAATTCGTAGGGACTGTCATGTTCTTACCTCACTTTTCCATAATAAAACCGAGCGACCGCAATCGGTTGTGGACAAAATCGAGCGCATATTGAAATACATCTTCCCGCTCTGGTTCGTTAAAAATTTCATGATAAAGGCCCGGCCATTCCTTATATTGCAGCTCGGACAGCTCCAGCTTTTTGGCAAATGAACGGGCTGTACTTCCGTCGGTGATGCGGTCTTCTCCCGCCTGCATAATCAAGTGGGGAATATCAGGCACTTCTCCCGGTCCAGCTGTGGCGATTTTGATGGCCTGCACAATTTCTCTGTACCACCGAACCGATACTTTCCGGACAAACAAAGAGTCTTCAGCATCAAAAGCCCAAATTTCTTCGTTCCGGGTCGCCATTTCAGACGTAATGCCTGAATCAAATTTCAAGGACGGGGTCATTGAATTTAAGCCGTGTGTAAGCACATTTAAATGCTTAGGCGGCACATGTTTCATTTTAAATAGAGGAGACGACATAATGACCCCAGCGATCTCTGGCTTTTCCTCCTGTAAATAGCGGGTAATCACAAGCGCGCCCATACTGTGGCCCAGCAAAAACACAGGAACGTTAAATTGATACGCTGCCTGCACCCAATCCGATAATTCATTCGTATATTCTTTAAAAGATGAAATGTGGCCGCGTTTTGCACGTGAAGTCATTCCCTGTCCAGGCAGATCTCCCATGACAACATGAAACCCATTTTGCCGCCACATTTCAATAAGCCAGCCGTACCGGCCATGGTGTTCAAGGGCACCATGCACCATCACAATCACGCCTTTTGGCTTTTCTTCACATTCCCATTTCCACATAGTGCTCTCTCCTTCAAAAAACGACAACCGTTTTTTCTATTATACAAATCTTTTGCTGTTCGATAAAATAAAACGGTATAACAGACAAAAAGAAAGGGGACCTAACCATGATTTATCCGTACAAAGATAAACAGCCGGTTATTGCTGAATCCGCTTTCGTTGCGGACTATGCAACGATTACAGGAGATGTCATCATCGGCGAACAATCCACTGTTTGGTATAACACCGTTATACGCGGAGATGTTGCACCGACGATCATTGGCAATAAAGTGAATATCCAGGACAATTCCGTTCTTCACCAAAGTCCAAACAACCCGCTCGTTATTGAAGATGAAGTGACAGTTGGCCACCAAGTGATCTTACATAGCTGTAAAATTCGAAAAGGCGCCCTGATCGGCATGGGATCCATTATTTTAGACAATGCCGAAATCGGCGAAGGTGCATTTATCGGCGCGGGCAGCCTTGTACCGCCGGGTAAGGTGATTCCTCCAAATACAATGGCCTTCGGACGGCCTGCTAAAGTAGTGCGAAATGTAAATGAAGAAGACCGCAAAGACATGGAACGTATCGTGCGTGAATACGCTGAAAAAGGCCAGTATTATAAATCTATTCAAGCATAAAAAAACCATGCCCAAGTATTTGGGCATGGTTTTTTATTACTTCGCAGCTGCTTTCAATGCTTCTGCTTTATCTGTACGTTCCCACGGAAGATCTACATCCGTGCGGCCAAAGTGGCCATAAGCTGCTGTCTGACGGTAAATCGGACGGCGAAGATCCAGCATTTTAATAATGCCTGCTGGACGAAGATCGAAGTTTTGACGGATTACGTCAACAAGCGTTTCTTCTGCTACTGTTCCGGTTCCGAATGTATCAACTGAAATGGATACCGGATGTGCTACACCGATTGCATAAGCAAGCTGTACTTCACATTTGTCCGCAAGGCCAGCTGCTACGATGTTTTTCGCTACATAGCGTGCTGCATAAGCGGCAGAGCGGTCAACTTTTGTTGGATCTTTACCAGAGAATGCGCCGCCGCCGTGACGTGCATATCCACCGTACGTATCCACAATGATTTTACGGCCTGTTAAGCCTGCATCCCCTTGAGGTCCGCCGATAACGAAACGGCCTGTTGGGTTAATAAAGAATTTTGTTTCCGCGTCGATTAATTCGGCTGGAACCACTTCATTAATCACTTGTTCGCGAATTTCTTTTTGAATTTGCTCAAGTGTTACTTCTGGATGATGCTGCGTAGAAATAACGATTGTATCAACACGCACAGGTTTACCGTTTTCATCGTACTCAACTGTTACTTGCGTTTTACCATCTGGACGAAGGTAATCAAGTGTCTCGTTTTTGCGCACCTCTGTTAAACGGCGTGCCAATTTATGAGCAAGTGAGATTGGAAGCGGCATAAGCTCTTCTGTTTCGTTACACGCAAAACCGAACATTAAGCCCTGGTCTCCGGCACCGATTTCATCAAGCTCTTTATCCGTCATTTGGCCTTCACGCGCTTCAAGAGCTACGTTAACCCCTGCTGCAATATCAGGTGACTGTTCATCGATAGATGTTAAAACCCCTGCTGTTTCAGAGTCAAATCCGTATTTTGCACGAACATACCCGATTTCTTTTACCGTTTCACGAACAATTTTTGGAATATCCACATAAGAAGAAGTGGTAATTTCCCCTGCAACCAGAACAAGTCCAGTTGTTACAGATGTTTCCGCTGCCACGCGGGCATTCGGATCTTTGTCAAGAATGGCATCAAGAATCGCATCGGAAATCTGATCACAGATTTTGTCCGGATGTCCTTCCGTTACGGACTCTGATGTAAACAGACGGCGCTGTTTTGTCATGAAAAAATTCCTCCTTAAAATCAGTGTGTGTACGGTACTCATTTCCCTCAGGTGATCCAGAAAATAAAAAAACTCTCCCGGCATTGAGAGAGGAAAGGTTGTTTTCACTCGGGCCTTTCACTCTTATCGTCCAAGGCTGATCCTTGCTCAGGTTTAGCACCTTGTCCGTAAAGTACGGCAGGTTGCTGGGTTTCACAGGGCCTGTCCCTCCACCAACTCAGGATAAGAGTATCCGTTCAAGTGTCAATGTTACGAAATATCGCGCTTCGTGTCAACCCGTTTCTCTTTCAAAAAGCAAACAATTTTTAAAGGTGCTTTTTTTTGTGTATCCTGCTTTTCTTCCTATTTAATTAAATTCACATATTTACTAGCATGGACCAAAAAATATAAAAATATACGAAAAATTTCATCCAATAGTATAGACTATTCGTTTCAATGTGTTATACTAATTTCAAGTTAATCAAACATATTAAAACTCAAATAAAGGATGGTTGTACATGATGAACTCTTTAACTGTTTCCAGCGAATTAACTGAGCTGCTCAAAGGCTCCAATATTCTCGTTCAGCCTTCTGTACCGGTTCTTGTAGAAAAGGTACTTCAGCGCGGCGAAGGTGTTTTAACCGCGTCCGGTGCTGTTCGCGCCGAAACAGGCAAATATACAGGCCGCTCTCCAAAAGACAAGTTTACTGTCCGGGAAGCATCTGTTGAAAACAGCATAGACTGGGGTTCAGTCAACCAGCCGATTTCTGAAGAAGCATTTAACCGCTTGTATGAAAAAGTGGTTTCTCATTTAAAAGAAAAAGAAGAACTGTTTCTTTTCAAAGGCTTTGCCGGCGCGGATCAAAAACACCGCCTTCCGATTCAGGTTATAAATGAATATGCCTGGCATAACCTATTCGCGCACCAATTGTTCATTCGTCCAACAGAAGAAGAGCTTAGAACACATGACGCAGGCTTCACTATTTTGTCAGCGCCTTCTTTCCAGGCGGATCCTCTTACAGATGGCACAAACTCTGAAACATTTATTATTGTTTCCTTTGAACAGCGTGTTATTCTTATTGGCGGCACAGAATATGCCGGTGAAATGAAAAAATCCATTTTTTCTGTGATGAACTACCTTCTGCCGCAAAATAATGTCCTGCCAATGCATTGCTCAGCAAACGTCGGCTACGAAGGAGATGTAGCCCTGTTCTTTGGTCTTTCGGGTACTGGAAAAACGACGCTTTCCGCTGATCCAAACCGCCGTTTGATTGGTGATGATGAACATGGATGGTCCGCCAACGGAGTGTTCAATATTGAAGGCGGCTGCTATGCAAAGACAATTGGCCTGACACGCGAAAAAGAACCGCAAATTTTTGATGCGATTCGTTTTGGTTCTGTTCTTGAAAATGTTGTTCTTGATTCTAAAACACGGGAGCCGGATTACGACGATAACACATTAACCGAAAATACACGGGCCGCTTACCCGCTTCAAGCCATTGATAATATTGTAGACCCGAGCGTTGCCGGCCATCCGAATACGATTATTTTCCTGACTGCAGATGCGTTTGGTGTGCTGCCTCCAATCAGCAAACTGTCGAAAGAACAAGCAATGTACCACTTTTTAAGCGGATATACGTCTAAACTTGCTGGCACAGAACGCGGTATTACAAGCCCTCAGGCAACGTTCTCTACTTGCTTTGGGTCACCGTTCCTGCCGTTGCATGCAACGGTTTATGCAGAAATGCTCGGCAAAAAAATCGATGAGCAAAATGTGCAAGTTTTCCTCGTGAACACAGGCTGGACAGGCGGCGAGTATGGAACTGGCGAACGAATGAAGCTTTCCTACACACGTGCAATGATTCAAGCTGCTCTAGAAGGCGAATTGGCGCACACACCAACCTATAAAACAAAAGTTTTTGGCCTGGAAATTCCGCTTCATGTTCCAGGTGTGCCGGATGATGTTTTGATTCCGCGCAAGGCATGGGCGGATGAAAAAGCCTTTATGCAAAAAGCGCAGGAATTAGCAGCAAAGTTCCGGGAAAACTTCAAAAAATTCAGCGGTGTAGCAGATGAAATTGCCCAAAAAGGCGGTCCGCTTCTTTAACCCATACAAAAAGCCCGAAGGATCAATCCTTCGGGCTTTCTTACTTTTCGTCGACACTCTTAAAGCCCGAGGGACTGTCTCTTGGGCTTTCATTTTTAATTCGTTGATTTCAAAGAAACGAGCGTATACGTAATGGTCGTTTTCTCCTGTTGCCATTCTACTTTTTTTATGAGGGCAGTACCGCTTTGTTCGCTGTCCTTTGTTTTAAACACGGCAATTGGAATATCAATTGGATACAGCCGGTAGCCGTCTTTTTGAAGAACAAAACGATTTTCTTCCTCCCGTACTTCATTTCCTTTTGTGACAATCATCGTATTTAGTTCCATAGGCATTCCCATGATTTTAGTCCCCCTTTATCCATTTTGCAATGTAACCGACAATCTGACGGTTTACTGCAGGTGGTATGTAATGATCATATTTATCCAAATACATCGTGTCTGCATGCGGCACAGCTTCCTTCAGCCTATAAGCATGCTCTACCGATACATTCTTGTCACTGCGGCCGTGAATAATCAGCACGGGCGCTGTGATCTGTCCGGCTTCTTCTAGGGGTGTCCGCCAGTCGTACGCCTCCGGCACTTTTTGGGGCGTTCCGCCGATCACACGTTTCATCATTCGGCGCATATCCTTTCTTTCTTCATACGTAAGTTTCATGTCGGATACGCCGCCCCATGTAACAAGTGAAGACACCGGCCGGTGGATGGCTGTCCAAAGAGCCATGATGCCGCCACGTGAAAAGCCAAACACATGAATCCGGCCATTTTTTACACGCGGATGATTTCTTAAAAGGTCAAAAGCGCTAAAGGCATCTTCGCGGTCTTCTCCTGCGAAGTCTTCATTTCCTTCTCCGCCGCGATTGCCTCTGTAAAACGGTGCGAAGACAATAAATCCCTCTGCAGCGAATTCGGCGACTCTTGACGGCCGCACCATGCCAATGCCTTTAATACCGCCTCGCAAGTATAAAAAACCTTCGTACGATTCCTGGTCAGCCGGCTCCGCTAAAAAGCCTTTCACTAAAAGACCCGCAGACTTATAATGAACCAGGAAAAGACGTACATGTGGATTTGGCGATGGGTACGGTATGCACTCCATTAGACCAGCCCCTTTCTTCTTACTTCTGATAACGCGAGCGGAATCATTTCATCTTTCATTAAAAAGGAATAATGAGCTCTAAAGCGCGCTTCGAGCAAATCATCCCTTTCTATATATGGACCGTCTGTTTCTAAATAATCTTGTTTCTTTTTTATATCCGTTACGTGCGCAAAAAAAACCGCTTTTAAAAACGGCTGTTCTGGTGCATGAACGTAATACTCACCTATGAAGTGCAAACCGGATATCGCGGCCCCCGTTTCTTCTGCCACTTCCCTCTGGGCTGCTGCTTCAAGCGTTTCACCCGGTTCTCTTTTTCCGCCCGGACATTCAAGACCTCGCACTTTATGTTTTGTTAAAAGCCAAGAATGCTCGAATCGGCATAAAACAAGAACGTGAGACGGCACCCTTCCAAACGCTCCTTTTTTAAACACCATCGTAACAGGATAATTGTTTTGATCGGTAAAACTGTGCAACCGGCATCCCTCACCCCTGCTTGCTTTCTCTCTATTATACGTTATTTTTCCACTTTTTTATATGTTGTCGTGCGTCTTCATCTCCAAGTTCATAGATTTTTTCGTATACGGCCATCATATAGTCGTCATATCGGTCATTGTTTTGATCTTCATGATACGGAATAGCAGGAACGTGCGCCCGCCAAAACGAGCCAAAGTCCTCCCGATTCATTCCGTTTAACAGCTCCCGCAGTGACTGTATTTCCCTATCATTGGCAAAAACACGAAAATTCCATGGGGATACATCCGGCTGTGATTGAATCTCTCCATTCGCGATGGCAATATAGTAAGGCTGTTTTTCCACATCAATCCCTCCTTTTTACAGCATGTGCGCTTTTTCTTTTCTTCATTCAATAAAAAAAGTTGGAATATGATAGCGTTTTCATGTATAACTATATATATATTCTTAAAAAGGAGGCACAGCGATGAAATTTGTAAATGAATTGTTTGAACTGTATCGCGGCCGGCTGCAGGGAACAGAAGACGACCTGGATATGATCACGCTGACCGTTCTTGGTGAAATGACTGAGACAGATATCCTGTCCATCATTGGAGAAATGCCGAATGAAGAACTTGCCTGGCTGTTCCGCGTTTATTTGTACGAAGGATTAAAAGAAAAATTCAACCAGGATCAAATACCTGCCGACCGAAACCGCCTGCTCCATTAATACATAAAGAAAAAACGGAGAATACTCACTCTCCGTTTTTTTGTTTCCTTTCATAAAAAAAACCGAGCTCTTATCGGCTCGGCTTGTTCATTATTTTCCTAGGAATGATTTAAGCATCCAAACATGCTTCTCCAGGCTTTGGTGGATCGCCAGAAGCATATCGCCTGTTGTTTCATCGCCTACTTCAGCGGCTAAATCCATTGCCTCTTTTAATTCGCCAGTCAGCGTTGTAAAGTCATTGACAACTGACTGTACCATTCCTTCCGCAGATTCCTGCCCTTCTGCTTCATTTACCGTTGCCAGTTCAAGGGATTCACGAAGCGTTGCTACCGGCTTTCCGTCCAGCGCCAAAAGACGCTCAGCCAGCTCATCAATATGCCCGCTTGCTTCAGTGTATAACTCTTCAAATTTTGCATGCAGCGTAAAGAACTGAGGTCCTTTTACATACCAATGATAGTTATGAAGCTTTGTATAAAGCACCGTCCAGTTTGCAACCTGTTTGTTTACACTGCTGATTAGCTGTTCTGACATAAAAGAATCTCCTCCAACATTTTCAAATTTATCTCGACCTTTTTAGTATACCACTCTTATACAGAACTAAACAAAAACGTGATACACTATGAAAAAAGGAGGGATTTCCTTGTCGGATATGATGATGGTCCTTATCGTTTCTGTGCTTGTTGTTCTCGTTGTACTGGCTCTTTCCTTATTCACCATTCAAAAAGGATACCGTTACAAACACACGATTGATCCGCCAAAAGAAAACTCCGCAGATGAAAAACAGGAGGAAAAATGAAAAAGCTATTCTTGTTTTTGATCCGCTTTTACCAAAAAGGAATTTCACCGCTAAAGCCGCCTTCATGCCGCTTTTATCCGACTTGTTCCCATTATGGGTACGAAGCCGTTCAAAAGCATGGAGCCCTAAAAGGCGGACTGCTTGCTGTTATTCGTATTTTAAAATGCCATCCATTTCACCCTGGCGGCGTAGATTATGTGCCCGAAAAGTGGCCGCTAAAAAAAAGAAATTGAATTAAGCGGAATGAACCGCTTTTCGCTGCTTTTCTATTCGCTTCCGGCTGACTCCGAAGCCAATGCCTGGTTCCTGCGACAAGTGAATCCGGCCGTTTTGAACAAAAATGCTGGGCTCAATAAAATCTTCTTCCCAGTAATAGTCAGTGGAGACAATGTCACCTGGCATCGTAAATCCTGGAAGCGAAGCAAGCGCCACATTGTGTGCGCGCGAAATGCCAAATTCAATCATTCCGCCTGCCCAAAGATCGATATTCTGTTGAATGCAGTAATCATGAATGCGCTTTGCTTCCGATATTCCTCCTACCCGGCTGAATTTTACATTGATCACCCGACAGGCCTTCATTTCAACCGCACACTTGGCATCGTGGAAAGAACGGATGCTTTCGTCTAAACAAACCGGTGTCTTAAGCTGGCGCTGCAGCTTTGCATGGTTCCACATGTCGTCTGCTTCAAGCGGCTGTTCAATCATCATCAGCCCATATGTATCAAGTGTTTTTAAATGATCGATATTCTGCAGCGAGTAGGCTGAATTGGCATCAGCCATCAGCGAAATGTGTGGGTATGCTTTACGAATCGCTGTCAGCATTTCGATGTCGGAGCCCTGGCTGATTTTTACTTTAATGCGCCCATATCCAGCTTCCACATGAGCTTGTATGCGTTCCAGCATGTCGTCCGTTGTTTTTCCTGAAGCAACCGCTCCGGCCGAAATGGATGAGCGCGTTCCGCCAAGCACTCCAAAAAGCGGCTGATCCAGCTTTTTAGCGTACAAATCCCATAGTGCTGATTCTACACCCGCTTTAGCCATCTGATTGCCCCGTACCGCCCAAAAAAGGGACGATGCATCCGCCGGATGAGAAATATCATGCTCTTTCAGCAACGGAAACAGCACGTCCTTTATAATGTGCCACTCTGTGGCCACCGTTTCTTCCGTGTACCATGGCGTAGAAAAAGCGGACGCTTCTCCCCAGCCTACTGTCCCATCCCGGTCTTCTACCTCAATGATAATCGCTTCCCGCTTCGTGACCGTTTCCAAATGTGTGTAAAACGGCGCTTTCAGCGGCATTTCTACTACATGCATCGTGAGCCGCTTAATGTTCATAACGCTCACTCCACTGCCTCGCCAGTTCACGTCGGAGCAATTTATTTGCCGCATTTCTTGGCAGGACTTCTACTTCAATAAAATAAGCCGGCACTTTAAAACGGGCGAGCTTTTCCTGACAGAAATGCATCAATTCCACTTTCGAAACCGGAGATTGCGCCACATAAAAAGCAGCGGGAACACTTCCCCATCTCTCATCCGGCACACCCGCCACCCCGGCTTCTAAAAGAGCTGGATGACCGGTAAGGACGGACTCGATTTCGGCCGGGTAAATATTTTCACCGCCAGAAATAATTAAATCGGAACGGCGGTCCAGCACATATAAAAATCCTTCTTCATCAAGCCGGCCAATATCTCCAGTCCGAAACCAGCCGTTTTGAAAAGCCTGCTCGTTCGCGTCCGGGCGGTTTAAGTAGCCTGGCGTCACGTTGGGGCCGCTGACCCAAATTTCCCCCTCATCTTCTCCATCAATATGGATCGCACATGGAAACAAAGGCTTGCCGGCGGAACCGATTTTCCGGAAAGCATCTTCTGGTGCGAGCGTTACAATTTGAGAGGAAGTCTCAGTCATCCCGTATGTTTGGTAAACAGGGATCCCTTTTGCCTGGCACGTCTCCAATATGGAAAGAGGAGCAGGACCTCCGCCAAGAAGAACACAGCGAAGCCGGGCATGGTACGCTCCCTCGAGTGCATGCAGCATGGAAGAAAGCATGGCCGTGACAACTGAAATCATGGTCACTCGTCCTTCTTGTAACAATCCGTTTACATAGTTCGGATCAAATTTTTCAACGAGGCACACTTCCATCCCATACAACACGCTTTTCATTAAAATAGAATACCCTGAAATATGAAATAGAGGCACCGCACAAAGCCAGGCATCGTCCGAGTGAAGACCAAGATTTAAAGCCGAAGCTGTCGCGCTGGCATAATGATTGCCATAGGTCTGTTTAACACCTTTTGGCTGTCCTGTTGTACCAGATGTATACATAAGCGAGCAAATGTCTTCTAAAGCAAACATTTCACGCTTGTTTTCTTTCGCTGCTTTCTCGAATGAGGTAAAACAAAAAGAACGTATAGCTGTCACAGAATGAGCTTTATTCCGATGCTCCCCGTCATACAGCAGACACACAGCATCGGCATCTTGAAGCTGCCAGGCCAGTTCTTCTGCGGCCAGCCGGCTGTTTAGCATTACTGCTGCAGCGCCGATCTGCTGAAGAGCATGAATGAGAAAAACTGTGTCCGGACGATTTCCTGCCAGCACACCGCAATAGTCGCCTTTTTTTATTCCCGCTGCCTTCAATTGATCTGCCAGCACAGATGCTTTATCGAACAATTGTGAAAAGGTCCATGTTTCGTCATAAAAAGCAAGAGCCGTTCGCTCAGGAGTTAAAAAAGCACGCTGCTGAAGCCAGTTTGGCATATTCATTATGATCATCCTTTCCATTTAAAAAAAGAGTGTCCGGTATAGGACACTCTTTCGATTTCGTTACGGGAATCTTGGGAACTGGCCAAAGTCCGGATCGCGTTTTTCTTTGAACGAATCGCGTCCTTCTTTTGCTTCATCTGTTGTGTAGTAAAGAAGCGTCGCATCACCTGCAAACTGCTGCAGGCCTGCAAGGCCATCTGTGTCCGCATTCATAGCCGCTTTGATAAAGCGAAGCGCTGTCGGGCTCTTTGAAAGCATTTCTTCCGCCCACTGCACCGTTTCTTCTTCTAATTTTTCAAGTGGTACAACCGTGTTTACAAGACCCATGTCCAACGCTTCCTGCGCATTGTACTGACGGCAAAGAAACCAAATTTCACGCGCTTTTTTATGGCCGACGATGCGTGCCAGGTAGCCTGAACCGTAACCAGCATCAAAGGAGCCGACTTTCGGTCCTGTTTGTCCGAATACAGCATTGTCTGCTGCAATCGTTAAATCACATACAACATGAAGCACGTGGCCGCCGCCGATTGCATAGCCTGCCACCATTGCAATTACCGGTTTTGGAATAACACGGATCAAACGCTGTAAGTCCAGCACGTTTAAGCGTGGAATTTGGTCATCTCCTACGTAGCCGCCATGGCCGCGCACTTTTTGGTCACCGCCGGAGCAGAATGCTTTTCCGCCTTCACCGGCTAAAATAATAACGCCAATTTTAGAATCGTCACGCGCATATGCAAATGCGTCGATCATTTCCGTGACTGTTTTCGGACGAAATGCGTTATGTACTTCGGGACGGTTGATCGTCACTTTGGCAATGCCATTATACGTTTCATACTTAATGTCTTCGTATTCACGTTCTTTTACCCAATTAATTGCCATTTTGTTGTCCTCCTTTTTGATTCAACAAAAACGTCTTTACTATTGTACCAAATTTTTCGCGCTGTTCCACATGAATTGCATGGCCTGCTCCGTCAAATTGAATCCATTCACAGAATGGAAGCCGCTCCTTCATCCGGCAGGCAATACGTGTAAATTTTTCATCCTGCGTTCCTGTAAGGAGCAAAACAGGCATGCTAAGCATTTGAAGCCGGTTCCAATACGATGGCTGGCTGCCGGTTCCCATCAAACGAAGTGACGACGCCAGCCCTTCTGCCGACTGGGCCAGGCGCTCCCTCCGGACCTTCTCTTGAATAGCCGCTGGCAGTTTTTTCTGCGAAGCAAACATTGGAATGTTTTCCCAAAAATCGACGAACGAGGCAATGCCTTCCTGTTCAATTCGTTGAGCCAGTTTTTCATCTGATTGCCGCCTTGCTGCACGCTCTTCTTCACTCTCGAGCCCTGGTGAAGTGCTTTCCAGCACCAAAGACCGGACCGCTTCTGGGTAAAGAAGCGCGAGAGCCAAAGCGAGGCGGCCGCCCATTGAATAACCGATAAGGTGAAAAGAAGAAAAACCGGCGTCATTCATCATCTTTTTAAGAGATTCAGCTTCTGTTTCCAAATCTGCTGCTAAACAGTTCGTTTGTCCATGCCCGGCAAGGTCGGGCATCACAAGCTGAAAGGGAAGATGCTCGTCCAAGCCTTTCCACGTAGAAGAACTTCCCGTAAAACCATGCAGCAATAAAACCGGCTCTCCTTCGCCTTTTACTTGACGAAAAACGGTCATTGAATCACCTGTTTTGCAGCTGCAATCGCTCTTTGCCATAACTCCCGGTGAATCGCTGTGTTTTGGGAACGATCCGTTAATGCTTCTAATATGGTGATTCCGTCCCGTTTCACGGACAGCTCTCTTTGAAGCTCGCCGCTGTTCTCAATTCGAACGTAGTGGCAGCCGTAAAGTGCAGCTGCATGATCAAACTTTAAGCCCGACGGAGTGCCGAACAGCCTTTCAAAATGCTTTCGTTCCCCCGCCTGCGGCAAATAAGAAAAAATGCCGCCGCCATTGTTGTTCATAATTAAAATGGTCATCGACAGACCGTTCATTTTGGCCGCCAGCAAACCATTTACATCGTGAAAAAATGATAAATCTCCCATAACAGCATAAACCTTCTCCCCGCTTGCGGCAATGCCAAGAGCTGTAGAAACAAGTCCGTCTATACCGTTTGCCCCACGATTTCCGTGAAGACGAAGAGTTTGTTCGCCTGAAAATAAAAAGGAATCAAGATCTCGAATCGGCATACTGTTTCCCGCAAAAACAGAAGAGCCGGATGGCACTGCCTCTAAAAACTGCCGAAACAATGAACCTTCATCCATGCCTTCTGCTTTTTTCATCTCCGAGCGGGCTGCTTCATTTACGTTCTGCCATAATGCGTACCATGAAGAGCGGCTTCCTTCCAATCTCTGTATCATTTCATGGCAAAAAGAGGCTTCATCTACATTCACCATATGGGTCGCAATATGGGAAGGATCACGCCATCCTCCGTCTGCGTCTATAATTACATGCACCGCATCCTGCTGACGCTTCATATATTGCATAAGAGATTTTGAGACCGGCAGCGCACCAAACCGAACGATCGCTTCTGGTTTTAACGCGTCTTTCACCTCATCATCACGTAAAAAGGCGTCATAGCTGTCAATCACTGTTTTGTCCGTACGAAGCTGTGAAAGCGGATCGGCTACAACCGGCCAGCCTGTTTTTTCGGAAAGCGAAAGGATCGCTTCTGACATCTCCGGCTTCACAATCTCTCCCGCTACAATAAGACCTTTTTCGACTTTGAGTGCTCCTGCTACATCATCCAGCATAATCGGATCCGGCACCTTTCTGCCAGAAATCAGCCGAACTGGAGCAGGAATTTTGATTCGTTCGAAAATACCATCATAATCAGGTACGAGCGGCTCACGGTAAGGAAAATTTAAATGAACCGGCCCTGCAGGTTCAGCAAGTGATTCAAAAACCGCCCGGGCACCCTGTGTGCGGACGTACTGCAACGCAGATTGATCTGATTCAGGAAGAGCCATTTCCGCAAACCATTTTGCTGTATGACCGTATAAGTGAAGCTGGTCAATCGTCTGCGGAGCGCCAACATCCCGAAGTTCAGGCGGACGGTCTGATGTCAGCACAATAAGCGGAACGCGTGAGATCTTCGCTTCCGCTACTGCCGGCATGTAGTTGGCCGCAGCCGTGCCGGATGTACAAAGAAGCGCAACAGGATTTTGTGTGGCTTTAGCCAGCCCAAGCGCAAAAAAACCCGCCGACCGCTCATCCACTTGAATAAAAGTGCGCAGCCGAGGATGCTCTTCCATTAATAGCGCCATCGGTGTCGAACGGGAGCCGGGGCTGATGACCGCCTCCTTGACTCCCGAACGGACCAGGCTGTCTATAAAATGTGCATTGTATTGTGTCATGTTGTCCTGATGATTATTCATTGCCGCCTCCGATCGCCCGCAGCATCGGCCGCAGCTTCATGTTTGTTTCCTCAAGCTCCATCTCCGCAACAGACTCCGCCACTACCCCACAGCCTGCATATAAAAATGCTTCGTTCTGTACCAGTAATCCAGAGCGAATGGCCACCGCAAACTCACCATTTTTCCGATAATCCATCCAGCCAACCGGCGCTGCATAAAAGCCCCGGTCCATATCCTCCAGTTCACGGATCACACTGAGTGCTTTTTCACTCGGAAGTCCGCCAAGTGCAGGAGTTGGATGAAGTGCCCGAACAAACCGCAGAATAGACTCGTCCTTGTCTGCTCCTCCGATGACCGGCGTATACAGATGCTGAATATCTCTTACTTTCATTACGACCGGCGCATCCGGCACAGCCACGTAATCACACATTGCCTGCATTTCCTCTCGGATCATCTGCACAACATAGTCATGTTCCATCCGGTTTTTATTATCATGCAGCAATGCATCCGCTAATTGCTCATCTTCCTGCTCTGTTGCACCGCGGCCTGTTGAACCGGCAAGGCACGTTGTTAAAACGGTTTGTGCCCGTTTCTTCACAAGCCGTTCAGGAGAAGCACCTAAAAAACAGCTGTCCATTGCTTCAATAGAAAAAACGAAGCTGTCCGGCTGTCCTTCGTCCAAGCGGCGAAGAATGCGGTCTGACGAAATAGTACCGTCAAAAGCAGCGGTTGCTTTGCGGGCCAGTACTACTTTCTTCAGATCGTCATCTGCTTCAATTCGATGAACCGCAGCCTGAACGGACTCCTTCCACGCTTGGGTATCCCCAGCACGAAGTTCCATTAATACCGCTTCTTTTTCGAATGAACGCTTCAAATCTGACAAAATGGCCTGCTTCCGTTCTTCAATTTGATCAAACAACCGGCCTGACTCTACATCTTCGCACATCATATTGACGGTTACATATGTTTCACCGCCATAAACCGTCATCATTAATTCCGGCACATAAAAAAAAGACGGCGCAAAGCGGGACCACTCTTCTCCTTGAGGGCGAAGCGGATCAAATGAAAAACCGCCAAATGCAACGGGCCCTGTCCCGTAAATATCATATGGATTATGGATGGAAGCACGCTTCATCAGGGCATCCCACTGCCCTTCCACATCCTCAAACCGCTCGGCTTTGCTGCTTTGGATCGTCTGTACGCTGCCGAGTCCTGCAATCGTTCTTTCCCCATCACGGTCTTTGAAATAAAACCGTTCTCCTTTGTACCACTCTTTTCCGTTTTCGTAAAAACAGATCGGGTCGCCTTTTTCCACTTTTTCTACATAACTGAATAAAGTTGAACCGTTTATTTCGTTTATAAAATCAACAAAGGCCCCTTTAAGCGGGTGCCCCTTTATCATAGCCAATGAAATCCCTCCATTGTGCCGACCACACAGGGTCAAACTTCTTTGGCCCCTTAAGGCACTAAGACATTGCGGCTTTTAAACCGCGCTTTATGTTTCCTACTTATTATATACCACTTGTGCTACATTTTCATTTCCGAAAAACGATGTTCGATTTTTCGGAAAAAATTCAAGATTAATATCCTATTGAAAAAGGATTGACACTTTTGGTTCCGTTTTCTACACTTGATGAAGGACATTTGTTTATTTGTTCACAATGAAAATTGGGAGAGAAGAAGAATGAATCAAACCCCTTCCGCTGACACTGGCTTTCAAATATGGTGGCAGCTTATGCGGCCTCACACGTTAACAGCTGCGTTTGTTCCTGTTTTTCTTGGAACGGCGCTGGCTCTTGCCCATACAGACCTGCATATTCCGTTGTTTCTAGCAATGTTGATTGCCTCTTTGCTTATTCAGGCAGCAACAAATATGTTTAACGAATACTTTGATTTTAAGCGTGGCCTTGATACAGAAAAATCAATCGGTATCGGAGGCGCTATTGTACGCAACGGTGTTAAGCCGAAAACCGTTCTTTATATGGCTTTCGCTTTTTTTGGCATCGCGCTTTTGCTCGGTCTATACATTTGTACCGCTTCTTCTTGGTGGATCGGCTTAATTGGCATCATTTGTATGGCTGTAGGCTACTTGTACACAGGCGGTCCCCTTCCGATTGCTTATACACCGTTTGGTGAATTGGCATCCGGCGTTTTTATGGGCGGCATTATTATCTATATTTCGTTTTATATTCAAACGGGTTTCCTGTCCACAACAGCGATTTTATTTTCACTTCCTATTATATTGCTTGTTGGCAGCATTAACTTATCCAACAATATTCGTGACCGTGTTGGCGACAGTGAAGCCGGCCGAAAAACAATGGCTATTTTAATTGGTCATGACCGTTCGGTTTTCGTTCTTGCTGCATCTTTTTTCATCGCTTTCTTGTGGGTGATTGTTTTATTATTCACAGATTCAGGTTCCCCTTGGCTGTTTCTTTCATACTTGAGCATTCCAAAAGCCATAAAAGCAGTGAAAGGCTTTAAAGGCAAAGGCGGGGAACCTCCGTTTCAAATGATGCCGGCGATGAAGGCGACCGCCCAGACCAATACGTTTTACGGCTTCCTTCTTGCTTTCGGCTTATGCATCAGCTACCTTTTTTAACCCGATCAAACAATCGGGTTTTTTTCTATGTTAAAACGGCTATAGAGTAGGATATAGATGAAAGGATGAGGCAACTTATGCTTACACAAGAACAGTTAAACGAACTCAAACAAGAATTGCTCCGTCAAAAGGAGCAGCTGACCGGCCGGCTGGAGCAGGATAACGATAACGAGGATGTAGGAGAGCTGTCTTCTTACGACAATCACCCGGCGGATACCGGAACGGAATTGTATGTACGGGAGCGGGATATGGCCATTGATGATCACAGCCGGGATGAGCTGGATAAAGTCGAAGCTGCTCTTGCGGCGATGGAAGATGGCACATACGGCATTTGCAAAGAAAGTGGTGAGGAAATCCCATTTGAGCGTCTTCAGGCAGTCCCAACAACCCTTTATTCTGTAGATCACACACCAGATCAAGAACCTGAAACCGACCGCGTGCCGGAAGACCGTCTCCCCCATCCGGATGACGGCATTGACAGTTTTAGTGATGCAGCAAATTATGGAACTTCCGAGACTCCTGCTGATTTTGTAGAAGACAAAGAGAATTACAACGAACTGTATAAAGAAGACCGTGATGAAGACAATGAAAATCCAGCGACGTAATGTCGCTGGATTTTTTTAAATATGCCAAATGCCTTTTGCGTATTCCTGAATCGTACGGTCGCTGGAAAAAATGCCGGAGCCGCTAATATTGTGGACCATCATTTTACGCCAGCGTTCCGGATCGTTTGTATAAATCCGGCCTGCTTCTTCCTGGGTTTTGCAATAAGACTCAAAATCTTTCAGTACAAAATATTGATCATTTTCTCCAAGAAGAGAATCATAAATGATATTAAACAAGCCTTTATCATCAAGCGTGCCATCCACAAGCTGGTCAAGCGTACGGCGAATGAGCGGGTTATGGTGATAGTAATCCATCGAACGGTAACCGCCTTCTCTATCATACGCCATCACTTCTTCTGCTTTTAAACCGAAGATAAGAATATTCTCAGGACCTGTTTGTTCTAAAATCTCCACATTCGCACCATCGAGCGTGCCAATGGTAATGGCTCCGTTCATCATAAATTTCATATTTCCAGTACCGGATGCTTCCTTGCTTGCAGTAGAGATTTGTTCACTAAGATCTGCTGCCGGAATGATATCTTCCGCCAGGGACACTCGGTAATTTTCCATAAATACAACAGTAAGCAGCCCTTTTGTGGCCGGGTCATTATTCACCAGGTCCGCTACCGAGTGAATCAATTTAATGATTCGTTTCGCATAAAAATAGCCCGGTGATGCTTTTGCACCAAATACAAAAGTGCGCGGCGGAATCTGGTAAGAAGAATCTGCTTTTACCCGGTTATAAAGAGACAGGATATGAAGCACATTTAACAGCTGCCGCTTATAAGCATGAAGACGTTTAACCTGCACATCAAAAATCGACGACGGATCGACCTGAATGCCGTTTTGGTCAAAAATACGCTTAGCTAATATTTCTTTCCGCTTCATTTTTACATCCCACAGCTTTTCCTGAAATGCTGCGTCGTCAGCATAAGGTGCGAGCTTAGAGAGCTCTGCCGCATTTTTGTGAAAACCGTCGCCAATCGTCTCTGTTAACAGGGACGTAAGCTCTGGATTTGCTTTTAACAGCCAGCGGCGGTGGGTAATGCCATTGGTTTTGTTATTAAACTTCTTCGGATAAAACTGATAGAAATCGTTCATTTCACGATTTTTTAAGATTTCCGTATGAAGACGCGCTACTCCGTTCACACTATGACTGCCGGCAATGGCTAAATGAGCCATACGAACTTCCCCGTTAGCGATAACGGCCATTTTTTCAATCCTTGACCAATCACCAGGATATTTTTCCCACAAACCTCTGC
The DNA here is from genome assembly GCF_031181085.1 of Domibacillus sp. Taxonomy (NCBI): domain Bacteria; kingdom Bacillati; phylum Bacillota; class Bacilli; order Caryophanales; family Bacillaceae; genus Domibacillus; species Domibacillus sp. The sequence goes on along the minus strand of NZ_JAPSLE010000005.1, from coordinate 7,343 downwards.
AAAAGCGTTCATTAATTTCTTCCACAATCATGAAAATACGCGGCAGGAGTGGTTTAAATAAACGAATCGGCCAGCGTTCCAGCGCTTCCGACAAAGTAGTATGATTCGTATAAGCAAATGTTTTTTCCGTAATATTCCATGATTCTTCCCAAGAAAGCTGATACTCATCAAGCAAAAGACGCATCAATTCTGGTATAGCTAATACCGGATGAGTGTCATTGATATGGATCGCTACATGTTCATGAAGCTCTTTTAATTCCCCGCCAGTGCTGAGAAAGCGGCGTAAAATAGAACGTATGCTCGCGGATACTAGAAAGTATTGCTGCTTTAAGCGCAAAATCTTTCCTTCATCATTGGAATCATCAGGATATAGAAACTCGGAAATAGCTTCCGTTTCCCGTTTGTATTTGAGCACATCATGCATCGGTGTCATGGTAGACATTTCTGCGCTCCATAATCGCAATGTATTAATGGTTTCTCCGCCATAGCCTACAACAGGCATATCATGCGGGACAGCTCGTACGTATTCTGCATCTACATGACGAAACTTCATTGCACCGTCGCGCTCGATCACATCGACACTGCCCCAAAACGGGACATCGACTGATAAATCAGACTTTCGTATCTCCCATACATAACCGTAACGCAGCCAGTTTTCCGGCAGCTCCATTTGAAAACCGTCGACCATTTTTTGTTCAAACAACCCGTGCTTGTACCGAATACCGCATCCATGTCCTGGTAAATTCAAGGAAGCCAGTGAGTCCAGGAAGCAGGCGGCAAGGCGGCCTAAGCCCCCGTTGCCAAGCGCAGCGTCCGGCTCAATCTCCTCCAGCTCATGAAGCGGAATATTTAAATCTGACAGCCACGAATCCAGTTTTTCATACAAACCAAGATTAATTAAATTTTGTCCAAGCAGGCGTCCGAGCAAAAATTCTATGGACAAGTAGTACACCTGCTTGTTGCTTTTTCGATAGCGTTCATTTGTTTCAATCCACTCGCTGCTGATGTATTCGCGAACCATGCTGCTGAGCGTAACAAACTGCTGGGAACGTGTAGAATCTTGAAAGCTGGTGCTATAGGACTGTTCCAAACGTTTTTTAAACGAGTCTTGAAATGCTTGTTTATCAGAAAACATGACTTTCCCTCCTGTTGGATACATCCTCATAGAGCTTCATATATTCCTTAGCAGATTGCGACCAGCTGTAATCCGCCTGCATAGCATGCTCGACAATTTTCGCCCATACTTCAGGCTCTTCATGATAAAAATGCAACGCCCTGCTCACGGTATGCAGCATATCATGGGCATTAAAATTACTGAATGAAAATCCGTTGCCTTCTCCGGTTTCTTCATTGTATGAATGAACAGTATCATTTAACCCCCCTGTTTCACGAACAATAGGCAGCGAACCATACTTCATGGCAATTAACTGGCCAAGACCACAAGGTTCAAACTGGGAAGGCATTAAAAATAAATCAGATCCTGCGTAAATACGATGGGCCAGCTCCTCATTAAATCCAATATAGGAGCGGACTTTTTCCGGATACACCCATTCCATTTCACGGAAAAAGTTTTCAAACTGGGCTTCACCGCTGCCAAGAAGGATAAATTGCACATCTTCCTGCATGATTTCATGAAAAACATGTTGGATGAGCGACAGTCCCTTTTGCTCTGTTAAGCGGGATACAAGACCGATAACTGGAACATCCTCACGAACAGGCAGATGGAAAAACTCTTGAATCCGGCGCTTGTTCTCCGCTTTCCCAGCCATATTTTCAACACTGTAGGGTTCAATCATCTCATTGGTTTCTGGATTATAAATGGAATAATCTATCCCATTTAAAATACCTTTTAAATCACCCTGCCGTTCCTGCAGAACGCCTTCAAGCCGCTCTCCAAAATATGAATTTAAAATTTCATTTCGATATGTCGGGCTCACAGTCGTAATCACATCGGCAGCGACAAGTGCGCCTTTCATAAAGTTAGTATTGCCATTAAACTCAAGCTGGCCCGTTTGATAATGCTGGCTATGTAAGTTTAATAAATCAGTTACAGCTTCAGGCGGAAAAATTCCCTGGAACATTAAATTATGAATGGTGAACACGGTCCGTATTTTTTCATATCCCGGCCGGTGCTGATGCTCAACTTTGAGCATAAATGGAATCATGGCTGTATGCCAATCATGACAGTGAAGGATATTTGGGAAAAAGTCCAAATGACTTAAAGAATCCAAAATCGCTCTTGTAAAATAAGAAAAACGCTCTCCGTCGTCATAATGGCCATACAAGCTGTCCCTTTGGAAATAGTAAAGATTATCTATGAAGTAGTAAGTAACGCCATCCTGCTTCAACTCAAAAATGCCGCAATACTGATTTCTCCATCCAACCGGCACAGTAAAAACAGCGACTTGTTTCATTTCTTGTTGATATTTTTGAGGAATCGTGCCGTATTTCGGCATGATTACCCGTACATCCACTCCCATACTGGCTAATTCTTTAGGAAGGGCCCCTGCCACATCGGCCAGGCCCCCTGATTTAATAAATGGTACACATTCTGAAACAGCAAATAAAACCTTCACGAACTGGTCACCGCACTTTCAACAGATCCTTTTTTAATGACAAGCGGCTTTTCCGGCGTTCCACGCAAAAAAGCCCCATCTTGTACTGATACATCTTTATCAATAATGACGTGCTCCAGCACGCAATTTTCGCCTATCTTACTTTTTTGCATAACGATGCTGTTTTTAACCGTCGAATTTTTGCCGATGGCTACGCCACGAAAAACGATACTATGATTGACTTCCCCGCTGATGATGCAGCCGTTGGCAATCATGGCGTTCGTAACGTGTGAGCCTGCGAGATAATTGGTTGGCGGCTCGTCTTTTACTTTTGTGTAAATAGGCTGAAATTCATTAAACAGCTCGCTCCACTTGTCTTTTTCAAGGAGCTGCATGCTTGTTTGGTAGTAATCGTCCACTGTCTTGATCCGTTGTAGGAAACCTTCAAATTCGTATTGGCATTTTATTAACGAAGAAGATGCATCTTCAACTGCTGCCTGTACAGATTCATATCCTGTTTCATTACGCTGGTCAATTAAGTCAAGCAAGAGCTCTAACGATAGAAGATAAATATAAGTGGATTCACCTTTATGGGTAACTTCCAAAACATCACAATTTTGCTTTATAAACCGGTCCAACACAGGAGCAAAATCCATATTTGCTACTGTCGTGCAGTTTGAAACGATCACATACTTTTGATCACTGCGGTGGAAGTAGTCAAGGTGCTCCGACATGCGGTCCAGCTGCCCTTCTTTTGTTGGTGAAGGAAAGAAAAACAAGCCATCGCGCTTACGATTCAAATCCCAATCTTTCCCTGAACCTAAATGGTCCATTAACGAGCGGTAAGGAGATCTTGGGAAAATTGCCACACTTTGTACTCCTGAATTAACCATATTGGAGAGTACAAAATCAATAAGCCGGTACCGGCCCGCGAAAGGGATCGCTGCGGGGGAGCGGTAAAGGGCAAGATCGCCCATTTCCCCTGGAAGCATAGTTGCATCAATAACACCAAGCATCGATTTTTTCATTAGGCTTCCTCCACTTTCGATTGTTGTTCAGTGTGCTCCATTAAGAATTGTTCAGTCACCAGCAAAATATCATTGGAGTCGTTTCGAATAACTGTATTTTCTGGTATTTCAAGATCACCCATCACGACCGCGCGCTCAATATAGGAACCGCGTCCGATACGGGCATTTGGCATGACTACACACTCTTTCAGTACAGCTTCTTCTTCCACTTCTACCCCCTGGAACATGACTGACTGCTCGATCACCCCGTCAATAATGCAGCCTTCATTTACAAGCGAATGCTGAACTTTCGCCTTTGAGCCGATAATTTGTGGCGGCTGATTCGGATTCACGGAATAAATGCGCCAAGAGTATTCAAATAAGTTTAGATCTTGCTTTTCGTCAAGCAGATCCATATTGGCTTCCCATAAGCTTTTTACTGTGCCGACGTCTTTCCAGTAGCCTTTAAATGGATAAGCAATCAGCTTTAAATTATCCGCCAGCATAGCAGGAATAACGTCTTTTCCAAAGTCATTGGATGAGTCAGGATTGCTTTCGTCCATTTCTAAATATTTTTGGAGAACAGACCATTTAAAAATATATATGCCCATTGAAGCCAAGTTGCTTTCCGGTTTTTCAGGCTTTTCATCAAAACGTGTTACATTAAAGTCCTCATCTGTATTCATAATGCCAAAACGGCTTGCTTCCTCCCATGGCACTTCAATAACAGAGATGGTTACGTCTGCTTGTTTTTCGATATGGTAATCAAGCATTGTATCATAATTCATTTTATAAATATGGTCACCGGATAAAATCAGGACATATTCCGGATCATATTGCTTAATATAATTTAAATTTTGATAAATCGCACTTGCTGTTCCGGAATACCATTTAACTTCAGACGACTCACTATAAGGAGGAAGAACGGTTACCCCGCCGTTTTTACGATCAAGATCCCAAGCACTTCCAATTCCGATGTATGAATTTAAGACAAGCGGCTGATATTGCGTAAGTACACCGACTGTATGAATTCCTGAATTGGCACAATTGGAAAGCGGAAAATCAATGATCCGATATTTTCCGCCGAATGGCACTGCTGGTTTTGCAAGGTTCTCCGTCAATTCTTTTAAACGGCTTCCCTTTCCTCCAGCCAAAAGCATTGCTACACATTTTTGTTTTGCCATGTTAGTTCCTCCCTTTTTCGTCTACGCGGCGCAGATAAACTGCCCCAAATGGCGGTATATTTATTTCTACAAAAGCAGGCTGTCCATGGAACGTGTCTGATACCGTTTCGATAGAACCGTTATTCACCTGGTTTGATCCTCCATACAATGCGCGGTCACTATTTAATATTTCTTCATACTGCCCTGCTTCCGGAACACCTACTTTATAATCACTGTACCCGTATTCACCAAAATTACACACGATGACGATCGGATTTCCCTCTTTGTCTTTTCGTATAAAAGACAAAATGCTTTGTTGGTGATTGTGAACATCAATCCACTCAAAGCCTTCCGGACTGTGATCACGTTCAAACAATGCAGGTTCTGCTTGATAGCAGTGCAGCAGTTCTGTGAAATAACGGTTGAAACTATGATGCATGTCGTAATCGGTTAAATGCCAATCCACTTCTTCCAGATCCTTCCACTCAGAAAAAGGAGCAAGCTCTGTTCCCATAAACAGCAGTTTTTTGCCCGGATGTGCCATCATAAACATCAGCAATAAACGCAGTTGTGCGAACTTTTGCCAGTAGTCACCCGGCATTTTATCAAGCAAGGACTTCTTGCCATGAACGACTTCATCGTGTGAAAAAGGCAAAATATAATTTTCCGAGTAGGCGTACATCAGGGAAAAAGTCATCAAGTGATGTTTTTGAGAGCGCTCGTTCCAGTGTGTTTCCATATATTCAAGCACATCGTTCATCCAGCCCATATTCCACTTATAATTAAAACCTATGCCGCCTTGATGTACGGGAGCGGTTACTTGCGGCCAGTCACTTGAATCTTCTGCAATCATAAGCGCTTGTGGCTTAAATGAAAAAACGGCTTTATTTAATTTTTGCAAAAATGCGACACCGTGTGGGTTTGCTTCTAATCCGTCACGATTAGGCCAGTAAAATATGTTTGATACTGCATCGACACGAAATCCGTCTATGTGGTAATACTCCATCCAAAAAAGAGCATTTGAAATTAAAAAGCTATGTACTTCTGTTTTACTTAAATCGAAATTGGCTGTTCCCCATACATAGTTTTCACGATCCCAGCTGTTTTCATATTCATAACTGAAATTTCCGTCAAAATTATGCAGGCCATGCGCATCTTTACAAAAGTGACCAGGCACCCAGTCTAAAATAACCCCAAGCCCCGCGCGATGGCATTCATCAACAAAGTACATAAAATCTTTTGGCTCTCCATAACGCCGTGTAGTTGCAAAATAACCTGTACTTTGATAACCCCATGAGCGATCAAAAGGATGCTCTGTTATCGGCATAACCTCGATATGAGTAAATCCCTGTTTCTTCACATGTGGAATCAGCATATCAGCCAACTCTCTATATGTGTAAAGGTCATTTTCACCTTTTCCTTTTCTTTTCCACGTACCTAAATGCATTTCATAAATAGCCAGTGGCTCCTCATAAACAGAGGATGATTCCAAGCTGCGCAGCCATTCTTCGTCACGCCATTGATAATGATCAAGCGTTTTCACTACGCCGGCTGTATTTGGACGAAGTTCTGTCATAAACGCAAATGGATCGGTTTTATGCATAACTCTGCCGCTTTGTGCAACAATTTCATACTTGTACAATGATCCTTCCAAATTACGTGGAACTTCTAAAAACCATACTCCCTCAGCAGATACCTGATGCATTTCATACCCTAGTCCATCCCAGCTGTTAAAATCACCAATTACTCGAACCTTTCTTGCATTGGGAGCCCATAAAACGAAGCAGGTTTTTTCGTTTTGAACGTGCGCTCCAAATAGTTTGTAAGCTTTGAAAAGATTTCCCTCATGGAATAAATGGAGGTCAAAATCGCTTGGATAAAATGTTTCTGATGACATGGTCCACACCCTTTATTTTATGTATTCTTGGTGAAGTGAAAAGAGGAAAATGCGGATAACTCCGTATTTATAATTGAATTATTATTTAGTATTCTTTAAAAAAACAGATTTCCCTTCTTTATTTCCATATTTATTTATTATCTTCCCTTATTTTTTAAAAAATAACACGAATCCTCCTGCTAAAATTTTGCAAATAAAAAAAGCACCCGGAAGTTATTTTAACTTCCGGGTGCTTTTCACTTTTGAATGACCCCTACGGGATTCGAACCCGTGTTACCGCCGTGAAAGGGCGGTGTCTTAACCGCTTGACCAAGGGGCCATATGGCGGAGAAGGAGGGATTTGAACCCTCGCGCCGGTTACCCGACCTACACCCTTAGCAGGGGCGCCTCTTCAGCCTCTTGAGTACTTCCCCATATGGCTCCGCAGGCAAGACTCGAACTTGCGACCGATCGGTTAACAGCCGATTGCTCTACCACTGAGCTACTGCGGAATGATGAATAAAATGGGCCTGAATGGACTCGAACCATCGACCTCACGCTTATCAGGCGTGCGCTCTAACCAGCTGAGCTACAGGCCCAAAGCGAACAATATGTATGGAGCGGGTGATGGGAATCGAACCCACGACATCAGCTTGGAAGGCTGAGGTTTTACCATTAAACTACACCCGCATATTGTTAAAATGGTGGCTCAGGACGGAATCGAACCGCCGACACAAGGATT
>NZ_JAPSLE010000011.1:0-69622 GCF_031181085.1 Domibacillus sp. | reverse complement strand
AAAAAGCTGGCCTGCTGGTCATGGAAACCAGTACAGCCAGCTTGAATAGGGCTGTCCAAATACATAAAAAAAGACAAAGCGGCCTCAAATCGAAGATTTGAGAACCACTTTGTCTACAGTCTGAAGCCTGCTCTTAAGCAGGCTTTTTTAAGTAACACATTTTAAGCGGGAAGCAGCGTGCATATCGTAAAAGTTTGGCCGGTGTTTTATGTCAATGAGTGTTTCTTTTTACCTATTAACTGGTAAGGTTAATAGAAAAGGAGCGAGACCACATGACAAATAACCTGGTGAATATTGCTTGCGAGCATATTCGCACATATTTTAAAGAAGCCGCTTTGCAGGAAAAAACACTTGTGTATGTAAGATACACGCTTGAGAAAACCGGTTTTTTTGCGAAGCTGTCCGGCCTTCATTATGACGTTTTCTGGAAAAAAAAGAGCACGGGAGAAAAAGAACAGCTTATGGTGATTGTCGAGCTGCTTTTTTTAGCACTCGACATTATGGATGATATTCAAGACGGAGACGGATATGAACATCCATGGGGAGAGGTGGACACCGCACAAAATTTAAATATATTGACGGGCTTGCTGATGATTTGCTTTTTAGAAGTAAACCGTTTGCAAATGGACGAAACGATTAGGGGTAGGGTTCTTCATATGATTCAAGCCAACGTAGTCAAAGCGATCAACGGCCAGGCAGTTGATTTGCAAAATCGCTTGGAAACCGAAGAAGAATACTTGAACATGGTATCTATGAAATCCGGCTCTTTGATCGAAATAGCCTGCCTGCTCGGAGCGGGAGAAGTAAAGCCTGCCATCGAAAAAGAAATGAAGGTGTACGCCCATTATCTCGGCATTGTCGAGCAGCTTCGAAATGATGTGTACGATCTGTTTCAGCCGGAGAAAAAAAGTGATCTATATTATAAGAAAAAAACATTGCCCGTGCTGTTTTGTTTAAACAGCGAACAGTCAAAATACGAAGCAGTAAAAAGGTATTACGAGAGTGGAAGAGAGGAGCCATCAACAGAAGAAGAAAGGGCTGCGGTGCAGTCGCTGCTTATTGAAGGGGATGCCCTTTCCTATTGCAGTGTAATCGAAAAGCTGTATATTTATAAAATTCGAACCTCTGTCACTCGGATGCCAATCAGTGAAAAACAAAAGAAGCAGCTAATGGCGGGCTTATTTTCATAACTTATCTCCATCCCTGAGGATGAATAGGCTGATGCTCAATAGATTCAAAGATAACGGCTAGTTCTGACTCCGAATAGGTTTCGAGCAGACGGCGTTCTTCTTCGCTCCAATCCGAAAGTGATGGTTTTGCCAGCAGCAGCTTGACTAGTTTCATTGCCATATTTATCTTTCATCTCCTTTATTGGTGTATAATGATATATATTACAAAAAATTGAAAGAATCGTCACTTATTAAGCAATATGGGGAGAAAACATATGTTAAAACATTATTGGCAGCTGGTTGTTGCTTTTGCCGTTTACATTGTAAGTCACGCTTATCTTATGATAAAAATGGCGGCAGAGAAACAAAGCTTTTCATTGGATATGATCGAGTTATACATACCTGGCTTGTTTTCACTGCTGTCCCTTATTTTAATTGCACCGATTATCCGCAAGCAAACGACATCCGCCCGCCGGTTTATTTTATTCCTGCTTGCAGTGTCCCTCAGCTTGTTTGCTTCTAAAGAGTCTGGTGAAGGAGATCCTGTATCCGTTACCATCTTAACGGTTGCTTTTCAACTGGCTGCTCTTTATTTTCTTCTCTTTGTAGAAGCGATTTTAAAGGAACAACAGCTTGATCTCGGTTCTCTCTCTGCGTGGCTGTCTGCCTTTTCGTGGGTAACACTTTTGTTTATCGGGTTTAATATTGGCAATTATTTTGCATCGTGGGTCCCATCTTATGTAGTGAATAACAGTATGCTCGTTCACTTTAGTTTTTCTATTTTTGCTGCTTTAGGTATCATTGCCTGGCAATACAATCGGACAGAAAACACGGATCACAAGAGCTTTTTGAAGTGGATGATGATTGTGCCGGCTATTGCATTTGTCCCTTTTATTGTGATTTATGTTCTTCCATATGTGGCGGCAGGAGTGGATGGGCTGGATCAAATCGCCGTCTTTTCTCTTTTTGCACTTCCATATGGCTATACACGCCTTTTGATGAACCGGCAGCTGTTTGATTTCGATTTTGTCCTCAGCCGTTTTTTCTACTATAGCGTGCAATCCGTTATTCCGGCTTTTTTACTGGCGGTGATCATATACAGCGTCGCGGAGAAGTTTATCATTCCTTTTGCTGCTGCTCTCTTGATCATGGCTCTTTCTTTTTTAATGAAAGAGCAGTTTGATTTTTTTATTCGAAACAGCTTGTTTCAAGATCGGAAAAATATGGTGCAGGGCATTGAGATTCTAGCAGGGAAGCTGTCGGCTGTAATGAAAACGGATGAGCTGGAGCGCATGTTTGCACTGGAAGTTCTTCATGCCCTGCATCCGTCTGCCTTGTTTATTACCGAAAAAAGAAACGGAGAGTGGCTGATTCGGCACGCAGAAGGAGCGGTTCCGGCTGTACCGTCAGAAGCGCAGCGCCTGTTAATGGCAAGAGACCGTGAAAAAGGGCTGCTGGTTCATCAGCAATGGCTTGGCATTCAGCTGTTTGAGCGGTCAGAGCAAAATATTTATCTATGGATTGGTCCAAAAAAAAACGGATTAAGGTGGAATATCAGTGAAAAAGCATGGCTGCTTGCTGGAGTTCCCTATGTCCGGCTCGTAGCCGATAATCTGCAGGTGGCCCAAAAGAAAATGGAGGAATTAGAGGTGCAGGCGATGAATCACTCACCGGGCACGATTCGGCTTCTTTTAGCGATTTCTGAAAAAGAAAGACGGAGGCTCGCCGCTGATCTCCACGACTCAGTGCTCCAGGAGCAGTTCATTGTACAGCGGAAATTAGAGCGCCTTGCCCGGTCAGAGCATCTGAAAGACACGCTTTTAAAAGATGTAAAAGAGATTCAGAGGGACATGAAACAAGTGACTCGCCATATTCGGGAAACGTGCCAGGAGCTGCGTCCGGTTTTTCTTCAGGAGGAAGGGCTGCGCGGTACATTAGAGGAGCTGTTTTCCCGGTTTAAGCTAACATCCGATATTTATTTGCAATGTGATATTGATCTGCCGTCCCATTACAGGTCGGACCAGGACAAAGAACTTGCTGTTTATCGGATTGTGCAGGAGCTTTTGCATAATGCCCGCAAGCATTCAAAAGCATCCCGTCTGTCTATTTCCGTGTGGGAGGAAAGTGAAACCTTATTTTTGGATTATCTGGATAATGGGATTGGGTTTGACATGAGCTGTATGGATGAGCAGGGAAACCAGATGGGGATATCCGGGATAAAGGAGAAAGTGGCCATGCTTTCAGGGTATGTAGAGTGGATGACATCGCCTAACGGCGGTGTGCAGGTTCAAATGACACTGCCGGGGTGGAGAGAATGACACGAATTTTGCTGCTGGATGACCATCAAATTGTCGGGCTGGAAACGAAAGGCATGATTGAAGCGTATTCGGATTTTCAAGTCACATGTGTATCCGATCATCAAACAGCTATTGAGGTGAGCGAAAGCGAGCCGTTTGATCTGTACCTGCTCGATATGAATGTTTCTGAAGAAGTGTGTGGTGTAGAGGTAGCCGGAAACATTCGTGAATACCAGCCGGGAGCGAAGATTATTATTTATACGGGATTTGATTATACAAGCCGAATCGATTTAATCGTCTCATCGGGTGCTGGCGCAATTATTAATAAAGATGCACCCGCAGCAGAGTTAATGACGGCGATCCATGCTGTGCTCAGCGGGTACGCCATTGTGCCGCTTGCTGTGTTGAAGCGGCTGTCATTAAAACAAAGCAGCAGCCGGTCAAATCAAAAGCAGGATACCTCTTATACATTAACAGAACAAGAGCTTCAACTGCTAACGGCTCTGGCAGGCGGAAAGAAAACCGGGGAGCTGGCAGAACAATTTTTTATAAGCAGCCGGACGATCGAGTACTGGTTGTCCAAGCTATTAAACAAAATGCAGGTACAAACAACGTCTCAAGCTGTTACTGAAGCGGTTCGACACAATCATCTTATTAGTCATTAATTTGCACGCTTTCTTGATGAAAGCGTGTTTTTCTTTTGAAAAAATAAAAGACCTGTCCTGCAGGCCTTTTGTAATTCATTATTCGTGTTGCTTGAGCGTTTCTTCTTTTTTGACTGGAAAACGAAGTGTAATCGTTGTTCCTTTTCCTTCCGTGCTTTGTACATCAATGGAGCCGCCGTGTTGTTTTAAAATACGCTGTGTAATCATAAGGCCAAGCCCTGTTCCGTCTTTTTTTGTTGTATAAAAAGGATTACCCAGCTGTTCGAGCTGTTCATTCGTCATGCCGACGCCTTTATCAGACACCACTGCTATAGCTTCTCCCTGTACGTTCATATGAACGTCAACCGAAAGGGTCCCGCCGCCCGGCATGGCGTCCATGCTATTTTTAAACAAGTTAATAAACACCTGCTTCAGCTGATTTCCATCTCCATGTATAAAAATAGGAGAGGGATCATCAAAGTCCTTTATAATCTGCACATTGCTCATGCTTGCCTGCGGCTGTGATAGGGCAATCGTATCATGAAGAATCTGTATTAAGTTTTGTTCGCCGAAACAAGTGGCCTGCGGCTTTGATAGAATAAGAAACTCGCTAATAATCAAGTTAATTCGGTCAATTTCTTCCAAAACGAGATTGAAATGCTCCTGGTCGAAAAATGATGGCTTCAGCAGCTGAATAAAGCCCCGAATCGTTGTTAAAGGATTACGGATTTCATGGGCAGCGCTGGCAGCCATTTGACCGACAGCAGCGAGTTTTTCAGTGTTAAGCAGCATCTGTTCCGTTTCTTTTCGCTGGGTAATGTCACGGAGCTGCGCGAAGGCACCGGCCAGTGTATCTGTTTGATCGAAAATTGGCAGCACATCCAGCAAGTACGTTGTTTCACGGCCTGATGTGCTTGTAAATGTTCTTTCAATGTCTGTAGAAGGAAGTCCTTTTGACAGCGCCCGCTCAAGATAATCGCCAACGAATGGGCAGTCCGCAGCCGTTTCGGAGAGCAGTGACTGTTTATCTTGCTTCACCATCCGTTCTGCGGCCTTGTTAACGTTAATAATATTGCCTTCCTTGTCAGAGACAATCAAGCCGCTCGTGGTAGTCTCCATAATAAGCTCATTAAGGAGGCGCAGATTCTCGTTTTGCTTCATTAACTGAAGTTCACGCTCGATGGATTCCTTCATTGTCATAAGTAATGATAGAAAGAGAGGATGGGCAAAATCAACAGCCGTCATAAATGAAAGTGTGCCGATTTCTTCATTTTGAGTTCTGTTCCAAATAGGGATGCTGTAGCACGCAGCATTATGCAGATAATGATGATAATGCTGCGAGCCGACTATGCCGACTGGCTGCTGGTAATCCAGCGCCAGGCAGACAGAACTAATACCATTGTATTCATTTGTCATTTGAACTCCGTTTTGAATTCCTAGTTTCATAACCATTTCTTTAATGCTGCTGTCCCCAATCATATGAAGAATGTAGCCATGCTTATCCGTTGCTGTTGCAAGAATAGGAATGCCAGGCAGCAAAGCAATAAATTTATCAAAAAAGTACGTAACCGCATGAATGAATTCAGCGTGTTGGCGCTGTCTTGCCGCTAATGCCTCTGCGTCTAATATATGTTTAAAAGAAGGAATGCTCTTTGGATCAAGTCCCCTCGCTGCACATTCCTTTTTTAATGTATCAAAACAAATATTGTTTTGCTTCATTTGTTGTTATCTCCTCGCTATTTTCCTTCGTATTCTCATCTATCTCTATTATAAACGAAACAGGCCTATACGAAAGGAGGGAAGAGAAAACTGGTTTAGGGAAAATATTTTTCTTAAAGCCTGTGATACGCTTGTTCATTGCAGATGATAAATAATGGAGCATGTTGAGGAATATACTCGTCCAGTTTTTCCATAATAGAGAGGTCGTGGCGGCTGGCGACAAGAAGAATCCCTTTTTCATCTAACGCCTGCTTAGCTTCACGATACGTCTGCCAGCCAAATGTATTTTCAATCCGGTAAAGATCGTATCCATCACTGCATGTTAACTGACGGATAATCTCACTGGATCCGTTAAACAAAATGGAACGTGCAGCTAAATGAGCTGCTGTATCATTTGGCGTAATAAACTCTTCTACATTTGCATGTGAAAAAGCGGGCAGGTTAGCTGAATTCGCCACTTCGCAAATCGTGTACACATTTTGCTTCTGTCTTTGAGCAGCAGCTTCAATACTTGAAGCGATCAATAGGGTCAGGCCGTCTGCTGTCGAGGCGTTCGGCGCATGATCCGGTGAAAAAATCATAATGGATTTAGCTTTTAAAAAGTTTGCCTGCCGAAGCGTTTGCTCAAAAGCTGGAGCCCCTTTAACAAAATCGACACGTTCATGGAGGAAAGGCGTTTTCGCTTCTGTTTCATCCATAATAACGATGCAGATGTCGGGAAAGGTGTCGAGCAGTTCTAGTAAAGTAATCCGTGCCCGGTTCGTCCAATTAATCAATATAATGTGCTGTTCACGTGTAATCGTCAATCGTCCTTCCTCCTTCAATCGTTTTCGCGCACTAAGTGTGTCAATGGCTTTTCCGATCAATACGGTCATGAGGCCAATGCCGAATACGTACAGCAGCATGGCAAAAATCTTTCCGGAAACAGACACTGGCGATAAGTCACCGTAACCGACTGTTGCAACGGTTGTCATCGTCCACCATAGTCCGTCAAAAGGGGAAGTGAACGTTTCAGGTTCTACATAATACATAAAAAAGCTGCTGAACAGCACAAGGGACATGGTGGCGAAAAAAAGTGTCCAGCTGCTCATGTGCATGGCTTTAAAGAAAAGTCTTCGAAAAAAAATCATCTGCAGGTTCCTCCTTTCAGAGTAAATCTTCTGTATAAGGTACGAGTGGAAATAAGACTAAATACTATAAATCGTTTATTTCGCCAATAATCGAGGGTATTCCTCCAAATTCGGTCTATTAACCGATTTACATCTGGGCCAATTGCCGGTATTTTGAACATAATCCATGAAAGCGGGAGGGTGAGAATATGCTGTTTCGAAAAGGAAAGCTGTCTGTCCGAAAGCTGGAAGACAGAGATGAAGGCCGCCTTGTTAAATGGTTATCAGATTCGGTCGTACTGGAATTTTACGAAGGCAGAGACAACCCGTTTGATGCGGAAAAAGTCCGGAAAGAATTTTACACAGACGAAGAGGGACTGGTTCGCGGCATCATTGAATTCGATCAATATGAGATCGGTTACATTCAATATTATCCCCTTGGAGAAGAAGAAAGAGCGTTATATGGCTATGAAGCAGATGAAGTGGTTTATGGAACAGACCAGATGATCGGAGAAGTACATTATTGGAACAAGGGTGTTGGCAAAGTGCTTGTTAAAGCACTAGTAGAGCATTTGATTCGTACGAAACAGGCACAAAAAGTGGTAATGGATCCGCAGGAACGGAATGTGCGGGCGATCCGCTGCTATGAAAAATGCGGGTTCCGGAAAGTGAAACTGCTGCCAGAGCGGGAATGGCACGAAGGAAAATACCATAATTGCTGGCTGTTGGAATATAAAAAATAAAAAGCGGAGCCAGAGGGCCCCGCTTTTTTTAATTGATCATTTTATTTGGCGGCGGTGTTACAGTAAGGTCAGCCGGCGGATGAAATTCATTTTCCATCTTAGATACTACAACCGTTGCTACGCCGTTTCCGATTAAGTTTGTAATAGCGCGTGCTTCAGACATAAAGCGGTCTACACCAAGAAGAAGGGCGATTCCTTCCACCGGAATCATTGGAAAAGCTGCCAGTGTAGCGGCTAGTGTAATAAATCCAGAGCCTGTTACGCCGGCTGCGCCTTTAGAAGTCAGCATCAATACGCCAAGCAGTGTCAGCTCCTGCCAAATCGTTAAATCTATTCCGTAAGCCTGAGCGATAAAGATCGCGGCCATAGAAAGGTAGATCGAAGTGCCATCCAGGTTAAACGAGTAGCCAGTTGGCACAACCAGCCCGACAACCGGCTTTGAACAGCCGTAATCTTCAAGCTTTTTCATTAGCTTTGGCAGGGCAGATTCAGAAGAAGATGTTCCAAGAACAAGTAAAATTTCCTCTTTAATATACGCGATAAATTTAAAAATGTTGAATCCGTAGAATTTGGCAATACCGCCTAAGATGACGATAACGAAAAGAGCACATGTAATGTACACACCCAGCATTAGCTGGCCAAGTGACACGAGGGAGCCAAGCCCAAATTTTCCAATTGTGTAAGCCATCGCTCCGAATGCAGCGATCGGAGAAACCTTCATAATCATGTTGACGATTCCAAAGAAAATATCTGTTAAGCGTTCAAACAAGTCTACAACCGGTTTGCCGCGCTCTCCAAGAGCGGCGAGTGAAAGGCCGAAGAAAATTGCAAAGAATAAGATTGGCAGCAAATCGCCGCCTGCAAGAGCAGCCATTGCGTTGTCAGGCACGATTCCAAGAACAAAATCCATAAAGCTGTGACTGGATTCTTCTGCTCCTTTTGTATATTCAGAAATATCACCGCCATCTACAGAACCAGTATTAAAACCTGAACCCGGCTGAAGAAGGTTGACGACTAAGATACCGATTGCTAAAGCGAAAGTGGTTACGATTTCAAAATACAAAAGGGCTTTTCCGCCGATCCGGCCGACTTTCTTTAAATCGCCCATGCTGCCGATTCCAATGACAACTGTGAGGAAGATAATCGGTGCGATGACCATTTTAATCATTTTAATAAAAATGTCCGCCAGTACTTTCAACTGCTCCCCGAAAGCAGGAAAAGCCAAGCCTACCGCGATCCCTAGAAGAATACCGATGATAACACGAACCGTTAAGTTATTTAACGCTTTCTTCATATGAAAACCTCCTTTAATAAATTTGTTAGCGTTTTCATTCCCTTGATAGAATCATATCAGACTCCAACAGGAATAAATATTTTTGGTTTTAATGGTTTTTTTGGTCTTTTTGATCAAAAAAAGAACGCTTATTCAGCGTTCTTACAGACCTTAGACAAATAATATGGACGACCGTGCACGTGAATGGGACGGATCGGCGGCGTCCAGGCAGCTCTGCTTCCCATGGGGCAGGCGCTGAGCCCGACTTCGCCTGGCGGCTCCACCGGTCTCAGCTGCCCGCTAGTCCCATAGGAGTCTGCGCTGCCCTCCCGCCGCCAAGTGGCTTGCAACAAGATTGTATAGGGCTAATAAGGTCATATCTTTCTATTTAAAAAAGAGAAAATGTTTATTCGGTCCTTTGATCTTCAACACCACTTAGTGAAGCCTGCCGGACGGAGACTCCTGCGGGAGGTACAGTGAGTCGGGAGACCCCGCAGGCACAGCCGAGGAGGCTCCCGCACTGCCCGTGGAACGCGAAGTCCGGCCTCGGCTCTTTTTTAAAAGCGAAAGACTTTGTCTACACACTGAAAGAAAGAATGCTTATTCAGCGTTCTTCATCAGGAGGAAATTGAATTCGTTTGATTAAGTCGGAGCCGACTTCGTTTTCAACCTGTTGATACAAAGGGTTGAAAAGACGAAGCCACTTTTTCTGCTGTTCGGCTGTCAAGGAATGAATAGTAATCGGAGAAGTCCGCTTAATTTCTTTGAGCTGCTCCGCATTCATCTGGCCTGCTTTTTTCATGTTCCACTCGATCGTTTCGTTCATGGCTTCCGTGATCTTTTCCTGAATTTCTTTTGGAAGCTCGTCCCAGAATTCTAGATTAATCATGACTGCGTAACCAAGATAGCCGTGGTTGCTAATCGTCAGATGCCTTTGTGCTTTATAAAGCCGTTTAGAATAAATATTGGAAATCGTGTTTTCCTGCCCGTCAATTTGTCCGGATTCAAGCGCCTGATACACGTCGTTGAACGGCATGACGGCAGTATCCGCTTCCAAAAGACGAAACTGTTCCGTGATAATTGGGCCTGGCATTACACGAAATGTCTGGCCGCGAAAATCATCCGGCTCAAGCAGCGCATTTTGGCTGCTGGTCATCTGCTTAAATCCGTTCACCCAAAAGCCAAGCCCCTTCACCTGCGGATCCTGGATCATTGAAAGAAGCTCTTTGCTCGTTTGTCCGGTAAATACCGCTGCCGCTTGGCTTTCACGCTTGAAAATAAACGGAAGATCGAGTACCTTCCATTGGGGAACGGTATCAATCAGCTTCGGGAATGAAGCCGCTATCATTTCTACTTTTCCATTTTGCAGCGCTTCATATTCATTATCATCCGAATAAAGAATACCGTTCGGATAAATTTCAACTTTCACCTGCCCTTTTGTTTTTTCTTCTACAAGATCGGCAAATTTCCGAACTGTCAATCCTTTTGGTGTGTTTTCCGCTACTACATGCGAAAAGCGAATCGTAATGCTTGTCCCGAGCTTTTCCTGTTCATCATCATATGAAAGCAATTGTGTTTTGGCGGCTTCATTGTATTGGTAAAAATAATAGCCGGTCAGTATAAGGAGAGTAAAAAGGCAGAAGCTGATGTATTTGGCCATAGGCACCACCTGTTTTAAACATCTTTTTTCTTATCATATCACGTTTTGACCGTCCGGCTTGTTTTCTTTAACATGGTAAAATACATGTACACGAGAATCTTTTAGAATGGCGGCGTTATGAATGGTACGTATTCCAATTCAGGGGAAAATAACAGGGCTGATCATATTTATACTCCTTTTCTCTTTTTTTGCACTTGGCATTGCCCTAACCGGCAATTATCTTCAAACGAGAGAGAGCGAGCTGCGGGACCGGGCCATTTTAACGGCGCGGACAGTCGCTGAACTGCCTGGTGTACCGGGTGAACTCGCTTCGTCGGGCAGTGTCACAAAAGAAGCGGTGGAGGCAGTGGAAGAACTGCGGGTGATTAATGGAGCGGATTATATCGTTATTTTAAACATGAACCGTATCAGACTTACTCATCCGATCAACAGCCAGATTGGTAAAGTATCGGAAGGGGAAGATGAAGGGCCCGCTTTTGCTGAGCATGCTTATGTATCAAGAGGAAAAGGTGAAGCGGGTACGATGATCCGGGCTTTTGTGCCAATCATGGATGCATCACACAATCAGGTTGGCGTTGTAATTGCGGGATACAAACTGCCAGAAATTGTAGATATGCTGCTGTCTGTAAAAAAAGAGATATTCATTGCGACTGGTATCGCATTGTTTATTGCCCTGTGGGGAGCGTATATGATGGCAAGGGACATCAAGCGGCAGATGTTTCAGCTTGAGCCGCATGAAATTGCGCAGCTCGTTATAGAAAGAACTGAAGCATTCAATGCGATGCATGAAGGAATCATCGCAATTGACAGGGATGAACAGATTACCATCTTTAATCATAAGGCAAAAGAAATGCTTGGTATCAGTGGAGAAGTGATCGGCCGCAGGATCAGGGACGTGCTTCCGGATACCTACTTGCCGGAAATTCTTATGCTGGACCGTCCCATTTTAAATAAGCAGCTGCATATAAGCGATAGAGTCATTGTCTCCAACCGGATTCCCATTCGGGTAAAAAACGTTGCCGTTGGGGCCATTGCCATCTTTCAGGATCGAACACAAGTCACAAAGCTTGCGGAAGAGCTGACCGGAGTGAAGGCTTTTGTGAGTGCCCTGCGTGTGCAAAATCATGAGCACATGAACAAGCTTCACACGATTGCCGGCTTGATTCAGCTCGGGAACCGGGAAAAAGCGCTGGAATATGTGTTTCAAGTATCGGAGGAGCAGGAAGAATTAACCCGCTTTTTAACAAAGAACATCCGCGATGACAGCGTGTCGGGGTTGCTGCTCAGCAAAGTAAGCCGGGGAAAAGAGCTTGGGGTTCAGGTGACCATTGACCGAAACAGCTCACTGCATACGTTTCCGCCCCACATGGATCATCATGATTTTGTACTTATACTTGGCAATTTGATTGAAAATGCTTTTGACTCGTTTGAAGATCCTAAAGAAGACAATGAAGTTTATGTAAGTATTCAGCAAACAAGTGATATTGTTTCGCTTTTAGTTGAAGACAACGGGTCGGGGATCAAGGAAGAAGATCAGCCATTCATCTTTAAGCAGGGCTTTTCAACGAAAGCGTATACAGAAAGGGGGATTGGCCTGCATTTAGTGAGCGAAATCACCGCTAAAGGAAGCGGGCGCATTCACATTGAGTCTGCGCCGGGTGAAGGAACAACTTTTTCTCTTGTATTTCCAATGAAGCCAAAAAAGGATAGGGGGACTGAAATGTGATCAAGGTGCTGCTTATTGAAGATGATTTAATGGTTCAAGAAGTAAACAAGGAGTTTATCAACAAAGTAGACGGATTTGAGGTAATCGGCATTGCGGGCAACGGAAGAGAAGGAATGGAGCTGATCCGCCGCTTGTCTCCGGATCTTATTATTATTGATTTATATATGCCGTTAATGGGCGGGCTAGAGACGCTTCATTTACTGCGGCAGGAAAACATTCAAGTAGACGTAATCGTGATCACGGCCGCAAGTGATATAGATACCGTCCGCCAGGTGATCCAGCATGGCGCATTTGATTATATTATGAAGCCGTTTAAATTTGAGCGGATGAAGCAGGCGCTTGAACATTATCAATCTGTTCAAAATCGATTAAGTGAAAAAGGAAGAATCAGCCAGGAAGAGCTTGACAGCCTTTTGTTTCAAAAAGCAGGCGGACCGGATGAAGCGGAGCAGCTTCCGAAAGGGCTGAATGCTGTTACATTGCAAAAAATTGTTTCACACCTGCAGAAAACGGACAAGCCTTTGTCAGCGGAAGAAGTCGCGGAAGGAGTCGGTGCTGCCCGGGTTACCGTGCGCCGCTACTTAGATTATTTAGAGAAAAGCGGAAAGGTAAAAATTAATATTCAATATGGCGTGATTGGCCGGCCTATCAACCGTTATAAGCTGGCATAACCTGATGCGCCGAATTCTTTTCATAATGATACAATAGAAGCAAACAAAAAGAATGGGGTTCCTTTGTATGCTTCGAGCAATGAACATATTTTTAACGCGGTGGATGCCGCTTTTAACACCTGTGAGTGTTCTTGCCGGCGTTTTATTAGCGGAATGGATTCACTCATGGGTTTTTATTGTGCCATGGGTCTTTGCTTTTATGACGTTTACCGGCAGTTTAAATTCAAATTTCCGGATGCTGCATCATACGATGACTCATCCGTTTCCTGTTTTTCTGGCGCTCGTGATTCTTCACATGATTACGCCGCTGTTTGCCTGGACGGCCGGACATCTTTTATTTCCTGATGATCCGCTGATTGTTACAGGCTTTACACTGGCGCTTGTGATTCCGACTGGAATTACAAGTGTGATCTGGGTAACGATGTACCGGGGCAGTGTACCGCTTGCGCTTGTAATTATTTTACTTGATACAATTCTGTCACCCATTGTTGTGCCGTTCAGCATGTCTGTGCTGGCCGGAAGTAAAGTGGAAATGGATGTTTTCGAGATGATGAGCGGGCTGTTTTGGATGATTGTGCTGCCGTCTTTGCTTGGCATGCTTGTGAACGAGTGGGTAAAATCAGAAAAAGCAAGCCGGATCAGCCAGACACTGTCGCCTTTTTCAAAGTTGTCGCTTCCACTCGTTATTGCGATTAACAGTGCTGTGGTCGCCCCTTATTTACGTGATATTGATTTGAAATTTGTTCAAATTCTCACGACTATTTTATTTGTCGTGTTGTGCGGCTATCTGCTTTCCTGGGCCCTTGCCGTAGCGTGCAGACAGCCGCATGAAACCATTGTGACGCTGATTTACACAGGCGGTATGCGCAATATCAGCGCAGGTGCCGTCATCGCCGTTAACTTTTTTCCACCGCAGGCAGCAGTGCCGGTTGTGGTATGCATGCTCTTTCAGCAAATGCTCGCGGCATTTCATGGGTTTCTGCTTAAAAGAGTGTACCCTAGGGAGGTAAGGGCATGAGAAAAGGAAGATGGAAGCTGCAGACCGTTATTATTGCTTTTGTTTGTGCAGTCGTTGCTTTTTCTCTGCTTGTCACAGATATTTTAGTTACAAAAACCGTTACCGATTCCGTTGAAGCAGGACAAGCAGAAAAAGCGCAAAATGCATCGCGCATGGTGGCGCATACACCGCTTGTCGCTCAAGCGCTTACGGGAGCACGAAGAGAAGAGGACATTCAGGCCTTTGCTAGCGATATCCGCAGGGAAACCGGTGTTCAGTTTGTTGTTGTCATGGATATGAATGGGGTACGCAAGTCACATCCAGACCCTGACAAAATCGGCCAGCCCTTTACTGGCGGCGATGAGGAACATGTACTCGCTGGTGAGGAATATGTGTCTACAGCTGAAGGGACACTGGGACCCTCTGTCCGCTCGTTTACCCCTGTCTTCGATCCAGCTGGAAAACAAGTTGGGGCAGTGGCCGTCGGCATTTCACTGGAAAGTGTTCAAAATGCGGTTGCCAGCAGCCGAAACAATATTCTGGCAGGAACAGCTGCTGGTATTTTGGCTGGTGTTCTCGGCGCTGTACTGCTGGCTCGTTACATCAAAAAAGTGCTGCTTGGCCTGGAGCCTTTTGCGATTGCCCGGCTCGTTGAAGAACGTGATGCCATCCTTCAATCCGTGCATGAAGGCATTATTGCAGTGGACCGCGATTCGACGATTACGCTCATGAACAGGGCAGCCATGTCCCTTTTTAGAGAGGGGAAAACAGAATCGATTCCTCTTCATTCTCTGCAGCGCGTAATGGAAACAGAGCAGCAGGAAATTGATAGGGAGCAGCGGATCAATGGGGTTGAGCTTCTCGTAAACAGCGTACCGATTCACGTGGGGGGAATGCTTGCCGGAGCAGTTGCTACATATCGTGATAAAACAGAAGTAAAACTGCTGGCTGAACAGCTGACAGGGGTTCGTTTATACGCAGACGCACTTCGGGCGCAGACACATGAATTTATGAACAAGCTTCATGTAATCCTGGGAATGGTTCAAATGAAGTCGTATGAGGAGCTTGCCTTGTTTATTCAAGAGACGGTTGATTTTAAAAGCAATGAAATTCAAATGCTGACAGAAAAAATAAAAGATCCGGTACTGGCCGGCTTTCTCGTCGGCAAGCTAAGCTATGCGCGTGAATCAGGTGCTTCTTTGCACCTGAAAAGCGATTTTCCGATTCCGCAGCCGGAAGATCCGGCGCTTACACATGATTTGATTACGGTCGTTGGCAATTTAATTGATAATGCGATCGACGCGGTACAAAAAAGCCGGAAAAAAATCATTCATGTTGCGTTCAGCTATGGAGATGATATTCTAACAGTCGAAGTCGCCGACTCCGGTACCGGTATTGAAGAAGAAAAACAGCATCTCTTATTTGAAAAAGGGTTTTCGACGAAAGGAACCGGCCGCGGGATCGGGCTGTCACTAGTGCAAGATATTCTCGCCCAGCGGGACGGTGAGTTTGATTTGTTATCAGAACTGGGCAAAGGAACAAAATTAACCGTTTATATACCATTCCAGGAGAAAGGAGAGAAAAGGAAAGCATGATACGCGTTTTATTAGTAGAAGATGAACAGCGGGTAGCTGCTCTGCACGCAAAGTATGTAGAAAGCATCAGCGGGTTTTCACTGGCAGCATCGGCTGGAACCGTGGAAGAAGCTATTTCGGTTATAGAAAACCAGGAAATTGACCTTATTCTGCTCGATATTTTCATGCCGGGTTCACACGGATTATCATTGCTTACGTATGTAAGGGAAAAAGAAAAAGAAATAGATGTATTCGTCATATCTGCTGCTTCCGATATGGAACGGGTACAAAAAGCGATTCGCTATGGCGCAGTTGATTATTTAATTAAACCGTTTCAATTTGACCGGTTTGAAGAAGCATTAAAAGAATATCGTGATAAAAGAGCATTTATGACACAATCCCGCCAGGTCAGCCAGGAAGAATTGGACCGCCAGCTGCTTGGCAGGGGAGAACAGGATAGGCCGAAGGATATTCCAAAAGGGCTGACGAAAGCTACACTCAATCAAGTGTGGGAAGAGATTCAAAAAATAGAGGATGCTTTTTCAACAGAAGACATTGTTAAAAGAGTTGGCATTTCCGGTGTGTCTGCACGCAAGTATTTAAAGTTTCTCGCAGATATCGAAGTACTTGATGTAAGGGTGGTTTATGGCACGGTAGGGCGCCCGGTTTATCAGCATACACGCAACCTTTCCAAGGAGTATATAATGAAAAACTTTCTGTAAGCAGTTTGAAACTGCTTACTTTTTTTAATTAAAAAACAATTAAAAAAAGTAAATAATATATGATAACGCTTTAATTCCGGATAAGATGAAGCAAGAAATAAACAGGAGGTTATTACCATGGGAGCAGAACGAAAATTGGAAACGTTTCCTTTAAACGAGCAAAAGCCATCTTTTTTTCAAAAATTAAATAGTATTACTGTAGGACCAGTTCCACTGCCGCTTTATGTGGTGCTGGCTGCTGTTATTTATGCAGCGTCTGTATACAATCAGCTGCCGCCGGACATGATTGGCGGATTTGCCGTTATTATGATTATGGGTATGCTGATGGGCGATCTTGGAATGAAAATTCCCATTTTAAAAGACATTGGTGGTCCAGCCATTTTAGCACTTCTTGTTCCATCTATTTTAGTTTTCTTTGATTTAATTAACCCTAGCGCAACAGAAGCTGTTACAACGCTTATGAAAACATCGAACTTTTTATATTTATATATTTCGGTGCTTGTTGCCGGAAGTATTCTTGGGATGAACCGCAAAGTATTGATCCAAGGGTTTACACGCATGTTTATCCCACTTGTATTGGGAACGCTGGCATCTGTTGTGGCAGGCTGCCTTGTCGGTATGCTGTTTGGCTACAGCATTAAGCATACGTTCTTTTACATTGTTGTGCCAATTATTGGCGGCGGTATTGGTGAAGGTATTCTGCCGTTATCGCTTGCTTACGCGCAAATTTCTGGCGGTGCAGCTGAATCATTTGTTTCTCAAATGATCCCTGCAGCGGTAATTGGAAATATCGTGGCCGTTGTATGTGCCGGCCTTATGATGCGTCTTGGAGAGAAAAAACCTGAATTAACAGGAAACGGTGTCCTTGTTAAATCAAAAGAAGGGGACCAGATTTCCTCAGAAACAACGATTAACAAACCGGTTGATTTCTCGTTAATGGGTGCGGGATTGTTAATTGCCTGCAGTTTCTTTATCTTCGGAAGCTTTGCCCACTTGTTCCTTGGTATCCCGGGCCCTGTATTGATGATTGTCGGGGCAACGTTAGTAAAAGTCTTCCAAGTTATGCCGGCACGAATGGAACAAGGCGCTTATCACTTGTACAAATTCGTTTCAACAAGCTTAACATGGCCTTTAATGGTCGGTCTTGGCATGCTGTACATTCCGCTTGAGGATGTAGTGAAAATTGTAACACCGGCTTACGTGATCGTATGTGCAGCTGTTGTCATTTCAATGGTTGCAACAGGCTACTTTGTCGGAAAGTTCATGAAAATGCATCCAGTTGATGCAGCAATCGTAACAGGCTGCCACAGCGGTCTTGGCGGAACGGGTGACGTCGCGATTCTCTCAGCTTCAAATCGTATGTCACTGATGCCGTTCGCGCAGGTAGCAACACGCTTAGGCGGCGCCTCTACGGTTATTTTAGCGACATTGCTAATGAAAATGTTTGGTTAAAAAAAGAAAAACGCTTATCTCAATCGAGACAAGCGTTTTTTACTTTTTTCTTCTGTTTTGGCGATCCCGGTGGGCGGCAGCCAGCTCTTCTGCATCACCTTTTAGTAAGAAAAATGAAATCACACCGGAAAAAAGGGCCGCTCCCGCTGAAATAAGCAGGCGGGTATCACGTGCAATCATTGCATAATCCTTGTTCAACATCCAGGTGGCAATGGGGAAAACAATTACCATAACAGGAATGACAAAAACAAATCGCTTCAGCATTCTGGCCGAGTCCTTTCCGCTTTTTTCTTAGTGTAGCACATTCTTTTCCAAAAAGCGGGCTGCGCTGGGCTAATGCAGATGAAGAAAAATCCGTCTAACATTTCGTGACACGAAGTTTTTTGTTATAATAGTGAAACAGAATAAACAGAAATCGGGTGTAAAAACGTGGAAGAAAAAAAAGAGACGGCCTTTTGGTCGATTATTTTCGCGGTTTTCTTCGGCAATTTTTTAGCTGTTATGAATACTTCTACTGTAAATGTGGCTGTCCCGGCGTTTATGAACCAATTTCATGCGGATCTGCCGGCAGCACAATGGACGGTAACAGGATTTATGCTGGCAGCCGGAGCAGTAGCGCCGGCGGCAGGCTGGTTCGGTGCGCGCTTTGGCTTTAAGCGTGTGTATTTGACTGCACTTATTGGCTTTTTTGTTTGTTCACTGATCAGTGTATTTGCCTGGAGTATTGAAAGCTTGATTGTGCTGCGTATTCTACAGGGGATATTTAGCGGCATGATTATGCCGTCAACGATGACACTTGTTTACAAAACGATCGAAAGAAAAAAACAGGCATATGGTATCAGCTTATGGAGTTTATCGGCTGTACTTGCTCCGGCTCTTGGCCCGGTACTGGCCGGCTTTTTTATCGATGCCGCAGGCTGGCCGGCGCTGTTTTATGTAAACCTTCCAATTGCAGCGGCAGCTATCTGGGCAGCTGCGGTATTTATTCCCGGGACCGATGCAGGAGCGAAAATGCCGTTTGATCTACCAGGGCTCCTTCTGTCTTTTATTGGCAGTATTCTTCTTTTAACTGCTTTTGCTGAAGGGGAGTCATGGGGGTTCACGAGTGCAAAAACGCTCGGCGTTGCCGGAATCGCACTCGTTTTGCTGTTTTTATTTGTGCGGCGCGAGCTCCGTATCCAGTTTCCGCTGCTGAACTTTGAAGTGCTAACGCACCGCCGTTATGCTTACAGTCTTTTGCTTAGTGCCGTTCTGTCTATTGGGCTGTACGCAGGGGCATTTCTCGTGCCGATTTTTCTACAAAGCTCACTTGGATTTGGCGCCCTGGAAACAGGACTGATTATGATGCCCGGTGCGCTTGTGATGGCGCTGTTTACACCGGTAACCGGCAGGCTGTATGACAAAACAGGTCCGGCGCCTCTTATATTATCAGGCCTTGTCATTATGATTATGGGCAGTTATATGATGGGGAATTTGGATATCGAGACAACGATCGCTTATGTCATTATCTGGACATCGGTGCGCTATCTTGGAATCGCTCTTTGTAATATGCCTATCACCAATGCAGGCATGTCGGCCATCCCAGTGGAGATTGCCGGGTATGCCTCTGCACTCAACAACTGGGCGCGCCAGTCGATTGCTTCTTTGTCTATCGCCTTGTTCTCAGCTCTGCTTGCTTTTCGTTCTTCGATTTATGCAGGAGAAGGAACAGAGGCTCACGCTTCTTCTGCTATGGCAGCAGGGGATGTGTTTGTATACTCGCTCGTTCCGCTTGTAGTAGCATTGCCGCTGTCGTTTTTGTTAAAAGAAAAACGCGCTCTGGCCGGGAAAAGAGGCTAGTTATTGGAACAGCTGAAAAACGAGTGAGCAGACTTTTCATCCTTGGCGGGTTGAGATCGTTCAGACTGTAGACAAATTATATGGATGACTGTGCACATGAATGGGATGGATCGGCGGCATCCAGGCAGCTCCGCTTTCCATGGGGCAGGCGCAGAGCCCGACTTCGCCTGACGGTTTCATCGGTCTCAGCTGCCCGCTCGTCCCATAGGAGTCTGCGCCGCCCTCCCGCCGCCAAGTGGCTTGCGACAAGATGGTATAGAGCTGATAAGGTCGTATCTCTCTGTTTAAAAAAGAGAAAATGTCTATCCGGTCCTTGCTTATGGATCTTCCACGCCACTCAGTGAAGCCTGCCGGACGAAGACTCCCGCACTGTCCTAAGGGGCGCGGAGTCCGGCAGGCTTCACTTATCGGCTCTTTTTTAAAAGCGAAAGACTTTATCTACACACTGAACGATCCGGGGATTCCGGATCGTTTTTTTTATTGGAAATATTGATAATAAACCCGCTTGCTTTCTTCAACAGAAGATACCCCTTGAATCAAAACGCGGCCGTCGCGGAAAGCCGTAACCGTATAAGGTGTTTGCTGAAAAGAAAGCAAAAAGCCATTTTGGTGCGTAATCGTGGTTGTTTGTTTAATATGATCCGCCAGCTGGGCCAGGTTTCGCTTCGTTACATCAGCCGGCCGGATTTGTACCGTGTCGCGTCCGCACAAAACCGCAAACTTGGTTGTCCGCTCGTACGATAAAAATGGATAAACAGGTTCTGTGCCGCAGGAAGGACAGTCTCGTTTTTTCATACGCTGCACATCAACCGACGAAAATTGGTTTTTCCATAAATCAAAGGAAAAAATGGTTCCACGCAGTGCCTCCGTGTTTCCTGAAAGCCATTTGAGCGCTTCCGCCGTTTGAACAGACGCAGTCATTTGCACAGCGGGCGAAATAATGCCGGCGGTGTCACAGGTGGCGCCTGTTCCCGGCATCGTATCCATCAAGCAGTGGAGGCATGGTGTTTCGCCCGGCACGATCAGCATGGATAAGCCGCCCGATGCTACACAAGCTCCATACACCCAGGGAATGCGCTTTTTTTGGGCGACATCGTTTAAGATAAAACGCACATCAAAATTATCGGTGCCATCCACAATCAAATCGATATGGTTTCGGGCCGTGATCTGCTCCAAAAAGGCCGCGTCGGCATCTTGGGTAAGGGCGGTGATGTGAACGTCAGAATTAACTGCGGCCAGTCTTTTTCGCGCTGCCTCTGCTTTTGGCATCCGGTCTACAGCATCTTGCTCAGTGTACAAGTTCTGCCGCTGTAAATTAGAAAAATCTACGTAATCCCGGTCTACAATCGTTACCTGCCCGACACCAGCACGGACAATCATTTCTGCATTAGCCGCACCCAGAGCCCCAGCGCCAATGATCAGCACATGTTTTGTCTGCAGCGAATTCTGTCCGCTTCGTCCAATGCCTGGAAACAACACCTGTCTTGAGTACCGGTCTGTCAAAGCACGCTCATTCCTTCAAGCGGGCTTGAAGCGTTCGCATGAAGTTTTTTAGGAATCCGCCCCGCCTGGAATCCACCCCGTCCGGCAAGCACCGCGTATTTCATTGCTTCGGCCATTTGAACCGGGTCGGCTGCGCCGGAAACCGCTGTATTAAGCAGTACGCCATCCGCCCCAAGCTCCATTGCTTTGGCTGCGTCTGATGGTGTGCCGATGCCCGCATCCACAATAACGGGTACATTCGCTTGCTCAATAATGTAATGAATATTGAGCGGATTGACAATTCCAAGGCCGGTGCCAATGGGGGATGCGCCCGGCATAATCGCATGGCAGCCAAGGTCTTCGAGCCGCTTGGCCAAAAGTACGTCATCTGATGTATACGGAAGAACAATAAATCCTTCTTCTAAAAGCATCTCGGATGCACGCAGGGTTTCAACAGGGTCAGGCAGCAATGTTTTGTCGCAGCCAATGACTTCCACTTTAATCATGTCGCATAAACCGGATGCTTTCGCGAGCTTGGCGATCCGTACTGCTTCTTCCGCCGTTTTGGCGCCCGCTGTATTTGGCAGAAGGGTATATTTTTTAACGTCAATTTTTTCTAAAAAGTTCGGCTGATTCGGCTCGAAAATATTCATTCGCCGCACCGCAAACGTTAAAATTTCTGTTTGAGACGCTTCGACCGCCGCTTTTTGTATATCAAAATCAGGGAATTTGCCCGTGCCGAGCAGCAGCCGGGATTCAAATGAGTAAGGTCCAATCTTTAACATGTTTATCCGCCTCCTACAAATTGTACAATTTCCACACGGTCGCCATTTTCCAGCTTTTGATCGTCCCGTGTTGTTTTATCTAAAATAGACTGATTCAATTCCACAATGGCCAGATCTTTATTTAAACCAAAGTGATCCAGCAGGTCACGTACCGTCCTTACATTTTCCGGTACATCCACTTCGCGTCCGTTTACAGTCATTTTCATACAGGTGCCGCCTCCTTTTGGGGTAAAAAGCGCGCTGGAGAAAACGGCGCAAGACGCGCCGCCGTTCTTGAACAGCCGCTCAAATATTTTTCCATTAATAGCCCAGTGGCAGGGCTCAGCAGGATGCCGTTTCGGTAATGCCCAGTGCATATGTATAAGCCGTCAATAAAAGGGTGCGCACCGATAACAGGAAGATGGTCTGCCGCTTGGGGCCGGACTCCGGACCAGGTGCGTTCGATCATGCCCGTATCTAAAACCGGGAGCAGGCGGGCTGCGCGGTTTAACAGCGAGCGAATGCCGCCTGCTGTAACAGATGGATCAAACGTATTTGGCGTGGAAGTCGCACCGATCAGCATTTCATTGTTTCTTTTTGGCACGATGTAGCAGCCATCAACTGCAAATACCGTTTTAACAGGAGCTTTTTCTGTCAGCTTCACAGATACACATTCGCCTTTTACAGGAATAACGGGCAAAGAGAAGCCGGTGTCTGAAAGAAGAGAAGAACTCCACGCACCCGCTGCGTTAATGACACGATTCGCGTAAACGTCACCCGATTTTGTTTGGACGCCAAGAACTTGTCCATTTTTGATAAGCAGCTTTTGAACGGCGGTGTGCTCATAAACATGAACGCCTGCATTAGCTGCTGAACGAAGCAATGCGAGCGCAAGCAGCGGCGCTTTAACTTGATTGTCTTTTTCTAAATAAATCGCACCGGCTGTACGTCCCGTTAACTGAGGTTCTGTTTTGGGAATCTCTTCAGGCTCAAGCCAGGAAACAGTCGGATCTTTTTCTAATAGAAAGTGGTATTGATGGTCTAAAGCATCCCGATCTTCTTCGGATGCGGCTACTTTCAGCAGGCCGGCTTTTCTGAGCTCAATGTCAACGCCGGACTCTTCAAAAAGCTCATCACGCAGATCGGGGAACAAATCCCTGCTTTCAAGAGCGATTTCCATAAGCGGGTTTTCACACTCAAACTCATTTTGCGCTCCAAGCATACCACCGGCGGCCATCGACGCTTTCCCGGCAGCGCCCGAATCAAACAGCGCAACTGAATAACCTGCTTTGGCAAGACGGTAGGCAATAGAACAGCCAATGACACCGCCGCCGATTAAAATATACTCGTACTTGTCCATATACGGTTTCACACCTTTCTGTTGAAAAAAGCTGAAATCATTGCAACACCGGAAGCACCTGCCTGCCGGACTGCTGGAATATTGCTTTGGTCAATTCCGCCAATAGCGATGACCGGAATGGCAACAGACTCGGTTACTTTATGGAGAGTGTCGAGCCCTCGTCCAGGCAGGTTTTTTTTGGAATTTGTAGCAAATACATGTCCAAAGTAAAGGTAATCAGCTCCTTCGGCTTCCGCCTTTTGGGCAGAAGAAACAGAATGAACGGACCGGCCGGCAAGCTTGTCAGGATGCTTCTGTTTAAAATGTGTCAGCCGTTCATCATATTCAGAAAAGTGAACGCCTAATACCGGCAGAAAGGGCACCAGATCGGGTGATGAGTGAAGAATCAGTTTTTCAGGCGGCATTCCCCGCTCAATCAAGCCGGTCAGGTGAGTGAAAAGCTGTTGTACAGACAATCCTTTTTCTCGGATACAAACAGCATCGATTTCGGGAAAAAGAGAAAGCAGCTTTGTTTGTACATGATCCGGCAGGCCGGCTCCATCAGTTACAGCATGAATCAGCTGCCTCACCTCCTAAAACAAAATAAAAAGCGCTGCTTTCTATAAAAGAAAGCAGCGCTGAATGCACAAAGATAAACCGTTAAAAAGGTTTTCGCCACTTTCCTACGCCAGTATGAACTGGATCAGGTTCCAGGAATCCCAAAGTCACTCACTTTGATCTCAGCCTTTTTAAAAGGCACCTCCAGTGGAAGAATATTTAGTTTTTTTTAGGATAGCACAAATGAAAACAGGTGTCACGATAAATTCGTAAACTAAAAAAGCGCTCTCTTTTTCTTGTCCTTATTTGTCGCAAAGTATGTTTCATAAAGTTTATTCCGGGGGAATAAAATAAAAGCAACAAGAAAAAAGGGGAAGCACACCATGCATACGACAGAAAATGAACAGATGATCTGGATTGAAAAGCTGATGGCTCAAGGGATTTTCAAGCATGGCGACCGCCAGCTTTATGAATTATCAATGGAAGAATTAATGCATTTAAGTAACCAAAGTGAATCAATAGATAATTAAAAACCGCTCAAGCGTTTCCGTGCGCTTGAGCGGTTTTGTTTTTCCAGATGCAATAAACACCGGGCTGTTTGTTTTCAGCATAGAAAATAAGAGGGATCGACCCGGCCAGAAGGGAAAGAATAAAGCCAATGACACCAATCCAATTGAAATGTGCCCAAAACCAGCCGCCGAATGATCCAACAACACTGGAGCCAAGATAATAAAGAAGTAAGTACATAGAAGACGCCTGTGTTTTGTTAAATCCTGCATATTCTCCTACCCATGTGCTTGCGGTCGAATGAGCGGCAAAAAAACCGAACGTAAAAACAGCAATGCCGATAATTTTCATGAAAAGAGAGAGGAAAAGGGTCAGTACGGCACCGGATGCCATGATGCCAATCGACCATTTCAGCAAAAGAGGAGTTCCGTACTTGTCTGCTTTTTTGCCCATATAAACCGCACTGAACGTTCCCGTTAAAAAAACAACAAAAATAAATCCAATCAGCGTCTGGCTAAGCGAATAGGGAGGAGTAATCAGCAAAAAACCAATATAGTTATACAGCGTAACGAAGCTTCCCATTAACAAGAAACCAAGCGAGACAACAGCCAATAAGGGGCGGTTATACAAATGAATTCGGTATGTGAATGCCATTTTTTTGAAAGAAGGCTGCTTCTTCACGGAATGGCGCGGGTTTGGCAGTGAAGTTAAAAAGAGAACACTGGCTGACAGCGCCGTCAGTCCAATTAATAGCAAAGCGATTCGCCAGCTGAAGAAATCGGTTAAAAGCCCCGTTAAGATACGTCCCGACATTCCGCCAATGGTTGTACCGCTAATATAAAGCCCCATAGCCGATCCAACGGCTTTCGGGTTGAATTCTTCCGCTACATATGCCATTGCAATAGCCGGTACACCCGCTAAAAAAAGACCGAGCAGTGCCCGAAAAGCCAGCAGCGTCCAAAAGTTTGGGCTCAAAGCTGTCAAGATTCCGATGATAGAGGCTGCAAACATCGAAACAGCCATCAGCTTTTTTTTACCGTAGATATCAGAAAGCGCGCCTGCTCCGATCATGGAAAGTGCCAAAACACCGGTAGACAGGGACAGAGCGAGACTTGCAGTTGAAGCAGAAACACCAAATTGCTCCGAAAACAGCGGCATGAGCGGCTGTGTGGTATACAGCGTCGCAAAGGTAACGAAGCCTCCTAAAAACAAAGCAAAGCTCGCTTTTTTTTGTTCCACGGTTCCTTTTTCAATAAATGACATGTGCATCCTTCTTTCCTCATCATCCTATGTTTTACTATACGCTTCTGAAAATGATAGTTCCAATTTATAATTAACATAGGAACAATGCGTTTTAGTTATGGAGGGATTCGATGGAATGGCATCAAATTGAAAATGCCGCAGCCGTGGCGCAGACGCGCAACTTTACAAGAGCAGCGAAAAAGCAGGCAATTTCCCAGCCCGCCCTCAGCCGGTCGATCATGAAATTAGAAGAAGAGCTTGGTGCACCTCTTTTTTTACGCGGAAAAAAAGAGGTTCAGCTGACGCAGGCAGGTGTCATTTTTGTTCAGAAAGCGCAGCAGGCACTTCAACTTATGAAAGAAGCAAAGGAAGACATTCAAGAAATTGTATCTCCCGATAAAGGCCATATATCGATTGCTTTTTTACCGACGTTTGGGCCGCATGTGCTGCCAAATTTAATTGCAGAGTACAAGCGGCTCTACCCGAACGTAACTTTTCAGCTTTCTCAGGGAGCAGGAGAAGTCAATATGAAAAAAGTACAGGAAGAAGAAGCAGATTTATGCATTACCGCACCGCCTTATAAACGCCATGACATCGAGTGGACGGTTATTCGGGAAGAGCAGTTGTATATAACCGTTCCCGCGAGTCATCCATTTGCAACACGGCCGTATCTTTCATTCCGTGAAGCAGCAGCTGAACCTTTCGTGACCTTTAAAAAGGGATTTGGCCTCCGATTCATGTTTGATGAGATGTGTGAAGAGCTGGGAATCGAGCCGCAGATCACTTTTGAAGGAGAGGAGGTCCCGACCATTGCCGGCTTTGTCGCAGCAGGGCTGGGCCTTTGTGTACTTCCAAAAAAACCGGAAATTGCTCATGAGCCGCTTGTTTTTATCCAGATCAGCGATTATTCTCTTGTTCGAAAAATTGCGATCGGCGTAAAAAAGCGTGGAGCCTTATCACCGGCTGCCCGCCAGTTTAAAACATTTGCAGAAAAATATCTGCAACAAAATCATGGCGGCCAGGTATGAAAAAGAAAAAGACGGGGTAATAAGAAGAAATAGAATGAAACCGTAAATGGAGGGATTAGCTGGTGAACCACACACTCTGGGCAGGCAGTTATGCCAAAAAAGAAGAGCCGGGTATTTACAAAGTAATCGTAGATACGGAGTCGGAAACGCTGACGATCACAAACCGTTTCAGCGGCGTAGAAAATCCGTCTTTCCTGGCAGAAGCAGATGGTTTTTTATATGCAGCCTCTGAATCAATGGATGGAAAAGCGGTTCTTTTTAGTATTGAGCCTGATGATCTCATTTTGAAAGCAGAAGCTGACGCAGGAGAAATGGCTCCCTGCCATATTTATGCAGAAGGTACATATGCATGGACAGCGAATTATGGAGGATCTGTAACGAAATACGAACGCAACGGTGATACGCTTCAAAAAAACGCTTTTTCAAAACATGAGGGAAGCGGTCCAAACAAAGAAAGACAGGATGCGCCGCACGTTCATTCGGTTACGCCTTTTCCAGACGGGCGTCACTTGCTTGTCTGCGATCTTGGAACAGATATGCTTGTGGTTTACGACAAACATAAACTGGAGATTATAAAAGAAGTTAAAGCGGCACCCGGAGCAGGACCGCGCATGGCTTTTTTTCATCCAGAGCAGCCCGTCGTTTATGTGATGAATGAACTGGATTCTACGGTTTCCGTTTATAAAGTCGGAGATGGGGGCGCTATTACGCATCTCGATACACTTGCCGGGCTGCCGGCCGGTTACAGCGGCGAACATACAGGAGCGGATGTGCAAATAAGTTCCGACCGTCGATTTTTATATGGAGCCATCCGGGGCTGGGATGGGCTGGCGGTTTTTGATATCGGCCCGGACGGCACCTTATCTGAACCGCGTCATGTAAAAGTGGATGGAAAAACGCCCCGCAGTTTTTATGCATTGCCGGATGAGCCTTTTTTAGTGGTGGCTTTCCAAGATTCGGATGAAATCTGCTTGTTTAAAATTCAGCCAAATGGCCTGCCTGTGTTTACAGGGGGAAGAGCCGCTGTCACAAAGCCGGTTTGTGTTATTAAGAGAGGAGAGAGGTAAGATGAATACATCCTTATCAGGTAAAACAGCACTTATCACAGGAGCGGGGTCAGGAATTGGCAGAGCCACCGTGATCAAAATGGCGGAAGCTGGTGCGAACATTATCCTGCTCGACCGCAGCCGGGAAGATTCAGACGAGCTTGTGAGTGAAATCGGCGAAGACCGCGCTTTTCACGTAACAGCTGATGTATCAAAAGCGGATCAGATGGAAAAAGCCATTCGAGAAGGCGCAGAAAGATTTGGCGGAATCGATATTGTTTTTGCCAATGCAGGGCAAAATGGCACTTTTACGCCGCTTGAGCATTTGGAGCCGGACGATTGGAATTCCGTCATGATGACCAATTTAACCGGCACCTTTTTAACATTAAAATACACCATTCCTTACTTGAAAAAGCAGGGCGGCAGCATTATTATCACGTCGTCCATCAACGGGACGCGTACGTTTAAAAACTTTGGATTTTCAGCTTACGCGACTACGAAAGCAGGACAGGTGGGTCTTGGTAAAATGGCTGCGGTCGAGCTTGCGCAGTTTAAAATCCGTGTTAATATCGTCTGCCCGGGAGCCATTGATACGAACATTGACGCCAGCACAAACAAAGAAGAAGAAAAACTGAAAGAAATTACGATTCCGATTGAATACCCAGAAGGCAATCAGCCGCTTGCCGGAGGGTCCGGACAGCCGGAGCAGGTAGCAGACCTTGTTCATTATCTGGCTAGT
This sequence comes from Domibacillus sp., assembly GCF_031181085.1. NCBI lineage: Bacteria > Bacillati > Bacillota > Bacilli > Caryophanales > Bacillaceae > Domibacillus > Domibacillus sp. Next base: position 41,322 of record NZ_JAPSLE010000011.1, on the reverse strand, counting down.
GACGCGGCCAGTCACGTAACGGGATCTGTTGTGTATGTTGATGGGGTTGAATCGCTTCTGTAAAGGACTTCAGTCATATTTTTATGAAAAAGGAAAACCGGTACAAGCTGGTTTTTCTTTTTTTATGGTCCTTTTTTACTTATTAGGCATTTTTCTAGAACTTTTTTCTTCTTCCTCCGTATGTAGGGTGAGAACCAATGAAAAGGAGAGAAAAAAATGAAAAAGTGGGCTCAGCTGACCGCAGCGGGTTTTCTGACAATGGGTCTTGCAGCATGCGGACAGACAGCGGAACCAACACCGGAAACAACGAAGGAACAAACAAGTGATATGACGCTTGGCGAAGTCTTCAATAAGTCAATGGAGGTTTCAAACGAAACGAAAAGCTTAAGTGCTAAAGTGGACATGACCCAGCAATTGGAGCAGCCGTCTCAAGATTTAAAAATGAAAACCGATTCTGTCATGGAAATGAATATTACGAACGATCCGCTCGCTATTTATCAAAAAGGAACAACGAATATGAATATGGATGGCGCAGAAGAGGGCCAGAAGATGGATATGGAGATGTACATGACGGAACAGGGCTTTTTTATGAAGGATTCAGCAAGCGGACAGTGGATGAAAATGCCATCTGAAATGTACGATCAAATTACGCAAATGACCGATCAGCAGTCGGACCCGTCCCAGCAACTGAAGCAGCTCGAAGTATTTAAAGATGATTTTACTTTTGAACAGACAGAGGATGCTTACATCCTAAAGCTGTCGGCTTCCGGCGACAAATTTAATAAGCTCATTCAAGACCAAATGAAGCAGTTTGTCCCGCAGCTTGAGGGAGAGGAAGACCAGGCGGCCATTGACGAAATGATGAAAGGCATGAACATTGAAAAAGTGGACTACACGATCAATGTAGACAAAGAAACCTTTCAGACTACAGCGGTTGATATGATCATGGATATGACGATGAAAATGGAAGGAGAGTCCATGAAAGTTAATCAAGTAATGAACGCGGACTACAGCAACTACAACAAAGTAAAAGCGATCACTGTTCCGGAAGATATTGTGAAAAACGCACAGGAAATACAGATGTAAAAGAAACCCGCCCTTAAAGGCGGGTTTTTCTTTTGAGGAAAAGGGAAAAATGAGTAAAAAAAGAAAGAAGCGATCGTATGAGAATTCCCGAAGAGCTTGCTGAGCTCGGCAAAAAAAGAATCGAGCCGTATCCGGTCGAAGGATTTGTCTACGGAAGCGGGCCAGAGCACCCAAAGCTTATGCTTGTTGGAGAAGCACCCGGTGAAACCGAAATTGGAAACGGCATTCCGTTCAGCGGCCGGGCAGGAAAAGAGTTAATGAAATTTCTAGAGATGGCAGGGGTTGGCCGGGAAGAGGTGTATATTACAAGTGCCGTACGAAGCCGCCCGTACAAATGGGGTGAAAAAAGGGGGCCGGACGGTGTGACCGTGAAAAGAAAATACAACCGTGCCCCGACCAGCCGTGAAATTCTTGCGCACGCACCGCTGCTTGATTATGAGATTGAGCATGTAAAAGCGCCGATTATTGTCACACTGGGCAATATCGGCTTAAAACGGCTGGTCGGAAATGACAAAAAAGTATCCGATCTTCATGGTGAACTGCTCGTACAGCCAGTACTGCAGCTAAAGGAAGAACAGTTTGAATGGACTAAAAAGAACTATCGGATTTTCCCCACTTTTCATCCAGCGTCCATCTTTTATAACCGCCGCCTGCTTGAGCTGATTCATGAAGATATGGAAAAGCTTCGCCTGCTACGCCGGGATTTTCCGATGTACGATTAAGCCGATTAACACAAACAGCATCAATGATGAAAGAGCTGCCCGGCTGGCAATGTCACCATGGTCAGCGAGCAAGAGCGTGATTGTGCCATACATAAGCGGGCCGACAATAGCGGACAGCTTGCCGGAAAAAGCAAACAGCCCAAAAAACTGGCCTCGCTTGTTTTCAGGAGAAAGCTCGATAATCAGCACGCGGGACGTGACCCAAACTGCGCCGAGTGCCACGCCGAATAAGCTGCCTGTTATCCAAAACATCGGCTGATTGATGGCAAAGGTCCCGAGCAAAAGGGCGGCGAACAAAATGATCCCGACGTAAAAAACAGCGCGTCTTGCACCGGCTGACCGCGTAACATAGCCGAAAATAAATGAACCGATGATGCTCGAAATGGTTGAAACAAGGTAAAGTAAAATAAATTCACCCGATGAAAAACCGACAATGGCTTTTGCATACACGGCCATCATGGCGATGGCAGTGGCAATGGCGTCATTGAGGAAGAAGTAAACGATCATAAACAAAAAGATTGGGCGGTATCTTTTCATATCTTTAAATGTTTCCCGCACATCCCGGTAACCGGAGAAAAAAGGGCGTTTTGCCTGCGCAGGGCGCGGCGTTTCTTTGTAAAACAGAACAAGCGGCAAAGTGAAAAGTAAAAACAAGCCCGCAGTCGGTAAAAAAGCATCCGCATACGTACCGCCGCTGGCGAGCGGATAAACAGCCAAGCCGACAAGTGTACCCATATAACCGATGGCCACTCCGAACCCTGACAGAAGCGGCATCGTTTCTTTTGTACTGATGTCAGGCAGCATCGCATCATAAAAAATTAAGCTGGACTGGTAGAAAAACTTGGCCGCCACAAACAATACAACAACCACCATAAAAGCTGCCGGCAGACCGTGCCAGTGTCCAAAGTTCTGCGGGGCGGCCAGCCCCATAAGAGCAGTGGACAAAATGGCAGCAAAAGCAAAAAACATGACGCAGCGCTTTTTGCGTCCGCTTTGATCAATCCATACACCGAATAAAGGAGAGAAAACAACGAGAAAAAAACTTGAAACAGCATTGGCATAAGACAAGAAGGTACTGGCAATTTGATCAAGCCGTTCGCTTCCGCCCGCGATTTCCTGTACATAAAAAGGGAAGAAAATCGTTGTAATATTCGATGAGAAAATCGTATTAGCGAAATCATATAAAGCCCAGGAAAGAATGGGCATGGTAAAAAACCATTTCCAGCCCCCTTTGTTTCGCATAAAAACACCTCCATAGTAATATAATTCCAATCGGCATTCTTTCATTCCTGCTCTTTACAATAATTTAACGTTTAAACCAATTAACCCTATAGGTTTTTAAAATCATTTCCGCTATACTGTAATTAAAGCGGGACACTTTTTTCGTTTTACGTTAAAATGAAACGGAATACTCTACATAAAGCGAGGGAAAACAATTGGGAAAAACATTTATTTTTGGCCACAAAAACCCGGATACGGATTCAATCTGCTCAGCAATCGTTTATGCTGACTTGAAAACGAAGCTTGGCTTTGACGTGGAAGCGGTTCGCCTTGGTGATATCAACGATGAAACGGCTTTTGTGTTAAAAACATTTAATGCGGAAGTGCCGCGTTTAATTGAAAAAGCGTCACCAGAAGTAGACTCTGTTATTTTAGTGGACCACAATGAGCGTCAGCAAAGTGTAGATGACATTGATGACGTACATGTTCTTGAAGTTATCGACCACCACCGGATTGCTAACTTTGAAACAGCAGATCCGCTTTACTACCGTGCGGAGCCAGTTGGCTGCACAACGACTATTTTAAACAAGCTTTACAAAGAGCATGGTGTGGAAATCGAAAAAGAGATTGCCGGTTTGATGCTGTCAGCGATCATTTCTGATTCTCTTTTGTTTAAATCACCAACATGTACAGAGCAGGACGTAAAAGCTGCGCAGGAACTGGCCCAAATTGCTGGGATAGATGCGAATGAATACGGCCTTAATATGCTGAAAGCGGGTGCGGATTTAAGCGGCAAAACAGCAGAAGAGCTTATCGGTATCGATGCGAAAGTATTCCCGATGGGCAGCAAAAAAGTAGAAATCGCACAAATTAACGCTATTGATCCAGCTGATGTGTTAGCGCTGAAAGCGGAGCTTGAGCAAGCGGTAACAGATGCGATCGTAGAAAAAACACTTGATCTATTCCTTGTAGTCATTACAGATATCTTAAACAGCGACTCTGTAGCTATCGCGATTGGTGCAGAAACTTCAGCTGTGGAAGAGGCGTTCAATGTAAAACTTGACGACAACCAGGCGCTTTTAAAAGGTGTCGTATCCCGTAAAAAACAAATCGTTCCTGTATTAACTGAAATTCTTCAAAATCGTTAAGTTCAAATGTCCTTGTTATGCAGGTTGTTAATGAACAGAAAAGCGTCTCTTTTCAAGAGGCGCTTTTTTTGCTTTTGGGAACTTGCTATAATAGAAAGAATAAATATAGAAATAAAGGGGTGAGCGGATGGAACAGCTACAAGCAGCACCACAAGAACCGAATCGTCAAAGGCAGCATCAAAAAGCAGGACCGAGGCGCTTATTGAAACGAACATTATTTATTTTTATCGGCGCTATATTAATGGCTATTGGCATTGAAATTTTCCTGGTACCCAACTCGATTATGGACGGTGGTATTGTAGGGGTTTCGATTATTTTATCTAGTATAACTGGAATCAAGATAGGTCTTTTTTTATTTTTACTGAATATTCCGTTCTTTTTCCTCGGCTATAAACAAATAGGCAAAACATTTGCGCTTTCGACGATTTTTGGGATTACCGTGTTAGCGATTTTCTCCACGTTCCTGCATCCAGTAGCAGCTTTTACAAGCGATATTCTGTTGGCTTCTGTGTTTGGCGGTATTGTGCTTGGGGCGGGGGTAGGAACAGTCATCCGGTATGGGGGCTCCCTCGACGGTACGGAAATTTTAGCGATTTTGATCAACAAGAGACTGCCATTTTCAGTTGGTGAAATTGTCATGTTTTTTAACGTATTTATTTTTTTATGGGGCGGCTTCGTATTCGGCTGGGACCGGGCCATGTATTCTGTGCTCGCGTACTTTGTAGCTTTTAAAACAATTGACGTAGTAATTCAAGGGCTGGATGAGTCGAAATCAGCCTGGATTATCTCTGATCAGTACAAAGAAATCGGTGAAGCGATTATCGCCCGCCTTGGCCGCGGTGTTACGTACTTAGATGGAGAAGGTGCTTATACTGGCGAAGACAAAAAAGTCATTTTCTGTGTCATTACCAGGCTTGAAGAAGCGAAATTAAAATCCATTGTAGAAGATTTGGATGAAGGAGCATTTCTTGCAGTGGCAGATATTGCGGAAGTGCGAGGCGGACGCTTTAAGAAAAAAGATATTCACTAAGCCAAAGGCTCGGCCAATGCCGAGGCTTTTTTTTCTGGAAAAAACTGTACTATTATCTTGAATTTTAAATATACATAGTTTGTACTAAGGTTACAAAGTTACTTTTATGAACTAGTAGGGGTATGCAAAATGGCAGTATTAACATTTGACCAGGTACACAGCGGGATTGCATTTCAAGTAAAACATATGATGGTATCGAAAACAAAAGGTGAATTTACAAGCTTTGATGTGCAATTTGACGGTGATGTCAATCAATTAGAAGCTGCAAAATGGATTGTATCGATTGATACGGCATCAATTGATACAAATAACGAAGATCGGGACAACCACCTTCGTTCAGGTGATTTCTTTAATGCGGAACAGCATCCGGAAATCACATTTATCAGCGATACGATCCAAAAGGTATCCGAAAATGAATACGAGGTAACTGGCCAGCTCACATTAAAAGGTGTTACAAATACAGAGACATTTACCGTTAAATATAACGGGACATCAAAAAGCCCAATAGATGGCAGCACAATTGCCGGTTTTGATGCAGAAGGCAAAATAAACCGTGAGGCATACGGTTTAACATGGAATGCTCCGCTTGAAACAGGTGGTGTTCTTGTAGGAAAAGACGTAAAATTCAGTGCGAATTTTGAATTTGTTGTTGTTGGGTAAAAAAGAAAAAGCATGTCCCTCAAAACAGGGGTATGCTTTTTCTTTAGCAGTCAGCACCGTTATTACGATTTAGGACTGTTTTCTGAATGTGAAAAAATGTATCCATGCATAAACAGGACTGAACGAAATAGTTGCGGATAAATGATGTTAGACCTCGGTTTAGAACACCGAACATATGGAAGACTGGGATAGATAATCCCAAATCGAAATGGCACGCTTATCGTCATGAATTATTTTTAACCGTTAAAATGCCCTCCTGGTGAATAATTGAACTCTTTCTTGAGTAAAAATAGTTTGTCGTGAAAGGGGCCTTTAAAAAAGTGAAACCTTTAGCGAGAGAATAGCGTATGCATTCATATACTTCGTTATAAAAGGAGCTGGTATATCGTGTTTGGAAAAGTAGCAGCAGATGTATTAGGATTGAGCGATGTCGGAGCGGTTATTAAGCCTGCAGACTATGATAAGGTCGATGCAGACGATTACATTATGCATGAAGACGATGAGAAAATTTATTTTCTGATCAAATCAAAAGCAGATGAATATTGCTTTACCAATCTTGGGCTTGTTCACGTAGATGGAGCGAACGCAGTCAGCAAAAAGCGGCTGCTTCGCCGGTATAACTATGTGGCAAACCGTGTTTCAAACGTGTACCTTGAAACAGCAGGTACTGTCGATCTGGATGTGGAAATCAAGTTTACGCTTGGAACCCAGACGTATTCGATTGATGTGCATAAAAAGCACCTGGAAGAGCTAAAGGATTTATACAAAGCGCTATTGAAAATTGCTGAAATGCAGCAGGAAAACGAAATGAATTTTGGCTATGCGCAGCAAAGCTTAGAAATGTCCGCCAATTCTATTAAAAACATTACAAAAACACAAATTGATTTGGCTGCCGAGTTTGAAAAGGTGAATGTATACGCTTTTGACTGGCTGAAAAAATCGAGTGATACGTACCGGGTAAAAGACTTCGGTGCCGTGTTTGAAAAATATATCAACAATTAAAAAATATCCCGCCGGTTACCGGCGGGATATTTTTTAATATTCTACAGTCACATTTTGCAGGTCAGCTTCTTCACACGGAAAAAGGGTATAGCCGAGCTCTTTAACTTTCTCTTTCATGCTGGCAGAGCAATCCGGCCCGAGCACAAGAAACGTCCGGTCGCGCTGTACGTTTTTGCGAAAAGACGACAGCATGCCAAACAGGGCAGATGCTTTTTCTTCCGACAGGGACTGAGTAAAAGAGGAAGTGGACTCTATTACGGGAACAATCCATAATTCACATGCGTTTTCCGTTTGAAGAAGCTGTTCAAATACATTTGCTTTTTCAAGCGGTGTTCGCATCGTATCATCCCGAAGCTCATACACTTCTTTATTGTCTAATGAAGCCTCCGCAAACGGGCGGCTGTTTTTTTTATCAAAAATTTTAATATCCAGCTTGGATGGTTCAAGATGCTTTTCCATTTAAGTCTCTCCTCTTAACAGGTAACTGTTTCTTTTCAACATTATTTACCCGTTTTTCGTCAGGATAAACCTATTCGATCAGTGAAAGAATATCTTTTAACCGGCTGAGTGTGTGTACAGGATTTGCTCCTTCAACGATTTTTCCTTCTCCGCCATGATTAATCCAGGCTGATTCGATGCCGGCGCGGGTCGCACCTAAAATGTCCGTGCCTTGATTATCGCCTACCATTAACACATCACCCGGCTCCAGGTCCATTAAGCGGAGGGCGTGGTCAAAAATTGCTTTTTCCGGTTTTCCAAAACCAAAATGCCCAGAGATAAGCACGTGCTCAAAATACGGGACAAGTTCCGGCGTCATCGTCAGTTTTTCCAATTGAAGCGAAGGAGCTCCATTGGTTAAAAGCAGGAGGCGGATGCCTTTATCGCGCAACGTGTTTAAAACATCAAAGGTTTCTTCGTACACAAAAGCAGATTTGCGGCGGACATTACGGAAACGATCGCGTGCCCATTCTGCTTCGGACGCAGGGATCCCGGCTTGTTTCAAGCCATTTTCCCAGGCTTTTAATTGATAATCGGCAATTTGATCTCCCATAGACCGGAAGCCGTTATGGTGCACGTCGCCGAAATTACCCCAAAGACCTTCGAACGGATTAATTCCAATGGAAAGAGTGACTGGGTAAAAGTCATATGTCTGATATTGCGCATGAGCAGCCGTGCGGACGTGCTTTTCTATCTCGGCTGCATCCTTTTCATATTTTTCCGCCAGCTCGCCGCAAGTCACATCAAATGCGGTTTGGATGCTTTTTCTGTCATCCAGCAGTGTATCATCAAGATCAAAAAAAACAGCTTTTTTCAATGTAACGTTCTCCTTCTTTTTAGCATAGTTCTTTACCTATTTCGACAAAAAATTCAAAAATCCTGCTTTTCGGCGCGGCAAAAGAAAAAAAGAAGGCGGTGAATAATCAGGAATATGGTGGGCAGGCAGGCGTGCAAGCTGGGAAGAAAGGTTATCGTATAAATGAATTAAATGCTCCTGACGTTGTTCAATGGCAGACAAGCGGTCTTCAATCAAAGACAGATAGGCGGTTTGTCCGATCATATTGGCTGCCTGGCCGGGAGGAAGGTCTTCGGAGGCGGCGGTTTCGATCATCTGGCGCAGCGTAGCCATTTCTTTTTCATCAAACATCCGGACATTCCGTTTTCCAGACTCGAACCGGAAGCCAGCTCCCTCAAGAGCAATTACATATTTGCTTAAGGTTGTTGGACTGATGTTTAAAGCAGCGGCCGCTTCTTTTGTAGTATGCACAGAAAATCCCTCCTTTGTTCTTTTTAAAATCATTCTTCACCGGACGCTGATTTCCTTTCACTAGTTTTGGCGAAAAAGGGCAGCCAGCTATGTTCTTTTCGTCAAAATCCGGGTATACAAGCGGTAGGTGACTTATTATGAAATTAATCAGCTGGACGTATACAAAGCGGTATAACGTTAAAGCCATATTTGATCGGTTTCCGCAATCGAATGTGATTTTCCGGCTTATAAACAAATATTATTTTATTTATATTGTGAACTGGTCGGAGCAGGATCCGCCGGTTTGTAAACAGGATTTGGAGAGGATGGAACTGCTGCTGAACGATGAACTTGGAACCGGGCAGTTTTACCGGAATCGACGATCGAGTAAACAAGGAGGCAAAGGAAGCATGAAAAGAGCCATGATAATTGCGAATCCTTCTTCTGGAAAAGAACAGGCGGAGGAATACATTGACTCTATTTATAAGCAGCTCCAGGTGTCAGGATATGAGGTGGAAACCCGTTTAACCAGAGGGGAAGGAGACGCCATGAGTTTTGCAAAAGAAGCCTGCGAACGGCATTTGGATGCAGTGATTGCAATGGGCGGAGATGGAACGATGAACGAAACTGTAAACGGCCTGGCTGAACAGCCGCACCGCCCTGTTATGGGGGTAGTTCCGCTCGGTACCGTCAATGATTTTGCGCGTGCGCTGCATATTCCGCTCGAGCCGGAGGAGGCTATTCAGGTATTAGGAGGCAGAACAAAGCCTGCTGATATTGGCAAAGTAAATGGTCGTTATTTTTTAAATATTTTAGCTATTGGAGGGATTGCAGAAGCAACCGGTGAAGTAACGTCGGCTCAAAAAACGACGCTGGGCGCGCTCGCTTATTTCGTAGAAGGCTTTAAAACCCTGCGGGATAAAACACCGTTTCCCCTGACAATTGAAACGAAGGACCGGACATTTGAAGAAGAAGCCCTTATTTTTCTGGCTGCTCTTACAAATTCAGTGGGCGGATTTGAAAAGCTTGCGCCTGAGGCAAAATCGGCAGATGGCTTTTTTCATTGCTTTATCGTTAAAGATGTGGCACTGCCAAAATTGATACGTATCGGTGCGAATTTATTAAAAGGAGACCTGGGAGAAGACCCAGATGTTTTATATTTCCGGTCCCAAAAGTTGAATGTCCGCTCTACAACGGAATTAAAAGCAAATGTAGACGGCGATATGGGGGATGCTGTTCCGCTGAGCCTCGAAGTACTGCAGGGCCATATTAAGGTGTTTATTCCATAAGCGATGTCTTTTAAAAAAGAACAACTGTTTCCATTTGTGAATAAAAATGACTTTTTCTTCGTTATAGTTAAAAAAGTGAAACGATTCTGCCATCAGTCCGTACATAAAAGAGAGGTGAGTAAAGATGGGGTTTTGGAAGAAGCTTTTTGGAAGCACCGCAGAAACCGTACCGGAAACAAAAGAGCGGACTTTATTGAATTTACGAGTTGGCGATTTTGTCACGTATGACTTAGCCGATTATGAAGTAACGGGAAAAATCCATTACAATGACAGCGGTTATACGTGGGATGCTTATCAGCTTGCTGCATCCGGTAAAACCCTCTGGCTGAGCGTAGAGCTCGATGATGAGCTGGAAGTTGGCATGTATGAAAAGGTCCGGATTTCCAAATTGGAGCCGGGAGCGAAAAAAGTAACGCATGATGGGCGCACATACTACCTTGAAGAAAGTGGACGTGCTTATGTAAAAGCAGAAGGCCGAAGTGAAAACGTCCACGGCCGAAACGTTGATTACTATGATTATACAGATGATTCGGAGGAACACTTTTTATCTGTGGAAGTATGGGGCGGCGATGTTGAAGTCAGCTATGGACACGAAATTGAAGAATATGAAATCACTATTTTAGCGGGAAGCTAACCAATACTGGAGGAGAGAATATGTTTCAATTTTTTAAACGTGTACAAACATACGTAGGCTCCGAACTGAATGCGGCACTTGATAAAGCGGAAGACCCGGTGAAAATGCTCGATCAGTTTATGCGGGAAATGTCAGCAGATATTCGTGATGCGGAAACAGCTGTTGCCAAGCAGCTTGCCAACGAAAAAATGCTGAAAAAGAAATATGATGACGCAAACAGCATGGTGGAAAAGCGCCAGCAGCAGGCTATTGACGCCCTTGAAGCAGGAAATGAGGATCTGGCACGCCGTGCGCTTGAGGATAAAAACAATCATGCAAAGCAAGCAGAGTCCATGAAAGAAGCACATAAGCAGGCGGCAGAGGATGTGGCTGTTCTCCGTGAGAAGCTGGCAGAAATGAAGCGTGAATATGATGAAATGCAGTTGCGAAAAGATTCATTAAAAGCGCGCGCTGAATCGGCTAAAACGCGCACAAAGATGAACCGCGCCATGTCCTCTGTCGGCGGGGATGAATCAAGACGCGGCTTTGAGCGGATGGAAGAAAAAGTGATGCAGTATGAAGCAGAAGCTGAAACGTCGGAGGATTTACGTGCAGGTTCGCGAAGCCTTGATGATGAACTTGCTGCTTTAAAGAAAAACAGCGCAGTAGATGACGAACTCGCCGCTCTTAAGCAAAAACTCGGAAAAGAATAAGGAACCGCGGTCCGCCTGTTGCGGCGGGCCGTTTCTGTTCATTTGGAGTGTTTTCATATGAAAATAAAAAAATGGATGATTGTCACCGCTGCATCGGTTTTTCTTTTTGCTGCCTGCGGTCTGCAGGAAGCAGATGACTATGTTGATGAAAATTATACATTTGTTGATGCTGTACAAAACAATATAAACACAAACGACCAGGCGATGCTTTACCGCACGAATCAAAGCTTGCAGGAAACGGCCGCTGAGCTGATTGATGTAGAGCAGCCGGAAAAAATCGGCCAGAAAGTGGACGGCCGCCAAGTGCTTGTCTACGACAATGAATTTATTATTTTAACGGAAGATCCGGAAAATCCAGCCTCCACGCTTGTGGAAGTAGCAGAAGATGAATTTGTCCGTACGCATTACAATCCTGGCTTTTTCTCAGGTATGCTGCTCGGTTCATTGTTGAATGGGCGTTTTGGTTCAAATTGGGAGCGGACACAAGCGAACCGGTGCCGGTATAACGATGACGGCTGCTATTCAGGCGGTGGCTATTACGGAGGCGGTGTGTTTTCTAACGGCTCTTATGGCCGTGGGTCGACATTCCGCGGCGGCGGACCGGGAGAAGGAAAATAATGAAACGAAATGAGGGAATGAAGCTGTGAATCCATTTTTACTGACATTTTTGTATTTTATCGTAGCCATTGCAGTGGTTGTAGTCGGATTGATTGTTTTTGAACAAATTACAAGAAAGTATAAAGACTGGGATGAAATAAGAGGAAACAATACAGCCGTTGCCCTGTCAATCGGCGGGAAAATTATCGGCATCTGTATTATTATTACTTTTTCTATTTTTCACAACGATACAATTACGGAAACGATTATATGGGGTTTATTCGGTATGGTACTGCAGCTTGCAGCGTATATCTTGTTTGAGCTGATGACAAGAAGCTTTTCTGTAGAAGAACAGCTGAAATCAGGCAACCTTGCGGTAGGAATTGTTTCCTTTTCTGTTTCAGTCGGGCTGGCGTTTGTTATTGGCGCTTCGATTTCATAAGGCGGTGTTTTGATGACTGAACAGCATTCCATCCGGCAAAGCCGGTCGATTTATTATGCATCGGGCATTGTCTCGATATGCGGCATTATCTTTGAAGTACTGTTCGGCGCACTCGGTTCGTACATTTTAGGAGATGGAGTGAAGCAGTATACACTCACCATCTCCCTTTTTTTAACCGGAATGGGCATCGGCGCATACATAAGCGAGAAAGTAACCCGCCGCTTAATTGCTTCGTTTATTTGGATTGAATACGGCATTGGTATCATTGGCGGATTTTCAGCTCTTCTTCTATTTGGCGTAACGGCTTATTTGCCGGAAGGAACAGACGCTTTATTTTTATACAGTGTAACGCTGCTTGTTGGAACGTTAACGGGCGTGGAGCTGCCCATTTTAATCCGGAAAGCAAATGAAATCGGTGTGTCGCTTCAAAAAAGTGCAGCTAAAGTGCTGTTTTCCGACTACGCCGGCGGTTTAATTGGCGGTCTGTTGTTTTTATTTCTGCTTCGGCCATACTTTGGACTTGTGAAAACGTCTTTTCTTGTCGCTTTAATTAACATCGCTGTCGCACTGTGGATTGTTTTTCAATTTCGTTCTGAATTAAAGCAATTTAAGCTTCATGCGGCGTGCGGCATTGCGTTTTTAGGGATTTTAACAGCCGGGGCTCTTTTTGGTGAGGAAGCGGCATTTCACTTCGAGCAGAAATTATACAAAGACCCAGTCATGTTTTCGGAACAAACGGCTTACCAAAAAATTGTGTTAACGAGAGAACAGGGAGATACCCGTTTATACTTGGATGGACAGCTTCAATTCAGTTCGTCTGATGAACACCGGTATCATGAAATTCTCGTCCATCCAACAATGGCAGCAGCTGCCCGCCACGAGCGTGTTTTAGTGCTTGGCGGAGGTGATGGACTGGCAGTAAGGGAGCTGCTGAAATATCAGGATCTTGGCCGTGTTACACTTGTGGACCTTGATCCTGCCATGACAGAAACCGCACGTACGAATCACTTATTAACCGATTTAAATAAGAGATCACTTGATGATCCTCATGTAGATATTGTTAATCAGGATGCTTTTCAGTTTTTAGAAAAAGCAGACGGATTTTATGATGTCATCATTATCGATTTGCCGGATCCAAACAACGAATCACTGAACAAATTATATACCCAGGAGTTTTACTCTCTCGCCCGCAATCACCTGCAGGCAGACGGTGCAATGATTGTCCAGGCAACAAGTCCCGTGTTTGCACCACAAGTTTATTGGACCATTGACCGGACCATCCAGGCAGCCGGATTAAAAACGGAAAACCTGCACGCGGACATTCCAAGCTTTGGCGGGTGGGGATATGTGCTGGCATCAAGAGAGGGCATAGATGTAGAAGGGCTTTCCTTAATAAAAGATACGCGCTATTTAACAGCTGACCTGCTGCCAGCTTTAACGAAATTCGGGAAGGACGAAGATGCAGAAATGGAAGATGGGGCCCAAATTGAGCCGAACACCCTTATTCGTCCAAATTTAATTGAAGTTTATGAAAAATCATGGCGCTACTATTAATAAAGAAAAAGCCGGTCCCTATTTAGGAGCCGGCTTTTGTTATGTTGTGATACGTCCCTTAACTATATACAAAGGGAAGACCGTTTTACTTTTCCGCTTTTAAAAGCAGTTCGTTTAATTCTTTTAACTCTTTTTCCATTTCAACGAGTCTTTCTTCTGCTTTTGATACGCCGTTTCCGGTAGATTCTAATTTTTCGATGTCGCCCTGTACACGCATATAGTCCATTTTTAATTCTTGAATCTTGTATTGAATTTGTGACTTGTTCATGAATAAACCGCCTTTTTTCTTTTAGTTTACCAAATGAAAAAGCTGCCTGCATAGGGCAGGCAGCTTTTAATATTTAGCGGGAAACCATAAATTCAACAGCGAGGCTTAAGAAAAAAGCCGTATGGACCACCGCAAAAACGAGCCCGTGTTTATTTAACTGCCGCATAAGTACTTGATCCATATCTATCACCTCGTAATTATTTTGTAAATATAATATATCATATGTTCACAAAATGTTCAAAACTTATTTACGAAATTTTAACAAAAAGAAAAAGAAGCGAGCTTCGCTTCTTTAAAGGATCGGCGATAGGAGCCGAGAAATAGATTCCTTGAATTTAATAACAGGAGAGCGCTGATAATACAGTTGAGGTGTTAATTCAAAACAGACCGTCATGTCATGACGGAAAATTTTTGCCAGCTGGCGGCCAGTTTCGTAATCATACATAAAGGCGTTCACTTCAAAATTTAAGCGAAAGCTGCGGACGTCAATATTTGCTGTACCGACCGAGCTCAGCTTTTCGTCTACGACAATGGTTTTAGCATGAATAAAGCCGTCGTCGTAAATATAAATTTTTGCTCCTGCTTTTAATAGTTCTCCGGCATAGGAGTAGGTAGCCCAGTAGACAAAAGGGTGGTCCGGTTTATTGGGCACCATAATTTTTACATCGATTCCAGACAAAGCGGCGATACGAAGTGCGTCTAAAATGCTGGCATCTGGAATAAAATAAGGAGTCTGGATATAAATAGACTTTTTTGCTGTTGAAATAAGCTGAAGGTAGCCGCTTTTAATTTGATCCCATTCTGAATCCGGCCCGCTGGTCACAATTTGCATGGCGGTATCACCGGTTGTAGCCGGCACGGGGAACAGTCGTTCATCGTACATAAAATCATGCCGTTTAGATGCTTGGTTCCAATCTAGAATAAACCGAGTCTGCAGTGCATGAACGGCGCTGCCTGAGACACGCAGGTGAGTATCTCTCCAATAGCCGAAGGCCGGGTCCTTTCCTAAGTATTCATCACCAACATTAAAGCCGCCTACATAGCCGATCTGTCCATCAATGACAACAATTTTTCTGTGATTTCTGTAATTCAGCCGTAAGTTAATTAAGGGAATGCGGGAAGGGAAAAAGGTCTCTACCACGCCGCCGGCTTCAATAAGCTTCCGAAAATGTTTACGCCGAAGCGTTCTTGAACCCATATCATCATACAACACGCGTACCTCCACACCTGCCAGTGCTTTTTCCGTTAAAAGAGTAATAATCTCTTTGCCAAGCCGGTCATTTCGGAAAATATAGTACTGTACATGAATATGGTTTTTGGCTCTGCGCATATCGTTCATCAGAGAATCAAATTTTTCAGCGCCATCTGTATAGATATAAACTTGATTATCTTCCGATAAAACTGCGTCATTATAGCTTAGCAGCATAGAAATAAGTTTCGTATTTTCTTTTGTATGAGGGTTGGCAAACGGATAAATACCGCGTTTTATAGCTCTTTTTTGATGGCTGATTTGTTCTTCAAGTCCTATTTTTTTCTTGTCTTCCCAATCGAATAACCGCTTTCTGCTTAAATTCTGTCCGAATATAAGATAAAGAACAAAACCAAGAAGCGGAAGGAAAAACAAGACCATCAGCCACGCCCATGTTGCGCCTGCATCGCGCCGCTCCATAAAAATAATGGCTGAAGCGAGCACTATGTTCAATGTGAAAAGCACGTAAGCAGCCCACGGGAAAAAATACAATTCAATGATCACGTTCATCACCATTCCGTTCAATTTAAATAGTCACTTTCACTATACACGAAAAAGTCATAAATATCCGGATTGAAAAAGGAAAAAAGGGGAACATAAAGAAGGATTATAAAAAAATGAAACGCTTTTGTATAAAGAACGTATAAACCATTAAACGTGAAAAGGATGGATGACCATGAAGAGTGCGGATCGGACGAGAAAAATTGTCGATAATCTTACCAGGCTGGGTGTAAAAGCAACCGTAACCAAATCAAGAACAGCGCTATGGAACGCTTTGAAATGCAGGGAAGCACAGAGCCAGTTGAAGGCGGTTACCTCCTGCCACTCTGGATAAGAAGGGAGCGTGGCAACGGTGCGTTTTACAAAAGGACTTTTTATACACAACGAGCATGCCGGAAGTCAAAGAGAACCGGTTATTGAACAAGTAATATCGGTTTTGAAGGAAGCGGTCGGGCATATTGAGCGGAAAGTGATTACCGAACCCGGAGAAGGAGAAAAACTGTGCTATGAGAACGTTCAGGATTATGATATTGTCATCATTTATGGGGGTGACGGAACGGTTCATGAATGTATCAATGGAATTGCCAGATTGGAAAAAAGGCCTGTTGTCGCCGTACTGCCAGGTGGAACCTGTAATGATTTCAGCCGGGCAATTGGAGTTCCGGAAGACTTGAACGCGGCCTGCCGCCTCTTAAAAACAGGTGTTGTCCGTAAAGTAGACGTCGGTGCCATGAACGATCGTTTTTTTGCAAACTTTTGGGGGATCGGCATGATTACCGATACTTCCAAAAATATCGATGAAAACAAAAAATCCATGATCGGCAAAATGAGCTACTATTTAAGTGCCCTTGGAACGGTCCGTCATCCATCTTTTTTTCATTATATGATCGAAGCGGACGGAAGGAAACTTGAAGGGGAAGCCGCACTGGTTGTTGCGTTGAATGGAAATTATATCGGGACAGTTGACCTTCCTTTTCAAGCGAATCATGAAGACGGTTACTTAGAACTTATCATCGTAAAAGACTCAGGCTTTCCGCTTATAAAAGAAGTGATTCAAACAAAGAAAATTAAAGCAACAGGAGAACATGCCGCGAATCTTGAACACTACCATGTTCAATCATTCACAATTCAAACCGATCATCCGATGCTTATCGACATGGATGGAGAAGTGTATGCTGTGACGCCGGCTGTCTGCAACGTTAAAAAAGGGCATATTGACTGTCTTTGTTCCGCATAAAAGCGCCCCGCCGAAGAAAGGCAGGACGCTTATTGAAAAAGAGCCGAACATTCCGTTTTAAGTAGAGCGGCTACGGAATTTGCGTATAAACCAAGTAACTGCCGCGATAAAAATAATAGCTAAAATCGCATAAACGATATTTGAATACACATCCATATAGTCAACGATCGTATGCCATGAATCGGAGAAAGCGGCACCCAAGTTTACAAGAACAGTATTCCATATTAACGTTCCAGCAGTCGTAAACAAAACAAATAAAAGAAAATTCATATTAGACATGCCGGCAGGGATAGAAATTAAGCTTCGGATAAGAGGAACCATGCGGCAGAGAAAAACCGTCCAAACTCCATATTTATCAAACCAGGCATCCGCCCGGTGAATATCCTCGTTTTTCACACGAAGAAGTTTGCCGTAACGGGCCACGATTTTCTCCATTGTTTGTACATCTAATATCAACCCGACACCGTATAAAATAATAGCCCCTATAACCGATCCGGCTGTTGAAACGAGTATAACTCCCGTAACAGTCAAATCTGTCTGGCTGGTCATTACACCGCCAAAGGTAAGAATAACTTCAGACGGAATCGGAGGGAATATATTTTCAAGTGCAATCAAGAAAAAAATGCCCCAGAGTCCATACTGCTCCATCATTGAAATAATCCAGTTTTCCATAATAACCCTTTCCATGAAGAAATTTTGTCGTCTCGGTTGACATTATAGCATGCTCCTTTATGCATTCACCAATAAAAACAGGACGCCTGCTTTTACAGCGGGACAGAAGAAGAGTTTTTCCCGAAAATAGACAGCAATGTCGTCGTTAAATTCTGCTCTTTTTCAAGACTGTATTGATGAAGCCTTTTTTTCCATTTGCCTCGTTCAATATCGCTGTCGATAATGGCAGTAATCTGCTGTTCAATAGGAAGATCATCCGTCAGTTCATAAATAAGTTCGCGCTTTTTTAAATAGTCGGCATTAAACTCTTCCTGGCCGGGCAAGGCGCCTGAAATAAAAACAGGCAGCTCTTTTTCAAGCACTTCACTGACAGTAATTCCGCCCGGTTTTGTAATAATGGCAGATGCTTCTTCGTAAAACCGATTCATTTCTTCACGGCTGCTCATATAAGGCAGAGCTTTAATGCGCGGATTTTTCAGCAGCTCAATTTGTGTGCGCAGCTTTTCGTTATGGCCGCACAGCACTTTATACGTGTAAGAAAGCGTTCTTTCGTTTAAATGCTGCAGCAATTTTTCAAGCTGTCCTAACCCGCTGTTACCGCCTGCAACAAGAATAGACCGGTGTTTAGTTCGGGCGTGTCCCGTTGCAAAAGAAGGATGAATCGGAATACCCGTTACGTAAATGCGGTTTGCAGAAACGCCGAGCCGGATAAGCCATTTTTTTGCTTCAAGATGAGGAACAAAATGGTAATCAATGCCGCGTTTTCCCCATACATCACTGACAAAGAAGTCTGTATATACGTTGATCACCGGAATTGTAATTTTTTGTTGGCGTTTCAAGTGGTTAAGCAGCTTTGATGGGTAGCTGTGTGTACAGATAATATAGTCGGGACGCTCTTTTTCTATGAGCCGGGCAAGACGGAACTCGAAGTATTTATCCCATACATGGAGAGGCATTTGATTGCTTCTTCTGCCATCAGGTGTGTAAATAAAAGATTTGTAAAACTTGCTGTAGGATTCGGGTTTTTTGCTGATCCACTGCATGTACATTTTAGAGACAACAGATTCTAGTGATTCGTGGCAATAACTGAGAATATCTACAGTTTGAATGTTCGCGTCCGGACAAACCATACTAATATGTTCGATAACCGCTTCCGCTGCTTTATGATGGCCCGATGACAGACGAAATAAAGGAAGCACAATAATTTTCATCTTAACTTGACTCCTTTAACGGCGGGAATGTGACGATTTTTTCCATTTTATAATAAAGTGAATAACAAACAAAACAAAAAAGACAGCACCGGCAATGGCTAGATATTCTGGTTTAATTTGAATATAAGAGCTGATTAAGAAACCAGCTGACATATACATAAGTACCCATACAGAACCGCCTAAAACAGAGAGCGCAAGAAAACCAGAAATGGAAAACTTAGCGATTCCGGCGAAATATGGATTAAACTGCCGAACACCCGGGATGAAAAAGCCAGCTAAGAGCGAGCGCGATAAATCCCAATGCATAATAGTTTTTCCAAGCCTTTTTTTCGTAACACCCAGGTATTTCCCGTAACGGTCCAAAAGCGGCTGTCCGACAATCCGCCCCAGCGAATAGCTGACAGCCATTCCGACCAATGTGCCCGCAAGAAGGGACGCAAAAGCTTTAGAAAAAGAAAGCGAGCCGTTCTTAGCAAGCATTCCCACATAGACGTATAAACTTTCTTCCGGCACCGGGATGCCGACAATGCCAAAAATACCAGCTAAAAATAAAATAGCGTATCCATATTTCGCTAAATAGGCAATGACTAATGATTCCATTTAATCCCTCACTTTAACACGAAGCAGCTTACTTTACGACTTGGAGCGGTACAAAGTGCTAACTGTTACAAATGAAAAAGCAGCCGATTCTTGATCCATTAAAAAAAGACGCAGGGCTTCCAGCATAACTGCAGGAGCTTTTTCATAGGCACCAAAGGTATGTCCACTGTCATGCAGGGTAATAACGGCGCCATTGGAACGGGCAAGGCGCAATTTTTGGGCCAGCTTCTCAGGAGTCATTTTTTTCTTCCAGTCTCCCGGAATAGCTGTCCACATAACCGTCTGAAAAGGCTGTGCTTTTTGCAGCGTGAACGGGTTGAAATGCCCCCAGGGCGGCCGATACAGCTCAGCGCGATTCCCCGTAATCGCTGTAATATGGCTGGCGGCTTGTACAAGTTCCCGTTCCAGCGCGGCTGGTGAAAGCAGCCAGCTGGATATATGGCGGTTATTATGGATCCCAACCTCGTGGCCTTCTTTTTCCATTCTACGAATCAAATCGGGATAAAGTTTCGCTTTTTCCCCGATAACAAAAAATGTAGCTTTTACATTATATTGTTTGAGCAGGTCTAATAGAAGAGGTGTATAAACAGGGTTTGGACCGTCATCAAAAGTCAGGGCGATTTCTCGACGGTCAGGTCCTTGTTTCTTCACTCTTTTGGCATATGACCGACCGTATACCGTCGGGAGCACTGTCCACGAGGCGGCAAGCAGAAGACCTGCAGCTAAAAGCTTTTTCATGCTAAAACTCCATTTCCGAATATCATTTCTTTCTCATTATAATAGCCCTTTTAGGAAAACACAAAAACCCGCCGGAAGGGCGGGTTTTTGCATTAGGCGTTATATGGTTCTATAACCGCAATGGATGAAGGCTCATCCCCGGTTTGTACGGCTTCCCGGTCCGGTACACGCTGAATTTCAACGTGACGGATCTGCTGATCTTCCATTTGTAAAACAGTAAATAAAAATCCACTGTGCTCGATTGATTCACCGGGCTGAATATCATACCTCTCTGTTAACATCCAGCCGCCAAGCGTGTCAACATCCTCGTCATTCATATAAATGCCGAGCAATTGAGCCGTTTCGGAAACGTGCATTTTGCTGCTCGCGATAAAGTGTAAGTCTCCAATTTGCTGAATAACGGGTGGTTCAGCCACATCAAATTCGTCATAGAGTTCGCCGACAATAACCTCAACGATATCTTCCGCTGTTACGATACCTGATGTGCCGCCGTATTCGTTCAACAGTATCACCATTTGTGTCCGCTCTGTCTGCATTTTCGTAAGCAGTTCATGAACGGGAGTGGAGTCAATTACCCGTGTAATGGGCCGGACAAAATGTTTAATGCTTTTTGAACCGACAACCGGGTCTGACACATACTCAGCAATGACTTCTTTAAAGTTGACAAAGCCAATGATACGGTCCTTATCACCGTCCGCTACCGGATAGCGGGTATGCTTTGTTTCACGGAAAATCTTTACACAATCCCGAACTGCATCTTCCTTATCAAAATACACCATCTCTGTTCGAGGCACCATCACTTCTGTTGCTGCCCGGTCATTCAACTGCGACAGGTGATTTTCAGGATCGGTCCCCGTTAATTCAGCGAGAAGAGCGGAAGAATGCTTTCTCGAGGGGGGTTCTCCTGTTTCATTTGTTTCTTTCCGTTTTACGTAACGAATGGCTGTAAATGACAACGCCAAAAGGATAACAGCAATCAGCCCAATCCATATGTCCAATCAGATTTCTTCTCCCGCAAGCGGCGAAAGAAGAAGTCACCTCCTATTTAATATGATGATCAAATTCGAAAAACCGGCAGTGTAGAAAAAGCGAGCTGCTGTCAATGTCCCATTTGATCACCCTCTTCCTATCAGCCTTTTTATTAATATTATTATAATAAGAACAGATAATTCGGTCAAACAGCGGCATTTTTACAAAAGATGTGCTAAAAACCAGGATGCAATCGTAAAATACGTAATAAGTGAAAAAATATCATTAATGGTTGTGATAAGCGGGCCGGATGCAACAGCCGGATCAATGTTTAATTTATACAGTACGAGCGGAATAACCGTGCCTGACAGGGTTCCGATGATCAATGTCAGCAAAAGAGACGATGCTACCACAAATCCAAGAACGGCGCTGCCCTGCCAGAAAAACGCAATAAAAAAAATCAAAATACCGCACACCGCGCCGATAATCAAGCCAACGCCAAATTCGCGGCCGACCAAGGCAAGAACAGTCCGCATATCGATGTCTCGTGAAGCAAGTCCGCGCACGACAACGGCCAACGACTGCGTGCCGGTATTTCCGGTCATGCCTGAGATCATAGGCATAAAATAGGTGAGTGCTACTACTTGATTGATTGTATTTTCAAAGCCGGAAATAATGCTGCCGGACACAAGTCCGATAAACAGGAGCAGTACAAGCCACGGCAGACGCCTGAAAGCCGCGATGCCTGCTTTTGTATCAAAATCAATCGACTTCCCGGAAGCAGAAAGCTTTTCGATGTCTTCATTTGCTTCTTGAATGACGACATCAATAATATCATCAAATGTAACAATTCCAATTAAAATGCCGGCTTCGTCCACAACCGGGATTGCGAGAAAGTCATACCGTTCAATCAAGCGGGCAATTTCCTCCTGGTCGGTATATACATCAACGGAAATCACCCGCCCATACATGATATCGGCAATTTTCTCATGTGTATCTGCAAGAAGCATGTCCCGGTAAGAAACAACGCCAACGAGTTTTTTTTCGTCGTCAATCACATAGAGGTAATTGATCGTCTCCGCAAACTCAGCGAATGTTTTTAATTTTTCCACCGCTTCCCGTACGGTATAGGAATGTTTAATCCAGACAAATCGGTTTGTCATAAGCCGTCCGGCTGTTTCCGGTGGATAGCTCATCATATTGTGGATGATGGTTGACTCTTCTTCTTTCATACCAGATAAAAACTGCTCCATGTTTTCTGGAGACATATCGTCAAGGAGAGACGCCAAGTCATCATTGTCCATATCATCGAGTACTTTACGAGAGCGTTCTTTTCCGACTTTTTTCAGGACGGCCATCTGCTCATCATGCTCAAGCTCCTGAATCATGTCGGTTAAGATTGGAATCGTTAAATGAAGCAAAAAACGTGTCTGGTGCTTGTTCGGAAGGTTCCGATAAATAGCCGCCATATCATAAGGGTGGAGTTCATCGATCAGCTGCTGCAAATCTGTTTTCTTACCTTCTTTTAAATGCTTGATAACAAGCAGGGTCAGCTGATCCTCGGTTAAGTTCGAAATCACAGGCATCCCCTCCTTTAACGTGAAATTTGAGCTGCTTCTTCAGTATAAAGTGAAACTATTTAAAAAGTAGTACTGTTTTGTAAAGTTCCTTAAAATTTACATACGCAGCGAGACGAATTTTGATAAGATAAAAGTATAGCAAAAAAAGCTGGTTTCAGCTATGCACTTTGTCATGATGTGGAGGTAAGGCGATTGAAAAATCCCGGAAACGTGAAAGAGCTCATTTATATACATTTACATCCTATTAATCAGTATGTGATTTCATATGGAATTGAATTCCAGGAATTTTTGAGGTCTCTTCCGGCAACGCCGCCTCATCTGCTTTTGTTAAAACATAAGTTTGAAGGCAGCGACTTTAATATGCATACCCGTTTTGATTATATCGAAGCAGGAGAACTTCCGCGTCTGTTAAAAGAAGATGTCGGTGAGTACGGCGATTTCTGCTGGGTTGACTTTGAAGATTCGGATGGATTAAACGAAATGGAAGGGCCCGAAATTGCCGAACTTCTTTATTTGGCACATAGTAAAGAACATCTGCGCCGCCCCTTTTACAGCAAGCTGAATAACCGCTATGCATACTTATCACACGATGATGAATGGTTTAATAAAACCTATTATCGAAATATGCAGGACTTTTACGGAATGCTCGGCAAGCTCATTGCCTTAAAGCTCGGACTTTTTCGAAGTGAGCGGTCATTTTTCGCATTAAAAAAGGGATCTGCTTTTCCGCCGATACCACCTGATATGATTGCGAGACTCAGCAGCGGAATGAAGGAAGGGATTGTTATTTCTCTTTCTAAAGCGGAGCAAAGCCGTTTTAAAGTGGAGGTACCGATGTGGATTGTTGGAGACCACACAAGCATGGACGATGTCTTTGATGATTACGTGACGAGCTTCCGAACACCACCGAATGCCCGGCTTATATTTGATAAGAAAACACACGAATGGAGTATTTTCTCTTGAAAAGCGGATTCTCTTTTTGAGAATCCGCTTCATTATTATGCAAAAGCTCGTTACAGATGCAAGGGCCTAAAGCAACAGGCAAAAGAGAGTTATTTCTTTTAAGCATTATGCATATACATAAATTGAGTATGAAGTCGGATGGAAAGATTCTGCTTATTAAATGAAAGCATGGTAGAATAAGAGAGACCGACTTTTTTGGAGGATGACTATGAAAACAAAACTTGGATTGCTTTACGGGGGAAAATCAGCAGAACATAACGTGTCATTGCAAACAGCAAAAGCTGTTACAGCAGCGATCAATTTAAATAATTTCGATGTATATCCAATTTACATTTCAATAGATGGTACCTGGACAGAAGGAGAGAAGCTTCAAGGGCCGGCTGAAACAGTAGAAGAACTGAAACTGACTGGTAACGGCGGAACGGAGCATGTTTTATCCATGCTTGCACAAAATAAATATGATGTTGTCTTTCCACTTTTGCATGGGCCAAATGGGGAAGACGGAACGGTGCAGGGCCTTCTGGAAGTATTAAATGTTCCTTATGTAGGAAACGGTGTGCTTGCTTCATCGGCGGGCATGGACAAAATTATGATGAAAAATGTATTTGCTCAAGCCGGCTTAAAGCAGGTAGATTATACACATATAACGAAAGTAAAATGGGAACAAAACAAGGAAGAGGCATGCCGCCGCATTGAAGAAAAGCTTGGCTGGCCGTGCTTTGTTAAGCCGGCTAACCTCGGTTCAAGCGTCGGGATCAGTAAATGTCAAAGCCAGGATGAGCTAATGGCGGCGATGGAAGAAGCTTTTCAATTTGACCGGAAAGTGATCATTGAAGAAGGGGTAACGGCACGCGAAATCGAAGTCGGCATCCTTGGCAATGACGAGCCGGAATGCTCGGTAATCGGAGAAATTGTACCGAAGAAGGATTTCTATGATTATAAAGCAAAGTATGAAGACGGTGATACCGGGTTGATTATTCCGGCGGACCTTACCGAGGCACAGCAAAAAGAAATGAAGGAACTGGCCATCCGGGCATACCAGTCACTTGACTGTTCAGGCCTTGTGCGGGCGGATTTCTTCTTAACCAAAACGGGTGATTTCCTTATTAATGAAGTGAATACAATGCCGGGCTTTACACCATTCAGCATGTTCCCGCTTCTTTGGAAAGAAGCGGGCGTGGAATATCCGCAGCTGATTGAGAAAATGATTGATCTTGGTATTGAACGACATAAAGAAAAACAATCGATTAAATACACGGTTTAAAGGTGGGCGCTCATGATTGAAAAAACAGTCGAGCAAATAACAGACATGATCAATGTCGAAAATGATGTAACAAAATGGTACAACCAAAAAATTAAAGGTGTTTCGATCGACTCCCGCAAAGTGGACGGCGGCCGCCTGTTTATCCCGTTTTCCGGAGAGAATACAGATGGGCATCAGTACGTACGCCAGGCGATCGAAAGCGGGGCAGGTGCAGCGCTTTGGCAAAAAGACGTGCCTGGAATGCCGGAGGATTTGCCTGTATTAGTAGTAGAAGATACGCTGCTTGCTCTGCAGCAGCTGTCAAAATCTTATCGTGATTCCCTGGAAGTGAAAGTGATTGGAGTTACTGGAAGTAACGGCAAAACGACAGTCAAGGATATGACAGCTTCCGTTTTTGGAGAAAAGTACCGCGTACAAAAAACAGAAGGCAATTACAATAATCATATCGGCCTGCCGCTTACGATGCTTTCTCTCCAAGAGAGCACTGAAATTGCAATTTTAGAAATGGGGATGAGCGGCAGAGGAGAAATTGAACTTCTCTCCAAGCTCGCCTCCCCTGATGCTGCGATTATTACTAATATCGGTGAAGCGCATTTGCAGGACTTGGGCTCGCGTGAAGCGATTGCAGATGCGAAGCTGGAAATAACGGCAGGAATGTCTGAAGACGGTACGCTTGTTTATTTAGGAGATGAGCCGCTTCTTTCAGAACGCGTAACAGAAGAAGCAGATTTCCAGACAAAAACATTTGGTATGGATAAAAGCAATGATATGCACCCAATCTCTATTGAGCAAACAGAAAGGGGCAGCCGCTTTACCATGAATCAAGCACCTGCTCTTGCGTTTGAGCTTCCTGTTCTTGGCCAGCACAATGTAACCAATGCGCTTGCGGCTGTTTCGGCAGCATCTTTGTTTGATGTACCATTCGAAGCGGCTGCTAAAGGCTTGAAAAAAGTCGAGCTGACTAAAATGCGCATGGAGTGGGTAGAAGGCAAAAATGGCGTGAAAATCATTAATGATGCTTACAATGCGAGTCCTACATCTGTGAAAGCGGCCGTTTCTCTTGTGGCGGATTTACCGTCAACCTCTAAAAAAATTGTGGTGCTTGGCGATATGCTGGAGCTTGGTTTGGATGAAGAGCTGTTTCACTATCAGACAGGGCAGGCAATCGATGCGGAAAAAATTGATTACGTATTCACATACGGAACACTCGGGCAGTTTATTGCCTCAGGTGCAAAAGGCTCGTTTGGCTCTGAGCGTGTTTTTTCTTTCCAGGACAAAGATGAATTGGTGCAATCCCTTCAAGGGATGCTCCAAGGCGGTGAGCTGATTCTTGTAAAAGCGTCAAGAGGCATGAAGCTTGAAGAGGTTGTGGAAAGTCTTTCACATTAAAAAAGGCGGTGGATCATCATGAACGGATGCTTATGCATTCATGGCTTCACTGGCTCCCCATATGAAGTACAGCCGCTTGCTGATTACTTGCGTGCCCATACGGATTGGAAAATTGCCGTGCCCGTTTTGCCGGGGCACGGCGAAACACTGTCCTTGAAAAAAGTTTCCTGTAATGAGTGGCTTGACTGTGCAGAAGCAGCACTGCTGGAGCTCTTAGAGGAATGCGAGACGGTTTACCTGATCGGTTTTTCGATGGGAGGACTGATCGCTGCTTACTTAGCGGCTCGTTATCCGGTGCGGAAGCTGGTGATGCTGAGTGCAGCGGCTAAATATTTGAACCCGTCCCAGGCTAAGCAGGATATCCGGGTGATGTTCCAGGATTTACGAGAGAAAAAACTCCACGAAAATGAATTGTTTTTAAGATACCGGGAGAAGCTGTTAATGACTCCGCCAAGTGCAGCACGTCAGTTTCAAAAGGTAGTCGGGCTTGCGCGGCCATCCTTGAGGAAAATTAATATTCCGGTGTTTATTGCGCAGGGAACAGCAGACGGAATCGTGCCTGTTAAAAGTGCTGCGTATATTTACCGCCGCCTTTCCTCGGCTGAACGGCACTTGTACTACTCGCCTGACGCGAAGCATTTAATTTGCCATACAGGGAATACTGAAGAGCTTTTCAAGAAAGTCTTTACTTTTCTTTCCGAATAACGTAAAGTTATACAAATGCGCATTGAAAATTCGGACGTGAAATGATAAGATGGAAAAGACATGTTGCTCTTCGCATAAATGTAGAAGGGTATTTTTTTGTGCGGATGGCAGTTTAACATAGAAGGAGAAGAAACTATTGACAAAATTTAAAGATTTAAATTTAAGCGAAGCAACGCTGAAAGCAATTGACAAAATGGGCTTTGAAGAGGCGACGCCGATTCAGTCTGAAACGATTCCTTTAGGCTTAACCGGAAAAGACATCATCGGACAGGCACAAACAGGAACGGGTAAAACAACAGCGTTTGGTATCCCGATGGTAGAAAAAATTGACACAAAAAATGAAGCAATCCAAGGGTTGATTATTGCACCGACACGCGAGCTTGCCATTCAGGTTTCAGAAGAACTTTATCGAATCGGCAGCGGCAAACGTGTCCGCGTGCTGGCTGTTTATGGCGGACAGGACATTCAACGCCAAATTCGCGCGCTTAAACAACGCCCGCATATTATCGTTGGAACACCGGGACGTATTCTAGACCATATTAACCGCCGTACATTAAAACTTGAAAATCTTGAAACGCTTGTTCTTGACGAAGCAGATGAAATGTTGAACATGGGCTTTATTCAGGACATTGAATCAATTCTTTCAAATGTTCCTGCAGAGCGCCAGACACTTCTTTTCTCAGCAACAATGCCGGGTCCAATCCGGGCGATCGCTGAGCGCTTTATGAAAGATCCAGAAATGATCAAAGTAAAAGCGAAGGAAATGACAGTTTCTAACATTGATCAGTATTACGTGAAAGTACCGCAGCGTGAAAAATTCGATGTTCTTGCCCGTTTGATGGATTCTCATTCACCGGAGCTTGCAATCATCTTTGGTCGTACAAAGCGCCGTGTTGATGAGTTGGCAAATGCACTTAGCCTGCGTGGCTACCAGGCGGAAGGTATTCATGGTGACTTGACACAAGCAAAGCGTTTAACAGTATTAAACCGTTTTAAAGCAGGAAAAATCGATGTGCTGGTAGCAACAGACGTTGCGGCGCGCGGTCTTGATATTTCTGGCGTTACACACGTTTATAACTATGATATTCCACAGGATCCTGAAAGCTATGTTCACCGTATCGGCCGTACAGGACGCGCTGGTAAAGAAGGTATGGCGATTACGCTGGTTGACCCACGTGAAATGAGCTATCTGCGTGAAGTGGAACGTACAACGAAAAAACGTATGAACCCGATGGAAGCTCCATCTTGGGATGATGCGCTTAGCGGTCTGCAGCAAGCGGCTGTTACAGAGCTTGAAGAAGCGATTGCTAAAAATGAATGGGCAGAATACCGCTCATTTGCAAAGGAAATGCTTGACCAGTACGGTGCAGAAGATGTTGTAGCGGCGGCATTAAAACTTATTACAAAAGAGCCGGACCGTACACCGGTTCATATTACAAATGAAGCGGCACTTCCACAAAAACGTGACAAGTTCCGCAGCAAAAACTCAGGCGGATACCGCAAATCTGGCGGAGGTGGACGCCAGGGCGGCGGACGCTCTTACGGAAACCGTGACCGCAAAGGCGGATCAGGCAGCGGTCGCCGTAAATATTCATCTAACTAATCAATGATCGACGAAAGCCGTTCCGGAAGCCCGGAACGGCTTTTTTTTTAAGAAAGGATGGCTGTTATGATTAAGGGCATTGGGATGGATATTGTTGAAATTGACCGGATCAAGCGGCTGATTGATCGACAGCCGAAATTTTTAGAGAGGGTGCTGACACCGGCGGAGCTCGATTCTTATCTCCAAAAAAAAGGCACACGCCGCTTTGAATATGCTGCCGGGCGCTTTGCGGTTAAAGAAGCATTCTCAAAAGCGGCCGGGACAGGCATTGGCGGGGAGCTGTCGTTTCAGGATATTGAAGTAGGTGCAGACGAGAGAGGCAAGCCGATTCTCATCCAGCCGTACAGTGAAGGCGTTCATGTCACGATTACCCATAGCCAGCATTATGCCGCAGCAGTTGTAATCATTGAATCATAATTGTACAGGCCTCCTCATATAGTGCTAGTGAGGAAGGGGTGCGGGGATGAAAAAGTGGATCGGATTGCTGTTGATGGTGCTTCTTTTATCTGCGTGCGGAGGGTCGCCGTCACAAGAAGACGTTGTAAAGGAAATTTCCGACAAAGCAAGAAATGCCGCCGGTTATAAAGCGAAAGCTATTTTAGAAGTGCAGGCAGGTGAAGAAAAGCAAACGTATAACGTAGACATTTGGAATCAGCGTCATACGAATTACCGCGTTCATCTTTCATCGGTAACCAATAAGCACAGCCAGACGATTGTTAAAAACAAAACAGGGATTTATGTGATGACTCCATCACTCGGCAAAAGCTTCCGCTATGAAAATAATTGGCCGGAAAATAGCAGCCAGTCCTACCTGTTTGAATCGCTGGCTGCCGATATCCAAGCTGATGGAGAAGCTGTTTTTAAAGAAACAGAGGATTACTATGTGTTCCAAACAAAAACGCGCTACACAAACAGTCAAATGCTTCCAAAGCAAGAGATTTCATTTCACAAGAAAAATTTCACCCCAGCGCTTGTGAAAGTAATGGATACGAAGGGGAAGGTTGTTATTTCGGTTGTATTTAAAAAGATGGACTTAAAGCCGAAATTTGCAAAAGATGATTTTAGTGAAAAGAAAGCCGCCGCCAAAGAAACAGCTGGCGCATCGCCTTCGGAATTCATGATTCATTATCCAACAGAGACCGGAGGAGCAGAGCTGGCAGATGAAACCCGGATTGATAACCGTGTGATCTTAACTTATGAAGGCAGCAAGCCATTCACATTGATTGAGCAGCCTGCCGTTCCTAGTGAAGAAGGAATCGCCCGTGCGTCCGGCGACTTGTCCGATATGGGCTTTGCGGCCGGGGAGGCAGAAGACGGGTCACTTCATTGGGTATATAATGGTGTGGAATTTATGCTGGCGTCAGATAAACTGTCCCAGGGCGAGATGGCGCGCATTGCCGCTTCGATCTCACCGGAATCAATTAAATAAGAGGCAGCGGTGCAGTTTACCGCCGCTTTTTTTTTGTTTAAAATAGGAAATGCGTAAGAATCCCGATTAGCGCTGAATGGTCTGGAGCGCTCCGGTTTGGATAAGAAGAACCACAGGCTGAGGACTAGGGAGTAAAGAGCAAGACGATAAATGAACTGGGAAGTGACATCAATGGAATTCTACCGGGACACCTGGGCAGAAATTGATTTGGATGCAATAAAATGGAACGTGGAAAAAACATTAGAACAGCTTGATTCTTCCGTATTTTTATATGCAGTTGTAAAAGCAAACGCATACGGACATGGAGATGTGCAGGTCGCCCGGGCAGCTGTTCAAGCTGGCGCAAAAGGGCTGGCGGTCGCTTTTTTAGATGAAGCGTTAAAGCTGAGAGCATCAGGGATTAAAGTGCCTATTCTTGTGTTAGGTGCAAGCCGGCCGGAGGATGCCCATTTAGCAGCAGCCCAAGGTATCTCACTTACGGTGCATAATGAAGAGTGGTTTGAAAAAGCTGCTGTACATAAAGGGCAGCAGCTGAATATACATTTAAAATGCGATACTGGAATGGGCCGTATCGGTTTTAGGGATGAATCCGAGCTGCTTCAAGCGATCAGTCGGATTGAAGCGTCAGACCGGCTTATTTTTGATGGGATCTTCACTCATTTCGCAACAGCGGACGAAGAAGAAACAAACTACATGGAGGAACAGCTTACACGCTTTCAAGAGATGCTTGACGCATTAAAAGAAAAGCCTCAGTTTATTCATTGCTCAAATAGCGCAGCCACGCTTCGGTTTAAAGGAGTGGGCTTTAACGCGGTCCGGCTTGGTATTGCTATGTATGGGTTGACGCCTTCGACTGAAATATCCGCGCAACTGCCTTTTCCGCTTAAGCCGGCTTTTTCGTTGAAGTCAAAGCTTGTTCATGTAAAAAAGCTTAAGCCTGGTGAAAAAGTAAGTTATGGAGCCACCTACGAAGCTGCTGAGCATGAATGGATCGGCACCCTTCCCATTGGTTATGCAGACGGCTGGATTCGCAAGTTAGGCGGGCAGGATGTGTTAATCGACGGCCGGAGGATGCCAATTATAGGCAGGATTTGCATGGATCAGTGCATGGTAAGGCTTTCAGAGGAATATAAAACCGGAACATTGGCAACACTCATTGGACAACAGCAAAATGAAGAAATTTCAATGGAAGAAATCGCCGAGAAAAGAGAAACCATTAATTACGAAATTCCATGTGTGATTACGTCACGTGTGCCAAGAGTGTATGTAGAAAACGGAAAAAAAGTGTCTGTGACCAATCCTCTGTTGTAATAGATTTGACCGTCAAAGGTCCTGTTGTGTAACATTTTTTGAAAATGTCTTTCCAAACCCTTTCAGTGAATGGTATGATAAGTGGGACAGTAATAAGCAAAGAGATGTGTGCAGTGATTGGTGGAGGTGTAGTTCTTGTCTGAATCCGGTACGACGACAGATGTGTTAGTAAACTTGCCAAAGCAGTTTGTGAATGAACTTGACTGTTTTGCGGAACAGGAAGAAATTAGCCGCAGTGAATTCATTTACCGCGCAACAAAAATGTATTTACGCGAGCGAAAAAAACGTCATATTCAAGAATCGATGCGGCGTGGTTATATGGAAATGGCCAAGATCAACCTTGCTATTGCATCAGAAGCGATGCAAGCCGAATTTGAGGCAGGAAACACAGTCGAACGTTTAGTAAGTGGAGGATAAACCGTGTGATCGTAAAACGTGGTGACGTATATTTTGCAGACCTGTCCCCTGTTGTCGGCTCCGAACAAGGCGGCGTCCGGCCTGTTCTTGTCGTTCAAAACGACATCGGGAATCGGTTCAGTCCCACTATTATCGTCGCAGCCATTACAGCTCAGATCCAAAAAGCCAAACTGCCGACGCATGTGGAAATTAATGCGGAGCGGTATGGATTTGAAAGAGACTCCGTTATTTTACTCGAACAGATTCGAACGATCGACAAGCAGCGGCTTACAGATAAGATCACGCAGCTTGACGACGGAATGATGGAGAAAGTGGACGACGCTTTGCAAATTAGTTTAGGTCTTATACAATTTTAACAAAGCACCTCTCGTTTAAACGGAGGTGCTTTTTTTCTTTAAACCATAATTTTTCACGCCTGTCAGATGATACGGCTTTTTAATTACTCAAATAACCTTTATAATAAAAATAATGAACGTTTTTGACGAAAACCGCAGATTTGGAGCGGAACGACGATTGGAGAGAACCGAATGCGGAAAAAGATTTTTCAATATGTACAGTCTCACAATGATGACATATTAAACGAGTGGATTGAATTGATGCGCACAGAAGCTGACGAGCGCGCTGTTCAGGCTATGTCTGACCATATGTTTGTAAAAACAAGTTCAGAGTTTATCCAGCTCGTTATGTCGAACTTTTCAGATTCCGAGGAAAAATTCCAAGAGCGTGCTGTTGACTTCTCAGAGAAGATTGTCCGTCTTGGATGGCCTTTGACAATGATTACAGATGGTCTTCGTGTTTTTGGGAAGATTGTTGAAAACGGCATGCAGCGCTCAGGTGAAATTAATCAACAAACTTATATTGATTTTACAGCAGAGATCAATAACTGGATTTTTCCGATGTATAAAACCATCACAGAAGCGTACACCACATCTTGGGAACGGACGATTTCTCTTCAAAAAATTGCCCTTCAGGAATTATCTGCACCACTGATTCCGGTTTTTGACAAAATTTCTGTTATGCCGCTTGTCGGCACAATTGATACGGAGCGGGCAAAGCAGATTATGGAAAACTTGCTTGAAGGGGTCGTCAGCCATCGAGCCGAAGTGGTATTAATTGATATTACCGGTGTACCGGTTGTAGATACAATGGTTGCCCACCATATTATCCAAGCGGCAGAAGCGGTCCGTCTTGTTGGAGCAAAGTGCACCATTGTCGGCATTCGTCCAGAAATTGCTCAAACGATTGTAAATTTAGGTATTAATCTTGAAGATGTAACAACGACGAGCACAATGAAAAAAGGCGTAGAGCAGGCGCTTGCATCGACGTCAAGACAAATTGTGGAGGTACAAGAATGAACATGAGAATTCCGATTTTAAAACTGCACGATTGTTTACTCATTTCGATCCAATGGGAGCTTGATGATCAAACAGCTCTGCAATTTCAAGAAGATCTTCTTCATAAAATCCATGAAACAAGTGCAAGAGGAGTCGTCATTGATTTTACATCCATTGATTTCATCGATTCATTCATTGCAAAAGTACTGGGCGATGTAATCAGCATGTCTAAGCTAATGGGAGCTAAAGTGGTAATTACAGGTATTCAGCCTGCCGTTGCGATTACGCTGATCGAGCTTGGTATTCGTCTGGAGGAAGTGATGACCGCACTGGATCTCGAAAAAGGTTTGGAGAAACTTCAACGGGAACTGGGGGACTGACACGATGGACTCTAGTGTGAAAATTATAAATGAATGGGATATCGTAGCGGCGAGACAACTTGGCCGGAATGTAGCGAAAGAGCTTGGTTTCGGTACGGTTGACCAGGCTCGTATTACGACTGCGATCAGTGAACTGGCTCGTAATATTTATTTGTACGCAGGCCAGGGAGAAATAACAATAGAGAAAGTAGAGAATGGAGCGAAAAAAGGAATGACCATTGTTTCCCGTGACGAGGGGCCGGGTATTCCGGATCTTCGAAAAGTCATGGAAGACGGTTTTTCAACTTCGGGTGGACTTGGAGCTGGACTTCCCGGTGTAAAAAGGCTGATGGATGAATTTTCTATTGAATCTACGCCGGGCGAAGGGACGCTTATTAAGTCGGTGAAGTGGCTCCGTTAGGAGGACAAGGATGAATTTCAGAGATACGATGCTCGATGAATACAAAGAAATATTAAAGACGTATATTAATGACCAAACTGAACAGGCTTTATACATGAGCCAAAAATTCAGCCGGAAGTCAATCGAGTATAAAATATCGCCGGAGGAAATGATCAGCCTTCATAAAACATCCATTATGGATCTTGAACCGGACCTTCCGGAATCGCTTCTTCTGTCGCTTGATATTCTGCTTGAGGTGATGATGAGTTATGGCTTGGCGTATCGTGAGCATCAAAGCTTGCGTACAATCCAGCGAGAACTGATCAATGAAATCGAAGTAGCTGCGAGCATGCAGCAGACACTTCTTGGCACACAGATTCCTTGCATTCCCTCTATGGACATCGGGGCAATCAGTGTGCCGGCCAAGCAAATGAGCGGAGACTATTACCATTTTGTATCACATGAAAATGGCGCGATCAGTGTAGCGATTGCTGATATTATTGGCAAAGGAATTCCTGCAGCCCTTTGTATGTCGATGATTAAGTATTCGATGGATAGTATGCCGGAGGATAGCCAGGCCCCGGGCGATGTACTTGAGCGCCTAAACCGCGTTGTAGAACAGAATGTAGACCCGACAATGTTTATTACGATGTTCAGTGGTTTGTATAATCCGGAAACACATGTTTTTTCTTACTCATCTGCCGGCCATGAACCAGGCTTTTTTTATCATGCCGATACAGGAGAATTTGATGAACTGCAGGCAAAAGGTCTGCTGCTCGGCGTAGACAAGAAAACAAAGTACAAAGAGTACGAACGGAAAGTAGAAGTTGGGGATATTATTCTGCTCATGTCAGATGGTGTAACAGAATGCCGAACAGAAGAAGGTTTTTTAGAGGTAGACACACTTATTGGGTATATTAAAAAATACATACATCTTGACGCGCAGGATATCGCCGACAAAGTATACAAAGAGCTGGAGTATTTACAGGATTTTCAGCTTCGTGACGATTTTACGCTCATTATTTTAAAAAGAACTTCTTAATGGGTTTAATCCTTATATACGAAGGGTATAAAAGGGATATTGAGTAATGAAGCGATTAATATGTTAAAGGTGGTTTATCCTAAATGAATATTTCAATTGACGTACAAGAACAGGAACAACAGACAACGATCAAACTTGCAGGTGAAATTGATGCCTACACGGCACCAAAATTGCGTGAAACAGCGTTTCCTTATACAGAGAAAAAAGAAGCGGATCTTGTCGTTGACCTGTCTGGTGTTACATATATGGACAGTACAGGTCTTGGCGTTTTCGTCGGACTTTTTAAAAGCTTAAATGCGAATGATGGAACCATGAAGCTAGTTGGGTTATCTGATCGCTTAAAGCGTCTTTTCGATATTACGGGCCTTGCGGACATCATGAACATTAATTCTGGATCAGAAGGTGGCGTGTAAGAATGACGTATGCTGATTATGTAGAAATGAAAATCCCGGCCAAGCCAGAATTTGTCGGTATTACAAGATTAACGCTCTCCGGTATTGCCAGCCGGATGGGTTTTTCATATGACACGATTGAAGATTTGAAAATTGCAACAAGTGAAGCGATTACGAATGCTGTCCAGCACGCTTATAAAGGGGAAGAAGGAGAAGTGCTGATCGGCTTTCGCCTTTATGAGGATCACCTGGAAGTGATTGTATCGGATAACGGAAATAGTTTTGATTTTAAAGAAACAAAAGAGGCACTGGGGCCCTATACAGAAAAGTCAGTTGAATTCCTTCGTGAAGGAGGGCTGGGCCTTTATTTGATCGAAACACTGATGGATGAAGTGAGAGTACATCAAAATGAAGGGATTACTTTGTTTATGACAAAGTATCTCGAAGGAGAGCAGGTGGAGAGGGATGCAGAAACCATCTCGACCTAACCAAGCTGCAAAGCTTCAGGCAATCGAATGGATCAAGGCTTTTCAGGAAAACGGAGACCGGGACGCTCAAGATAAGCTTGTGAAACATTATCATGGATTGGTGGAGTCTATTGCTAGAAAATATTCAAAAGGGCGTTCCCACCATGAAGACATCGTGCAAGTAGGGATGATGGGACTGCTGGGAGCAATCCGCCGATATGACGATTCTTTTGGGAAAAGCTTTGAAGCATTCGCCATTCCGACTATTGTAGGAGAAATCAAGCGATTTTTGCGCGATAAAACATGGAGTGTACATGTACCGAGGCGTATAAAAGAACTAGGCCCAAAAATTAAATCAGCGAATGAAGAATTAACCACTTCTCTTCAACGGTCACCCCGCGTTGATGAGATCGCCCATTATCTTGATATTTCAGAGGAAGAAGTATTGGAAGCAATGGAGATGGGCAAAAGCTATCAGGCGCTATCAGTGGATCATTCCATTGAAGCCGATTCGGATGGAAGTACGGTAACGCTTCTTGATATTGTTGGAAACCGTGAAGAAGGATATGAGCGTGTCGACCAGCGCCTTGTTCTTGAAAAAGTATTACATGTGTTATCCGACCGGGAAAAGCAGATTATACAATTTACCTATCTTGAAAACCTGAGTCAAAAAGACGCGGGGGACAAGCTTGGTATTTCCCAAATGCATGTTTCCCGGCTACAAAGAAGGGCTATTAAAAAGTTGAAAGAAGCGATCCATGCTGAAGCCTATTCGACGGAGCACCTTTCTTAATGGAAAAAATACAAAATGAACAGCTAGAATTAATAGCAGGTACACATTCAAAAAACAGAAATTCTTTTTGTGGGGATACCTATTATTTCGCGCAGGAGGGAAACTCGTTTGTTTGTTTGCTTGCAGACGGCCTTGGAAGCGGCCGCTACGCCTATGAGTCATCACAAGCAGCGGCGGAAATTGTGAAACGGGATTGGCAGGAAGAATCGGTCGAAGGAATGATGAATTTAATTAACACCGCTATGTTTCAAAAACGTGGAGCGGCGGTTGCGCTGTTTAAAATTGATTTTAATGCACGAAGTTTTGAATATACGTGCGTCGGCAATATTCGTTTCTACTTATATGCTAAAGATGGAAAACTTACGTATCCTCTGCCTGTCACCGGTTATTTATCCGGCCGTCCGCAACGGTATAGAATGGAACGCTTTACGTATGAGCCGGGCAGCAAATTTCTTGTTCATTCAGATGGCGTTAATTTGCTTAACACAAAAGAGCTGATGCGCTACCGGAGTGCAGAACAGATTGCAGCAGAACTGGACGCTGTCGCTTTAAAATCAAATGACGATGCAACCTTTTTAGTTGGCAACCTGCTGTGAATCAGCGGGTTTTTTCTTTTTTTGCTACAATATGAATATTCAAGAAAGAAGCGGAGGCACCTGTATGGAGGAACAGTTAATTAAAGCAGCGGCAGCAGATACAAAAATCAGTGTGAAACAAGTAAAAGCTGTTATTCAGTTAACAGAAGAGGGGAATACAATTCCCTTTATCGCCCGGTATCGAAAAGAAATGACCGGATCACTGGATGAAGTAGAAATTCGAACAATCTTAGAGAAATATACATACCGCAAAAATCTTGAGCAGCGGAAAGAAGAGGTTGTCCGTTCGATTACCGAACAGCAAAAAATGACTCCTGAGATCGCAACAGCTATTGAGGCAGCAGCAACATTGCGGGCTGTAGAGGATATCTATCGTCCGTTTAAGCAAAAAAAGCGTACAAAAGCGTCCGTTGCAAAAGAAAAAGGTTTAGAGCCTTTAGCCAAGTGGCTTCTATCCTGTCCTAAAGGCGCGCAAATTGATCAAGAAGCTCAACAATATACAAATGAGCAAGTAGAAAACATAGAAGCCGCTCTTCAAGGCGCAGCGGATATCATTGCAGAGACTATTGCAGATGATGCAGCGGTTCGGGAGCGTATACGGCTTGACTTGACGAAATATGGAAAAATAAAAACAGAGTTAAAAGGTGAAGATGAAAAAGAAGTCTTTAAAATGTATTACGATTATGAAGAGCCAATTAACAAAATTGCTCCCCACCGCACGCTTGCTGTGAACCGAGGCGAAAGTGAAGGAGTCCTAAAGGTTGCTGTCTCTTTTGATGAAGAGCGTGTAATCCGCTATTTAACAAAGAAATTCATTCAAAATGAACAAAGCCCTGCAGCCCCGATTCTAGTGGATGCGGCCCGGGATGCATACAAGCGTCTTATTCGCCCCTCTGTAGAAAGAGAAGTGCGGAATGAACTGACAGAAGCAGCAGAAGAACGGGCTATCCACATTTTTTCGGAGAACTTAAAAAATCTTCTGCTCCAGCCGCCGTTAAAAGGAAAAGTGGTTCTTGCAGTCGATCCGGCATACCGAACAGGATGTAAAATGGCGGTTGTAGATGAAACGGGAAAAGTTCTAGCGATTAAAGTCATGTATCCGCACACAGGAGAAGGAAAGAGAAAAGAAGCGAGAGAGCTGTTTAAACAGCTTGCAGAAGAGTTTGAAGCAGACATTATTGCTATTGGAAACGGGACGGCTTCAAGGGAAACCGAACAATTTGTAGTAGAAATGCTGCCGAGCCTCAAGAAAAAAGCTGCTTATATAATTGTAAATGAAGCAGGGGCCAGCGTGTATTCTGCGTCTGATATTGCACGCGAGGAGTTTCCTCACCTTCAAGTAGAAGAAAGAAGTGCTGTATCGATTGGGCGCCGCATTCAAGACCCGTTGGCGGAGCTGGTAAAAATCGATCCGCAATCGATTGGCGTAGGCCAGTACCAGCACGATGTATCTCAAAAGAAATTATCCAGCTCGCTTGCATTCGTGGTAGAAACAGCCGTAAAC
Source organism: Domibacillus sp. (assembly GCF_031181085.1). Lineage (NCBI taxonomy): Bacteria > Bacillati > Bacillota > Bacilli > Caryophanales > Bacillaceae > Domibacillus > Domibacillus sp. The sequence continues at coordinate 2,508 of NZ_JAPSLE010000011.1, read as the reverse complement.
CGTGTGGGTGTGGATGTGAATACAGCTTCTCCTTCGCTGCTTGAACACGTAGCAGGGTTAAATAAAACAGTAGCCAAAAATATTGTTCAATATCGAGAAGAAAACGGAAAATTTACGAAGCGTTCTGTGATCAAAAAAGTGCCGCGTCTTGGCGGGAAGACCTTTGAACAGTGCATCGGCTTTCTGCGTATTACAGATGGAGAAGAACCGCTTGACCGGACACCTATTCATCCGGAAAGCTATAAAGAAACAACCGCTCTGTTGAAATCGCTTAGATTTAAAACGACAGATATTGGTTCAGAAGAGCTGGGAGCTGCTCTTCAGACGGTGAATACAGAGCAAATAGCAAAGGAGCTTGGCATTGGCGAGCTGACATTGAAAGATATTATTGACTCACTTCAAAAGCCGGGACGCGATCCGCGTGACGAAATGCCGGCGCCGCTTTTAAAAACAGATGTCCTGAAAATGGAGGATCTTCAAAAGGGAATGGAGCTGCAGGGAACCGTTCGGAATGTAACAGACTTTGGCGCTTTTGTAGATATCGGCGTAAAGCAGGACGGACTCGTTCATATTTCAAAATTGAAAAAAGGATTTGTGAAAAATCCTTTCGACGTTGTGTCAGTTGGGGATATCGTAACCGTCTGGGTAGATGCTGTAGAAGCTGGAAAAGGAAGAATTTCATTGACGATGGTTAAAGACGAATCTAAATGAAAACGAGCGATAAAATGATTCAAAAGCTGACAGAAGAGCTGTCAGAACGTTTTTTTAATCGGCCTTTTCTGCACCGGGCATATATTAACAAGCGGCTTCGGACAATCGGAGGCCGCTACCTGCTTGTATCTCACAATATTGAAGTGAATGAAAAATACATTGAAGCTTTTGGAGAAGAAGAGCTCATTGGTATTTTAAAGCACGAGCTGTGCCATTACCATCTTCATCTGCAAGGGAAAGGGTACAAGCATGGGGATGAGGACTTTAAAGAGCTGCTGAAACAAACCGGATCGCCGCGTCACTGCCGGACACTTCCAGAACAGGAAGGGAAGCAGAAACAAAGAAAGATTGTTTTTTATAAATGCTCAGGATGCGGAATAAAGTATAAAAGATACCGGCGTATTAACACATCAAAATATGTATGCGGGGCATGCCGGGGAGTTTTAAAAGAAATTATCGAATAATGATGTTGACAATTGCTGCTTCAATTGATATTTTAATTGAGCAGCTTTTTTTATAAAGGTGTTCAATTAATAAATATTGAAAAATAGCTAAAAAAGTTGTTGACTATAAATGAGTAATTGGTTTATAATACTAAGTGTCGATAAGATAACATTCGTTATTCCGCAGTAGCTCAGTGGTAGAGCAATCGGCTGTTAACCGATCGGTCGCAAGTTCGAGTCTTGCCTGCGGAGCCAAATTTGGGGAAGTACTCAAGAGGCTGAAGAGGCGCCCCTGCTAAGGGTGTAGGTCGGGTAACCGGCGCGAGGGTTCAAATCCCTCCTTCTCCGCCATATTTTACTTTTAAGGCCCCTTGGTCAAGCGGTTAAGACACCGCCCTTTCACGGCGGTAACACGGGTTCGAATCCCGTAGGGGTCATCGTCGGGAAGCCGGCTTCACCGGTTTCCCTTCTTTATGTTTAATATTCCATGGTCCGGTAGTTCAGTTGGTTAGAATGCCTGCCTGTCACGCAGGAGGTCGCGGGTTCGAGTCCCGTCCGGACCGCCATTTTAAAGAAAGTATTGGGCTATAGCCAAGCGGTAAGGCAACGGACTTTGACTCCGTCACGCGAAGGTTCGAATCCTTCTAGCCCAGCCATTTTTTCGAGCCATTAGCTCAGTCGGTAGAGCATCTGACTTTTAATCAGAGGGTCGAAGGTTCGAGTCCTTCATGGCTCACCATTCCTTCGAAACCTTTTAAAAAAGTGTTGACAAGGCAATGAAGTTCATGTAAAATATTATTTTGTTGGCAAACGACAATTTGGTGCGCGGAACGCTTTTATGCGGTCGTGGCGGAATGGCAGACGCGCTAGGTTGAGGGCCTAGTGGGGGCAACCCCGTGGAGGTTCAAGTCCTCTCGGCCGCACCAAATAAATAAGCGCCCGTAGCTCAATTGGATAGAGTACTTGACTACGAATCAAGCGGTTAGAGGTTCGAGTCCTCTCGGGCGCGCCATTTTATTATATTACTTAACGGGAAGTAGCTCAGCTTGGTAGAGCACTTGGTTTGGGACCAAGGGGTCGCAGGTTCGAATCCTGTCTTCCCGATCTTCATTTTTATGCGGGTGTAGTTTAATGGTAAAACCTCAGCCTTCCAAGCTGATGTCGTGGGTTCGATTCCCATCACCCGCTCCAGAATATTGAACATTGAAAACTGAACAAAATCAATAAAAACGTCAACGTTTTAATTTTTATCTTCCATTAAAACACCCCGTGTTTTAATGGAAACAAATGAGCAAGTCAAACACTTTTTGGAGAGTTTGATCCTGGCTCAGGACGAACGCTGGCGGCGTGCCTA
>NZ_JAPSLE010000004.1:0-299814 GCF_031181085.1 Domibacillus sp. | reverse complement strand
GCTACATAACGTATTATAACCAGAAACGAATCAAGGCAAAATTAAAGGGCATGACTCCGGTTCAATACCGGATTCATGCCCAGGAAGCTGCCTAATACTCGTGTCTAACTTTTTGGGTTCAGATCAATCATTTATAATGATCGAGCCCTTTTTTAAAGATTTCTAAAATGATATCATGCTGGGTTTTGCTCATCACATGCTGGCGAATTTCATTCAGCTCCGCAACGAGGCCGGCATCTAAATGCAGGTTGACGGTTTTTCCTTTGTCGGCCTGCTGCACATCAAAGCCGCCTTCACGTTTTTTTACCTGTCCTTCAAGCACAGTAATGTCATCAAAAGGAACACTGGCCGGCACTTGAATCATGCTGCCCTCAAAAAAGATCTCTTTGGCATCTTCTGAAAAAGAAATGGCCAGCGAATGCCCGCTGTTACGGTTTTCATCCCGGATAAGACGTGCTTTTTCCTGGTTATCTCGTGTATTTCGAATGGAAATTTTGGCCTTCACGTTACACCTCTCCCCCTCGCAAGCAGGATTCTTTAACCCCTTTTTGTATAGTAAAGGTTGATTCTATCTGCACTGTATAATGAAACTCCCCTTGTTGAAGAACGGAATCCATCACTATCGCACGCTCCGATCCGATCCATACCTGGTCCAGCACCTCAAAAGCAGGGACCAAATAGCCTTTTTCAAACAAGAAATGATATACAGTCTCTTTCAGATAGATAAACCGCTTCTTGCCCTGTTTTGTGCGGAGCGCCGGGAATGCCTGCTTTTCATCCAGCACCTCGCCAAGATAGCCTTCATCTGCCCATCTTTTGATTGTAGACATATTTAATTCACGGCCCGTGTGCTGCCGGATGAGCTCGATGATTTCTTTGGATGAGACGAACTGTTTACGCTCTTCTTCCTGCTCGGAAACAGCCGCCAGCTGGCCGCGAAGCTGTTCAAGCTGGGACTCATATTCGTTGATTCGCTGCTCCAATTCGTTCCTGTTCACATGTGTCACTTCTTCCGTTGGTATTCTCTTCATCCTACACTAACTAAAGTTCGTTTGTCAGAAAATATACCAAAAATGATGTGTGCGTTTTTTGTTTGCTGTATAAATATTTTAAGATGCAATCAATAAATAATCAATAGACAGAAAACATGCAAGGGGGAACGAACATGCACATGAATCGAATGAAGAACCGTTCGGTTTCACTAACAGACCTGTCTCAAAATTTTCTCGAAATTGAACCCGATTTAACGGCCAAGGAAGCAATGGATGAAGCAAATCGCTGCTTGTATTGCTATGACGCACCTTGTATTACAGCTTGTCCAACCTCGATTAACATTCCGTCGTTTATTAAAAAAATTGCTTCAGACAATTTAAAAGGGTCGGCCAAAGTGATTATGGAAGCCAATCCGGTCGGGGCAAGCTGTGCGCGTATTTGTCCGACAGAAGAATTGTGTGAAGGTGCCTGTGTCCTTAACCACGCGTCACAGCCAATTATGATCGGCAACCTCCAGCGGCATGCCACTAACTGGGCGATACATAATCACGCGCAGCTGTTTAAGGCGGGAGAAAAAAATGGAAAGTCGACCGCGATTATCGGCGGCGGTCCGGCGGGGCTGTCCGCAGCGCGTGAACTGGCGCGCCTTGGATTTGAAGTTACCATTTTCGAAGCGAAGGAAAAAGCGGGCGGCCTTGATACTCATGGCATCGTATCCTTCCGTCTTCCGCAGCGCGTATCCATGTGGGAGGTCGAGCAGGTGGAGAGCCTGGGCGTTACCATTCATACAAACACCATTGTCGGCCGCGATATCAGTCCGGATGCCATTTTGGAGAGCTATGATGCTGTGGTGCTCGCGGTTGGAATGGCCAGTGTTCCGCCTATCGGCATCCAGGGAGAAGGGGCCAAAGGCGTTTACGATGCGATTGAATTTGTAGAATCGACGAAAATACCGCCGGTGGATACCCATTTGATCGGAAAGAAGGTAGTCGTCATTGGCGCTGGCAACACGGCGATTGATGCAGCGACATGCTCGGTCCGGCTCGGTGCCGCCGATGTGACAATACTGTATCGGCGAACTGAAGCCGAAATGACCGCTTATGAATTTGAGTACGAATTTGCTAAGCAGGAAGGAGTGGAGTTCCGCTGGCTTACACAGCCGGTTGGAATTGTACAGGATGAAAAGGGGGCGGTAAAAGGCGTAACGTGTATCCGGATGGAACTTGGCGCTGCTGATGAATCCGGCCGCCACCGGCCCGTACCGGTTGAGGGTTCCGAGTTTACCGTCGAAGCGGACGCGGTCATTCGTGCGATTGGGCAGAAGCGTTATACCGGCTTGATTGAAGCATTTGGGTTAACTCATAAATGGGGCACCGTGAAAGTGGACCTGGACACACTCCAGACCTCTAATCCGAAAGTGTATGCGGCAGGAGATGTGATTTTTGGTGATGGGCAGGGGGATGCAATGGTCGTTACAGCAGCAGAACAGGGAAAACGGGCGGCTTACTCGATTTACAAACAGTTTGTCGGCTCTGGCATGGCGCAAACATCTTAAAAGGAGGAGATTTAGATGGCAGACTTACGTATAAACTTTGCAGGAATCCAATCACCTAACCCGTTTTGGCTGGCATCCGCACCGCCAACCAATTCCGGCTATCAGGTGCAGCGGGCGTTTGAAGCCGGCTGGGGCGGCGCCGTATGGAAAACACTCGGTGATCCGATTATTAATACATCCTCCCGGTTTGCGGCGCTGCACTTTAACGGCCAGCGTGTCGCAGGCTTTAACAACATAGAGCTCATTACAGACCGGCCGCTTGAAGTGAATTTAAAAGAAATTTACGAAACGAAAAAACGCTTTCCAAATCATGCTGTCATCGCTTCCTTGATGGTTGAACCAAAGCAGGGAAAGTGGCATGAAATTGTGAAAAAAGTAGAAGCGGCCGGTGTGGACGGGCTCGAATTAAACTTCGGCTGCCCGCATGGCATGGCAGAACGCGGCATGGGTGCGGCGTCCGGACAAGTACCGGAGCTGGTGGAAAAGCAGACGATGTGGGCGAAGGAAGCCGCCCGTACACCGGTTATCGTCAAGCTGACACCAAACATTACCGATATTACGGCCACTGCCTGGGCGGCTGTACAGGGCGGGGCGGATGCGATCAGCATGATTAATACGATCAACAGCCTCGCCGGTGTGGATCTGGATTCGTGGAATACGATTCCGCACGTGGCAGGAAAAGGAGCGCATGGCGGTTACTGCGGTCCGGCCGTAAAGCCAATTGCTTTAAATATGGTGGCGGAATGCGCACGCAACCCGGAAATTAACGTTCCGATCTCGGGCATTGGCGGCATTGGCACATGGAAAGATGCGGCCGAGTTTATCTTAATGGGCGCTGGCAGCGTTCAGGTATGTACAGCGGCAATGCACCACGGGTTTAGCATTGTCGAAGATATGATCGACGGCTTAAGCAATTATCTCGACAGCAAAGGACTTGCTTCTGTTGAAGAGTTAATGGGCCGGACCGTTCCGCGTTATTCCGACTGGGGCAATCTCGACTTAAATTACAAAGTGGTCGCCCATATCAACCGCAATACATGTATCAACTGTAATAAATGCCATATCGCCTGCGAAGATACAGCACATCAATGTATCGAGATGCTGACGTCTTCAGATGGCAGCAAATATTTGCAGGTTCGTGAGGAAGACTGTGTCGGCTGCAATCTTTGCTCCATTGTCTGCCCGGTGGACGGCGCCATCGACATGATGGAAATTTCAAGCGGCCCGCCAATGACTTGGAACGAACGCCAGGCGGCTATTAAACAGCCGATTGCCTAAAGAAAAGGAGCGGATAAGCATGAAAAAAATCATTAAAAACGGGGTCATTGTAACAGCAGTGGATCAATACGAAGCGGATCTGCTCATTGAAAATGGCAAAATAACTCAAATTGGTACTGCGCTGGAGGAAGCGGCAGATGAAGTGATTGATGCAAAAGGTGCTTACCTGTTCCCAGGCGGTGTTGATCCTCATACACATCTGGACATGCCGTTTGGCGGTACAGTCACAGCAGATGATTTTGAAACGGGGACGATGGCAGCCGCGTTTGGCGGCACAACGACCATCATTGACTTCTGTCTGACAAACAAAGGGGAGCCGCTGCAAAAAGCGATCCGTACGTGGCATGAGAAATCAAAGGATAAAGCCGTCATTGACTACGGCTTCCACTTGATGATTGGGGAAGTCAATGACGCGGTGCTGGCGGAGATTCCAGAGGTGATTGAAAAAGAAGGTATTACGTCCTTCAAAGTATTTATGGCGTATAAAAATGTGTTTCAAGCAGATGATGCAACGCTGTTCCGTACGCTGCTCACAGCAAAAGAGCATGGCGCTCTCGTGATGGTTCATGCGGAAAACGGTGATGTGATCGATTACCTCATAAACGACGCCCTGGAAAAAGGGCACACGGAACCGATTTATCACGCGCTTACACGCCCGCCGGAAGTAGAAGGAGAAGCAACCGGACGTGCAGCCGCCCTGGCCGGCCTGGCAAATTCCCAGCTGTACGTTGTACATGTGTCGTGTGCGGAAGCTGCCCATAAGATTGCAGAGGCACGCCAAAAAGGCTTCCAAGTTTGGGGCGAAACTTGTCCACAATATTTGCTGCTCGATCAACATGATTTAGAAAAGCCGGATTTTGAAGGGGCTAAATATGTCTGGTCACCGCCTCTCCGTGAAAAGTGGAACCAGGATGTACTGTGGGACGCACTGAAAAATGGCCAGCTGCAAACGATCGGCTCTGACCAATGTTCTTTTAACTTTAATGGGCAGAAGGATCTCGGACGGGATGACTTCTCAAAAATTCCAAACGGGGGCCCGATCATTGAGGACCGATTCAGCCTGCTGTTTTCGGAAGGAGTGGAAAAAGGGCGCATTTCCATTCACCAGTTTGTTGATCTCGTGTCGACCCGCTCAGCAAAACTATTCGGCCTGTTCCCGCAAAAAGGCACGATTGCGGTCGGCAGCGATGCAGATATCGTCATCTTTGATCCAAACAAAGAGCGGGTGATCTCTGCCGAAACCCATCATATGAATGTCGATTACAGCGCTTTTGAAGGAATGAAAGTAACAGGTGAGCCCGTCTCCGTACTCTCACGTGGTGAATTTGTCATTCGGGAAGGGGAATTTACCGGCAAGCCGGGAAGCGGACAGTACATTAAAAGAAGCCGCTATAACAGTACGCAGGCGCGTCAGGCTATCATTGCCCAATAATCATCCAATGAAAGAGGAGGAATCATAAATGAAAGAGCCCAGCCGTTATTTAAAATCGCCGGATTTGCTGCCGATTGCTCACCGTGACCGTAAAATTGGGACGTTTGGTTTTGCGCTTATGTGGATTGGGATGGCGGTTGTGCTGGCTGCTTTTGCCATCGGCGGAGCGGCGGTGGAACAAATGCCGCTTTCATGGGTGCTTGCCGCCTCTTTTATCGGCTGTGTGCTGATTGGTCTGTTTATTTCCATTATTGCCGATATCGGGATCGAGCATGGGCTGTCTTTTCCCGTTTATATGCGTGCGCCGTTTGGAACAATCGGAACACATATCCCATCAGCGATCCGCGGTATTGCCGCATCCATGTGGTTCGGAATCAACACGTATTTCGGCGCTATGGCGATCAACGGTATTTTAAATGTGATATTTGGCTTTGACAACTGGTTCGTCTGCTTTTTAGCTTTTGTGGCGGTGCAGGTCGCCAATACAATTATTGGGATCAAATCGATTGAAAAATTTGCAGATTTAGCTGCGCCTATTATCATTTTAATTTCACTCTGGATGTATGTCACACTGGCCGACCAGGCGGCGGCTGCCGATAAAAATGTTTGGTCCTGGGTGGAAAACCCGCTTACCGGCGGTTTGCTGTTTAATGCCTTTATGGTCGTGGTTCTTGGGAACATGGGGTATTGGTCGACGCTGGCGGCCGATATTTCTTCGATCTCCCGTTTTATTAAAGCTCCGCAATTTGAGCGGAACTGGATCAAACGCAACAAAAGTGTACTGGTCGGCAGTTTAATTGCCATGCCGCTTACGCAAACCTTTGTGGTAGCGATTGGCGGTGTTGCTTTTATTGCAGTCGGTAACTATGATCCGGTTGCCGCCTTACAGGAAACATCCAGCGGGCTTGTGCTGGCCGTTTTGCTGCTGCTTATCGTTTTTGCCCAGTGGTCCACGAATACAGCGGCCAATCTTGTCCCGGCTGCCACTGTGTTTTCAAATATTGGCGGCCCGAAAGTACCGTTTTATGCGGGTGTAATCGCAGCAGGCGTGATCGGCATGGTCACCCAGCCGTGGAACTTATTTAATGTTTTAATGCCGTTTCTGCTTGTTGTCGGCGGGGTGCTGGCCGCCATTGTCGGCATTTTGTTTGCAGACTATTATTTGATCCGCAGGCGCCGTGTGAATGTGCCGGACTTGTATGAAATGAAAGGGCAGTACCGCTATCATTACGGCGTGAATTGGGCCGGCATTATTTCCTGGGTTATAGGCGGCACGCTTGCCGTCATCTTTTCAACCTATTCGTTTTTTGTCGGCTTTGCGGTCGGCGCCGCTGCATATTATGTATTAGCGAAGTTTTGGTGGTTCCGCTCATACAAGCAAGCTGAGCTGGAAGACCCAAGTGACGATAAATACCTTGGCGTGACGGTCGGCCGTGACTGGACCATTCCATCAGAAAGCGAAACGGCAGCTGATGAACTGCCGCCGGCTGCAATTGAAAAATTGTAAAAAGGGGTGAGGGAAAATGTCTGATTACAAAGGGTTTATAAAAGAAAAGGAAGCCATCGATGGACTCCTCGATGACGGCTACCGGATTATCGCAGTAAGAGAAACACTCGAAGGGGATTTTATCGAGTTTGAACGGCATATTGAACGAAAGGAACTACATCTTTTAACAGCTGATGCACGCAAATACATTGGAACGATCATTGTCGAAGCGAAAAGGGGAAGTGAAAACTCATACGGAGGCACATACGAAGAAGCGGGTGCCGCTGGATCCTGACCGCTTTCTCACGGAAGATTAGCAGTAAAAGATCTCAAAACAGCCTTTATCCGTATAAGTAAAACGGATAAAGGCTGTTTTCTGTTTGAAAAACGAAAACACAAATAAAATTTATGTTAGAAAATGTTACATGAAATGATGATTAAATATGTAAAGCGTATATAGTGAAAATTGTACAATATATTCGTAGCAGCGGAAGGAGACAGTTTGATGAAGCTTAAAAAAATGATAGGTGCATCTGTTATGTCTGTTTGTTTATTAGCTCCAGGAGTAGGGGTTTATACGGGTTTATCCGTACAGGCAGCCACAACAACTGCTTCTACAACGGTTAAGAGTGCGGACACCGATCTGCCAAACGTGAAAATTTTAGCAACCGGCGGTACGATCGCAGGCTCTTCTGCGAGTAATACGGACACAACGGATTACAATGCCGGGGAACTCGGTGTGGAAACCTTGATCAAAGCTGTGCCGGAAATGAAAAAGCTGGCTGATGTAAGTGGAGAGCAGATTGTCAACGTCGGCAGCCCGGAAATAAACAACGATATTTTACTGAAGCTTGGCAAGCGTATTAATACGCTGCTTGCGTCCGATGATGTGGATGGAATTGTCGTCACACACGGGACAGATACATTAGAAGAAACAGCTTATTTTCTTAATTTGGTCGTAAAAAGCACAAAGCCGATCGTGGTGGTCGGTGCGATGCGTCCGGCTACAGCCATTAGCGCTGATGGGCCGATGAATTTATATAATGCTGTGAAACTGGCGGCAAATCCATACGCGAAGAAAAAGGGCGTTATGGTTGCGTTTAACGACCGAATTGGTGCAGCGCGTTACATAACAAAAACAAACACAACAGCTCTCGATACATTTAAATCCATAGAGCAGGGCTATTTAGGCGGTTTTGCAGGTGAAAGTGTTTATTTCAGCTCCATCTTAAATAAGAAGCATACTACACAGACTGCTTTTGATATTTCAAAAATTGAAAAGCTTCCTCAAGTAGATATCTTATATTCTTACCAAAATGAAGGAAGATATTTGTATGATGCCGCTGTGGAAGCAGGAGCCAAAGGACTTGTTGTAGCGGGCTCTGGTAATGGGTCCATGTCGAGTATCGCAAGAGAAGGAGCAAAAGATGCGGCAGCAGAAGGAGTAGCCATTGTCCGCTCTACACGTGCAGGCAGCGGAGTCGTCACACATAGCCCTTCAGACGACAAAGACGGCCTTGTTTCTGCCGATTCCTTAAATCCGCAAAAAGCCCGGATTTTGTTAATGTTGACTTTAACAAGAACGAGTGATCCGAAGAAAATCCAGCAGTATTTCGATAAATACTAAACAATATTTAAATAAAAACCTGTCTCTCTTTCAAAACGAAGGAGCGGCAGGTTTTTATTGCTTTCTTTTCATTTTAAGGTAAGATTTTCTGCCAATAACCGAAATCTATTTGAGCGAATATGGTAAGCTGAACTCAATTTTACCTTGCAACGTTTGCCTGCCGGTCAATAAAGCGTGAAATGGAGGCTGGGAGAATGAAAAGAATGGGTTATCGTGGAGTGAGTTTTGGAGAAGCGAAACGTGTAGTCGCCACTCAATGTTATGAGCGGATGGAAAGGCGGCAGTTTGAAGACGGCGTTCAAGCGCGGTCTATTTTTGGTCCTGGCCTTTATTTAATCAGCGATGCAAAGCTTGCTGCCCACTATGCATTTTGTCACGCGGAAGCAGAAGGAAGCAGCCGGGCAGCCGTGTTAAAGCAGGACATCCAGCTGGATCGGCCTATGGTCATTAACTGCCGTTACACAGAAACAGATCTTAGGCGGGATGCACTTGAGTGGAAATATGCTGAAAGAGCAATGCCTGCTGTTCGCCCGGAACATGTTTATGCATGGATTGGCCGGATCACTAAAGACTATCTTCTGGCTCACTCTTTTGACGGAATTGTGTACCACGTGGACGATACGGTTATTTATTACGTTGCTTATTTTCAAGAAAAACAGATCCAACGTATTGATCTCGCTTTTACATTTACAATGACTGGTGCATAAAACAGTTTGTTCAAGCGTAAAAGCTCATTCTTTTGATACAATAAGGAGGAGAATGAGTAAAGGAAGTGGCGCGTATGATCAGACGGGCTTTGCTGTTGTTCTTTTTTGTTTTCGGCAGTATCGCCAGCCCTGGACAGGCGGCGGCCATCCATTATATAGCGATTGGTGATTCGCTTGCGGCGGGCCAGACGCCGAACCGGGAAATTGGAGCAGGGTATGCAGATATGATTGCGCTTGCGATCCGGCCGGATTCTTATTCAAAGGAGCTGGCGATTCCCGGCTACACGGTAAGTCAGGTGATCAGCCAGGTGGAAAGTGCGGCGGGGAAAAAGGCCATTCAGTCGGCTGACCTCATTACCATTTCAGCGGGTGCGAATGACCTTCTGCCGCTTATTCAAAATGACTCGAAGCGCGGGCTGCTTACCTTTAACGCAGTAACGGCTGCTTTTGCCTTAAACGGTGTGAGGGAAAACTATGCAGTGCTGCTTAAGAAAATTAAAGCATTGAACCCGCAGGCGGATATTTATGCAATGGGTTATTATTTCCCGTATCCTCATGTGTTCGACCAGCACAAGCCGGCAGTTAGTGAGCAGCTGAACCTGCTGAACCAGATCATTAAACAAGAAGCAGAGAGGGCGGGTGCCGTCTTTGTTCCGGTGGCGGACCATTTTGGACTGGACGGAGTAGAGTATGTGCCGAACCCGAGCGATGTGCATCCAAACGGCGCAGGCTATCTGCAAATGGCGAATGCCTTTTTAGCCGTATATGCTCCTGGTACAAAGCTGCCGTCCTCCATTTTAGGACAGCTGCCGAAGCCGATCCCGCTGGCTGATTTAATCAAACAGCGGCAAAAGATGCTGGAACGTGAGCCGAAGCAGGAGAAAAAGGCAGCGGAAGAAACGGATCAAACAGCGGCTGTACAAGGCTGTACAAGGGAAGAAGTATATGCCGCTGCACTTTAAAGCATGAATAGGCATGTAACGAATAAAAGAAAAATAAAAAAAGCGTTCACGAATCCGTTTTGGATTCGTGAACGCTTTTTAGGTTACATTTTTAATTGGCTCATCGTATAAACAAATACGACCGCAATTGTAATCGGCACAATCCAGCGCATAAGCGGCAGCCAGTACGCATACGTAGAGCCAAAGCGGCCGGCATTGAGTTCGTACTCGCTTTTTACAATCGCCTGATCCATCCGCCAGGCAATAAACAGTGCAATCAGCAGGTTGCCGAGCGGCAGCAGGATATTGCTGACGAGATAATCGGTCATATCAAAAATGTTGCGGCCGAAGTAGGAAATATCGGCGAACGCACTAAAGGACAGAGCCGCAGGAATACCCGCCAGAAAAACAACGATACCAGAGATAAGTGAAATCTTTTTACGTGATGCTGCTTCGCCTTTCGTAAAAGCCGCGGTGATAATTTCAAGCAGGCTGAACGAAGAAGTAAGCGTTGCAAACAAAAACAGCAGTAAAAACATAAATAAGAACAATTCACCAAAAGGCATCTGCGAAAAAACAGCCGGCAGTACGACAAACAGAAGTCCAGGCCCAGCTGTCGGCTCTAAGCCGAATGCAAAAACGGCCGGGAAGATGGCAAGTCCTGCTAAAACGGAAACAAAAATATTCATAATCGCCACAGAACCGGCAGACGACGGAATACTCACATCTTTACCTAAATACGAGCTGTAGGTGACCATGCAGGAAAATCCGACAGCCAGTGAGAAAAAGGAATGTCCAAGTGCGTATAAAACAGCTTCTGCATTAATTTTCGAAAAATCCGGCTGCAGGAAAAATGCCACGCCTTCCATTGCTCCGTCGAGTGTTAAGGAACGGATCACTAAAATAATGAAGAAAATAAATAAAAGAGGCATCATATATTTGCTGGCAAACTCGATGCCTTTTTGGATTCCGGCTGCAATTACAATAATGTTCAGCAGCATAAAAAGAGCGTGGCCGCCAATCGTCAGCCATCCGTTTTCGGTCATCGCGCCAAATACGGCGCCCGGATCACCGCTGCCGATGACGCCGCCATACAGAGCACGGATGGTATAAATCAGTACCCAGCCGCCGACTACGCTGTAAAAAGAAAGCAGTAAAAAGCAGCCGGCTACGCCAATTTTACCTGTGAGTGTCCAAAAAGAACCCGGCGCGAATTTTTTATAAGCACCAACCGCTTCCCGGCCGGAACCGCGTCCAATAATAAATTCTGAAATCAGCATAGGAAGCCCGATTAAAAGAGTGAAAATAACGAATAAAAGCAAAAAAGCGCCGCCGCCGCTTTGACCGGTTACATAAGGGAATTTCCAAATCGCCCCAAGTCCAATCGCCGCGCCGGCTGAGGACAAAATAAAACCGAGCTTCGACGACCATTGTTCTTGTTTCTCCAATTGCTTTGCCTCCAATAACAAGTCAGTTTGTTATTTTACTATAGCACGAATCCAGGCGAAGGGCTGAATATATTTTCAAAGCAGGCGGAATCGTATATAATGAGGAAATTGAAATTAAACTGAAAAACTGGAGTGTACATGATGAATGCAAATATAAATTCACCCGAAAACGTACCGAGTAGACAGAGCCGTCCTGAAAACCGGGGCCGCCTGCTTGTAAAGTGTCCAGATGGACCGGGGATTGTCGCTGCTCTGTCAAAATTTTTGTTTGAGCAGGGTGCGAATATTATTGAGTCAAGCCAGTATACGAGTGATCCGCAAGGCGGCACTTTTTTTATCCGGCTCGAATTTGACTGCGAAGGACTAACGGACAAGCGGGATACTATGGAAAAAGAGTTTTCGTCACTTGCGGAGAACTTTAGTATGGAGTTCCGCTTTGCATACGGAAGCGAGCGGAAGAAAACAGCCATTTTTGTTTCAAAAGAACCGCATGCCCTGCTGGAGCTTTTATGGGAATGGCAAAGCGGCGATCTGCCGACGGATATCGCCTTCGTAGCTGGAAACCACGAAGAAGCTCGGGGGATGGTTGAATCGCTCGGTATTCCGTTCTATCACATCCCGGCAAACAAAGACATTCGCCGGCAGGTGGAAGAGGAACAGTCACGCTTGATTGAAGAGCATAATGTCGATGTCATCGTGCTGGCACGTTACATGCAAATTTTAACACCAGAATTTGTAGAGAAGTATCCGAACAAAATTATTAACATTCATCACTCGTTTCTGCCGGCGTTTATCGGTGCGCGTCCGTACGAGCGTGCGTACAACCGTGGCGTGAAGCTGATCGGTGCGACGTCTCACTATGTAACCAATGATTTGGATGAAGGGCCGATCATTGAACAGGATATTGAACGTGTAGATCACCGCGATCATGTGGCGGACTTGAAAAAAATCGGCCGCTCGATTGAACGGCGTGTTCTGGCACGGGCAGTTAAGTGGCATTTAGAAGACCGCATTATCGTGCACGGCAACAAAACGATTGTGTTTCAATAAGAAAAAGCTGTCCTGTTCAGGGCAGCTTTTTTACATTTACATGCGTACAATCAGGATTGCAGTCAGTGAATAATAAATATTTCGATTTTTTTTATTTTTAGCAGATGAGGGTATGCCCAGTTTCTCAGACGTGAAATATGGGAACAAACACGGTAGTATGGACAGAAACATGGGAAGAAAGGGAGATGTGATGTTTGATTCTCTGTTGTTTTATATAATGATCACACTTGTTGTTGGAATCGCGTCTCAATGGACAGCTTGGCGCTATAGGCTTCCGGCGATTGTGGTCATGTCGGTGGCAGGTCTTTTAATTGGACCGCTGGCCGGCTGGGTTAACCCGAAAGATGTGTTTGGCGATTTGTTTGGTCCTATTGTCTCCGCTGCGGTTGCCATTATTTTATTTGAAGGCAGCTTAAATCTTGATTTCCGCGAGGTTAAAACGGTTCGACAGCCGATTCGCAGGATCGTAACATTAGGCGCTTTTATCGCCTGGATCGCCGGCTCGCTGGCTGCGCATTATGTAGCCGGGCTGTCCCTGGCCGTTTCGTTTGTGATTGGCGGTTTGTTTATTGTCACAGGCCCGACTGTTATTCTTCCGCTTCTGCGCCAGGCGAAGCTGAAGCCGCGCACGTCCGCCATATTGAAATGGGAAGGGATCGTTGTAGACCCGTTTGGCGCTCTTCTTGCACTGTTTGCATTTGAACTTATTAAGTTTTTTACAGGAGAAGAAACAGCCGCTACGTTTATTAATTTCTTGTTCGGCTCCGCTTTTGCGGTTATATTGGGCGTAGTGTTTGGCCTTGGTCTTGGCAAAGCGCTTGAAAAAGGGCGTGTGCCAGAATACTTAAAGTCGCCGTCCGTATTTGTTGTCGTGATTGCCTGCTTTACGATTGCTGATGAAACGATGCATGAAACGGGACTGCTTGCGGTAACGGCGATGGGGATGGTAATGGCGAACATGCACATTTCTTCTATTAAAGACATGCGCCATTTCAAGGAAAACATATCTATCCTGCTTATTTCGACCATTTTTATTATGCTGACAGCGTCCCTGACAAGAGAAACGCTGATGCAGATTTTTGATTTCCGTATTATTGCTTTCGTACTGATCATGCTGTTTGTCGTTCGCCCGTTATCGATTTGGCTTTCTACAGTCGGGACGGATATGACAAATGGGGAAAAAACGCTGGTCGGCTGGATTGCGCCGCGCGGCATTGTGGCACTCACGGTGTCCGGCTACTTTGCCCAGTCGCTTTTTGAAGCAGGGTATGAGGATGCTTCACTGCTGACACCGCTCACGTTTGCCCTTGTGTTTTCTACTGTTGTAGCTCATGGGTTTTCAATCGGCTGGCTGGCTAGAAAGCTTCATTTGGCTTCAACCGATAAGCCGGGTGTCCTGCTTGTTGGCGGCAATACCTTTACGGCAAAGCTCGGTAAAACATTGCAGGATTTAAATATTCCCGTACTTGTGGCGGACGAATCATGGCAACGGCTTCACGCGGCACGGCAGGCTAATCTGCCGGTTTACCACGGTGAAATTTTATCGGAAAGCACCGAATATCATCTTGAACTGACGCCGTATGAGTACATGATTGCTGCAACGAGCGATGAGGCGTATAACGCACTCGTCTGCTCTACCTTTGTTCCGGAGATGGGCCGTGTGAATTTGTATCAAATTGCTTCAGGGCCGGAGCGGACAGAAACAGCGAAAGAATTCAATAAAACCGTGGGCGGAAAAGTGTTGTTTGATTCATCTGCCCATTACCAGGCGTTAACATCGCGGGCGGCTGATTATGTTTTTCGAAAAACAGAGCTGACGGAACGCTTCGGCTACGACAGCTATTTAAAAGAGCTGGATGAAAATACGCTGCTTTTGTTCCTGGTAAAGCCTTCCGGCAAGCTGGCTTTTTATACACGCGACGCCTCACCTCGGGGAGAAGCGGGAGATATCGTAGTAAGTTTAATGCCGCCTGTAAAGGAAATAGCGAAGGCAAAAGAAAAAATCGCGGAGCAGCGCCGCGGTCAGTAGAACGAAAAAAGCGGCCTTCACCGGGGCCGCTTTTTTCTGACAGTAAATCAGAGAGAGTATGGAATTGTATTTTATACATTGAGCCGC
This sequence comes from Domibacillus sp., assembly GCF_031181085.1. Classification (NCBI taxonomy): domain Bacteria; kingdom Bacillati; phylum Bacillota; class Bacilli; order Caryophanales; family Bacillaceae; genus Domibacillus; species Domibacillus sp. The sequence continues at coordinate 285,181 of NZ_JAPSLE010000004.1, read as the reverse complement.
TTCAAGCGGCTTCATGTGTATAAGTATAAAATATTTTGAAAGTGCTTTCATTATAAAGCACACAAAACCGTATTTTTTTGACACAAAGCAGCAAATTTTTAACGTGAAGTAGAATTTTTAAACAGGAGAAAAAACGGACCGTTTTAGCGTAAGGATAAGCTGTATTTGTCCCACTTATAACGAAAAGAGGAGCTGCGTTAAAAACAGCTCCTTAAGGAAAAAATATATAGTTAACGTCATGCTGCTTTTAAAGAAAATCGTTTTGAGACAGGAGTCTGGAAGTCGTTTTCCAAAGCGGATAGACAGACGTTACGAAAGGGAAAGAGAACTTTGTTCAAGCATCGAGCCTGTCTCGGCGAGGCGGGTATGCCAGGAGAGCGCTTTTTCAAGCACATGCGGTGTTTGGCCGCCGCGCGATAGTGCTTCCTCATAATAACGTCTCAGCTGCTCTTTATAAGCTGGATGGGCACAATTTTCAATGATAACGAGCACTCGTTCACGCGGGGCGAGACCGCGCAAGTCGGCATAGCCTTGCTCTGTAACGATCACATCCACATCATGTTCTGTATGATCCACGTGTGAAACAAACGGAACGATACTGGAAACCGCGCCGCCTTTCGCGGTTGATTTTGTTACAAAAATAGCAGTCCGGCAGTTGCGGGCAAAATCGCCCGATCCGCCAATGCCATTCATCATCTTTGTGCCGAGTACATGGGTAGAGTTTACATTTCCATAAATGTCTGCTTCAAGAGCCGTATTAATCGATAACAAGCCAAGCCGGCGGATCAGCTCGGGATGATTAGAGATTTCCTGTGGACGAAGGACAAGCTTACCCTGATACCTTGCTAAGTTTGAATAAACATCCTGCATTTTTTCTTCTGAAAGAGTAATTGAACAGCCGGAAGCAAAGCGGATTTTACCACAGTCAAACAAATCGAATACGGCATCTTGCAGCACCTCTGAGTACACTTCCAAGTTTTCGAATTCCGATTCAATCAGTCCGTGCATTACTGCATTGGCAACCGAGCCAATGCCCGACTGAAGAGGAGCGAGTTCATTGGTCAGGCGTCCCGCTTTCACTTCCTCACGGAAAAAGGCAATTAAATGGTCTGCCATTTGTGCTGTCTCCGCATCTGGCGGCACAATCGTAGAGGGTGAGTCCTGAGCATTTGTTAAAACGATCCCTTTAATTTTTACTGGATCAACTCGAATACCGATTTCTCCAATACGCTCGTCTACCGATGTCAGCCTGATTGGTCCGCGTTTTCCCGGATCGTTCGGATTAAAAATATCGTGAAGGCCTTCGAGTTCTGCCGGCTGGGCGGTATTCAGCTCCACAATGACATTCTCCGCTCTATCAACAAATATAGATGAATTGCCGACAGAAGTTGCCGGGATAATGAGTCCGTCTTCTGTAATAGCGACTGCTTCCACAATGGCATAATCGACTGGTCCGAGAATCCCGCTGCGGATGGATTCGGCCGTATGGGATAAATGCTGGTCCACAAAAAGCAGATGCCCTTCATTGATTTCTTTTCGCATAACTGGGTCTGCCTGAAAGGGCAGGCGTTTATGAATAATCCCGGCTTCTGCCATCATTTTATCTAAGTCAAAGCCGAGAGAGGCACCGGTAAAAATATTGACTTTAAATGGGTCCGTCTTAGCTCGTTCTACAAGAGACATCGGTACGGCTTTTGCATCCCCCGCTCGTGTAAATCCGCTTAACCCCAATGTCATCCCGTCTTCAATCCAGGATGCCGCTTCATCGGCGCTCACAATCCTGTTTTTTAATTCCTCCATGCGAATACGTTCCTTCACTGTGATTCGACCCCCCCAAGTTGTTTTGGTAAGTGTATCAATATTTGAAAGGGCTTTCATTTTGTTTGTAACGAAAAACCGCAAACAAGACGCGAAGGAGAAATTTCGCGTCATGAAGCAAGTTTGTTAATAATTGAGCGATTTGCGGAAAGCACTCGTATATGTCTGGGTGACGGGAATTTTAGTGCGGTCTTTCATAATCAGCAAAAAAGTTGAATGCGAGTCGGGCTGAATTTCCTGAATAAAGTTCACGTTCACGATATAAGAGCGGTGCACACGGATAAAAGCATCATCCGGCAGCATAAATTCAAGCTCCGTTAAATTGAGTTTATGGTAGCCGCTGCCTGTCCGGGCCTGCACGCGGGTTTTACGTCCTTCAGATTCTAAATATATAACGTCACTGTACGGAATAGGATACCACCGGTCTTCCGCCTTGATCGTTAGTAGATTGCGTGAAATAGGCGATGGCTTGGCCGGATGGATGGTTGTGACGGCACCAGTGAGCACATGATTATTAAAAATCGGCACACTCATCGCATAGTAGGGAATACCATATACATCGCTGTCAATATACGTAGACACTTGATGTTTTTCTTCGATAGCCTGCTGGGTAACACTGCCCGGCTTGATCGGATCACCTACCCGAATATGCAAATCAATCAGGCGGCTCGGCTGGTAATAAATAAATGTTTCGTGATTTGACACGGCAACAGACGTATTCGGCGGAAAAAATTCTTTCATCACTTCCATTAAGCCGGAAACGGTCAGTTGGTCCATTTGCTCCACCTCTTCACATTGACTATAGTACAATAAGTGTACCATAGAAAAAGGGGGAAGCACGGTGGCAAAAGGAAAAACAAATGCAATGCGGCTGCTTGATGCAGCAGGCATTGAGTACGGGATGCACGAATACAATAACAAAGACGGGAAGATAGACGGGGTGTCCGTTGCCCATAAGATTCGCATTGAACCGGGGCGCGTTTTTAAAACACTGGTTACCGAAGGGGCAGGCGGCTTGTTCGTGTTTGTCGTGCCGGTCGAAGCGGAGCTTGATTTAAAGCGGGCGGCACGCGCGGCAGGTGAGAAAAAAGTTGATATGCTTCCCGTAAAAGAGATTCAAAAACAAACGGGATACATACGGGGAGGCTGTTCGCCGGTAGGAATGAAAAAGCTTTATCCAACTTTTATAGATACACAGGCGGAAGAATTTGAGTCTATTGTCGTGAGTGCGGGTCGGATCGGAGCGCAAATAGAATTGTCTCCTCGCGATCTGGCAGAGGTAGTAAACGCTTCCTTCTGTGAAATTGTGAACAATTCGTGAACGAAGTGTTACCAAATTGTATATAATGAGATTTTTTATGCGAATGCCGGTTCTTTTTCGAAAAAAAACGTCGTATACTAGTGCCATCAAAGAAACAGGAGTTGACCCATAACCATGATGGTCGTTGAAAATCTTCTTGATGTGAAAAGCTATTTTGCCGAAGAAGTAAAAGAGAACTATGTTGTACAGTATGAAAAAATGGCCAAGTCAGGTGCATTTTTCAAAGAGGGCGGATGGCATGAACTCGAAGAAGAAACAGCGGAATGTGTAAAAATATTGTGCCAGACAGGAGACGCGTGCTCCGTTACTCGAGTGAAAGAATATCCCGTAAATGCTGAAGCCACTGTGGATGCCGTGTTAGCGCGTATCCGTGAAGCACACAGCGATATTTTTAAAGGATAATATAGATAAATACATCGGTTTCCCTGTGAGGGAAGCCGTTTTTTTTCATAAAAAAGCAGCCTGGCAGAGGCTGCTTTACTGATAATGAAAAAAAGTACCGATCTTCTCGTCGACCAAAGGTGTTTCATGCAGGCCGCTATGATCAACGGTTGTGTCATAGAGGATGTCAAGCTGATATTGGTCTTTTGGGACAATGGCTTTTAAGCTGAGTGCACTTTGAAGCAGCGTTACCTGATCACCGGTTCCGGCAATGTTTAATACTCGTGTTTCCTTTGGGAACTGAGCATGGCTGGCAGTGATTTGAGCAAGAGCCGGCGAACCGGGCATAAGGTCGTATACCGCCTCACCTTCGTTTTGCGTAAACCATCGTCCGCCGGCTACGCCGTTAAAGGGGCTGCCAATCGTGACTAATTGGTCAACTGCCGGATGAAGCGCAGGGTCATATAAATCCTGCAAGAATTTTACCGATACAATGCCGCCCATTGAATGGCCGACTACCTTTATATGTTCAATACCGTATTCCTTCTTCAGCACCTGCATAGCCGCAGCTACTGCACGTGATGTATCCTCAAAGGAAGCCCGGTTGTTTTCCATAATTAATTGAATAAGTGCAGGCCGTTCTGTAGAAAAAGGACTTTCCCGGACGAGAAGCCTGCCAGTACGCGTGACATTCATGGTCAGTGCCCGCTCTCCCCAGCCTCTTTCCTCAAACCGGGCAATCATCGTATTAAAGGAGCGCGCGGTTCCTTTAAAGCCATGAACGAACAAAACCGGGTCGGTGAATTGGCTGTCTGACACTGCATGATTGCTTTTTTCAAGCGTTAAAAAGCTGGCGTAAATTAAAAGAGCCGCTGCTAAAAACAGTCCATACTTCCGCATAAACGGTCACTTCGCTTCCTTCAAAAGTAGTAATCCTTATTATATATAATTTCAACAGAAAGATACATAGCGGGATATAATGGAATTTAAAGGGGGAGATGGTCCTGAAAGAATGGGTCGGTCAATGTATCGTATGCGGCAAGGATATTTATTGTCTGGACGGATTTTTAAATGGGGTAAAAGAACAAGGAGAGCTGTTTTGCTTTGATTGTGAAGAGCAGGACGAATAAACGGTTATTCGTCCCCGGTTCTTTTCACGTGATTCTGGAAATGCTCTTCTGCTTCGGCTGCATCATATGTGCTGAAAAGCCGGTAATCTTCGGCATCCAGCACGCGGTAGTGGCCGCTGATGACATTTTGCTGAAGACGGATGCCTTTTTGACTGTTTAACTCACGCCACCAAACGCGGCCGCCCATTGTTTTTTCCTGGCCATTTGGCCGTGAGATCGTTTTGTGCGCAGCAAGCTCGGCTATTTCAACCGGGTCACCGCCGAGCGCAGACTGAAGGATATCGCTGTTCCGAAACAGCGCACATACCGCTGCCGCTGTTGTCCAGCCGGCAGTGGAGCGTTCTTTTTCAATTTGCACAAGTGTTTTTTTAGACAAGCCGATCACATGAGCCATTTTATCCTGTGTGTATCCGCGTTCTGTGCGGACCAGCTTTAATTTAGAGGAAACTATAGCTGTTATCGCTTCTTTGTTCACCGAACATCACTCCTTACGTGTAATTTTACACTTGGTTCGTACAGAAGTAAAAAAGAAAACCCCTTTTGTTCAAAAAGGGGTAGTGTGTAGACAAAGTCTTTCACTATTAAAAAAGAGCCGGTAAGTGAAACCTGCCGGACTTCGCGCATCCTAAGGCAGTGCGGGAGCTCCCTCGGCTGCGCCTGCGGGGTCTCCCGATGTACTTCACGCAGGAGTCTTCGTCCGGCAGGCTTCACTAATGGGTGTTGAAGAACCATAAGCAAGGACCGAATAAAAATTTTCTTTTTTTAAACAGAAAGACACGACCTTAGGAGCTCTATACCATCTTGTCGCAAGCCACTTGGCGGCGGGAGGGCGGCGCAGACTCCCATGGGAGCGCCCTGCCCCATGGAAAGCAGAGCTGCCTGGACGCCGCCGATCCATCCATTCACGTGCACGGTCATCCATGTAATTTGTCTACAGTCTGAACCCCTTTCGTTTAAAAAGGGTTTTCTTTTTATTATCCGGTCCGCATGCTAACAATAAAAACTGCCTCCGAAGAGACAGTTGTGTTGTATTAATCAATTTCTTTTCCAGCAGCTTCACGGATTTCTGTTCTTTTTTGATAAAGGTTAGACAGAATCGTTTTGACAACGCCGTAAAACGGAATGGCTAGAATAACGCCCCAGATGCCGGCGATGTTTCCTGCCGCCAAAATAACCGTGATAACGGTAAGCGGATGAACATCAAGCGCTTTGCCCATTACATTTGGTGAAATAAAGTTGCTTTCAATCTGCTGGGCAACGAGCATAATAATCGCTACGTACAAGGCCATCTGCGGCTCCTGCAGAAGAGCGATAAACATAGCCGGCACAACGGCCAAGTAAGGGCCGAGGAACGGGATCACATTTGTTATCATGCCGAACAGCGCCAATAGCAGGGCATAATTCAAATCGATAATTAAGTATCCAATTAGGAGCATCACACCGACAAGGAAGCTGACCAACAGCTGCCCTTGAATGTAAGAGCGAAGCGTCACATCCAAGTCATGCAGTGTTTTGCGGATCCATGTTCTTCGTTCTCCGCTGAAAAAGCCGGCAACAAACGGTGCAAACTTTTCATGATCCTTCAGCATGTATACAAGGAAGAATGGCGCCAGGATCAAAAGGAACAAGGCTTGGAAAAAGTTTTGAAGAAACGTTAACAGCCAGGAGCCGAATCCAACAGTCCATTCATTTATATTGTTAGAAACATTGCTGATCGTACTTTCAACAGATTCCTGCGCTTGAGGCGGCAGGTCATCCCGGTGACTGAGCAGGTAATCCACCCATTTTTCGCCTTCCTCGATCATTTGCGGTGTGTTTTTTGCTAAAGAACCGGCCTGTTCACCGATAACGGGCGCGATCATCGCATAAATCAGCCAGAATACGGCCGCGACCACAACAAGCACGAATGTAATAGAAGCCCAGCGCGGCAGCTTTCTTGCTTCAAGAAAGTGGAGGAGCGGCCTTGTTAAATAAAAAAGCACCCCGCCAATCAAAAGAGGCAGAAAAATTGTTTTGGCGATAATAATAAGAGGATTAAAGACATCATGAATTTGCTGAAACATAAAAATAATCAGCATCGCCAGTAAAATACCAATTCCTGTTTGGAACCAAAGTTTGTTTGTCAAAAAGAGACACTTCCTTTCTAGGCAACATATATCATTACCCGATTATACGAAAAAAAAGCCGGTAAGTTCCGGCTTTTTAAAAATAAAGGTGTGCAATTCCTGCAATAATCGGCAAAGAGATCAGCGTACGGATAATGAAGATAAGAAACAAATCTTTAAAAGAAACGGGAATTTTTGTCCCGAGAAGCAGTCCGCCTACCTCTGACATATAGATAAGCTGTGAGACAGATAGAGCTGCAACTACAAACCGTGTCAGCTCGCTTTGGATGCTTTCGCCTAGTATTGCTGGCAGAAACATATCGGCAAACCCGATCATAATCGTTTCAGATGCTTCTTTGGCGAATGGTATGTTTAAAAGCTCAAGCAGAGGAATAAACGGCAGGCCGAGCCATTGAAAAACGGGCGTTGATTCCGCAATAACCAGAGCTGTTGTACCGATCGCCATGACAATTGGGATAACACCGAGCCACATATCCAGCACATTTTTTACCCCATCAATTGCGGTTTCGGACAGCTTGCTTTGGCCGGCCCGCTTCACAGCCTGTTCATATCCATATGACAAAGAGGTATACCCGGATGGAATCGATTCATCATCAGCACGACGCGGTGTTCCATCTACAAAGGTATCGGGTTTTCTTGAAAGCGGCGGAATCCGCGGCATAATAATCGCGCAGGCAATTCCGGCTAAAACAACGGTTAAGTAAAAAGGAACAAAATACTGGTCCAGGCCGACCTGGCCGATGACGACAAGGCAAAAAGTAATCGAGACGACTGAAAACATGGTTCCAATAATGGCCGCTTCTTTTTTTGTGTAAAATCCTTCTTCATACTGCTTGCTTGTTAGCAAAACGCCAATCGTCCCGTCGCCAAGCCATGAAGCAAGTGCGTCTACTGAAGAGCGCCCAGGCAGCAAAAAGAGCGGCCGCATCACTTTCGTTAAGGAATAGCCGACAAATTCAAGCAAGCCAAAATTAAGCAGAAGAGGCAGGAGGATGCCTGCAAATAAAAAGACGGCAAACAGAACAGGCAGCAGGCTGAACAGAAGCGTTCCACCTGTTGCGTCCGACCAAATGGCTTGAGAACCAAGACGAAAATAAGTCAAAACTGAAAACACAGCGCCGGCCAGGCGGACAATCAGCCAAAACGGCGAAATATCAAAAAGAGCGGTCAAGAAAGCAGAATGGCGCACAAACGTCGGACGAACGAGTTTAACAACGACTGTCAACAAAGCAGACAACACAATCAGGACCATTACAATACTGGGAATGGCATCTCCAAGAGCATCCTGGAGCCAGGCTGACAAAACGGCAATCGGAATAGTCATGCCATCTTCCATTGACACGGGAGTCATAAACAATAAAATCCCAATTGCAGATGGAATCACAAACTGCAAGAGGGAACCAAATTTACGCATATATAAATCCTTTCTTCGTATAAAGATTCAACATGTGCAATTTTAATTCATTCTATTTTAAAAATCTATGCTTCAGAACATATTCATAAAATACAGAATCTTGATTGCGCTTACAATACTTGCACTGTATACTCCCGGTATTTTTCCGGATTCCGAACTATTTTCATGTTAAAATAGGAAAGAATGAAATGAAAAAGAAGGTGACCCGAATGATTACAAGCATCGCAACAGATATGGACGGAACGCTATTAAACGGGAACATGGAAGTGAGTGAAGAAAACCGAGCCGCCATGAAAAAAGCGCAGGAGCTTGGGATCGAAGTCATTGTTGCAACAGGGCGTTCTTACAAAGAAGCCCGCTTTGCACTAGAAGGAACCGGGATCGAGTGCCCGATTATTGCAGTGAACGGAGCGGAAGTGCGGGATGCAGGGGGCGAAATCATTCAATTTACGGCGATTGAAGATGATTTGGCATACGATTTATACCGCCGCTTAAAAGATGTCGGTGTTTATTTTGAAGTGTATACGAATCAAGCAACGTACACAGACGACGCAGAAAAAGCGGTAGAGCTGTTGATTGATATTGTTCTTTCCGCACATCCAGACGCAAATATAGAAGACATTCGTGAACGCGCTAAGCTGCGGATCGAGCACGGCCTTGCTAAACAAGTGAATGATTACGAAGAAATCATTCGTGACACGAGCCAGCACATTTATAAATTTTTCGTGTTTTCAACAGACCGCGAGCTGCTGCAGCGGGCGGCGGACCGTCTCGAGGGGGTTGACGGAATAGCTGTCAGCTCATCTGGGAACGAAAACCTTGAAATTACTAATGACCAGGCTCAAAAAGGCATTACGCTTGAGAATTACTTGACTTCTAAAGGACTCTCGCTCGAAGATGCGCTCGCTGTGGGAGACAACTATAATGACCTGTCTATGCTTGAGAGAGTCGGATATTCATATGCGATGGGCAACGCAGACGCCAATATTAAAAAAGCAGCCCGGTTTGAGACGTCCCGTAATGAAGAAAGCGGAGTGGCCAAGGCGATTGAAGATGCACTGGAACGAAGTGCGGTCAAATGATAAAATAATTCATACAATTCGCAATAAGAAGGAGAATTCACCGTGTCTAAAGTATCAGTAGAAGAAATCGTCGTGGCAAACCAGGTGCTTAAAGACGTGGTTACCAAGACACCGCTTCAAAAAAATGAACTTTTATCAGCCCGTTACGGCTGTAACGTGTATTTAAAGCGTGAAGATTTACAGATTGTCCGCTCCTTTAAGCTGCGCGGCGCGTATAACTTTATCCGGAGCTTGACGGAGGAAGAGCGGGCAAAAGGCGTAGTATGCGCAAGTGCCGGCAACCATGCGCAGGGCGTTGCGTATTCCTGCCTTGCCCTCGGCATTGAAGGGAAGATCTTTATGCCGTCCACAACACCACGTCAAAAAGTATCGCAGGTGAAACGGTTCGGTGGAGATAAAGTATCGGTTGTGCTGACAGGAGATACGTTTGATGATTCATATGCTGCAGCAATGGCCTACTGCACAGAAGAAGAAAAAATGTTTGTTCATCCATTCGATGATTATCGGACGATTGCCGGGCAGGGAACCGTGGCGGTTGAGATCTTGAACGATATGCAAGAACCTATTGATTACATGTTTTGTTCCATTGGCGGTGGCGGCCTTGCAGCCGGTGTCGGCTCATATTTAAAAGGCATCAGCCCATCCACGAAGCTGATTGGCGTTGAGCCGGCGGGAGCAGCTGGCATGAAAGCTTCCTTGAACAGCGGACAGGTAACCCGTCTGGACACGATCGATCCGTTTGTCGACGGGGCGGCCGTTAAACAAGTCGGTGACCTGACAATGGATATTTGCATGGATGTGCTCGACGGTATTTCCGTGATTCCAGAAGGCAAAGTGTGCACGACGATCTTGCAGCTGTATAATGAAAATGCAGTCGTAGCAGAGCCGGCAGGAGCGCTGTCTGTTGCTGCCCTTGATTTTTATAAAGACGAGATCAAAGGAAAGAACGTGGTTTGTGTGATCAGCGGCGGCAATAACGATATTGAGCGCATGCAGGAGATCAAAGAACGTTCGCTCATTTATGAAGGGTTAAAACATTACTTTATCGTCACTTTTCCGCAGCGTGCCGGGGCACTCCGCAAGTTTATGGATCAGGTGCTGGGTGAATACGACGATATTACCCGCTTTGAATATACAAAGCGCACCAATCGTGATGAAGGACCTGTTCTGGTCGGTATTGAGCTGAAACATAAAGAGGACTATGCGCCGCTTGTTAAGCGGATGGAGGAAAATGGCTTCCCTTATATGGAAATCAATAGTGATCCTCTCTTGTTTAACCTGCTTATTTAAACGAGCATTAAAAAAGCTGGTCTGCAAATGCAGATCAGCTTTTTATTTCGGTTACTTTGTCTTTTTCATCGAATGTATATGTCCAAAAATGCTCGTAGTTAAACCGGTCATGCAGCTCGCTTCCTTCTTCGGCGACGCTTGCTTCCAGATCTTTCAGCATCCAGATGGTCTGGGAAATATGAGCTTTCATGGCTTCTAGTTTTTTATCATACACGTGTCGGATGTCGTAACGGATATCAGCCGGCCCGATTTCTTCAAGCGTGTTATTCGCAAAGGCCACACAGTGAAGCTTCGGCCGTTTGCTCTCTTCCATCGCGCGCACCGCCCGTACAACCGCACGTGCGGTTGCTTCATGGTCCGGGTGAACAGAGTAGCCCGGATAAAACGTAATAATCAGGGAAGGATTCAGCTCATCAATCAAATCCGTGACGAGGTTCATCATTTTTTGATCATCTTCAAACTCTAACGTTTTATCACGAAGGCCCATCATACGCAAATCCTGAATGCCGATGGCTTCGGCTGCTTTTTGCAGCTCTGCCTTGCGGACATCTGGAAGAGACTCGCGATTAGCAAAAGGAGGATTGCCAAGATTGCGGCCCATTTCGCCGAGTGTTAAGCAGGCATAAGTGACCGGTGTTTTTCGTCCAGTATGAACAGCGATCGTACCGGAGACACCAAATGCTTCATCATCCGGGTGAGGAAAGATGACAAGGACGTGGCGCTCCTGTTCAATTTCCATTGTTTTGGTCATCGTCTTCAGTCCTTTCGTTACTTAAACGGCGTCGTGCCCAGCTGCAGAGCGACTGCCAGTTTTCCATCAAAATCATGTCCAGCCATCAGTAAGTGCCCATTTTCATCAAACCCATAATGAGTTAATCCTTCTGCGTAGACCCAGCCAATTGCAAGCTTCAGCCCAACACGAAACGGCCCATCGCCGACAATTTTGCCGTGTTCATATGTAAGCTTCGCATTGCGGATATACGCACCCGCAGAGAAAAACTTTTCATTAAAATGTGATGCGTAAGCACCGTTTGTCGTTTCCATGTGAAGGTATACTTCCTGGCCGGCAAACGTATTAATAAGCTCCTGTACCTTTTCAGGTAAAATCGGTTCCATGTCCGTTGCCCTCCCGTCGAATTTCGTTCTTGCCCTATTGTACTAAAAAATAGTTCGAATGGCGAAAATCCCGCTTTTTCAGTATGATGGAAAAAGAAATCTAATAGATAGAGGTGGTACATATGCTGAAAAATATTATTCGTGAACGCCGTTCCATCAAGAAATTTAACGGCAAGCCTGTAGCGCTTTCCGATGTTACGGCTGTATTAGAGGACGCAGTGTGGGCGCCGAATCATGGCTGCCGCGAGCCATGGCGGTTTGTTGTTGCAGCTGAAGAGGGACTCCAAGCGATGCGGGAGACGCTGAAAGAATGTACGATCCCAAAATGGAATGTGCTTCCGGAGGAAGAGCTAAGGAAAAAAACAGCCGGCTTCGCACTGCCTGGCGCTTTTGTATTTGTCATTGTGCCGGAGGATCCGCGCCAAAAAGAACGGCTGGAAGATTTCTCGGCTGCAAGCGCACTTATTCAAAACGCCCAGCTGCTTGCCTGGGAGCAGGGCATCGGCACATGCTGGAAAACACCAGTCTGGCTGGATGCGCCAAAGTTTCGTGAAGCGCTTGGTGTAAAGCCGGGCGAGAGGATTTTGGCCTTGCTGCAATTCGGCTATTACGACGAATTGCCGCAAGCAAAAGAACGGATGCCGGTTCAAGAGAAAATTACGTATTTTAAATAAAAAGAAAATCCCGTCCAAGCAGGCGGGATTTTCTTATATGTTATTTATGGTTGTAAGCACCGTGCATAACAGGACCGACATACTCGTTCAGTTTCCAGCCGTGTTTAATCGCCGCATTTACGAAATCCTTCGCATTATGGACTGCTGTTTTTACGTCCTGTCCGTTTGCCAGGTTGGCCGTAATAGCAGCCGCAAACGTGCAGCCCGCACCATGATTGTATGTGGTGTTATGCTTTTCACCTTCTAGCAGCTCAAATTCACTACCATCGTAGAAAAGGTCAACCGCTTTTTCGCTTTGCAGCTGCTTGCCGCCTTTAACCACTACGTTTTTTGCGCCAAGTGCATGAATTTTTTGAGCTGCTTCTTTCATATCATCGATTGTGCGGATTGGGCCGACACCAGAAAGCTGCCATGCTTCAAATAAGTTTGGTGTGACAACGGTCGCAAGCGGAAGAAGAGAGTCGCGTGTTGCTTCGGCTGCTTCCGGATTTAGTACTTCGTCTTCGCCCTTGCAGACCATAACTGGGTCGATGACGACTTTTTGGATATCGTTCTCTTTAATAGAAGCTGCTGCCGTTTCGATAATTTCAGGCGTAGCAAGCATTCCTGTTTTCAGCGCATCAATGCCAGTGGACATGGCTGTTTTTAACTGAGCCTGTAGCGTGTCGATCGCTAGTGGAAACACACCGTGGTTCCAGCCGTTATCGGGGTCCATTGTGACAATTGTTGTGAGGGCTGTCATGCCATATGTGCCGTGCTCCTGGAAGGTCTTCAAGTCGGCTTGGATGCCAGCGCCGCCGCTTGTATCTGATCCTGCAATGGTTAATGTTTTTTTCATGATGCAATTCCTCCTTTTTAACACTTCTTTTAGTTTAAGAAACAAAAGGGAAATGCACAAGAAAAAACGCCCTTTTTAAAGGACGCTTTGATCGTTGGAATTGGCTGAACTTCGGTCCTCCGGATTTTTATCTGTCGCAACGACGGCAATAAGCCCCCGGTCAAGCTGTTCTTCATAATCGGCTGCTTCGGATTCGCTCATTCCGAGGCTGTGGAGCTTCGAAAGCAGCTCGTCCCCGCGGTTTTTAAATACATTGCCGACTGTGCCGGACAAGCCCTGCTCCTTGAAGCCGACTGTGCCGCTGTTGGTCGCGTCGGTTAACTGTTTAGATTCAGCTTTATCGCGGGCAAACACATAAATCGCTTCTTTGGAAAATCCATCTTGTGAAAAAGCCGTTACGGCACTGGCCGCTTCTGTATGGTTTCGAACGATTTTTGCGGTATACACAGAAAGACCTCCTCGTATTTTCATGTTCGCTTTCTTATACCCGCCCGCTTTATTTTTAAACAGCGACTCATTCCTTTATAATGAAGAAGGAGGTGAGCCGCATGAATAAAAAAATCTTAACAAATGACTGGGCACCGCTGCTTGAAGGTGAATTTGAAAAACCTTATTACCAGGAGCTGCGGTCATTCTTAAAAGAAGAATACAGTACACAGGTGATTCATCCTGATATGGATGATATTTTTAATGCCCTTCATTTTACGCCGTACCAAAATGTAAAGGTCGTCATTCTTGGCCAGGACCCGTATCATGGACCGAACCAGGCGCACGGCTTAAGCTTTTCGGTTCAGCCTGGCATTAAACCGCCGCCATCTTTAAAAAATATGTATAAGGAATTGAAAGAAGATATTGGCTGCGAAGTTCCGAATTATGGATATTTAAAACAATGGGCAGATGAAGGGGTTCTCCTGTTAAACACTGTTTTAACTGTTCGAGAGGGAAAAGCAAATTCTCATCGGAACAAGGGATGGGAAACATTTACGGATCAGGTAATCAGACTTATCAGCGAGCGGGAGAAGCCGGTTGTATTTTTACTTTGGGGAAGACCGGCACAAAGCAAAAAAGCCTTAATCGACATAAACAGGCATGTTATTATTGAATCGCCTCATCCAAGTCCATTATCAGCATCACGCGGATTTTTCGGAAGCCGGCCATTCTCCAAGGCAAATGAAGCGCTCGCTTCTATAGGGGAAAGCCCGATTAATTGGTGCCTCGATTCAAACGTATAAATTGTTCAAAGAACAAAGAAAGCAAAAAAGCAGGCTGTCTGGAAGCGTCTGTTCTTTTATAAGCAAAGCTTTGCACTATGCAGCCCAGCCTTTTTCAGGTTATCTGCTTTAAAAAAACGTGCGTATATTTCCAGCAGCCTGATGTTTCACGTGAAACGGGGAAGGGACGTGTTGAAAGCGGAACCGAATTGTATGAAATGCCGGCATTTTTTTGTCACATGGGATGCGCAGGCTCCTCGTGGCTGCCGGGCATTTGGATTTAAAACAAAGCAGATGCCATCTGTGGTTGTGAAACGGTCATCAGGCCATCCATGTTTTCAATTTTCTCCGAAAGAAGGTGTTAAAAAGTGAATGTATCCCATGAGAAAGTGCTGCAGAAAATGGAGCAGGAAATAGCTGCGGCAAGAAACGCCGGTCCAGGAGAAATGGAACGGCATATTTATGCGATCAAGTCGATGTGCGACTTGCTTATTGGAGCTAGAATGGACATGCCTGCGCCGAAGCAGGCTTCTGTGGCGCCAGCCGTTATGCCGCCAGTCCAGGATCCTGGACAGATTGTTGGCCAGAAAGAGCGGATTGCGACAGAAGACGGTTCAAATGGCGATTCAATTTTTGATTTTTAAAGGAGCAGAATCATGAAATTATTTATTATTTTAGGGGCGATCCATGCCTTTTTAGCGGTTGCGCTTGGCGCCTTTGGCTCTCACGGGCTTGAAGGAAAAGTAGAAGCGAAGTACTTAGACATTTGGAAAACAGCGGTTCAATACCAAATGTTTCATGCGCTCGGTTTAATAATCGTCGGCTTTTTAATGGGGCAGTTTGCGGGCAGCTCTGCACTGAACTGGTCAGGCTGGCTTATGTTTGCAGGAATCATGCTGTTTTCCGGCAGCTTATTTGTGTTAGTTCTTACAGGCATCAGCAAGCTTGGTGCGATTACGCCGATTGGCGGCGTGGCATTTCTTGCTGCCTGGGTAATGCTTATTGTAGCAGCCGTTAAAAATATGTAGGAAAAGAGCGGCCTCCATGCCGCTCTTTTCAAGCTGTCCTCAATCGCCTGCTTTCGGCATCACTTGCCGGCTGTAAATGCTCATGACCTTCACCCAAGAGGTCACTTCGCTTCCGGGCAGGCGGCCCTCCTGGAAGAGCAGACGGTTTCAATCAGCCTGTTTTCTTGCTTTGTCTACATTCTCACAAGAGCGGCCTCCATGCCGCTCTTTTTTAACTAAACGGGTACTCGTAGGCAATTTCTCCATCAAAGACAGCATAATCAAGGTAAAGAAGCGGAATTAAAAAGCGCTGGTTGGTTGAAGGACTGCTTAAAATAAGGTGGTCACGCCCGGCTGCTTCAATACGGCCGCGGAACACTTTAGCATTCCATTCTTTATTGTTTTCAAACGTTGTATACACGGTCACCATTTTGCCGCGGTTTAAACGGAAAATATTTTCAATGTAGGATTCTTCAAATTGCTGCAGGCCGGCTCCTCCGCCAGGCCCACCAGGCCCCATGCCCTGGCCCATACCCGGCCCCATGCCCTGGCCCATACCCGGTCCCATGCCTTGGCCCATACCTTGACCCATGCCCTGGCCCATACCTACTGGAGGCAGTGTCTGCGGCCCGGTTTGGTTCATACTTCCTTGATTCATGCTTCCCTGATTCATCGGTCCCTGGGCTGGTACATGCTGAAATGGATTCATGAAAAAAAACGCCTCCTTATTTAGTAAACAGATGGACAAACAGAACGAAGCGGACTAAAAAAGCAGTGGGATTTATACCGGTCGGTATTCGGCTGGTTAAACCACTGGGCAGGGCATCCGCCGGCTGGCTCAAAAAACCAAAGGGCATTGGAAACCAGATGGCAGCGGCCGCTTCTTAATACTTTTCGTGCCAGGTCGATGTTCTGCTGGCGGGCACCTTGATAAAAATAGCCTTTCTGTGTTGCTTCAAAGCCGCCGGGTGACTGAAAAACTATTTGGCGGATTGTGCGGATATCTTTGAAATCAAGACAGTCAGACCGTGTCCGGTTTACGCCGACATTGCCAAAGCGTGCCAGAAGTTTTACATCCTCTTCCGTATGAGCAACAACAGCCACATCAACACCTCCCGATTTACTTTATGCAAAGCGTATAAAGTCGGTGCTGGGCTTACGCCTGAATCCATAAACTCTAACCATTACGTGCCGTACAATAAAAGGGGAGTGCCGGCAAAAAATGCACATAAAAAAACGATGCCTGAAAGACACCGTCTGAAAAGGTTATTGGATATGCATCATTTGTGTAAACTTTTCGTCTGTCAGCAAATGGCCGACAAAGAAAGAACCGAATTCGCCGTAGCGGGCACTTACTTCATCAAAGCGCATCTCATATATGAGCTTTTTAAACTGAAGTACATCATCCGCATAAAGCGTGACACCCCATTCGTAATCATCAAATCCAACCGAACCGGTAATAATCTGTTTCACAAGGCCGGCATACTGGCGGCCAATCATACCATGGCTGCGCATTAAATTGCCGCGGTCTTTCATTGGCAGCATGTACCAGTTATCTTCGCCCTGGCGGCGTTTATCCATTGGGTAGAAGCATACATACTCTGTTTTAGGAAGCTCCGGATACAAACGAGCGCGAATTTGTGGATTTTGGTACGGATCTTCATCAGAAGACAGGTAGTTGCTTAGTTCGACAACGGATACATAGGAATACGCCGGGATGGTAAATTCGGCAATTTTCAGCTTGTTGAATTCTGTTTCAATTACATTCAGCTCTGCCATTGTCGGGCGCAAAATCATCAGCATAAAATCAGCTTTTTGGCCAATAATGCTGTAGAAGGAGTGGCTGCCAGCTTTCATTTCCTGTGTTTCTTCCAGTTTATATAAGAATTTCCGGAATTCGGCCAGAGCACCTTCTCGTTCACTGCTTGACAGCATTTTCCATGCTGCCCAGTCAACCGAGCGGAAATCGTGCAGGCAATACCAGCCGTCCAGCGTTTTTGCTGCTTCACTCATGTTCTTCATCTCCTATGTAATATAGTCCTACTTACTATATCATAAAAAGCTTGAACGACTCCCGCCAGAAGGCTACAGTAAAAGAAGAACATTTTGTGAAGGAGAATCGTTATGGATCAATCAGAAGCGCTTCTGCGCCGTCCGCTTTGGCGGTTTATCGACCAATCCGCTTACGGGCCAGGATTTAACCCTATTCATTCATTTGCTACTGATGACGCCCTTGCAACAGCGATCGGCGCCGGGCAAAGCCCTGCAACGGCCCGTGCCTGGGTGCATCATGACACCATTGTGCTTGGCATTCAAGATACAAAGCTGCCTTATTTAAAAGAAGGGGTAGAGGTGCTTGAGAACGAGGGCTACCGGGTCATTGTCCGCAATTCAGGCGGGCTTGCGGTGCTTTTGGACGAAGGTGTACTGAACTTATCGCTTTTGGTGCCGGACACGGAAAAAGGCATCGATATTGACCGCGGCTATGAAGCGATGTATACACTCGTTCGCCATATGTTTCCGGAGGCCGATATCGATGCCTATGAAATTGTTGGATCCTACTGTCCAGGAAGCTATGATCTTAGCATTGGCGGCAAGAAATTCGCTGGCATTTCGCAGCGCCGCCTGAAAAAAGGTGTAGCCGTTCAAATCTACTTGTGTGTAAATGGAAGCGGCTCAGAGCGTGCCGCAGCTGTCCGTTCTTTTTACGAAGCAGCCAAGCGGCAGGCTCAGACAAAATGGGTGTACCCGGATATTCAGCCCGAGGTGATGGCTTCACTTGAAGAGCTGATCAGAAAACCACTCACCATCCAAGATGTCATCATACGATTTTTAAAGTCGCTGCAAGAACTTGGCGGTCCGCTTGAAAGCGGCTCTATGACGTCATTTGAAGCAGAGGTCTTTGACGGTTATTTGCAGCGTGTAATCGAACGAAACGACCGGGCCCTTGCTTAATATTACTCTGCCACTTTTTCTAGGTTTCCGTTTTGTTCCATCTTAAAGGTAACCGCAGCGCCTTCTTCATCATCTAATGCGACAAACTTGCGGGCGCGGTTCATGATTTTCATTAGTGTTTCATAGTCTTCCTGCATAATTTCAGATGACTGTTCAATTTTATTCAAGCGGCACTGCAGCTGCTCATTCTCGGCACGCAGCCGCTCGTTTTCTGCTTTAACTGCATCGATAGAATCAAGACTTTGCAAATAGCCGATCACATCAGCCATTGTGATCGCCAGCGAACCTTCTGCCGGCGGTGTATACAGGGTCTTTTTCTCGATGGTACGGCTGCGCTGCTTGCGCTGCTTTTTAGCGAGGCTGAGTGCTTTTTCGTACTGGGTGCGCACAACAGCGTTCCAGCGGAATCCGCAGGCAGCTGACGTGCGGTTTAATAAGTCGCCGACTTCTTCAAATGCGTTTAATTGCGTGCTTCCTTCGCGTACGTGACGAAGAACGGTTTCGGCGAGCAGCAGATCGTTTTCTTCTGACCAGGCATCTTGACGAACTTTCATCTTATCATCTCTCCTTATGAAAATAGTCTCTATGAACAGGATTGCCAGATAGGATTTCTTTTATACGCGGCAAGCTTGCAAACATGCTTTTTTCCATGTAAAATATCGGGATGAATGAACGGAAAGGAAGAGTTAATATGGCGAATGAATTTCGCGTATGCGATGATTGCCAGGCAGTGAATCTGAAAACACTGATTCCGAAGCTCGAAAAATTGGATCCGGATGCATCCATTGATGTAAAATGCCAATCCTATTGCGGCCCTGGCCGAAAAAAAACGTTTGCTTTTGTCAATAATCGTCCAGTTGCGGCATTGACAGAAGATGAATTGATGGAGAAAATACAGAAAAAATTAAAGTCATAATGTGAATCACCTTTTCTTTCGAAAAAAGGTGATTTTTTTCTATGTGCTAGCAGTATATGCATTTGTCAATGCGAATTTTCCCATAATGATTGATTTTTCCGTTATAATGAACAAAAAAGAGACGGGGAGGCGCGCATGTGAGCTACGCGAAGCAGAAGTTGAAAGAAGAGAAAGTATTTAAAGACCCGGTTCACCGCTATGTTCATGTGCGGGATGTAGTAATTTGGGATTTGATCGGCACGAAAGAGTTTCAGCGGCTGCGCCGAATTCGCCAGCTCGGTACGACGTACTTTACTTTTCATGGGGCGGAGCACAGCCGGTTTAATCATTCTCTCGGTGTCTATGAAATTGTCCGCCGGATCGTTGATGACATTTTTCGGGGCAGATCAGAATGGAACCCGGAAGAACGACTGGTCAGCCTTTGCGCAGCACTGCTGCATGATGTCGGGCACGGGCCTTTTTCTCATTCATTTGAAAAAGTGTTTGGCCTCGATCACGAAGAATATACAAAAAAGATTGTGCTCGGTGACACGGATATTAACCGGGTACTGCGGCGGGTGAGCGACGATTTCCCGGAAAAGGTAGCAGCGGTTATTAACAAAACATATCCGAATAAGCTGGTAGTCAGCTTGATTTCAAGCCAGATTGACGCAGACCGTATGGATTATCTGCAGCGTGACGCCTATTACACGGGTGTAAGCTACGGACATTTTGATATGGAGCGCATTCTGCGGGTGATTCGTCCGCGCGAAGAGCAGGCTGTGTTTAAATTAAGCGGCATGCATGCGGTAGAGGATTATATTATGAGCCGCTATCAAATGTACTGGCAGATTTACTTCCATCCTGTTACGCGCAGTGCCGAAGTGCTGCTTTCTAAAACCCTGCAGCGGGCAAAGCAGCTGTATAAACAGGGATATTCGTTCCGGCAGAAGCCGGTTCACTTTATTTCCCTGTTTGACGGGGAATGCTCGCTTGAAGAATATGTGAATTTGGATGAGTCCGTCATTATGTTTTATTTTCACGTCTGGCAGGATGAAGATGATGCCACTTTGCAGGATTTATGCAGCCGGTTTATGAACCGGAATTTATTTAAATACGTAGAATTTGACCCGGAAGCCGAGCAGGAAAAATATGCGGAGCTGGAAGAGCTGTTCCGAAAAGCAGGCATCGATCCGGAATATTACCTCGTTCATGACTCCTCCTCCGACCTGCCGTATGACTTTTACCGGCCGGGCATTGAAACGGAACGGCAGCCGATTTATCTATTGATGAAAGACGGGGAAACGCTGCAGGAATTATCCGGGCGCTCTGATATCGTCGAAGCGATCTCCGGCAAGCGGCGCACGGATCACAAGCTTTATTTCCCGATTGATCTGCTCCGGGATGAATCTTCAAACCGAACAGCTAAACGGAAGATCAAAAGTATATTAGAACTATATCGAAAGTAAAGGAGACAACGGATTGGAACAATTTTTGGCATTTGAATTGGAACAGCTGCCGTTTGTGATCGTCTCGCTGCTGGTGGCTTTTACGGTGCATGAATTTGCTCATGCGTATACAGCGTACAAATTTGGGGATGATACGGCCAAAAATCAAGGGCGCCTTACGTTGAACCCGGTGCATCATTTGGACCCGATCGGCACTATTTTTATCCTTATTGCCGGGTTTGGCTGGGCGCGGCCGGTGCCGGTAAACCGCCGCCATTTTAAAAACCCGAAGCTGGCCGGCGTGCTTGTATCGCTTGCCGGACCGCTCAGCAATTTTTTAATTGCGTTTATTGCCATGGGCATTCTATACGGGGTCGGGGCAAACGCGAATGATTTTGTTTTTCAGCTGTTATATATGATGGTGTATTTGAATGTGCTTCTGTTTGTGTTTAACCTGCTTCCGTTCCCGCCGCTGGATGGCTACCGGATTTTAGAAGATTTGGCTCCGGCCAATCTGCGGGTTAAAATGACACAGTATGAACAATATGGTGTACTGCTGTTTTTAATTTTAGTCATTACACCGCTGGGAGATTATACGGTAAGTCCATTTTTAAGTCAGCTGACTTCAGCTGTTTTAGCAGGCTTTAATGCTATTTTTAGCGTATTCTTGTAAGGAGGGCTAATAAACAATGGAACAAAAAAAGAAAGTCGGCTTTAATATCATTAAAAATGATCCGACCGACGGGCATAAAGGATTTGGAAAAGGTGCACTCAGCTTAGAGGAGGTTTCACCGGTCATTATTGACGTAGAAGAAGGGTCGGCTCATATTGATATCGGTGCGATGCATGCCCGAAGTGCTGTGGAAAAAGGCATTAAATTTTTAAAAACAAAAGAAGAAGTGCCGGATGCCAAACCCTATTGGCTCGTTTGGGTAACCGTGGACCGAAAAGAAGAAGGGCCTTATTATGCAGGAGTAACCGCATGTGAAATGACAGTTAATCGCGATATCCGGCGCGGGTACAAGTCGCTTCCGGAGCATGTTAACCGGATGGACAAATCGCTCAAGCGCCATATTATTGTAGATGTAATGGATGATCGTTCTAAAACCATACTGCGCGATTTCCTCATCAATCATAATGAGCAAATGTGGCATCTTTCTTCGGATGAGCTGAAAAACGGTTTAACCGTGTCAGAAGCTTAAACAGCCTATACGAAACGCAGAAAAACCCGGGAAAATTCCCGGGTTTTTTATTATCGGAACCATTCAGGCAGCTCGGGATACAGCATATCTTCTGTATGCTCCTCATCCTTCGGGCATTTCGTCTCCGGCTCGGTGCCAGGTTCAAACAAAAGCTTGTGCCCTCCGCTGCAGGCTGTGCCCGTTTTAATATCTACTTCAACTTCAACCAGCTCGCGCGGCCAGGTAAATTCCTTTGGATTCTGTCCTTTATGAGCTTCTTCCATAAACTTTGCCCAGATCACTTTTGCCCGTGACCGGTCTTCGGTTTTCGTGATTTCCGCTCCATTGTCATAGCCGGTCCACACGACGGATACAAGTGAAGGCGTAAAGCCTGCCATCCAGTAATCGTAAGGAGTGGACCCGGATTTGCCGGCGTAAGGCCGTGTCAGAGAAGAAGCAATCACCGTTCCCGTTGGTGAGGCATAATCACTCATCGTTTTATCGAACATCCCCGTCATCAGCCGTGTCAGTACGGCCATTTTGTTTTTATCAAGCCGCTGCTCCTGCTGCTTGTCATACCGGTAAAGCACTTCTCCGTCCATACTTTCCACTTTTGTAATAAAGACAGGCTTCGCAAATGTGCCTCCCGATGCAATGGTTGCGTAGGCATTCGCTGTTTCAAGGACGGTCATCCCAGAGGTACCGAGTGCAAGAGAGGGAACGGCTTGAAGCTTGGAGGTAACCCCAAACTCTTCCATCGTCTGTACGAGTGTTTCCGGTTCGAGCAGCATATTGGTTTTGACCGCATAAATATTGTCGGAGACGGCGAGTGCTTCAGCCATTGTCACAGCACGCTCTGCATACTGGCTGTTGAAATTTTTTGGTGAATAATTTCCTTCAAACGTCGTTGGCTCACTTTTTCTCTTTGTAAGAGGGGTCATCCCGTGCCCAAGCGCTTCATAATACAAAAAAGGCTTTATTAAGGATCCTGGCTGCCTGAACGCCTGCACAGCCCGGTTAAAAGGACTTTCCCGATAGTTGCGCCCGCCGGACAGGGCGGTTACATAATGGGTGTCCGGATCAATGGAAACAAGGGCGGATTGAATGGAAGCGCCGCTCGCAATGCCGTCTGCCATCGCTTGATCGGCTGCTTTTTGATGCCGTGGCTGAAGGGTTGTATACACTTTCAAGCCGCTTTGCTCCCGAAAGCCAAGTGACTCAAGCTCACCCCGTACGGCATCTATAAAGTAAGGCGCACTGTTTTCGTCATCGGCAAAAGCGCCGGTGATCCGCGGGGCGTCCGCTACTGCTTTTTCATATTCATGTTTAGACAAATGCATTTCGGATAAAATAAGCCGGCGGCGCTGCTCAGATTTTTCTCGTGAGACGAGTGGAGAATAAAACGAAGGCCCCTTTGGAATACCGGCTAGAAGCGCTGCCTCGGAAACACTCAGGGCAGCGGCCGGCTTGCCGTAATAAAATTGGGAGGCCGCTTCTATTCCGTAAGCGCCATGGCCAAAATATACGGTATTCAAGTACCCTTCTAAAATCTCATCTTTTGAGTAAAACGCTTCAAGACGAAGCGCCTGCCAGGCTTCTTTTGCTTTACGTGTCCACGTTTTATCGTGGGTTAAAAAAATATTGCGCGCATACTGCTGCGTGATTGTACTTGCCCCCTGGACTTTTGCTCCTGCTTTTATATCAGCCAGAGCGGCACCGGCAATGCGCTTTGGGTCCAGGCCAAAGTGATTGTAAAATTGCTTGTCTTCAATGGAGATCACCGCATCAATCACATAAGGGGAGATGTCTTCGAGCTTTACCCAGTACCGCTTTTCTCCTCCATGTGCTTCAGCGGCTTTTGTTCCGTCCGCCGCATAAAAAAGGGTCGAACGCGGCACTGTTATATCTGGGGGACCGGCCGCATACAACGCGTAAAAAAAGACAATAACGGCCCCGATGATTGAAACGAGTATCGCCATGAGCCACTTTTTCATGCTGCATCACCTCATTTTTCTTTAGATGAAAAAGCTCTATTTTAAATTTTGTCCAGTTCCAGGTATCTTGCTTGTTTATTAGTATGAAAAAAATGGCGAATTTTTAAACGTCTTCATATAAATTCACTATGCTTTTTCGTCAAATTGTTCTATACTTTTTTCTTGAGGCCTGCGGGACACAGGTCATAAAGGCGTCCTAGCAGGATGCTATGGGTTTAGCCTTTGTTCTCCAAGAGAATAAAGTAATATCCTTATCATTAAGAAGGAGGCAATATCATGAGTGAACTATGGTATACCGAAAAGCAGACAGGCAGCTACGGCATCACGATGAAAGTGAAACGTACTTTGCATACAGAACAAACGGATTTTCAATATTTAGAAATGGTGGAAACAGAAGAGTGGGGCAACATGCTGTTTTTGGACGGCATGGTTATGACAAGCCAGCGTGATGAGTTTGTTTATCACGAAATGGTGGCACACGTACCATTATTTACGCATCCAAACCCGAAAAATGTATTGGTTGTTGGAGGCGGCGACGGCGGTGTAATCCGTGAAGTGCTTAAGCACCCATCTGTTGAAAAAGCAACGCTTGCTGAAATCGACGGCAAAGTCATCGAGTATTCGAAGGTATATCTGCCTGACATCGCAGGCGACCTGGATGATCCGCGCGTTGAAGTAAAAGTAGGCGACGGCTTTATGCATATCGCAGAGTCTGAAAATGAGTATGACGTCATTATGGTCGATTCAACAGAACCAGTCGGCCCGGCTGTTAACTTGTTTACAAAAGGCTTTTATGCCGGCATTTCTAAAGCATTGAAAGAAGACGGTATTTTTGTGGCGCAGTGTGACAATCCTTGGTTTAAAGCAGAGCTTATCCGTCAGGTGCAGGCAGATGTAAAAGAAATTTTCCCAATTACACGTCTGTACACAGCCAATATCCCAACATATCCGAGCGGCCTTTGGTGCTTTACAATTGGTTCGAAAAAACATGATCCGCTTCAAGTGGAAGAGGGCCGTTTCCACGATATCGAAACAAAATACTATACGAAAGAGCTGCACAAAGCGGCATTTGCACTGCCAAAATTCGTGCAGGATTTAACATAAGATGAGATTTGACGAAGCCTATTCAGGAAATGTATTTATTGGGACGCAAACATCATTTGAAGACAGTGATGTCGTGCTGTATGGCATGCCGATGGACTGGACGGTAAGCTACCGTCCAGGTTCGCGCTTCGGCCCGGCCCGCATTCGCGAAGTATCGATCGGGCTTGAAGAATACAGCGCCTATTTAGATCGTGAGCTGCACGAAGTCGCATATTTTGATGCAGGGGACATTCCATTGCCATTTGGCAACGCACAAAGAAGCCTTGACATCATTGAAGAATATATTGATGGACTGCTTGAAGCCGGCAAAAAGCCGCTTGGTATGGGCGGCGAGCATTTGGTATCATGGCCGGTTATGAAAGCAGCGGCGAAAAAGTATAAAGATTTGGCGATCATTCATTTTGACGCGCATACCGATCTGCGAGAGGAGTACGAAGGTGAGCCTTTGTCACACTCTACGCCAATTCGCAAAATTGCCGAGCATATCGGCCCTAAAAATGTATACTCATTTGGTATTCGTTCCGGTATGAAGGAAGAATTCCAGTGGGCAAAAGAAAACGGTATGCACATTTCTAAATTTGAAGTGCTGGAGCCGCTGAAAGAAATTCTGCCGACGCTTGCGGGGCGCCCAGTTTATGTAACGATTGACATCGACGTACTTGATCCGGCTCATGCACCAGGCACAGGAACTGTAGACGCTGGCGGTATTACATCGAAAGAGCTTTTAGCATCCATTCATGCCATTTCCGGCTCAGATGTAAATGTCATCGGTGCGGACCTTGTTGAGGTAGCGCCGATCTACGATAACTCTGAACAAACAGCGAATACAGCATCGAAGCTGATTCGGGAAATGCTGCTCGGTTTCTTCTAAACGTGTGTCCGGCTTCTTGCCGGACACTTTTTTGTTTGTGGTAAGGCGGCTTGTTTACGACGTGTGGCAGATACGGTGAATGGGCTGCCAAAAACAGACGTTTAGCCAGCACGCTTTCTGTGTTAAAATAAACACACATTACAACAAGGAAGTGATTCGGCGTGGCAGATGAGCAGATGCCCGTGAAAATCCGGGTGAAGACGGATGTAGCGCACGAAGGGGAAAAGGAAACATTTGAGCTGTCGCTGTTTGGCCGGCTCTTTAAAAAAGATGGGTCCACATTTTTAAAATATGATGAAGTGCAGGATGAGGGGGTCGTGCACACCATCGTAAAGCTCGCAGACGCAGGGGCGCTTATTCTACGGAGCGGTGCTTTGAAAATGCGGATGATTTTCGAAGAAGGGCAGCGGCTGAACGGCTCATATGAAAGCCAGTTCGGCACGCTTCTTTTGACAACCGAAACCAAAATCTTTTCCCACAACATGAACGATGCGGGCACCGGACAAGCCGAGTTAGTATATAGCCTGCTTATCCAGGGCGATGCAGTCGGCACGTATACGATGAATATCCACTATGAACTGGAGGAACAATTGTGAACATTGCAGAACAAATGCAGGCACAGCTCAAAGAAGAAATTAGACAAGCTGTCCTGAAAGCAGGACTTGCCGCAGAGAGCGAAATTCCTGCTGTCCTACTTGAAACACCAAAAGATAAATCACACGGTGATTATTCAACAAATATGGCGATGCAGCTGGCGCGGATTGCCAAAAAAGCACCACGCCAAATTGCGGAAGCGATTCAGGAAAACATGGACCTGTCAAAGAGTTCCGTTGAAAAAATTGATATCGCCGGACCTGGATTTATTAACTTTTACATGAATAACAGCTACTTGACGGATCTCGTTCCGGCTGTGCTGAAAGCGGGAGACGAATACGGAAGATCCAATGCCGGCAAAGGCGAAAAAATTCAAGTGGAATTTGTTTCTGCTAATCCAACGGGTGATTTGCACCTGGGCCACGCACGCGGCGCTTCCGTTGGTGATTCGCTGTGCAACGTATTGGATGCAGCTGGTTATGACGTCACGCGTGAATATTATATTAACGATGCCGGCAACCAGATCCATAACCTGGCCCTGTCTGTTGAAGCCCGTTACTTCCAGGCGCTTGGTCTTGAAAAAGAAATGCCGGAAGACGGCTACCATGGCAAGGATATTATCAATATCGGGAAAGAGCTGGCGGAAGAATTTGGCGATCAATTTGCCAATATGCCGGAAGATGAACGTTACAAGGCTTTCCGTGCTCACGGTTTAAAGCTGGAGCTGGCGAAGCTTCAAAAAGACTTGGCGGACTTCCGTGTGAAATTTGATGTGTGGTTCTCTGAAACCTCTTTATATGAAAACGGCAAAATTAATGAAGCGCTCAAAGCGCTTGACCAAAATGGCCATACATTCGAAGAAGACGGTGCACTTTGGTTCCGTTCTACAGCATTTGGCGATGATAAAGACCGCGTTCTTCGCAAACAGGACGGTTCATACACATACTTAACGCCGGATATTGCCTACCACCGTGATAAATTTGAGCGTGGATTCGATAAAGTTATCAACATCTGGGGTGCCGACCACCATGGCTACATTCCACGTATGAAAGCAGCCGTTGAAGCACTTGGCATGAAACCGGAACAGCTTGAAGTAGAAGTGATCCAAATGGTGCAGCTGTATAAAGACGGCGAAAAAATGAAAATGAGCAAACGTACAGGCAAAGCTGTTACGATGCGTGAGCTTGTAGAAGAAGTCGGCCTGGATGCTGTCCGTTACTTCTTTGCAATGCGCAGCGGCGATACACATATGGACTTTGACCTTGATCTTGCGGTATCACAGTCTAATGAAAACCCGGTTTATTACTCACAGTATGCATACACGCGTATTTCCAGCATTCTGCGCCAGGCAGCTGAACAAGGCTTAACGGCATCGGCAGAAGCAAATGTAGCATTGTTAACGTCTGAAAAAGAAGTAGACCTGCTGAAAAAACTGGGTGACTTCCCGCAGGTAGTCGCCGAAGCGGCAGAAAAACGCATTCCGCACCGCATTACAAACTATGTGCACGATCTTGCGGCAGGCTTCCACAGTTTCTACGGAGCACATAAAGTGGTAGACAAGGAAAACGAAGAAGCGTCTAAAGCACGCCTTGCTCTTGTGCAGGCTGTACAAATTACATTGAAAAATGCATTGAAACTGATCGGTGTATCAGCACCGGAAAAGATGTAATAAATGAAAGAGTCTGTTCTTAAAATAAGAACAGGCTCTTCTTTTTTTATTTATTGACTGAATGTTCATTCATACATTAGGGTAAAGAAAAGGAATGGAAGGGGACGTGAATGAAGATGAACGGATGGCTATGGCTGAATGGGACTGCGGCGCTATTTGTAATCGCTTACTCGGTTTTTTTGTTCATTTATTTATTGAAAACACGTTACACATTCATTCGGCTCGGTAAGAAAGAAGAATGGCATTCCAAAAGAAACGAACGTTTAAAAAACATGATGGTTCATGTGTTTGGCCAGAAAAAATTGCTGAAAGATAGAAAAAGCGGGGCCATTCACGTGATGTTTTTTTATGGCTTTTTGCTTGTACAGCTTGGAGCGCTCGATTTTATTATAAAAGGGGTGGTGCCGGGTGCCCATTTGCCGCTTGGTCCGCTTTACGGCCCATTTACGTTTTTTCAGGAAATGGTTACGCTCGTCATTCTCGCTGCCGTCGTCTGGGCATTTTACCGCCGCTACATTGAAAAGCTCGTTCGCTTAAAGCGTGGCTGGAAAAGCGGTCTTGTGCTCGTCTTTATCGGTTCCCTTATGCTGTCTGTTTTAATAGGGAACGGCATGTGGCTTCTCTGGCAGGAAAAGGCTGTCGGTTTCGGCTGGTCGGAGCCAATTGCCTCGCTCATTGCTATTCCTTTTGCCGAGCTTGCGCAGCCGGCCATCGTTGGTCTGTTTTATGTTATGTGGTGGGTGCATCTTCTAGTGCTGCTCGCTTTTCTTGTGTATGTGCCGCAGTCGAAGCATGCCCATTTGATTGCCGGTCCTGTTAATACGTATATTCACCGGCTCGAACAGGCGGGGACGCTTCGGAAAATTGATTTTGAAGATGAGGCGCAGGAGAGTTTCGGCGCAGGAAGAATAGAAGACTTTACCCGCGCACAGCTGCTTGATTTGTATGCCTGTGTAGAATGCGGCCGCTGTACTTCTATGTGCCCTGCAACCGGAACGGGTAAAATGCTGTCACCAATGGACTTGATTGTGAAGCTGCGCGACCATCTGACCTTTACTGGAGCAGCGGTTACCTCAAAGCAGCCATGGGTCCCGGCATTTGCTTTTTCCAATACAAAGGGCAATCAAATTGCTGAAGGAGCTTTTGTATACAGCCGGCAGCTGATTGGAGACGTAATCACGGAAGAAGAGCTATGGGCCTGTACAACCTGCCGGAATTGTGAAGATCAGTGCCCGGTTATGAATGAACACGTTGATAAAATCATTGATATGCGCCGCTACTTGGTACTGACAGAAGGAAAGATGAACCCGGATGCACAGCGGGCCATGCAAAATATCGAGCGGCAGGGCAACCCGTGGGGACTGAATCGGAAGGACAAAGAAAAGTGGCGGGAGCTGCGCAGTGATGTTTACATTCCGACAATGAAAGAAGCACAAAAAGCGGGAGAGGAGCCGGAATATTTATTTTGGGTCGGCTCTATGGGTGCATTCGACAGCCGAAGCCAGAAGATCGCCCTATCGTTTGCAAGACTGCTCAATGAAGCAGGCATTTCCTTTGCCATTTTAGGCAGCAAGGAAAAAAACTCGGGCGATACGCCTCGGCGCCTCGGCAATGAATTTTTATTCCAGGAACTCGCTGCTGCGAATATATCCGAATTTGAGAAGCATGGTATACGAAAAATTGTAACGATCGATCCGCACGCATATAACTCCTTTAAAAGAGAATATCCAGATTTTGGATTTCAGGCAGAAGTGTACCATCATACCGAGCTGTTAGATATGCTTGTACGGGAAGGAAAGTTGAAGCCGGTGCATCCGGTAAACGAAACAGTCACTTTCCATGATTCCTGTTATCTTGGCCGGTATAATGATATATATGACCCGCCTCGAAATATTCTGGCTGCAATTCCTGGAGTGCGGCTCGTTGAAATGAAACGCAGCCGAGAGAACAGCATGTGCTGCGGGGCAGGAGGAGGCTTGATGTGGATGGAAGAGCATACAGGTCACCGCATTAATGTGGCACGTACGGAGCAGGCGTTAGAGCAGACTCCATCTGTGATCAGCTCGGGCTGCCCGTTTTGCTTAACGATGCTCAGTGATGGGACGAAAGCAAAAGAACTAGAAGAGACGGTTGCCACTTATGATGTGGCTGAGTTGCTGGAGAGGGCTGTTTTAGGGCGACAAAAAGAAGCGGACGTATCTTAATGAAAGGAGGACAGTGCAGGTGAAGATAAGAAAAATCATGGTGATTGGTGCCGGACAAATGGGCGCAGGCATTGCACAGGTATGTGCGCAGGCAGGCTATGAGGTTATTTTATACGATATCAGCCAGGCGAACTTGGAGGAGGGCCGGAAAAGAATCGAAAAAAATTTAGCCCGTCAAGTGGTAAAGAGGCGAATGAGTGAGGAAGAGAAAGGGGATATTCTGGCCAGACTGGAGGGCTCATCTTCTCTTGGCGACGCAGCAGAGGCCGATATGGTGATTGAAGCAGTCGTTGAGAGTATGAACGTAAAGCGGGAGATTTTCTCGCAGCTGGATGAACTCGTCCAAGACCATGCTATTTTGGCTTCTAATACGTCTTCTCTGCCGATTACCGAAATCGCAGCGGCGACGGATCGGCCGGAAAACGTGATTGGCATGCATTTTATGAACCCGGTGCCGGTGATGAGACTCGTTGAAATTGTTCGCGGGCTCGCTACATCGGATGAAGTCCACAAGAAGGTAGAAGAAGTAGCTAGAACGATTGGCAAAGTACCTGTGGAAGTCAATGACTTTCCAGGGTTTGTATCTAACCGGATTTTAATGCCAATGATCAATGAAGCGATTTATGCTCTTTATGAAGGAGCTGCCACAAAAGAAGCCATTGATGATGTCATGAAGCTTGGCATGAATCATCCAATGGGGCCGATTGAGCTGGCGGATTTTATTGGACTGGACACGTGTTTGTCTGTGATGGAGATTTTGCATGAAGGCTTTGGCGATGATAAATACCGGCCATGCCCGCTGCTTCGGAAATATGTAAAAGCTGGCTGGGTCGGTAAAAAAGCAGGGCGCGGGTTTTATATATACGAGTAAAGGAGGCGGGAGGGATGGATCTTGAGCTGACCGGCGTACAGCAGAAAACGCGTGATGCGGCCCGGCACTTTGCAGAAAGCGTGGCGGCAGCCTTTGTTTCACGGATGGAAGCCGGCGAGTTTCCGTACGCACTCGTTCAAAAAATGGCAGAGCATGGACTCATGGGATTGACGGTGCCGAAAGAATATGGCGGTGCCGGGCTTGATTTTGTTTCCTACATTACGGCTGTTCACGAGCTGTCAAAGGTAAGCGCAGCGGCCGGTGTGATTTTGTCGGTTCATACATCCGTCGGTACAGCCCCTATCCTGGCTTTTGGAACGGAGGAACAAAAGAACGCGTATATACCAAAGCTCGCCTCCGGCAAATGGCTCGGTGCTTTTTGTTTAACCGAGCCATCGTCGGGCTCTGATGCCTCTTCTTTAAAAACGACAGCACGCCGCGACGGAGATGCCTATGTTTTAAATGGCTCCAAGCTGTTTGTCACAAACGGCGGGGCAGCGGATTTATATGTTATTTTTGCCAGGTCGGAAGCCGGTATTACGGCTTTTGTAGCCGAAAAAGGTACACCTGGCTTTCTCATTGGCAAGGATGAGAAAAAAATGGGTCTTCACGGGTCAAAAACGACGGCTCTTACCTTTGAAGACATGCGGCTGCCGCTCCAAAACAGACTTGGAGAAGAAGGAAGAGGCTTTCACATTGCAATGTCTAATTTGGACGGTGGCCGGATTGGTATTGCAGCGCAGGCGCTCGGCATCGCAGAAGCGGCTTTTGAGTATGCAAAGAAAAACTGTGCAGGTATAGAGGTGGCTGACATGGCTGTATCGGTTGAGGCAGCCAGGCTGCTTGTCTACCGGGCTGCGTGTTTGCGTGCAGCCGGCCAGTCGTGCGGAAGGGAGGCATCTATGGCCAAGCTTTTTGCTTCAAAAGCAGCGGTTACCATCACAAGCCAATGCATCAACCAGCTTGCCGGAAACGGACCGGCAGAACGGTTTTTCCGCGATGCCAAAGTAACAGAGATTTACGAAGGGACATCGGAGATTCAGCGAATTGTAATCAGCAAGCATTTGGCAAAGGGGATGGGGAGATGAACTTCACATTGTCAGAAGAGCACAGCATGATCCGGAAAATGGTGCGAGATTTCGCAGAAAAAGAAGTTGCACCGTCTGCTGCCGAGCGCGATGAAGAAGAGCGCTTTGATTCAGGGATTTTTCACAAAATGGCGGAACTCGGCTTAACAGGAATCCCGTGGCCGGAAGCATATGGAGGAATCGGCAGTGACTATCTTGCTTACTGTGTGACCATTGAAGAACTCTCGCGTGTATGCGCTTCAACGGGTGTTACCCTGTCGGCTCATACCTCACTGGCCAGCTGGCCGATTTACGCGTTTGGAACAGAGAAGCAAAAAAAGAAATATTTAAAGCCGCTGGCCCATGGAGAAAAAATAGGGGCTTATGCACTGACGGAACCCGAAAGCGGTTCAGATGCGGCCAGCATAAAAACAACGGCTCATCGTGACGGCGCCTTCTTTGTTTTAAATGGCTCTAAGATCTTTATTACAAACGGAGGCATTGCTGACTTATATATTGTTTTTGCGAAAGCAGAGGAAGGGATGACCGCTTTTATCGTAGAAAAACACTTTAATGGATTTTCAACTGGAAAAAAAGAGAAGAAAATGGGCATCCGTTCGTCCCCTACTACAGAAATTATCTTTGACAATTGCCGCGTTCCGATAGAAAATGTATTAGGTGAAATTGGAAGCGGTTTTAAAATAGCGATGAAAACACTTGACGGCGGCCGCAATGGTATTGCAGCCCAGGCGGTCGGGATTGCACAGGGAGCGCTGGATGCGGCACTTTCCTATGCAAGAGAGCGCAGGCAGTTTGGAAAACCCATTATGGCGAACCAGGGCATTTCATTTAAACTTGCCGATATGGCGACATCCGTTGAGGCGGCGAGACTGCTGACTTATCAAGCAGCCTGGCTGGAATCGGAAGGCCTTCCATACGGAAAAGCATCGGCTATGTCTAAGCTCATGGCTGGTGATACGGCTATGTACGTAACGACGGAAGCTGTTCAAATTTTCGGAGGCTACGGGTATACAAAAGATTATCCGGTTGAGCGATTTATGCGCGATGCGAAAATTACCCAGATTTATGAAGGGACACAGGAAATTCAGCGTCTTGTTATTTCCAGGTTTTTATCAACGTAAGGCGGTGTGAAGATGGAACGAACGAAACGGCCGGTGCCTACTTCGGTTAAAGACACACAACTGATTGAAAAACGGCGGGCTGAGATGATCCGCGGTTCTGTGCAACTATTTAAGCAAAAAGGATTTCATCGGACGACAACCCGTGAAATTGCAAAAGCAGCCGGCTTCAGTATTGGAACATTGTATGAATATATTCGGACCAAAGAAGATGTGCTGTATCTTGTTTGCGACAGTATTTACGATCAAGTAAAGGGCCGGATCGAGCAAATGGATCTTGAACAGGGGACACTTGAAAATCTTAAGCTTGGTATCAGTCACTTCTTTCACGTGATTGATGAGATGCAGGATGAAGTTCAAGTATTATATCAAGAGGTAAAATCCCTTTCAAAGGATGTCCTTCCATATGTATTAGAAAAAGAAGAAGAAATGACAGCGATGGTGGAAAAGCTTATTCAGCAGTGTGTTGAAAATGGTGTACTCGATATGGATAAAGACCATGTTCGTGTGCTGGCGCAAAACATTTTTGTACTGGGACAAATGTGGGGCTTCCGCCGTTGGATGCTTCAGGAGAATTTTGAGCTGGAGGAATACATTAACCTGCAGATAAACTTATTGTTTGAAGGCATAAAAGGATATGAAAAAAAAGCCGCCCTCAAATGAGGACGGCTTTTGCTGCCTTTTTATTTATAGTAAACCGCGCTTGCGTTCTGAACGCAGTCTTTCATCATCGTCTTCGTCAATGTGTGCTTCTTCACGGCGTACGGTGTCACGAACTGTTTCGGTATCTTCTACTTTTCGTTTACCGACAACGATTTCTTCGGTTACAACCGGTTTTTTCGTTACTTCAACACGCTCTTCCGTAACAGGAACCCGGATTGTTTCCGTGTCTTCTTCAAATGCACGATCACCAAATGCAGACACATCGCTGTCATTTACTGGACGGCGCTCTACATACACTTCTTCACGCTCGACCGGTACATCAATGACCTGCTCTTCTTCCACTACTTCTTTTTCTACTTGAACTTCACCTGTTTGCACACGCTCTTTGCTTACATTTAAGCGCTCTTCATGAAGGCGAAGCTTTTCTTCCTCGCTCAGGTTGTCTGTTAGAGTACGGTCTGTATCAAACGTTGCGTTGTCGCCTAGGTTTGTATCCGTCAAGCCTGTCGCTGAACGGCCAGTTCTTGTTGAATCAAGGCCATCATAATCGATTGGATCCAAAGTTTCTCCATCCAAGTCTGCCCTGTTTCCATTTGCAAGGCCTACTGTGCTGCTTGGATCATAATCGCTGCCATAACGGGTTCCGTAATCACGGTCTACATAAAGCAGCATGCCGCCATTTTCAATTTCGCTGTAGTAGCGGTCCGCTTCTGCATCGGAAAGACCCATGTTACGGAATCCTTCGCGAATTGGATCTACGCCCGATAAGAAGGACATGAAGCGATCTCCCCAAGAGCCGCCTGCTGTTTCGATTTCAGCGTTTGTGCGTCCTCTTACCATTGATACCGCATCTTTATCTTTTACAGTAATATACATGTCTTCTTCTGCATATCCATTTGCTCTAAGCTCATCAATTTTTGCTAGTAAATCTGTTTCATTGTGGTATACGCCAATAAAGTTTTTGTTTTCCATGATAGTGTTACCTCCTGAAAGATTTAATGTTTTGCTGTTCTGTTTTTTGTATACCCGGTGCTTTACAGGTAAAACAATTTCAAGCAAATTTGGTCACAATGATGCATATTTGTACTAAAAGTTTCTTTTTTGGTGAAAATAAGGATGAGGCTGCTTTATTTCTCCAGAAAAAAGGGAATAATTATAATTAAATTTACATTCCCTACATATCCCTATTATAGTAAGAAGAGATAATAGAGTAGGAAAATGTCGAAGGAAAGGGTGGGGAAGTGTGAGACAGTTTCTTATCTGCGTAACCATTGCAGCCGTTGCGGTCGGTTCTTATTGGCTTTACATAAAACAATTAGGTGCTGTGCCATTCCTGCTTCTTTCATTTTTCTTCTTCTATAAAGCCTACGAAGAGATAACAGGGAAAGCGAAAAAACGCCGTGAACGCAAGCAAATGAGTCCGTCCATCGCTCCTGCAGGAAAAAAAGCAGAAATCATCACATAAATATAGCGTAGAGGCCTTCTTTTTGTTTATAATGGAGAATATGCCAAAAACGTTTTTGCTCTTTTTTTGGGCGTGCAAATAGAGAAGGGAAGTGCGGATGGTGAGCTTGCAACAACATTCGAAAGAAGAATTAAAGGAAATGTCATTTCTTGAACTGGCGCATTTGATCCTTGCCGATAAGCGGGAGCCGGTTGCATTTAACGATTTACTGTCTGAAATTCAAAAGCATCTGGAAATTTCAGAGCAGGAAGTAAAAGGCCGTATGGTTCAATTTTACACAGATTTAAACATCGACGGCAGCTTTTTGCCACTTGGTGAAAACCGCTGGGGACTTCGTGCATGGTATCCAGTTGAAAAACTGGAAGAAGAAACAACAAATGCACCAGTGAAAACGCGCAAGAAAAAAGCGAAAAAAGCAGTGGAAGATGATTTCGAAGAAGACATTCTTGAAGACGAAGACGATCTGATCGATTTCGAAGAAGAAGGCTTTGACGATGAAGAAGAAGATATTGATCTGGATGACGATCTAGAAGATGATGATCTGGAAGATGATTTAGACGTTGATATCGAAGAAGACCTTGATGAAGAAGAAGAAGACTTTGAAGAAGAAGAAGGCGCCGAGGACGAGTACGACCTTGACGATAAATAAAGCAGAATCTTCTCTTGACTATTTCATGCGTGAATTGTAGTATGTTATTTGGGCTCTTTACGAGACGAAGAATTTAGTCGATAACGCTCCTCTTACTGAGAAGTAAGTGGGGCGTTTTTTGTATTTTTTTGAGCATTATAACCATTGAAGGAGGACGTTCATTTTGACGAAATATATTTTCGTAACAGGCGGCGTTGTGTCATCTCTTGGAAAAGGAATCACGGCTGCATCTCTCGGCCGATTATTGAAAAATCGTGGGTTAAAGGTATTCATCCAAAAATTTGACCCATACATTAACGTGGATCCGGGAACGATGAGCCCGTATCAGCACGGTGAAGTGTTTGTTACAGATGACGGGGCAGAGACGGATCTTGACCTCGGCCACTACGAGCGCTTTATCGATATTAACTTAACAAAACTAAGTAATATCACAACAGGGAAAGTATACTCAACCGTTCTTCGCAAAGAACGCCGCGGTGAGTATCTTGGCGGTACGGTTCAGGTAATCCCGCACATTACGAATGAAATTAAAGACCGCGTGTTCCGTGCTGGCAAAGAATCAGGCGCGGATGTTGTCATTACGGAAATCGGCGGTACGGTCGGTGATATTGAATCCCTCCCATTCTTAGAAGCGATTCGCCAAATTAAAAGTGATGTTGGCCAGGATAATGTATTGTACATTCACTGTACGCTTATTCCGTATTTAAAAGCAGCCGGTGAAATGAAAACAAAGCCGACACAGCACAGCGTAAAAGAGCTGCGCAGCTTAGGAATCCAGCCAAATATTATCGTCGTTCGGACAGAAATGCCAATTTCACAGGATATGAAAGATAAGCTTGCACTGTTTTGTGATATCGCAAAAGAAGCGGTTATTGAAGCGACAGATGCTGACACGCTTTATGCAGTGCCGCTTATGCTTCAAAAGCAAAACATGGACGAACTTGTTTGCCGCCTGTTGAAAATGCAATGCCATGAAGCGGACATGACCGAGTGGAGTGCACTCGTTGATAAAGTACGCAACCTGCCGAACAAAGCCCGTATTGCCCTTGTCGGAAAATATGTTGAATTGCAGGATGCTTACATTTCTGTTGCCGAGTCTCTTAAGCATGCTGGTTATCAATTTGATACAGATATCGAGATCGACTGGGTGAACTCTGCTGAATTAACAGAGGAAAATGCAGCAGAGCGTTTAGAAGGTGCAGCAGGCATCCTTGTTCCGGGCGGATTTGGTGATCGCGGTATCGATGGAAAATTAGCTGCGATTCGCTATGCACGTGAAAATAAAGTGCCGTTTTTCGGTATCTGCCTTGGCATGCAGCTTGCATCAATTGAATATGCACGCAACGTATTGAACTTGAAAGATGCTCATTCAGCAGAAATTGTGCCGAATACACCATATCCAATCATTGATCTTCTGCCTGAACAAAAAGACATCGAAGATCTTGGAGGCACACTCCGCCTAGGTCTTTACGCATGTAAATTAAAACCTGAAACGCTGGCGCGTGCGGCTTACAATGAGGAAATTGTATACGAGCGTCATCGCCACCGTTATGAATTTAACAATGAATTCCGCGAGCAAATGGAGAAAGAAGGCTTTATTTTCTCCGGTACAAGCCCAGATGGACGTCTTGTAGAAATCGTAGAAATCGCGGATCATCCGTGGTTCGTCGCTGCGCAATTCCATCCGGAATTTACGTCGCGTCCAACTCGTCCACAGCCGTTATTTAGAGAATTCGTACGAGCTTCAATCGAACACAGCTAATAAAAAACAGGACCGCCTTTTGCGCCGGTCCTGTTTTTTATATGTAATGACTGAAACCCGATAGAAATAAAGTTTTTCTTTTTTAAGCTGGCCGGGCACTGTCACTCATACTCAGCCATCATTTCCTCGATCGTCATTTTTAATAGGAAGTAAACGTACAAACCGACAATCGACGAAGGGAATCCTGTCCGGCCGCCTTCTTCGTCAGGCAGCAGCCCTTTTGTCAGGCGCAGATCAATAAACACGTCTGCTGCTTCCTCAATGCCCGCTGCTTCCCGTTTAGAGGTGATAGCAGCGAACGGGATATTGCCGCTTTGCAGTTCCTTGGCCAGGCCAAGAGCTTCCGCATCATCGGAAAAGCGGGTGGCAATCAGCACACGATCTGCTTCGGTTAAGCGGGCATCCTCTGTCCACTTGCGGATGTCAGGCAGCCTCTCGGCACCATGAATCGCTTCTGCTTCAAGAGCAGCCATTTCGCCGAATCCCTTCATATAAATAGTTCCTTCGCCAAGCAGCCCTTGAGACAGGAGGCGTCCCGCATCTTCGATGGCGAATTCCTCTTTTTCACTAATCCGTTTCAGCAGTCCGGTCAACTGCGTCGTAAACATTTTTGACAACCATAATCACTTCTTTCGTTTTCTTTATTATAGTGAAGTTCTCCTAAAAACGCACACGTCCTGTGTGCAACGGAGAACCCAGAA
The DNA here is from genome assembly GCF_031181085.1 of Domibacillus sp. NCBI lineage: Bacteria > Bacillati > Bacillota > Bacilli > Caryophanales > Bacillaceae > Domibacillus > Domibacillus sp. Next base: position 246,541 of record NZ_JAPSLE010000004.1, on the reverse strand, counting down.
CGTCCTGTTCAAGTAAGTTCTCCTAAAAATGCACACGTCCTGCGTGCAACGGGGAACCCAGAACATCCTGTTCAAATAAAATGAAAAAGGGAATTTGCAGGGTTCTGTCGAATGTAACAAACAAAAGGATAAAAACGGAAGGCGCTATATTTAGGAGGAAGATAAAGATGGCAGCAACAATTCTTATAGTGGACGATCAATATGGAATCAGAATTTTGTTGAATGAAGTATTGAAAAAAGAAGGGTATCAAACTCTTCAGGCAGCAAATGGACCGGAAGCAATTCAGCTGGCGAGAGAAAATGTTCCGGATTTAGTGCTGCTTGATATGAAAATTCCAGGTATGGATGGTATTGAAATTTTAAAGCGGATGAAGGCAGAAAATCCAAACATCCGGGCCATTATTATGACGGCTTACGGAGAACTGGATATGATTCAGGAAGCAAAGAATATCGGCGCCATTATGCATGTTCCGAAACCATTTGATATTGATGATATCCGCAAAACCATCAAAGAGCATTTAACGCTTTAACGGAATAAGTAAATTGTGTTGGTAATAAAAAGATGAATTTGATATGATACTAATGTGGTTTTTTTCATGAAGCAAACATTTCCCTTAGAGGAGGAAACAAAATGCCATTAGTATCAATGAAAGAAATGTTAAATACTGCGAAAGAAAAGAAATACGCAGTAGGCCAATTCAACCTAAACAACCTTGAGTTCACTCAAGCGATTCTTCAAGCAGCTGAAGAAGAAAAATCACCAGTTATCCTTGGTGTGTCTGAAGGCGCGGCTCGCTACATGGGCGGATTCAAAACAGTTGTGAAAATGGTAGAAGGATTAATGGAAGACTACGGTACGACAGTACCTGTTGCCATTCACCTTGACCACGGTTCAAGTTTCGAAAAATGTAAAGAAGCGATCGATGCAGGATTTACATCTGTTATGATCGATGCTTCACACCATCCATTTGAAGAAAACGTTGCTACAACTTCTAAAGTTGTTGAATATGCACATTCAAAAGGTGTTTCAGTTGAAGCGGAACTTGGTACAGTTGGCGGACAAGAAGACGATATCGTTGCTGAAGGTGTTATTTATGCAGATCCGCAAGAGTGCGAAGAGCTTGTAAAACGCACAAACATCGACTGCCTTGCACCAGCACTTGGTTCTGTTCACGGTCCTTACAAAGGCGAGCCAAACCTTGGCTTTGCTGAGATGGAAGCGATCGGAAATGCAACAGGTCTTCCACTTGTTCTTCACGGCGGTACAGGCATTCCAACAAAAGACATCGAAAGATCAATCTCTCTTGGAACAGCTAAAATCAACGTAAATACAGAAAACCAAATCGCTTCTGCAAAAGCAGTTCGTGAAGTACTTGCTGCAAAACCAGAAGAGTACGATCCACGTAAATATCTTGGACCAGCTCGCGATGCAATTAAAGCGACAGTTGCCGGTAAAATGCGTGAATTTGGTTCTTCAGGCCAAGCGTAAGAGGCTTACAGCAAAGGCGCTGCATGATGACGCAGTTTAGCCTTTGAGCGATTCTGCATGCCTATAACAAAACAAATAACGACAAGAACCGCCTTTTTTAACGAATAGGCGGTTGTTGTTTATATTATAAAATGAACTGAAAAGAGGGAATATTTAATGAAATTCTTTATTGACACAGCCAACATCGATGAAATCCGCGAAGCACATTCTTGGGGCATTCTCTCCGGCGTTACAACAAATCCATCATTGGTTGCAAAAGAAACCATTCCATTCCATGACCGTCTTCGTGAAATTACGGAGCTTGTTTCAGATTCAGTAAGTGCAGAAGTTATTGCGCTTGATGCAGAAGGCATGATTAAAGAAGGCCGCGAACTGGCTCAAATCGCGCCAAACATTACAGTAAAAGTACCAATGACGCCGGAAGGCTTGAAAGCGGTCGCAGTGTTCGCTAAAGAAGGCATTAAAACAAATGTTACACTCATTTTCAGTGCTAACCAAGCGTTGATGGCAGCGCGTGCCGGTGCTACATACGTTTCACCATTCCTTGGCCGTTTAGATGATATCGGACAGGATGGACTTGAGTTGATCGAGACGATTGCAGATATTTTTGCCATCCATGGCATCGAAACAGAAATTATCGCAGCATCGATCCGTCATCCACAGCATATTACAGCAGCAGCGCTAAAAGGGGCGCATATTGCGACAACTCCTTACAAAGTATTGGCTCAGCTGTTTAAACACCCGTTAACGGATAAAGGTATCGAAGGATTCCTGGCTGATTGGGAAAATCGTAAAGCGAAGTAAGAATTGTACATGAGACCATTTTTATCGGTTAAACTACGATTACCAAGAAAGCTTTCCCGCTTTCCGTTTACGCAGAAAGAAGGGAGTACAACATGATGGAAAAGTTAAAGATTGAAGGCGGCCATTCTTTAAAAGGCACAATTAAGGTGGACGGCGCAAAAAACAGCGCCGTTGCCCTTGTACCGGCTGCTATTTTGGCGGAATCTCCGATTACAATCGATGGATTGCCGGATATATCCGATATTCATATGTTAAAAGGTCTTTTGGAGGAAGTTGGCGGAGAGGTTACGTTTGAAGATGGGGAAATGAGAATTGATCCGACAAACATGACTGCTATGCCGCTGCCAAATGGAAAAGTCAAAAAGCTCCGTGCTTCTTATTACTTAATGGGTGCCATGCTTGGCCGTTTTAATAAAGCGGTCATTGGCTTGCCTGGCGGCTGCCATCTCGGCCCTCGTCCAATTGACCAGCATATTAAAGGGTTTGAAGCACTCGGTGCCGAAGTAACAAATGAACAAGGCGCGATTTATTTACGCGCAAATGAACTGCGCGGTGCCAGAATTTATTTGGATGTAGTCAGTGTGGGGGCAACCATTAATATCATGCTGGCAGCGGTTCGTGCCAAAGGCCAGACGATTATCGAAAACGCGGCAAAAGAGCCGGAAATTATTGATGTGGCAACGCTTCTGTCAAATATGGGTGCAAAGATTAAAGGAGCCGGCACGGACGTGATTCGTATTGATGGCGTAGAGCGTCTGCATGGCTGCCGTCATTCCATTATTCCGGACCGTATTGAAGCGGGTACGTTTATGATTATGGCAGCAGCGGCAGGAGAAGGCGTCATTGTCGATAATGTTATTCCACTGCATATGGAGTCGCTAACGGCTAAGCTGCGTGAAATGAATGTGCCGATTGAAATCGGAGAAGACCGCATTTTTGTTGGAAAAGCCCAGAACCTTAAAACCGTTGATATTAAAACACTTGTTTATCCGGGGTTTGCAACCGATCTTCAGCAGCCGTTCACGTCGCTTTTAACAAGAGCATCAGGTTCGGCTATTGTAACCGATACGATTTATCCAGCGCGTTTCAAGCATATTGACGAGCTGCGCCGTATGGGAGCCAATGTGAAAACGGAAGGACGCTCTGCTATCATTAACGGTCCTGTTCAGCTTCAAGGAGCAAAAGTGAAAGCCAGCGATCTGCGCGCTGGTGCAGCACTTGTGATAGCCGGTTTAATGGCAGATGGCATTACGGAAGTAACGGGTCTCGAGCATATTGACCGCGGCTACAGCAAGCTGGCTGAAAAGCTGACAGCTCTCGGCGCTAATATTTGGCGGGAAGAAATGACAGAAGAAGAGTACAGTGAAATAAAAAGTTCATAGTATTAAGCGAAACAACTGGTAAATGTGTTACAATATATAAAAAATATGTAGCATAATGCTGTTGTTTGTTCGTCGCAGGGGGAGGCAGGAGAGTAATGGAGAGAAGTTTATCGATGGAACTAGTCCGCGTTACAGAAGCGGCTGCACAAGCATCAGCACGCTGGATGGGCCGTGGCCTGAAGGACGAAGCGGATGGTGCAGCAACATCAGCAATGCGGGATGTGTTCGATACGATCCCGATGAAAGGGACAGTCGTGATCGGTGAAGGCGAAATGGATGAAGCCCCAATGCTTTATATTGGCGAGAAGCTTGGAAACGGCTATGGGCCACGTGTGGATGTAGCTGTTGATCCTCTTGAAGGAACAAATATTGTCGCAGCCGGCGGCTGGAATGCGCTGGCTGTTTTAGCAGTAGCAGATGCCGGAAACCTGTTGAATGCGCCTGATATGTACATGGATAAAATTGCCGTCGGACCTGAAGCTGTCGGTATGATCGACATTAACGCCTCTGTGACGGACAACCTAAGAGCTGTTGCCAAAGCGAAAAACAAAGATATTGAAGATGTGGTGGCCACGGTTTTGAACCGCGAGCGCCATCAGCATATTATTGCCGAGTTGCGCGAAGCCGGCGCTCGTATTAAACTAATTAATGACGGTGATGTTGCTGCGGCAATTAATACAGCGTTTGATAAAACAGGCGTTGATATTTTATTTGGTTCGGGCGGCGCACCAGAAGGTGTTATTTCTGCTGTTGCATTGAAAGCGCTTGGCGGGGAAATTCAAGGACGTTTGCTGCCGCAGTCTGATGCTGAGCTTGAACGATGCATGAGAATGGGTCTTGACGTGAATAAAGTTCTTCGGATGGAAGACCTTGTCCGCGGCGACGACGCTATTTTTGCGGCAACCGGTGTAACAGACGGTGAATTGCTGCGCGGTGTTCAATTTAAAGGCAAATACGCAGAAACACAATCTGTCGTTATGCGTGCCAAATCAGGTACGGTCCGTTTTGTAGATGGACGTCACAGCTTGCACAAAAAACCTAACCTTGTTATTAAACCATAAGCATACCAACAGCGGTGCAGCCGGTCCGGTTCTCCGCTGTTTTGTTTGATTTGCCCACTTGTTTGTCATGCTTCATCGTCACCCCTCCCTTCTATCAAATCAATTTAATAAAGTGTGGTGCCATAATGGAAGAACTTACAATCAATCATCTTGAAAACTTAAAATTAAAAGAGTTATACGAACTTGCCAAAACGTACAAAATCTCCTACTATAGCAAGCTCACCAAAAAAGAACTGATTTTTGCTATCCTAAAAGCGCGCGCTGAGCAGCAAGGCTTCTTCTTTATGGAAGGAGTGCTTGAAATCATTCAGTCGGAAGGCTTTGGTTTCCTTCGTCCGATTAACTACTCAGCCAGCTCGGAAGATATTTATATTTCAGCTTCTCAAATTCGCCGTTTTGATCTTCGAAACGGGGACAAAGTATCCGGAAAAGTTCGTCCGCCAAAAGAAAATGAACGGTATTACGGACTTCTACATGTAGAAGCGGTCAATGGAGAAGATCCGGAAACAGCAAAGGAACGGGTTCATTTTCCAGCGCTTACGCCGCTTTACCCGGACCGCCAAATCGAGCTTGAACTTGAGTCCAGACACTTGTCTACCCGGATTATGGATTTGGTTTCGCCGGTGGGGTTTGGCCAGCGCGGCTTGATTGTTGCACCGCCGAAAGCTGGGAAAACAATGCTGTTAAAAGAAATTGCCAATTCGATCTCGGCCAACCATCCGGAAGCAGAGCTGATTGTTCTGCTTATTGATGAGCGCCCGGAAGAAGTAACGGATATCGAGCGCTCGGTGCAAGCTGAAGTCGTTAGTTCGACATTTGATGAAGTGCCGGAAAACCACATTAAAGTGGCAGAACTTGTACTTGAACGCGCCATGCGTCTCGTTGAGCATAAGCGGGATGTCATCATCCTTATGGATTCTATTACACGACTGGCTCGTGCATACAACCTTGTGATTCCGCCGAGCGGCCGTACCTTATCCGGCGGTATTGATCCGGCAGCTTTTCACCGCCCAAAACGCTTTTTTGGTGCCGCGCGCAATATTGAGGAAGGCGGCAGCTTAACGATTTTGGCCACGGCTCTTGTTGATACGGGCTCACGTATGGATGATGTGATTTACGAAGAGTTTAAAGGGACGGGCAATATGGAACTGCACCTTGACCGTTCACTTGCCGAGCGCCGTGTGTTCCCGGCCATCGATATTCGCCGTTCGGGTACGCGCAAAGAAGAGCTGTTGATTGGCAAAGAACAGCTTGATATGGTCTGGGCAATTCGTAAAACAATGTCAGATGCGCCAGACTTGGCGGATAAAGTATTGCGCCGTCTGCGCCAGACAAAAAGCAACGAGGAATTTATTGCCCAGCTGCTTGCTGAAACAAAGAAAAATGGCGCCTCAAAAAAAATGCTGTAACCTAATTGCAATTTTTGAGGGTGCCTGCTATAATGTGATTTATGTGAATGAAATAAATAATTAGGATTAACACCTAATTATATTTAACTCTGTTTCGGAATGACTCAGGGCGGAAGGAGAGAAAAAAGATGCAAGCAGGAATTCATCCTAACTACAAAACTGCACTTGTTAAATGTGCATGCGGTAACGAGTTTGAAACTGGTTCAGTTAAAGACGAGATCCGCGTAGAGGTTTGCTCTGAATGCCATCCATTCTACACTGGTCGTCAGAAATTTGCTGACGCAGGCGGACGTGTGGATCGCTTCAACAAAAAATACGGCCTTAAAGATCAAGCAAGATAATGATAAAAGGGACAGGCAAGGAGTGCAAACTGCTTGCCTGTTTTTTTGTATGTAAAAATAAGAAAAGGTAAGATTTTTATGCTGTCTAGCTTCAAGCGGCCAGCCCCTCTGTCATAAGCCGCCATGGCTATGTGGGCAAAGAGCGCCACTTCGCCGGTTCGTCTTATGCCTGCCGGGCCTGAACGGCCGCCTTATGCTTAGGCACGCAGGATGCGGGTCATAAAGGCGTTACGACATGATGTTGTGTTTTTAGCCTTTGATCTTTGATATAAAATGGAGGGACAGGCAGGATGGCCCAGCTTTTTTTTAAATATGGTGCGATGAATAGCGGCAAGTCGATTGAAATTTTAAAGGTTGCCAATAACTATGAAGAACAAAATAAGGGCGTGCTTTTGTTTACGTCAGGTCTCGATACCCGGGATGAAGTTGGCTACATTTCAAGCCGTGTAGGCCTGCGGCGTCCAGCGCGTCCGATCTTCGCGGATACAAACGTATTTGAAGAGGTGCGAAGAGATCCATCATCGCCATCATGTATTCTGGTAGATGAAGTGCAGTTTCTATCAAAGAAGCACGTGCTGCAGCTCGCCCAGATTGTGGACGAACTCAACATTCCGGTTATGGGATTCGGCTTGAAAAATGATTTTCAAAACGAGCTGTTTGAAGGAAGCCAGTATATGCTTATTTACGCGGATAAAGTAGAAGAAATGAAAACGATCTGCTGGTTTTGTGAGCGAAAAGCAACGATGAATCTGCGCGTGGATGAAGAAGGAAAGCCTGTGTATACAGGGGAACAAATTCAAATCGGCGGCAACGATACCTATTATCCGGTTTGTCGGAAATGCCATCAAAACCCGCCGCTTTAACAAACGAGGTGTAGACAATGTTTGATCGATTGCAGGCAGTAGAAGACCGATACGAAAAATTAAATGAACTGCTTAGTGACCCGGATATTGTAAATGATCCGGCTAAGCTTCGCGATTATTCTAAAGAACAATCAGATATTCAAGAAACAGTGGAAGTATACCGGCAGTACAAAGAAGCAAAAGAACAATATGCCGATGCGAAAGCGATGCTTGAAGACAAGCTGGATGCTGAAATGCGGGAAATGGTTAAAGAAGAAATGAGCGAGCTGGAAGGTACGCTTTCTGATCTGGAAGACCGGATGAAAATTTTGCTTATACCGAAAGATCCAAATGACGATAAAAACGTTATTATGGAAATTCGCGGCGCTGCTGGAGGCGATGAAGCGGCTCTGTTTGCTGGCGATCTGTACCGGATGTATTCACGGTATGCAGAAGCGAACAATTGGAAAATTGATGTGATCGAAGCGAGTACAACCGGGGTTGGCGGCTACAAAGAAATTATTTTTATGATTAATGGCCGCGGTGCTTACTCTAAATTAAAGTACGAAAACGGCGCCCACAGGGTACAGCGTGTACCGGAAACAGAATCCGGCGGGCGTATTCACACGTCTACAGCGACTGTTGCGGTTATGCCGGAAACAGAAGAAGTTGAAGTGGAAGTGCACGATAAAGACATCCGGGTGGATACGTTCGCATCAAGCGGACCGGGCGGCCAGTCCGTCAATACGACGATGTCTGCTGTCCGGCTGACACATTTGCCAACTGGCATCGTTGTCTCCTGCCAGGATGAAAAATCACAAATTAAAAACAAAGAAAAAGCGATGAAAGTTCTTCGTGCACGTATTTACGATAAGTTTCAAAAAGAAGCGCAGGCAGAATACGACGCTGTCCGCAAATCAGCCGTAGGTACCGGTGACCGCTCGGAGCGGATCCGCACGTACAATTTTCCGCAAAACCGCGTAACCGATCACCGTATCGGGTTGACGATTCAAAAGCTTGATCAAATTCTTGAAGGCAAAGTCGGCGAAGTAATTGATGCTCTTATCGTAGAAGATCAGTCAAGCCGTCTTGAAAACCTGGAGGATTAATAAGTGGAACAAAAAATATATGAAGCCCTAAAATGGGCTTCTTCTTATTTAGTCGAGCACAGCCGCGATGCGAATGCGGGCGAACTGTTGATGAAGCATGTAATGGGTGTAAGCCGCTCCGCTCTATTGGCGAGGATGCATGATCCACTGACACCAGAGCAGTGGGATGCTTTTTCAAAAATGGTCCAACGCCATGCAGAAGGAGTGCCGGTCCAGCATTTGATTGGCATGGAAGAGTTTTATGGACGGTCGTTTATTGTAAACAACCATGTTTTAATCCCGCGGCCCGAAACAGAAGAGCTTGTGTATCATGCAATTGAAAAAATAAAAAAAATAAAGAGCCCGGTGATTGTGGATATTGGAACAGGGAGCGGTGCAATTGCCGTAACCATGAAAGCTGAACGGCCGGATGCTTCTGTCTACGCGGTGGATTTATCCCCGGAAGCATTGCAGACGGCAGCCCAAAATGCCGATATTCTCGATGCGGACGTGACATTTTGGCATGGCGACCTGGCAGAACCGCTCATCAAGCAAGGGCTATTGGTGGATGTACTGCTGTCGAACCCGCCGTACATTCCGGCCTGGGAGCGGGAAACATTGTCCACAGTGGTGGTGGATCATGAGCCGCATATGGCATTGTTTGGTGGGGAAGACGGGCTTGATTTGTACCGAAGGCTGGCCCAACAGCTGCCGCTTGTTATGAAGCCGGGAGGAATTGTCGGCGTGGAAACAGGTGCTGGTCAAACCGAAGACGTTGCCGCTCTTTTTCAGGCGGCTTTCCCAGATGGGACAGTAAGCATTATGTATGATATTAATAAAAAAGATAGAATGGTATTTTTGCACGTTTAAGATGATTCCTTTCCGGCGATACTGATTGCCGGGAGGGATGATAAAATGAAAACAAAAATTCTTATTCTATATGTATATGGACTTTCAGCTGCCATTTGCTTTATGATGTATTTTGCCCCGTCTGATCCCGCTGCGGGCGGTATTCCAGAAGAGGCAATCCGTATCAGGGTCGTTGCGCATGACAACAGCCGATCAGAGCAGGAAAGAAAAGAGCGTGTGCACCTTGCGGTTGCTGAGCAAATCAGCAAGTGGGCGGCGTATGCGCATTCACCAGGGGAAGCGCGTACCTTGATCGGAGAAAATATAAAAGAAGTGAAAGAAATCGCCGTAAAGACGGCGGGTGGTGCACCTGTTGATGTTTCGCTGGGCAAGGAAGCATTTCCTGCCAAGCAGTATGGCCGTTATGTATATCCACCGGGCGATTATGAATCGCTTGTTGTCACCATTGGGGATGGACGTGGGGATAACTGGTGGTGTTTACTGTATCCATCGTTTTGTTTTCCAGAAGAAAAAGAAGAAGATCCGGGATATAAATGGGCGGTTATTGAGTTATGGGATCATTTAAAAGAAGATGATAATTCAAAAGAAAGGGAAAAAGCCCTTGCGATGCAAGAAAATCTGGATTTATTATGTGAGAAAGTAAAGGAAAGTCCACAGTCATCCACACAGTTATACACAACCGGGGATAAGTTACACACATATTGTGAATAACTTTGTTTATAACAAAGCTGAAAGTCGATTTATATATAGAATTAAGTAGAGTATTCTTAGATTTTGTAAATAAAAAAAGCAAAGGTGACGAATATGGAGACGAAATACTGGTTTGTGGATAACTATGAGGAAATTCATCAACATTATCCACAAATAAAAGAAGCAGCCGAGCTTATCCGAAGAGGAGAGGTAGTCGCATTTCCTACAGAAACCGTGTATGGCCTGGGGGGACAGGTAAAACTGGATAACGCTGTGGACAAAATTTTTAAAGCAAAAGGTCGGCCATCTGATAATCCGCTTATTGTCCACATTGCGGCCAAAAAAGATGTGGACGAACTAGCTCATTCTATTCCATCCTATGCACGCAAGCTGATGGAGGCGTTTTGGCCGGGTCCGCTGACAGTTATTGTTCTAAAAAAAGATGGTGTTCTGTCTGAGCGGGTCACCGCCGGTCTTAATACGGTAGCTCTTCGAATGCCCAATCATCCAGCAGCGCTTGCTTTAATTAAAGAAGCAGGAGTGCCAGTAGCGGCGCCGAGCGCGAATCGTTCAGGAAAACCGAGCCCGACCACGGCTCAGCATGTGCTCGATGACTTAAAGGGACGGATTGCCGGAGTGGTAGATGCAGGTGAAACAGGAGTCGGATTGGAATCTACTGTCGTTGACTGCACAGGTGATTATCCGATTGTCCTGCGGCCGGGCGGCGTAACCGAAGCGGATATTAAAGCAGTAGCTGGAAAAGCCTATACAAATACCGTTTTAAAGAAACAGGAAGACGCCCCGAAGGCGCCGGGAATGAAATATACACATTATGCGCCTGAAGCACCTCTTTACATAATGGAAGGAACGGCTCAAGCTATTCAGAAAAAAGTAGATGAATGGAAGAAAGAAGGCAAAAAAGTCGGCGTGCTGGCCGCATCAGAAAATGCAGCCTTATATAAAGCGGAGGCTGTTATTGCGTGTGGAAGCAGAAGTGACTTATCTTCGGTTGCCAGAGAATTGTACGGGGCACTCCGGGCATTTAATGAAAAGCCGGTTGATATAATCATTGCCGAAGCGTTTCCGACAGAAGGCGTCGGTGCAGCCATTATGAACAGGCTTGAAAAAGCAGCGGGACATAAATGGATCAAATGAAAAAAGCAGGCTGACCAGACAGCCTGCTTTTTTCATTTGATGCGCAGGCCTTGTTCAGCGGTCTGCTGTGTGAGAAATATACATCAAATAAAATGGAATCAAAACCAGATTTTCCTATCCTTAAGCATAACCATGGGCAGCAGTGTCCTATACAGCAGCTAAAAGATTGTTTTGCATACGAAAAAAGTAAATCTGAGAGCTTGTTTATCATTATGATTCCTGCCTGGCGCCGGTTATAGAAAACACCGCCCGGCATATAGATAAGCATGGATATTTTTATTTTATCATTAGCACTGTCGGCAGACGCATTTGGTGCAGCCCTGGCTATTGGAATGAGACGTATGGGATTATGGGACAAAATCAAGCTGAGTGCTGCAGTCGGTATTATGCATGTGATCCTACCTGCTGCCAGCATGACAGCAGGTAACTTCCTGCACGGAAGATTTGGGGATATTCTGTTTTCAGCGGGCGGGCTGGTTCTTGTCATTACCGGTCTGCAGATGGTGCTTTCCTTTTTCAGGCAGGAAGAACAAGAAAAGCCAGCCGGTATCGGTATAATGCTGTTTGCCTTCGGAGTAAGTATGGACAGCTTTTCAACGGGATTGTCGCTTGGTGTGCTTGGGATGGACAAGTCCATAGCGGTGATGAGCTTTGGTGTATTCTCGGGCGTCATGACCATGGCCGGCCTGCTTCTCAGCAGCCGGATTAGTACAGCAGCGGGAAAGGTTGGAGAAGCAGCCGGAGGTGTGTTTTTATTATTAATTGGGTTAAAATGGATATTTACATGATGAAGTCCTTTTCAAATAGAAAAGGACTATTTTACTGTAATTTAATCCATTATAATGAAAGAAAACGTATGCAAAGGTGGTCACCATGAAAATTTTATTCGTATGCACGGGCAATACATGCCGCAGTCCAATGGCGGAAGCCATTTTACGCCAAAAGAAGCCAGACTGGGAAGTGAAATCAGCTGGATTGTACGCGAGTCCAGGCGCACCTGCTTCAAGGGGAACGACTGTTGTTTTAAATGAAAAAGGGATTCCGCACAATCACGCCGCCGCCCAAGTCACAGAAGAACTGCTCAAATGGGCAGATCTTGTCATGACGATGACATCGTCACATAAACAGCTGATTGACGTTCATTTCCCGCAGTTTCGGGATAAAGTAAGACCGCTGAAGGAAGCGGACGGAGACGTAGTCGATCCATTTGGCGGTCCAGACGCGGAGTACCGAAAAACATTTGAAGAGCTTGATTACTACATAAGCAGATGGCTGGAGAGAGAATCCGAAAAATGAGAGAAAAAAAGGCGTATTCATTCAGCGTTCGAAAAAAACTGGTTCTGCTTGTGACGCTGCTTGCCCTTATTACGTATACCTTCAGTGCATTATTTATGTATTTTATTTATCCGGCTTACTTTTCGCATATAAACGAAATGGCTTTTACGATTGCTACACTTGCGTTCGGTATTTTTTGGTCAGCTGTGTTAGCTTATTTTGCCGCGGCTTATTTTGTAAAGCCGATTATCCGGCTTGAAGCAGCCGCTCGGAAGGCGGCTTCAGGAAGAATTGAACAAAAAGTCGCTCTTCCAAATAGTGATGATGAAATTCGTGCACTCGCTTCAGCATTTAACGAGATGCTTACAAATTTACGAATGATGGTACAAAGCATCGAAAGCAACTTTGCTACTACAGATGAAAGCGTCGGCCATATCGCACAGATCAGCGGCCAGGCGGTGCATCAGGCTGGGAGCATGGCACAAACAGCAGAGGAAATTGCCAGCGGTGCCGAAAGTTCCGCTCTTGCTGTACAGGCAACAGCAGAAGCAATGGAAGAAGTAGCCGAAATTGCTGGAGATGTACAAAGGAAAGCGAGAGAGTCCGCCCAAAAAGCGGAGAGTATGGTTGGCGAGCTGGACACAAGCAGAGAAACATTTCAATTGCTTATCTCTGGAATGGACGGGCTTGCGGCTGACAATATGGAGTCGCTGGAAGCGGTTCGGTCGCTCGAAGAAAATGCCCGCAAGGTCGGCAGCGTGATCAGCCTGGTAGGAGATATTGCTGCTCAAACCAATCTACTGGCACTCAATGCGTCCATTGAAGCGGCACGCGCCGGGGAACATGGAAAAGGGTTTGCTGTAGTAGCAGAAGAAGTCCGCAAGCTTGCAGATGAAAGTGCCACAGCGGTCAAAAGCATTTCTGACCTTGTAAAGCAGATTCAGCTTGAAGTCGATCATGTTGTTCAGAAAATTACGGATCAGGCAAAGGCGGCAGAAGAAGGGGTTCAAAAAGGAGCGTCGGCTCAGGAAGCGATTGGCCAAATTGGCGCAGCGATTATGAGTATGGCTGCCGAAGTCGAGGGAATTTCTGCGCTTGTCGATCGGCAGATGGGCAAAATTGAACAAACGACGCACCAGTCTCAAGAAGTAGCTGCCATTGCTGAAGAAACCTCTGCTAGAGCAAATGAAGTGACCCATGCGGCACAGATGCAGTCAGATGTAATTCATGAAATCGGCAGCATCAGCCAAAAGCTGGAGGAGCAGGCAGCTGCGCTCAAGTCTGTCATTACACGTTTTAAACTGTAGTTTCCCTGCGAAGTATGAGAAAATAAAACAAAAAAGCTTGAGAGGAGTCTTGGATATGAAGGTAGCCATCGCATCAGATCATGGCGGAATCAATATTCGCGAAGAAATCAAAACACTAATGGAAGAACTCGGCATTGAGTATGAGGATTTTGGCTGTGAGTGCGCCACATCCGTTGATTATCCAGACTACGCTCTTCCAGTAGCGGAAAAAGTCGCCGCAGGTGAATTTGACCGCGGCATTTTAATTTGCGGAACAGGCATTGGGATGTCCATTGCAGCCAATAAAGTAAAAGGAGCCCGCTGTGCGCTTGTGCATGATGTATACAGCGCTAAACTGACACGCCAGCATAACGATACAAATTTAATTGCAATGGGCGAGCGCGTGATTGGACCGGGGCTTGCACGGGAAATTGCCCAAATGTGGCTGACAACTGATTTTGAAGCCGGACGCCATGCCACGCGGATCGGCAAAATTGCCGAATATGAAGAAAGAAGCGGACAGTAATGGATCGGCTTACGGTTTGGAAACAGGAACTTGAGTCCCTTCTTTCAGAGCTGCAGGAACAAGCTCAATTTCAAAAAGGACAGCTGTTTATTGTAGGCTGTTCTACATCGGAAGTAGCCGGCGGCCGGATTGGTACAGCTGGTACAGATGAGACAGCAGCTGCTCTTTATAAGGTGCTGCAGGCCTTCGCGGAAAAAACAGGTGTTCATTTAGCTTTTCAATGCTGTGAGCATTTAAATAGAGCAGTCGTAATGGAACGAGAAGCGGCACAGCGATTCGGCTATGAAGAAGTAGCCGCTGTGCCGGTGCGGACTGCCGGCGGAGCCATGGCTGCTTATGCCTACCGGCAAAAAAACTGTGTACTCGTTGAATTCGTTAAAGCGGACGGTGGAATTGATATTGGCGATACATTAATCGGTATGCACTTAAAACATGTAGCCGTGCCGGTCCGGACGTCGGGAAATTCAGTCGGCGCTGCGCATGTCACCATGGCCAGAACACGTCCTAAATTGATCGGCGGGCCGAGGGCGGTATATGAAAAAACGAATGTAAATGATTTCGACGGAACAGAATGTTAAGAAATGAGCTCGTTTTCAAAAAGAAAAAGCTCGTTTTTTAACGAAAAAGCGTAAAAAAACAAAAAATGCGGTTGAAAGATTCGGGAAACATGTTATTATGAAAGAGGATTTTAAGGACAACTCGCATGAACTATTTTATAGATTGGGAAGGGGAACAACGATGAGCAAAATTCAAGCGCAGGACCCGGCTGTATTTGCAGCAATTCAGGATGAGCTGAAACGCCAGCAGACAAAGATTGAACTGATTGCTTCAGAAAACTTTGTATCAGAAGCAGTAATGGAAGCACAAGGTTCGGTTTTAACGAATAAATACGCAGAAGGCTACCCAGGCAAACGCTACTATGGCGGCTGCGAGCACGTGGATGTGGTAGAAGACTTGGCACGTGATCGTGCAAAAGAACTTTTTGGTGCAGAATATGTAAACGTTCAGCCGCATTCAGGTGCACAGGCAAACATGGGTGTTTACTTTGCAGTATTAGAAGCAGGCGATACGGTTCTTGGCATGAATTTATCTCATGGCGGCCACTTAACACACGGAAGTCCGGTTAACTTCAGCGGCGTTCAGTACAACTTCGTTGAGTACGGCGTAACAAAAGAAGAGCAAGTAATCGATTATGAAGATGTTCGCCAAAAAGCACTTGAGCACAAGCCGAAATTAATTGTTGCTGGTGCAAGTGCATACCCGCGTGCAATTGACTTTGCTAAATTCCGTGAAATCGCAGATGAGGTGGGCGCTTACTTAATGGTGGATATGGCACACATTGCCGGTCTTGTGGCAGCAGGCCTTCACCAAAACCCAGTTCCTTACGCTCACTTTGTAACGACGACAACACACAAAACGCTTCGCGGTCCACGCGGCGGTATGATTTTGTCAACAGAAGAGTTTGGCAAAAAGTTTGATAAATCAATCTTCCCTGGTATTCAAGGCGGACCGCTTATGCACGTCATCGCTGCAAAAGCTGTTGCATTTAAAGAAGCACTTCAGGATGATTTCAAAACGTATGCGCAAAACATCATTGACAACGCAAGCCGTCTTGCAGAAGGCTTGAAAGCAGAAGGCATCGATATCGTGTCAGGCGGAACAGATAATCACCTTCTTTTGATCGATCTTCGTTCCCTTGGCTTAACAGGAAAAGTAGCAGAAGCAGTGCTTGATGAAGTGGGCATTACGGTAAACAAAAACACGATTCCATACGATCCGGAAAGCCCATTTGTAACAAGTGGTATTCGTATCGGTACAGCAGCGGTTACATCACGTGGATTCGATCTTGCTGCAATGGATGAAGTGGCTTCAATCATTGCAAAAACATTGAAAAACCATGAAGATGAAGTGGTATTGAAAGAGTCAGCAGAACGCGTTGTTGCTTTAACATCAAAATACTCACTTTACCAAGAAGCATAATCAAACAAAAACTGCCGGCATTTGCCGGCAGTTTTTTATATTCCAAAGAAGCGCTTTATCCCCCTCGGTTGCCCGCCCTTTGCTTTTGGAGTAAAATAGGGATGGTTTTGTATGACCGTATAAACGAGGAGTGAACTTGATGGGAAAAGTTTATGTATTCGATCATCCGCTTATTCAACATAAGCTGACAATGATTCGCGATAAAAACACGGGCACGAAAGATTTTCGTGAACTAACAGATGAAGTGGCCACACTGATGGCGTTTGAAATTACACGGGACCTGCCGCTTGAAGAAGTAACGGTGCAAACACCGGTTTGTGATGCAAAAGCGATGGTGCTTGCCGGTAAAAAGCTTGGAATTGTGCCGATTTTGCGTGCAGGTATTGGAATGGTAGACGGTGTACTTAAGCTGATCCCAGCTGCAAAAGTAGGACACGTCGGTTTATACCGTGATCCGGAAACGCTTCAGCCGGTTGAATATTATGTAAAGCTGCCATCCGATGTAGAGGATCGCGATTTTATCGTGGTGGATCCGATGCTTGCAACAGGCGGCTCTGCTATTGAAGCCATTCATTCCTTGAAAAAGCGCGGCGCAAAAAACATTAAATTTATGTGCCTGATTGCCGCTCCAGAAGGGGTAGAGCTATTAAAAGAAGCACACCCGGATGTAGACATTTACATTGCATCACTAGATGAAAAATTAAACGAAAAAGGCTACATTGTACCGGGGCTCGGCGATGCCGGTGACCGTTTATTCGGAACAAAATAAAGAAAAGCAGGTGGAGAGAATGGATCGCCCGATTAAAGTAATGACGATTTTCGGCACGCGGCCGGAAGCAATCAAAATGGCGCCGCTCGTTTTGGAACTGAAAAAGCGTCCAGACGAATTTGAAGCTATTGTTACGGTAACAGCCCAGCACCGCCAAATGCTCGATCAGGTGCTGAACATTTTCAATATTACACCCGATTACGATTTGAATATTATGAAAGACCGCCAGACGCTGATCGATGTAACGACCCGCGGACTTGAAGGACTTGATGGAGTCATGAAAGAAGTCCAGCCAGATATCGTACTCGTTCACGGTGATACAACGACCACGTTTGTAGCCGGGCTTGCTGCTTTTTATAATCAAATTGCAGTGGGCCATGTGGAAGCGGGTCTTCGTACATGGAATAAGTATTCACCGTTCCCTGAAGAAATGAATCGCCAGCTGACAGGTGTAATGGCGGATCTTCATTTTTCACCGACGGCACAGTCTGAACAAAACTTATTAAATGAAAATAAGAAGCCGGAATCTATTTTCGTAACAGGCAATACAGCGATCGATGCGCTAAAAACAACGGTTAAAGAAGAGTATACGCATAAGGTGCTTGAGAAGCTGGGCGATGACCGGCTTGTGTTAATGACAGCGCACCGCCGCGAAAATCTTGGCGAACCGATGAAGAACATGTTCCGTGCCATCAAGCGTCTTGTAGAGGACCACGAAGGCATTCAAGTTGTTTATCCGGTTCATTTAAATCCGGTCGTGCGTGAAACAGCGGATTCTATTTTAGGAAATGATCCGCGCATTCACTTGATCGAGCCGCTTGATGTGATTGATTTCCACAACTTTGCTGAACGTGCCCATATCATCCTGACAGATTCGGGAGGCGTGCAGGAAGAAGCTCCTTCACTTGGTGTACCGGTTCTTGTACTGCGCGATACAACAGAGCGTCCAGAAGGGATTGAAGCCGGAACGCTGAAACTTGCCGGCACAGAAGAAGAAACGATTTACTCTCTTGCTTCTGAGCTGTTAACGGATCAACAAGCATACGACAAAATGTCCAAAGCTTCTAATCCATATGGAGACGGAGAAGCATCACGGCGCATTTGCGAGGCAATTCGCTATTATTTTGGAGCGGATCCAAACAAGCCGGAACGGTTTGAAGTGAAATAAGAAGAAAAAAGTCGTCCCAAATAGCGGACGACTTTTTCCTATTCTACATAAATGTTCGGAAAAAAATGAAAAAAGTATGAGCATTTTGTGAAATATGTACATGATAACTTGAGTTTTCGTTCCCAACACATTGACATTGAAAAAGCCCTATTGTATGCTAACAAAGGGTAAGGACAATGGGTTTTATACATAGTGTAACCGTTTTTTTTACTAGTGTTTTTTTAGGTGGTCAAGCCTACGATTGAGGTGTGAGATGAACCGGAATCAAGACAACCGTGCTTTTCGGGCGATGGCGCTCTACAGTGCCATTTTAGCTCAGCTCGCCGGCTCGATGATTGCCGGTATTTTTGCAGGTTTGGCGCTTGACAGCCGTTTGAACACAAAACCTCTTTTTTTAATCATCGGACTGCTTGGAGGAATCTCGGCAGGAATTTGCGCCATGATGCGGACCATTCAACATTTCAATTCAGGAGACTAGTACTCTATGCCCGAACTCCAGTATTCCATTAAAAGACAGCGAAAATATTTATTTTATTTGCTTGCCATCTTTGTACTTGGCTGGGGATTTGGATCTGCTCAAAGCGTTTTTGCAGGCTTGATTCTTGGAACGTCGCTCAGCCTTTACAACCACTGGATCATTGGAAAAAGAATCGAACGATTCAGTAAAGCAGTGGCTGAGGGAAGAAAAACCCCTTCACTAGGCACCATTTTGAGAATGGGTTCTGCAGCACTTGCAGCGATGATCGCTCTCCAAAACCCCGATCAATTTCATTTGATCAGCACCGTTATTGGATTAATGACTGCTTATGCAGTGATTATGATAGATTTTGGAATCCAACACTTTGTAAAACGCACAAACGGGAAAGAGGTGAAATAATTTGGATCATAAGTCTCCATTAATTCACCCGGAAATTTTCGGGGTGACATTGACGTTCAATCTGGCTAACATGCTAATGATTACGATAGCCAGTGTGATTGTATTCCTTATTGCGCTGCTTGCTACAAGACAGCTTGCAATGAAGCCAACAGGGATGCAGAACTTCTTTGAATGGATCATGGACTTTGTTAAAGGAATCGTTAAAAGCAACATGGACTGGAAAACAGGCGGTCGTTTCCATATTCTTGGAATTACACTTATTATGTATATCTTTGTTTCAAATATGCTTGGACTTCCGTTCGCAATAGTGTATAACGACTATCTATGGTGGAAATCACCAACAGCGGATCCAGCTGTAACACTTGCGCTGGCTGTCCTTGTAGTGGGCCTATCCCATTACTATGCAATCCGCATGAAAGGCTTTTCTGAATACGGAAAAGACTTTTTCCGCCCAATGTGGTTTATGTTCCCGCTTAAAATTATTGAGGAATTTGCCAACACGCTTACGCTCGGCCTCCGGCTTTATGGTAACATTTTTGCCGGCGAAATTCTTCTTACACTGCTTGCAGGGTCACTTGCAACCGGAGTTGGCGGGCATTTAGCGGCAATTATTCCAACCATTGCCTGGATGGGATTCTCTGTTTTTGTCGGAGCCATTCAAGCCTTTATCTTTGTTATGTTAACGATGGTTTATATCTCTCACAAAGTGAGTCATGACCATTAATATATTAACCTGTTCAGCTTTTGGACAAACATTCATGTAGTAAATCACGTTTAAAAATAAGGAGGAAATGTAACATGGGTCTTTTAGCAGCAGCAATTGCAATTGGTTTAGCGGCCATTGGTGCCGGTGTAGGTAACGGTCTAATCGTATCGAAAACAGTCGAAGGTATGGCTCGCCAGCCAGAAGCACGTGGTATGCTTCAAACAACAATGTTCATCGGGGTAGCACTAGTAGAGGCGATTCCTATCATCGCCGTAGTTATCGCGTTCATGGTACAAGGACAATAATAAAGGCGCAGGCGGCCCGTTCAGACTCGACAGTCATAAGGGGCATCGGATGTGTGGCGCTTTTTGCCACATAGCCGATGACACTTATGACCCCGAGAGTCTGGCCGCTGAAGCTGGATATAGAAACACTTTTTGGCGAAGATCTCATTCTTATGCGAGCCTTCGCCATTGCTTTATGTATAAATAGACAGAATCGTTGTTTTATAACAACCGTAACCTCTTGAAGGGAGTGAACTGATCGTGACGACAAACGCATACGCGCTTGGAGCAGGAGCCGGCTTTAATGGCGGAGATATCCTTTTCCAATTAGCCATGTTTATTATCCTGCTTGCACTGCTGAAAAAATTTGCCTGGGCACCACTAATGGGTATTATGACACAGCGTGAAGAGCATATTGCATCTGAAATCGAAGCGGCGGAAAAAAGCCGTGTCGAAGCGAATCAATTATTAGAGCAAACACGAGCGGAAGTTAAATCTGCCCGCCTTGAAGCACAAAACACAATTGAAAATGCTAAAAAGCTTGGCGAAGAACAAAAATCAGAAATTTTAGCAGCTGCCCGGGCAGAGTCCGAGCGCTTAAAAGAAGCTGCCAAACTTGAAATAGCTCAAGAGCGTGATCAAGCAATGAACTTGCTGCGTGAGCAGGTAGCTTCATTGTCTGTAATGATCGCATCTAAAGTGATTGAAAAAGATCTTTCAGAAGCAGATCAGGAAAAAATGATCAACGACTATCTTATTAAAGAGGCGGGCGAAGAGCGATGAGTAAATCCGGAGCGGCAAAACGCTACGCGATCGCGCTTTTTGAACTGGCAAAAGAAAACAATCAGGTAGCAAAATTTGATCAGGAAGTACGCATTGTAAAAGAAGTCATCGAAGAAAATGGTGAGATTGCCAAAGCACTCGAGTCACCGAATTTATCGCTGGCAGACAAGCAGGCACTTGTAAACACACTGGCCGCTCACGCATCAACAGCGGTTTTGAACACACTGAAGCTTCTTGTTGAGCGCCGTCGCGCCGATGAGATTGGAACAGTATGTGAAGAGTTTATTCAGCTTTCTAATGAAGAACGCGGCATGGCAGAGGCCATTGTGTACTCGGCACGGCCGTTAACAGAAGCAGAGGCAGCAAGTGTGTCTCAAACGTTTGCCCGTAAAGTCGGCAAACAAACGTTAACTATTGAAAATATTGTCGATTCCAATGTTTTGGGCGGATTAAAAGTTCGAATTGGGAACCGTATTTTTGATGGAACACTGCAAGGCAAGCTAGATCGTCTTCAAAAGCAATTAACGACGAATTTATAAACGAAATCAGAAGCAAAATACATTTTACAAAAAGAAATTGAGGGGTGACATGCATGAGCATCAAAGCTGAAGAAATCAGTGCGCTGATAAAAAAGCAAATTGAAAACTTCCAGACCGATATTACAGTTAGCGACGTCGGTACTGTCATCCAGGTTGGGGACGGTATCGCACGTGCTCATGGCCTCGACAACGTTATGGCAGGGGAGCTTCTTGAGTTCTCAAACGGCGTTATGGGTATGGCTCAAAACCTGGAAGAAAACAACGTAGGTATTATTATTCTTGGTCCTTACACAGGCATCAAAGAAGGCGATGAAGTGCGCCGCACAGGCCGCATCATGGAAGTTCCGGTTGGCGAAGAGCTAATCGGCCGCGTTGTAAACTCTCTTGGCCAGCCAGTCGACGGTCTTGGTCCAATCAACACAACAAAAACACGTCCAATCGAAAGCCCGGCAACAGGCGTTATGGCTCGTAAATCTGTTCATGAGCCTCTTCAAACAGGTATCAAAGCGATTGATGCGCTTGTACCAATCGGCCGCGGACAGCGTGAATTAATCATCGGTGACCGTCAAACAGGTAAAACAACGGTTGCGATCGATACAATCTTAAACCAGCGTGACCAGGATATGGTTTGTATCTATGTTGCGATTGGTCAAAAAGAATCAACAGTTCGTAATGCGGTAGAAACTCTTCGCAAACACGGTGCACTTGATTACACAATCGTTGTAACGGCATCTGCGTCTTCACCAGCTCCGATGTTGTTCCTTGCGCCATACACAGGCGTTTCTATGGCAGAAGACTTTATGTTCAACGGCAAGCACGTTTTGATCGTATATGATGATCTTTCAAAACAAGCGGCTGCATACCGTGAACTTTCCCTTCTTCTTCGCCGTCCTCCAGGCCGCGAAGCATATCCTGGTGACGTATTCTACTTGCATTCACGCCTGCTTGAGCGTGCAGCGAAGTTGAACGATGAACTTGGTGCAGGTTCTATTACAGCACTTCCATTCGTTGAAACACAGGCGGGAGATATTTCTGCTTACATTCCAACAAATGTTATCTCTATCACAGACGGACAGATCTTCCTGCAGTCTGACTTGTTCTTCTCAGGTGTTCGTCCGGCGATTAACGCGGGTCTTTCTGTATCACGTGTTGGTGGTTCAGCGCAGATCAAGGCGATGAAAAAGGTAGCAGGTACACTGCGTCTAGACCTTGCTGCGTATCGTGAGCTTGAAGCATTTGCTCAGTTTGGTTCAGATCTTGATGCAATTACGCAATCAAAACTAAACCGCGGTGCACGTACAGTTGAAGTATTGAAACAGGATTTGAACAAACCGCTTAAAGTTGAGCGCCAGGTTGTTATTCTTTATGCATTAACACGCGGCCATCTTGATGATATTCCGGTTTCTGATATCACTCGTTTCGAAGACGAATTACTGCACTGGCTCGATAAAAACCACACGAATGTGTATGATCATATTCGCACAACGAAAGAACTTCCGTCTGATGACGAGTTGAAAGCAGCAATCAACGAGTTTAAAAAATCGTTTGTGAAATCCGAATAAGAGCAGAAGAAGGGCGGTACCGTCTCATCGGACGTCCGCCCCTTCCTGCGTTATCAAACACAAAAGGGTGGTGAGAGAAAGTGGCATCGTTACGCGATATACAAACACGTATTACATCGACAAAAAAGACGAGTCAGATTACGAAAGCCATGCAAATGGTATCTGCTTCTAAATTGAACCGTGCAGAAATGAATGCGAAGTCATTTGTTCCGTATATGGATAAAATTCAGGAAGTGGTTGCGTCAATTGCGCTCGGCAGTAAAGATGTAAAACATCCGATGCTTGTCTCCCGCCCCGTTAAAAAAACCGGGTACCTTGTTATTACATCGGACCGTGGTTTGGCGGGAGCTTATAACAGCAGTATTTTGCGTTCTGTTTATAAACGTATTCAAGAACGTCATACATCAAAAGACGAGTACGTAATCATTGCGCTCGGGCGTGTCGGACGGGATTTCTTCCGTATCCGGGGCATCGACACCATTGAAAGCGTTACGGGTCTTCCAGATCAGCCGTCTTTTGCGGATGTAAAAGAGATCGTCCGAAAAACAGTCGATCTTTTCTCAGAGGGAGCTTATGACGAGCTTTATATGTATTACAGCCATTTCGTCAATGCAATCCAGCAGGATGTAACGGTTAAGAAAGTATTGCCGCTGACAGATATTCAAGCATCTGGCGGACGTCTTTCTTCATATGAATTTGAACCTTCCGCAGAAGAGATTCTTGAAGTCTTGCTTCCTCAGTATGCAGAAAGCTTGATTTATGGAGCACTTCTTGACGGAAAAGCGAGTGAGCACGCAGCGCGTATGACGGCCATGCAGAATGCAACGGATAATGCGAAAGAGCTCATCCGCACGTTGACACTTCAATACAACCGTGCGCGTCAAGCCGCTATTACCCAGGAAATTACGGAAATTGTCGGAGGGGCAGCAGCACTCGAATAGATTAAAAATGGGCGGTTTACGTCCCGATATAGAATGAAGCTAACCAAACAGGAGGGAAAAAGATGAACAAAGGACGCGTTCTTCAAGTTATGGGTCCGGTTGTTGACGTTAAATTCGAAAATGGTCAACTTCCTGCCATTTATAACGCCTTAAAAGTTCAAATCGGTTCTGAAGCCGGTACGGAGCTTACGTTAGAAGTCGCTACGCATCTTGGCGACGATTCTGTTCGTGCGATCGCGATGGCATCAACAGATGGCCTTCAGCGTAACCAGGAAGTAATTGATACAGGAAGCGCGATTTCGGTACCGGTTGGAGATGTAACGCTTGGACGTGTATTCAACGTCCTTGGTGAACCAATCGATGAGAAGCCAGTCGAAGAAGGAGCACGCCGCGATGCGATTCACCGCCAGGCGCCTACTTTTGACCAGCTTTCAACAGAAGTTGAGATTCTAGAAACAGGAATTAAAGTTGTTGACCTTCTTGCGCCTTACATCAAAGGTGGTAAAATCGGTTTGTTCGGTGGTGCCGGTGTAGGTAAAACAGTACTTATTCAGGAACTGATCAACAACATCGCTCAAGAGCACGGCGGTATTTCCGTATTCGCCGGTGTTGGTGAGCGTACACGTGAAGGAAATGACCTTTTCCATGAAATGAGCGATTCAGGCGTTATTTCAAAAACAGCGATGGTTTTCGGCCAAATGAATGAGCCGCCGGGCGCACGTATGCGTGTAGCTTTGACGGGTCTGACAATGGCGGAACATTTCCGTGACGAACAAGGACAGGACGTACTGTTCTTCATCGATAACATTTTCCGTTTCACTCAAGCAGGTTCTGAAGTATCAGCCCTTCTTGGACGCCTTCCATCTGCGGTAGGTTACCAGCCAACATTGGCAACAGAAATGGGTCAGCTTCAAGAGCGTATTACATCAACAAACGTTGGTTCTGTTACGTCTATTCAGGCGATTTATGTCCCAGCCGATGACTACACGGATCCGGCTCCGGCAACAACATTCGCTCACTTGGATGCAACAACAAACCTTGAGCGTAAGCTTTCTGAGATGGGTATTTATCCTGCGGTAGATCCGCTTGCTTCAACATCACGTGCCCTTTCACCGGAAATCGTTGGTGAAGAGCACTACTCAGTAGCTCGTGCTGTACAGCAAACATTGCAACGCTACAGAGAATTGCAGGATATCATTGCAATCCTCGGTATGGATGAGTTGTCAGAAGATGATAAATTGACTGTTGCGCGTGCGCGCCGTATTCAATTCTTCCTTTCTCAAAACTTCCACGTGGCAGAGCAGTTTACAGGACAAAAAGGTTCTTACGTACAAGTAAAAGATACAGTACGTGGATTCCGTGAAATTCTAGATGGTAAACATGATAATCTTCCTGAAGATGCGTTCCGTTTAGTCGGTGGCATTGAAGAAGTAGTGGCAAAAGCACAAGAAATGGGTGCAAACGTTTAATATAGGGATCAGGAGGTTAAGTTATGAAGACATTTAACGTCAATATCGTCACTCCTGACGGTCCGGTCCTCGATACAACGGTTGAACTCCTTAGTGCAAAAGCACAAAGCGGTGACCTCGGTATCATGGCCGGCCACGTCCCGATGGTCGCTCCCTTACAAATCGGTGTAGTCCGGTTAGTAACAGGCGGCAAGCAATCGGAATTGGTCGCTATCAGCGGCGGCTTTCTCGAAGTTCGTCCGGATCAGGTAACGATATTAGCGCAGGCTGCTGAAAAAGCGGAAAACATCGACCTTTCCCGTGCACAAGAAGCCCAGCGTCGTGCTGAGCAGCGGCTTCAAGACAACCAGGATAACGTCGATTTTAAACGTGCCGAATTGGCATTGAGACGTGCGATAAACCGAATCAATGCTTCTCAAGGTAATTTATAAGAAAAAAGCTGTCCGTCGCCTGGCGATTGTGACAGCTTTTTTCTTATTATAGGAAAGAAAAGTGTTATGGCTTTTTGAGCTGCGCCTGCATTACGCAGCACATACCTCGTTAGAGCAGCTTTCAAATGATGACGAATCACTCGCGTTGCAGGCTTCTATCACCTCTTATATACAATCACAATATATTAAATTAAGGAGAAATCATATGATTGAATCATTTGGACAGGAAGCACTGTTCAGTATGTTTCTCAACCTTTTTTGCATCGGCTTGTCATTTTGGGCGCTGCAGTCGCTCCGGCTTGACCAGCTTTTTCGCAAAAACCAGGTGGCAAGGGCACGGATGCTATATCTGCTGCTTTCCATTGCGATTGGATCTGCCGTCAGCAGCTTCTTTTTAAACTATCTGCAGTGGGCCCGCCAGCTTCCTTTACTGTTTTAAGCCCGGGTATACGTAGGATACTTGCCTTTTTGGGGAAAATCATTTAAATTGGATGAAGACAATTTGTGAAAAAACAAGCAATTTAGGTTTGTTCTCTCATTAGGCGGGAAAACAAAAAAAGGCGCCTCTTTTGAAATTTTTCACAAAGTCTCTACAAATTGTGAGGAATTTCCCTTGTTAAACAAACAATTTGAATGGTAAACTTTAAGAAGTTTTGTCGAAGTTACGAAAAGACATTGGACAGGACTGGCACGTCAGTCCACTGATTTGAATATGTATAATAGAAAAGGACGCGGAGGGGAACAGTTTGGACAAAATTATCGTCCGCGGCGGCCGTCAGTTGAACGGTACCGTCAAAGTTGAAGGAGCAAAAAATTCGGTGCTGCCGGTCATCGCAGCAACTATGCTTGCAGGAGAAGGAAAGTGTGTCATTCGTGACGTACCTACTTTATCCGATGTATATACAATTAATGAAGTACTACGCCACTTAAATTGCGAAGTTACGTTTGAAAACAATACCGTAACCGTTGATGCGACAAAAGAACTTCTTATTGAAGCGCCATTCGAATACGTTCGTAAAATGCGTGCCTCTGTACTAGTGATGGGCGCACTTTTAGCACGAAATGGGAAAGCACGTGTGGCACTGCCGGGCGGCTGTGCCATTGGTTCGCGTCCCATCGATCAGCACTTAAAAGGGTTTGAAGCAATGGGCGCCCGTGTTAAGGTAGAAAACGGTTTTATCGATGCTGAAACAGATGGACGCTTAAAAGGCGCAAAAATCTATTTGGATTTCCCAAGCGTTGGCGCAACTGAAAACATTATGACAGCTGCTGCGCTGGCAGAAGGGACAACGATCCTTGAGAACGCGGCGAAAGAGCCGGAAATCGTGGATCTTGCAAACTTAATCAACAAAATGGGCGGCAAAGTAATCGGTGCCGGTACAGAAACCATTCGGATTGAAGGCGTTGATGTCTTGACTGGTGCAGACCACGCCATCATTCCAGACCGTATTGAAGCAGGTACTTTTATGACAGCGGCAGCCATCACAGGCGGAAACGTGCTGATTGAAGGTGCTGTAGCAGAGCATATGTCTTCATTGATTGCTAAAATGCGTGAGATGGGTATCCAAGTCATTGAAGAGAGCAATGGCATTCGTGTAATCGGTCCTGAAAAAATGAAATCGGTCGATATTAAAACGATGCCGCATCCTGGCTTCCCAACAGATATGCAATCTCAAATGATGGCTCTTATGCTGAAAGCAGAAGGAACAGGCGTCATTACCGAAACAGTCTTTGAAAATCGTTTTATGCATGTGGAAGAATTCCGCCGTATGAACGCAAATGCAAAAATTGAAGGCCGTTCCGTTATCATTGACGGTCCATCTGATTTGCAGGGAGCGGAAGTAGCAGCAACAGACTTACGTGCTGCAGCAGCGTTGATTATCGCAGGTCTTGTGGCTGACGGCTATACACGCGTTACAGAACTAAAGCATCTTGATCGTGGATACGTGAATTTCCATGGCAAGCTTGCGGCGCTTGGTGCGGATATCGAGCGTGTATCAGAACCAGCAGAAACACCAGTCGCGGTGAAAAGCTGAATTTATCTTTATTCCTACTTTTATGAAAACCGTCTGCAGATGCAGGCGGTTTTTTATATTCGGTCATAATCATTATAGTCGTGCATATCCCTTTTTATACAGCAAGGAGGGAAATTTGTTGAAAAAGCCGTTTTTCGCTTTTTTACTGATCGTCATTACAGCTATTGCGATTCCAGCTGCCGGCCTGTGGCTGACGGACGGACAAAAGACGGCGCCAAAGAAGGAGGAGAAAGAGCCGACTGTAGAGGTTATTCGGTCTGACACGCAAAAAACTGAATCTGTTCCGCTTGAGGAGTATGTGGCAGGAGTAGTAGCAGCTGAAATGCCGGCTTCTTTTGAGAAAGAAGCGTTAAAAGCCCAGGCTGTCGCTGCGCGTACCTTTATTTTAACGGAAACGCTGAAAGGGCAGGACGTAACGGATACCGTAGATGACCAGGTATTTAAAGATGAAGATGACCAGAAAAAAATGTGGGGAGCCGATTTTAAGAAAAACAAAGCGAAGATTGAAGAGGCTGCAGATGAAACAGAAGGGGAAGTACTCGTTTATGATGGACAACCAATTACAGCAGCGTTTTTTTCCTCCGGCAATGGACAGACGGAAAATGCTGAAGAATACTGGCAGTCAGCAGCCCCCTATTTAATCAGTGTCGCGAGTCCATGGGATGAATCTGCTCCTAACTTTGAACAAGAACTTGTTCTGACCAAACAAGAAGTAGAGGAAAAGCTGGATGTGTCTCTGCCTTCATCGGGGGAAGTCGGTACGGTAATGGATAAAACAACTGGCGGGCGTATCGGCAGCATTTTGATTGACGGCCAATCATTTACAGGCCGGGAAATAAGAGAAGCCCTTGGCCTGCCTTCTGCGGATTTTAACATGACGGTTAAAGGCAGCGATGTGATCGTAGAAACGAAAGGATATGGACACGGAGTGGGGATGAGCCAATACGGAGCTAACGGAATGGCAAAAGAAGGGGAAAACTACAAGGATATTACAGCCCATTATTATCCGGGTGCTCAAATAGCAGATGTTCAGTCTTTCTTAAAATAAACGAAAAAACACGTCCGCATTTACTGCGGACGTGTCCATTCACCGAAGCCTGCCAGCCAGCGGCCGATACGTGATTTGCGCTCGAAATAAAAATAATTAACGGCTAAAAACGCCATTGTAACACCGGTTACGTCTTTGACTGCATCAATAAGCGTAGCCGACCGGTACGGTACGAATGCTTGATGAATTTCGTCAGTCAGCCCGTAAAAAGAAGCAAACATGGCTGCAGCCAGGCTGGTAAGCGGCGTCAGCTTTCCATTTGCTAAAAGAGCAAGCACAATCAGACCGTACAAAATGGCAAATTCAACAAGGTGAAGTGATTCTTTTATAAATAAGTCTACTTTATTATTCGGTAAATCCATAATTGTATCGTGCGGAAGCCCTGACATGATCCAAATCGCAATCATATATAAAACAGGCAGCCCCGTCATTAAAAACCGAATTCCTTTTTTCACTTCCACACCTCCATCTCCCTCTTTGATTTTATCATTCCAACGCAGTGAGAACCTTTATGATTGTGGCATTTTTCGTACGATTTAGGGAATTTTATGGCATAAGTGTATAAAAAAACATCTGCCTGTCCAAAATGGTTGTCGAGGTGATAACTATGAAAGAGGGCGGCAAAAAAACACTCCCCCCAAAATTAAAAGACTTCTTTATGAAGCGGCGGGCACTGCCTGTGATTTATCTTGCTTGTGCTATTTTATTGATTTCAAGTCTTATGTTTTACGAAGTAATGAAGCCTGAAAAGAAAGAGGATGCGGCCGTGTTTGATCAGCCAGCAGAAAGCGTGAATGGCACTGTCGAGACGGAACAGATGATCATGCCGGTTGTAGAAGGAGCGATTGCGAAAACCGCTTTTTACGATTCAAAAGCAAAAGCAGCCCAGCAGGAAGAAGCGCTTGTTGTATTTAACGACACCTACTACGAAAGTACGGGTGTAGACTATGCGCTTGAAAACGGAAAAACCTTTGCCGTATCCGCACCGCTTTCCGGAACGGTTACGGATGTACGGGAAGATGCATTCATTGGGAATTACATTGAAATTGACCATGGCAATGGGGCAGTCAGCACATTCCAATCGATCAAGGATATTCAAGTGAAAAAAGATGACAAGGTCAGCCAGGGACAAAAAATTGGCGAGGCCGGACGCAGCATTCTCAACGAATCAGCGGGTATTCACGTTCACTTTGAAATGACCAAAGATGGCGACCTGATAAATCCATCCGCGCTCTATGGAAAGGCCGTCAGTGAATGGAAATGAATATTTCCCAGGGAATGCGCATACTGTTAGTAAAAAGAAATGGGTCTACTTTCATTCGATGAAACCTATGGCCGAACCATTCGACACCACTCATCCCGTTTCCGCTGAAGGAGGCGTGTGCGTGCGCGAATACATCAAAGAAAGAGCGCTGAAGGCCGGGAAATATATCGTGGAAACAAACAAAACGGTCCGGGACATTGCAAAGGAATTCGGCATTTCAAAAAGCACCGTCCATAAAGATCTAACGGAACGGCTGCCGAATGTAAACCCGGAACTGTCCGCTCGTGTCGAGCATATTTTGCACTATCATAAATCTGTCCGGCACCTGCGGGGAGGAGAAGCGACTAAACAAAAGTGGAAGCGGTCTGTTTAACACTCAATGTCAATATGACTTTGGGCACTGGCTGCTGAAGCTAAGATGAAGCAAAAGCGAAAGCAGTCCATGTAAGCTCGACTGGCATCAGCAGCATCAGCAGCGGTATTCTTGGACGCACAGCTGATGATACTTATGACTTCGAGACTGGCTGCTGGAGTCAAGATGAAGCAAAAGTGGAACTGGCCTGTCTGGGCTCACACAGCACAAATTGGGAACTGACATTCAAATGTTCTGATTGTTGAAACCTAATACTAAAAAGGACGCCTCTATTTTAAAAGAGCGTCCTTTTTTCATGGTCAAAAACGGATATTCATTGTCCATACTTTCCTAAATATATGGTAAAATAGATATTTGGAGCAAAAAAGCTACTTTCATACAAGCATAGATAAAGCATATTCAGGGGGAATAAAGCATGTTATCAAGGGATATTGGAATTGATCTTGGCACAGCTAACGTTTTGATTCACGTAAAAGGACAAGGGATTGTACTAAACGAACCATCTGTTGTCGCACTAGACCGAAGCACAAATAAAGTGCTTGCAGTAGGAGAAGAAGCTTATCAAATGGTCGGCCGGACACCGGGCAATATCGTAGCCATTCGTCCACTTCGCGATGGAGTCATTGCCGATTTTGATGTAACCGAATCGATGCTGAGGCACTTTATTAATAAACTAAATGTAAAAGGCTTTCTATCAAAGCCGCGTATTTTAATTTGCTGCCCGACACAAATTACGGCGGTAGAGCAAAAAGCCATTCGTGAAGCAGCGGAAAAAAGCGGAGGAAAAACCGTTTATCTTGAAGAAGAGCCGAAGGTGGCGGCTGTTGGCGCCGGCATGGATATTTTTGAGCCGAGCGGAAACATGGTAATTGACATCGGCGGCGGTACGACGGACGTAGCGGTTTTGTCGCTGGGTGCAATTGTTACAGCTGAGTCGATTAAAGTGGCCGGCAACACATTCGACGCTGACATTATGAACTATGTGAAAAAGCAGTACAAGCTCTTGATTGGTGAACGGACAGCAGAAGCGATTAAAATCAACGTCGGAACCGTATATCCAGGTTCTCGCAATGAAGAAATGGAGATTCGCGGGCGTGACATTATGACGGGACTGCCGAAAATTTTAACGATTACTTCTGCGGAAATTGAAGGGGCATTGCGTGAATCTGTCGCACAAATTGTCCAGGCATCTAAAAATGTGCTTGAGCAGACACCTCCTGAATTGTCTGCTGATATTATCGACCGCGGTGTGATGCTGACAGGCGGCGGAGCTCTTTTGCACGGCATCGACCAATTAATGGCGGACGAATTAAAGGTGCCAGTATTTGTGGCTGAGAACCCAATGGACTGTGTAGCCATCGGAACAGGTGTTATGCTTGAGAGCATGGACCGGATTTCTTCCAAAAAAAGAAAAATATGAACAAATAAAGCTGCTTTTTATAAGCAGCTTTATTTATTTTCCCTCAAACTGTCTATTTTTCTTATTATTTTCTGTTAATGCAGGAGGTGCCATTGTATAATGAAGACGGCATCTATTGCTAAAAAAATTGAGGTGAAAAAGTTGTTTAAAGGGTTTTACACTGCTGCCTCAGGCATGATTGCCCAGCAGCGGCGCACTGAAATTTTAACGAACAACATGTCAAATGCGAACACACCGGGCTACAAAGCAGACCAGACGAGTGTAAGAGCTTTTCCGGAAATGCTTTTAAAGCGGATGGATAAAACATCTATACCGGTCGAAAATAAATTAAATGTGCCGCTTGAGCCGCAAATCGGCGCGCTCAATACTGGTGTCTACTTACAAGAAACAATGCCAAATTTCCGTCAGGGTGACGTTCGGGAAACAGGGCTGAAAACAGATCTTGCTTTGCAGGGAGAGTCTGTTTTCTTTTCCGTTCAAAACGGAGCCGGTGAACCGCGCTATACAAGAAACGGAAATTTCACACTAGATTTGGAAGGATACTTAACAACAGCCTCTGGCTTCTACGTACGAGATACAGAAGGACGCCGTATTCAGCTGTCTTCTGATCAATTTGAGGTAGACAGCTCAGGCCGAATCACGGAAAATGGACAGCGGGTAGCACAAATCGGTGTTGCCTATGCCGAAAACCCAAATGATTTAATTAAAGAGGGAGACGGCCTGTACCGGATTGACGGAGCAGCTCTTCCAAATGCGTTCGAGAGCGAGGATGCCGTGTTTTCTATTCAGCAGGCGGCCCTAGAAGGATCAAATACGGATACAGCTCGAACGATGACCGATATGATGACAGCTTACCGTTCATTTGAAGCAAACCAGAAGGTGCTGACTGCTTACGACCGCAGCATGGAAAAAGCGGCGAACGAAATCGGGCGCGTAACGTAAAGGAGAACGCAGAATGAATAGAACTATGATCAATGCGGTGAATACGATGTCACAGCTTCAAAAAAAGATGGACGTAACGAGCAATAACATCGCGAACATCAATACAGCAGGATACAAACGAAGCGAAGCCACGTTTGCCGATTTGATTCATCAGCAGGCCAATAATATGGAACCTCAAAGCGAAGACGCAGGAAGACTGACGCCACCTGGCCTCCGTCTTGGGGCCGGTGCCCAGATGGCGCAGGCGCAAATGGTTGGAACGCAGGGCACGCTGCAGCAGACAGGACGCACATTGGATATTGCCCTATCCAAGCCGAATCAGTTTTTTAAAGTGCTGGTAGAGGATGAGCAGGGCAACAACCGCGTACATTACACACGAGACGGCTCGCTTTCTGTGACACCGGCTGGTGGAGGCAATGTGATGCTCGTCACGTCGGAAGGATACCCCGTGCTTGATGAACGTGATAACCCGATTGTTCTGCCTGAGAATGAAATGGAAAACCAGGCAGGGGCCCTGGTTGGGCTCGTTCAAGTAGACAAGCCGCAATTTTTAGAGAGGGCGTCCCAAAATCTGCTTGTGCTGCCGGAGAACCCGGCCACAGCCGAAAATCAAATTCTGCGTAATTTGAATGCGGCTGAGCGCCAGCAGGCGGGTATTCAAACAGGGGCCCTTGAAATGTCCAATGTTGACTTTTCAAAGGAAATGAGCGACCTGATGATTACCCAGCGCTCTTATCAATTCCAATCAAAGGCGATTTCAATCGCTGATCAAATGCTTGGCTTAATTAATGGGGTCAGATAAAGGGGAAGGATTAATTGTGACAAATGGATTGAAGCGGAAGAAACAAACCCGCCTCACCCCCCTTGGCAGATTTGTTTTGTCATTGTTTTTCATTGTCCTGACTGCCATTATCGGTGCGCTGATTGGATACAGTATTATCGGGAGTGGAAACCCGATCGATGTATTTAAATGGGACACGTGGATGAATTTATATGACGTAGTCGTAAACAGTCTTTTTTAAGGTGGGTGCTAGTATGGATATTCGTGAAATTAAAGAAACAATTCCGCATCGCTATCCGTTTCTGCTTGTAGACCGGATTCTTGAGGTCGAAGAAGGAAAGCGTGCGGTCGGCATTAAAAACGTGACCGCTAATGAAGAATTTTTTAATGGTCATTTTCCGGACTATCCGGTTATGCCGGGCGTATTAATCGTGGAAGCACTGGCGCAGGTAGGTGCAGTCGCGATGTTGAAAAAAGAAGAAAACAAAGGCCGTCTTGCTTTTTTCGCCGGCATCGACAACTGCCGGTTTAAACGGCAGGTTGTTCCGGGCGATCAACTTCGCCTTGAGGTGGAGATGACACGCCTGCGCGGCTCGATTGGAAAAGCAAAAGCCACAGCGACAGTAGAGGGCGAGCTTGTTTGTGAAGCAGACTTAATGTTTGCTTTGGAATAGAAGAGAGCGGTGCTGCCATTTTTATATGGCAGCACCGTTTTTTATTTGATACGTGCGCTCCTTTTATAAAAAACGGATATTTTGACCAATTGCGGGAAACAATACATCACGTAAGTGGATCAATTCTACAGGAATGAAAGGGGCTTTTTTACATGAATGCAAAGTTATTTAAATTAGTGGGCAGTTCTTTGCTTGCGACGATGATTTTAGCTGGGTGCGGCGGCGGCCAGGATGAGGAAGAGCAGCAGGAAGATCAGCAGGAACAGCAGGATAATGGCACCGATACGCAAAATGACGTGATGGATGGCGAACAGGATATAGAGGAAGATGTGAATGAAGGCGAGCAGGATGTAGAAGAAGGTGTGGATCAAGGCGAGCAGGAGCTGCAAGAAAACATGGATGAAGGCCAGAATCAGCTGGAAGATAACGGAGAAGGCAACAACAATCAATAATTAAAGGGAAGCATCGGGCGCCAGCGTCTCCGATGCTTCTTTTATTAACAAAAAATTTTGTCACCAGTTCAAAAGTATGATAGAGTATAAGAGTTATTATTCTAAAGAAGTCAATGAGGCTATTTCTAGGAGGTACCTATTGGCAATGTCCATCTTAAGTGGTTTATCACACGGTATTAAAATTAGCATTACCCGTTCCATTACAACGGCGTTTGAACAATATATGGCCAATATCATGTGGGAGGAAGAAGCCTATAGCCCCGCTGATTTCATGAAGGAATGGCAGAGCTATATTCATAAGCATGCTTCCTGGTATCATGATGTGCCGGACGATGTGAAAAACGATCCGCGGTTTCATGAAGAGCTGGCTGGTAAAATCAATCAAGTCGTCGCAAAAATTTTCTCGGAAGAACCAACAGCCGAGCAAATTGAGACATTGAATGCACAGCAGGAAAAGCTTGGAACCGATTACGATTTCTCATGTAAAGCGGAAGCCCGTTTTTATATTGATCTTTTAAATGAATACGAAAAAAAAAAGCTGAAGGGCTAAGTCCGGCCGATGAGCAGGACTTAGCACTGGCTTCGCTGCTGTATGCCGAGGTGTATGATGAAAATCTGCCGATGCAGTCGTACACAAAACAGGATATCTCTTATATTATCCAGCTGCTTCAGCAGACGCTTCAAACTGGCCAGGACGGACTCCGGTCGGATATTATTCATTGACTGAACGCTTTCCCTTAAAGGGAGGCGTTTTTTTATTGCTCTACTTTAGGGCGGCTGTGGAGAGCTTCTGTAAATGCCTCAAGCAGCTTTTCTCCAGAAAGGCCTTCTTCTACAAGAGAATGAAGAACCTGCTTGGCATATTCGTTTCGCATCTGGCGCAGCTGTGCATCGAATAAAATACTTGTACCGTCCTTTAAAAGCTCGAAGGAACGGATCGATACGGTAAACATAGCCGGGTCGTTGCCACGATGTGAAATGGCGACACGTGCTGTCAGCTGCTCCTCCTGTTCGAAAGTACGGACCAACTGTACATCTTCTTCTTGTAAAAACAGCTCAATCAGCCATGAGCGCTGTTCATCTTCACGGTTAATAATGAGGCCGTCCTGAAGCGGGACTGGAGTTACCTCTCCCTCTTTTTCGAAAAAAAAGGCTGCTACTTTAAAGGTTTTCAAGTCGTTCACGCTCCTCTCAAGAAAGCGATTTATTAAAGAAAGTATAACAAGAATTAAACGAAAAATCATTTTTTGACCAAAAGGGACCGCTCTCCATCAAACAGTGAAGGAAAAAATTCCCACAATTCATCCGGAAATGGGAAGAACATAAAGGGAATGACCTTTGTTAAAACCCATGTTTTTCCTTTATGCTAAAGCCAGCCCAACGGAAGGAGGGGAGCGAGCTGATAAATCAAGTGACGCTTGTCGGCAGACTGACAAAGCATCCAGAGGTGAAACATACAACAGACGGCACACCGCTTTTACAGACAACGATTGCGGTTAACCGGCCGTATCGAAATGCAAAAGGCGAAACAGACACTGATTTTATTTATTGCACAGTCTGGGGGCGCCTGGCCCAAACGGCAGCCAAGTACAGTGAAAAAGGTTCTTTGGTTGCTGTACTCGGTTCGATTCAAACGCGCAACTATAAAGACTCAAGCGGTAAAACCATTTATGTAACGGAAGTGCTTGTCCAGACGATTCGTTTTCCCAGTAAAAAGCAGGCTGACACGCAGACCGGTGAATCGCCCGGCGTCATTCAAACTGTACCGTTAATTTAGAGGTGAACCATGTCAGAACAAGTTGAACGTGTGATCGAAGATGTGATTTTTCAGCTAGGCAAAGCAAAAGCCATTATTTATCAGCTTGAAGAACGAATTCAAAGATTAGAACAACAGCAAAAGTAAAGGGCAGCCCCTCTTGGCCGCCCCAGTCACTTCATATCCCCATAACGGCGCCCGCCGCGTACCCCGCCTGCCATTCCTCTAGCGCAGGGCGGGGTTTTTATCTAAAGTAAACAATTCCGCAAGCTCCCGATCGGTCATGCTGGCAATAAAAGCACCGCTTTGAATAATTTCGCTGCTTGCCGCCTGCTTTGATTCAATCATAGCGTCAATTTTTTCTTCAATGGTGCCGGTCGTGATAAATTTATGAACGTGGACAAACCGGCTTTGCCCAATTCGGTAAGCCCGGTCGGTTGCCTGGTTTTCAACGGCCGGATTCCACCAGCGGTCGTAATGAATCACATGATTGGCCGCTGTTAAATTTAAGCCTGTGCCTCCAGCTTTTAAAGAAAGAAGGAAGAATGGAAATTCTCCGTTTTGAAACTGCATCACAAGCTTATCCCGCTCCTGCTTTGGCGTAGCTCCGTTTAAGAATGGAACCTTAATGCCAAATGCCCCGGACAACTCCCGCTGAATCATTTTCCCCATTCCGATATACTGCGTGAAAATCAAGCAGGCTTCTCCTTGTTCATAAATATTACCGGCAAGTTCCATCAGCTTCTCCATTTTCGAAGCGCGTTCCTGCACATCTTCCGGGTCGTCTTCTTTTAAGTAAAGAGCTGGATGGCTGCACAGCTGTTTTAATTCATTAAGCAGACGGAGAATCAGGCCCCGGCGTTCAAAAGCGGTCAGCTGGCCGATTTGATCCATCGTTTCACGAACAGCCTGCTCATATAAGACAGCCTGCTCTTTTGAAAGAGGGCAGTATTCTTTTTGCTCGACTTTGTCCGGCAGACCCAGTGCCGCTTCCGGATCTGTTTTCGTCCGCCGCAGCAGAAACGGCCGGATTTTTGCTTGTAAAGCAGCCACCCGCCCGGCATCATGTTCTTTTTCAATCGGTGTCATGTATGTTTTTTGAAACTGCGCCAGAGTACCGAGCCAGCCCCGGTTTGTAAAGTCAAAAATCGTCCATAGCTCAGATAAGCGGTTTTCCATCGGTGTGCCGGTCAGGGCAATAGAATGGCGGCTTCTCAGCTTCCGAACAGCACGTGACTGTTTGGTGCCGGCATTTTTAATGTTTTGCGCTTCATCCAGTGCCACCGTATTCCATTCTATTTTTTCCAGTGTGTCAAAATCAGAGTGAACAAGTCCATACGTGGTCAGGACAACGTCCGCGTTTGCGATGCTTTCCAAAAATGCTTCACCGCGCGGCCGGTCTTTTCCATAGTAAAGCATCACCGATAAATCGGGTGCGAAGGCGTCAAGTTCACGCTGCCAGTTGCCCAGAACAGATGTCGGACAAATAATCAGGGCAGGTGTTTCCGGGCGCTCTCTTTTTTCCACATGCAGCAAATAGGAAATAAGCTGAACAGTTTTCCCGAGTCCCATATCATCTGCAAGGCAGGCGCCAAAACCGCATTCCCTCAGGAAAAGCAGCCAGCTCATACCAGCCAGCTGATATGGGCGTAATTCTCCGTGCAGCTTCTTTGGCGGTGAAAGGAGAGGGATATCCGCACCGCTTTTAAGCCGGTCTACCATCGCTTGAAGCGAGCGGTTGAGGCGAATGTGCACACGCGCTGCATCATCCGGGTCCGCAAATTCCTGATTCAGCACATCCACTACAGTTAAGCCTTCCTGTTTGGCGCGTTCCATCAGTGTTTTAATTTTTCGGATTACATCCGGGTCCAGATGAACCCAGCGGCCGTTCGCTTTCACCAGGCGCGAGCCGGCTTCAGCAAGTGCTAAAAATTCTTCTTCTGTCATTTCTGCGCCGCCAAGCGCCACTTTAAAATCAAAATCCAAAATAGCATTCATGCCGACAAAGGACTGCTTATTGCTATCCCGCACGTCGGCGGCAACGGAAACAGCCGCCGAGCGCACAGATTCCCACCAGGGAGGCAACAGCACCGGTATACCGAGGGCGGTGAGTTTTTCACCACGGTCAGTTAAAAAAGTGATCGCTTCTTCCTCGGATAAGAAACGTTTTAATTCACCCTCATCATCAAGCTCCGGAAACAGACGAAGCCAGCGTCCAAGCTCTTCCCGCGCAGCTTCCAAAAACGGTTCTGCTGATTTAGGTAATTTTTTATCCAGCTCATACACTTTTTCAGATGGCTTCCTGCGCAGTAAGATCGCCCCAAGCGTCCAGCTTCCGTCATCGGACTGCGGCTCGGATAATCGCAGTCCCGGTTCGAAGGCAGCCGGCTCTCCGTCGGCCAGGTATTCCTTCAGCCGTTCCGCGTCAAAATAGCGATTCAGTTCATCCATCGTCAGCCGGGTGCCGACCGCATCGGTTACCGCTGTTATATTCGGGTGTGCCTCCGAGGCAAGGGCGGGGAAAATCCGCTCTACAAACGACTGGCGGCTTTCGCCATAAATGGGTTCCCGCCAAAACGATTCGGCAAATTCATCGTATACCTCTTCCGGCACAGTCCATTGCACGCCATCCTCCTGAAAAGAAGGCATAACGTCAAAAACGGCTTCATAAAGAACGGGGGCACATGCGAGGCTGAAATGGCCTGCTTCATCCCACTCAAAGCGGGCAAACCGGTTGAAATGCTCCGCTTTAAAAAGAGATGCCCATTCAAACGGCGTCAGCCTGACAGCCGGCTCTCCGTCTTGTTTAGCAATGGTCAGTTTTGTTCCGTAAAAGCTTTCCGCGTGTCCGCCGAACAGGAGACGCGTCCAAGAATCAAAAGGCAATGGCGCACCGTTCGCATCCATTGCCCGCAAATAAAAAAAGCCTTGTTCAAATTGTGTAACAAGATGAACCGTTTTAAGATTAATCATCCAACAGCCCGCCTTTTCTGCATTCTTCCTGAAACGCCCGCAGCCGCTTTGTTTCACCAAGGATCCATTCCAGCCAGCGGTCAAATTCGTCCGTTTGTTTTAGTTTTTTATAAATTGTGCGCATCCGTTTCATAAACCGGACGGCTTTTTTATAAGAAGACCGGTTTCTTTCAGCAATAAAACCTCTAATTCCATGATGAAGAAGAGGAAGTGCCAGCTCGGGCGCTTCTTTTGCGACACTTTTTAAGCCGGCCCGGTCAAGATCTGTAATATCAGCATCAATGAGCAGCTGTAAGTCCACCCATTCGGCATAGTCGCCGCGGCCAATCAAAAAGTAGCTGAGCGACACATAGCTAAACGGCAGCAGAGAGGTGTACAGCTCCTTTACTAAAAGAGGCGCAAGCTCAGACGCTTCATCCTCCTCGATAAGGCGGATCAGCTGCCGGACAAACAAGCGCCGGCTGTATTCATTTTCAATCGTAAGCAGGCCGTCCCGCGCAAGGGAAGCGGCACCGCGAAGAACAGCTATAAAACGGCTGGATCTTTTTGACGCCTGCAGCCAGTGGAGAAAATATGGAAAAATATCCGCCGGGGCAGAAGCCGATTGGGCGATAAACTGCTCCATGTCACCAAGCAGATACAGCTGATGCAAATAAGCGGCATACTGTACCGTACTGCTGCCGGGTGCCGGGGCGATCCGCTCAAGCTCTGCCGTCCGCCACTCGGTTCTCGTAAAAAGGGACTCCCATAATAAGCGGTAAATATCAAGCCGTGCTGCCGGAAATTGCTCAAAAGGAAAACCGAGCAGGCGCCCTGCATCCTGGCGCAGCTGTTCAATATACGATTCAAAAGCAAACGGCAGGGCACTGCCGGTCATTTTTGCAGCGTCATAGGCTTCATCGACAAAATAAAACAGCACGTCATAAGCAGCCCGTTCTGCCACTTCCGGTGCGAGGGACGCTTCGTCCAGCTGGTCCGCCAGCGACGAGAAGGAATAAAACGCTGCAAACAAACGAAAAAGAACAGCCCATTCCCGATCTGAGGGTGTTTTTTTGAGAAGCGCCTGGTAAAGCTCCTTTGCCGCATACTCTGTCTGGTATGGCTCGGCCTTTATTGTTTGGGCTGAAAGACGGGTCCGAAAAGCAGACAGCACAAATTCCTTCCATTCGCCGGCAGAGGTTCCGCTTGAAGGAGCCAGCTTTAAATCGGAAGCCCGCATTACACCCGGAATGGAAAGCAGATCTGCCCGCTTTGGAGAAGATGAATCAGTAAACAGCGATTTCGCCTTCGTCAAAATAGATGGCACCCTTTCGATTCTGTAAGATTCCTTCATTATAGCACGAAACCGTCCTGGTTAGGCAAGGATAAGGAACATAAGTTCTAGTGTTTCTTCAATGTAACAACTGTTACAGAAAAATTACATTTTTAGGGTAAAACTAATAAAATAGTGATTCGTCACGAAATATTAAAAAAGAGATGTTTTTAGATTAGATTTTCTGTGCTAGACTTAGGTGGTAAATTTTAAGAAAGGAGGCAGAAAGGTGAAGAAACGGTTTTTCTTTGTCGTATTAGCGTTTATTTTGACGGTTCCTTTGTTTAATTTTGGACAGAATGCCAGCGCAGCAGGCTTCGTGGATGTTCCATACCGGGCGTCAGAAGAAGTCAATTATCTGGCGGAAGGGGGAATTGCCAACGGGTCGTCTGCAACAACTTTTGATTCAGAAAAAACGGTCACACGGGCCGAAGCAGCTGCTTTTATCGGGCGGGCACTTCAGCTTAATGGCACGAAACGTGAAACAAAATTTGTTGATGTCGGTTCAGGCAATTTCGCGTCAGGTTACATTCAGTCAGCTGTAGAAAAAGGTATTCTGTCCGGTTATGATGGGGGACGGTTTTTACCATATAAACAAGTAACACGCGGTGAAATGGCGGTTATGCTTTCGAAAGCATTCGGTTATTCATTCGGCGGTACTTTATCCGGTGCGGCAAAAGCCTTGATGTCCCGTGGTATTGCAGATGGAATGGCAGACGGTTCGTTTGGTGCGTCTTATGAAATTAAACGGGTGGACTTTGCAGTATTTCTTGCCCGGGCCATCGCTCCAACTTTCCGTACTGTTCAAACAGATGAATTTAAAACAACGATGTGGACAAACACGGGCGATCTTAATGTTCGTTCAGGCCCATCAACAGCATACGCATCAGTCGGAAAACTGGCGAAAGATGCACGTGTAACAGCAGCTCATTCAGTCGGAAACTGGACGTACATCCGCTCCGGCACCATTGTTGGTTTTGTAAACTCTTATTATTTGCGCAGCACAGAAACAACAAGTGCTACGACAGCCGACCCGCGCCTGGCTGAACAAACGATTATCTTGGATCCGGGCCACGGCGGCAGTGATCCTGGTGCGATTGGATTTGGCCTGCATGAAGCAGACGTCGTGCTTAAAACAGGATTGAAAGTAAACACCCTGCTTAAAGACACACCATTCAATGTGAAAATGACGCGTTCGACAGATACATTTATTACACTGGCGAACCGTGCCGCATTTGCAAGCAAAAATAATGGCGATATTTTCGTCAGCATTCATGCCAATGCCGCTTCTCCAAGCGCATCTGGTACAGAAACATTTTACTCGGCTGCATCAAACAGCCAGAACGCAGCGGACAGCAAGCTGCTTGCGACAAAAATCCAAAGCCGCATGATCGCTGCGTGGAATTTAAACAACCGCGGCGTGAAAACAGCGAGCTACTATGTGTTGAAAAATAACACAGTACCGGCTGCATTGCTTGAGCTTGGTTTTATTACAAACAAAACTGACAACGACAAACTGAAGTCAGATTACTGGCTGAACGTGATGTCTAAAGCAATTTATAACGGTATTTTGGACTATTACAAAGCAAAAGGTTACAATGTAACGTCGCTTTATAAGTAATAAAATAGGCCAATATATAAATAGAATATTCGATACACGCCGTGTACAATAAAGAGGGGATCCCAAACAGGGCCTCTCTTTTTATTTTAGTTTTGAAGAAAGAGGTGAACAATATGAAGGCTATAAAACTACCTGCTCTGGTTTTTGCAGCTTTATTTTTATTTTTTCACACACCATCCGCGCCTAAAGCGGCGGTCCAGGACGGCAGGCAGGCCGTTATTATGTTTAAAAGCCAGGTAGACAAAGAGCTTTTGGAACAATTCTCCGAATCGGTTGACTACATATTTCAAGAAATTCCAGCCGCATCAATTAAAATAAGCGAGGCGCAAAGAAAAGCACTCCAAATGTCACCGGAAGTTGAATCGGTTTCTTATGATATGCCAGTTCAGTCATCTGCACAAACGATTTCGTACGGTTACGAAAAAGTAGGCGTAAAGAATATGGTACCTTCTACACTGAAAGGAGCCGGTGTGAAAATTGGTGTACTGGATTCAGGCATTGACACACGGCATCCAGATTTGCAGAAAAGAGTGGTCGGCGGTACATGTACAATGACCATTGTTGATCCCGCCGGATGCCCGGACTCTTATAATGACAATGCCGGGCATGGCACACATGTAGCGGGTATTATTGCGGCCAATAACAACACATTCGGCACAATCGGGGTGGCCCCTGCGGCGAGCCTATATGCCATTAAAGTGCTCGATGAACGCGGCGAAGGGTCCACAAGCACATTGATCGCCGGAGTAGAATGGGCGATTAAGCAGAAGCTGAATATTTTAAATATCAGTATCACGTCGCCTATTTATGAACCGGCGATGGAAGAAGTGATGCAAAAAGCATATAATGCCGGCATTTTAATTGTAGGGGCAGCCGGAAATATCGGGCCGCCTGTTTCAGGAAATGATTCATCGGTTGAATATCCAGCAAAGTTTGACAGTGTTATTGCGGTATCATCGATTGATGAGTATGACAAAATAGACAGCCAGTCTTCGCTTGGTAAAGAAGTTGAACTAACTGCACCGGGCGTGAAG
This sequence comes from Domibacillus sp., assembly GCF_031181085.1. Lineage (NCBI taxonomy): Bacteria > Bacillati > Bacillota > Bacilli > Caryophanales > Bacillaceae > Domibacillus > Domibacillus sp. The sequence continues at coordinate 203,128 of NZ_JAPSLE010000004.1, read as the reverse complement.
ATTTACAGCACGTATCCGGATTCCGATTACACAACATCAAGCGGTACCTCTATGGCGGCTCCGTACGTATCCGGCATGGCCGCTTTATACAAAGAAAAGTATCCTGAAATGACAAACAAACAGCTTCGTGCCCTGCTGCAGAAAAACGCGAAGGACTTAGGAGCAGCAGGCCGTGACCGTTATTTCGGCTTCGGTCTAGTACAGGCGGATAAAAATCTAATCAATCATGGTATTGAACTTTCTTATACAACGGACGGTAAAGGAAAATTAACTGTTGATACAAGCGACCTTGTCGCCCGTTTCGGTACGTACAATGTATATCGCGGTGATCAGCTAGTCGGTAAAAACAAAACGGCAGCAGAGTGGACAGACTACGCTTCAGCAGGCACAGTCAGCTACTATTTCCATCCGGTTGTAAACGGAGTGGAAGATGAAACATCGTTTATAACATTAAAGGCAACGATTGCGTCTCCGAAAATTCAAGATTTGCTTTCTTCTAAATGGTATGACCGTTACGTAACGTACTTGAACCACGAAGGAATTATGACAGGCTTTACGGACGGCACTATTAAACCGGAATCCAATATTACACGCGGGGAAGCAGCAATTTTAATTGGGAAATCACTTGGTTTAAACGGCACCCAGCGTGCAACATCGTTTAAAGATGTAACAGCAAATGTGAGCTCATCCGGCTATATTCAAAGCTTAGCAGACGCGGGTATTACAACGGGCTTTGGAGATGGATCTTTCCGTCCAGGCCAGCTGGTCACACGGGCTGAAATGGCCATCTTGATTTCAAAAGCCTATCAGATCAACCCGGCTTCGACGAGTGCGTTAAAAGATATTACGGCAAGCATTACCGGCTATCAATATATTAACGGGGTAGCGGCAGCAGGTATTGCCGGCGGTTATGAAGATGGTACATTCCGTCCGCATACCCATATGAACCGTGCGCAGTTTGCGACATTTTTAGCACGTGCCATCAACAGTGAATTGCGATAAACGAAACAGCATCTATCATTTAACGATGGATGCTGTTTTTTATTTTTGAATTTTCAGATTCATTTCAGAATCATTTCAATGTTACATCATAATAAAAAGAACAAAATAAATACAGGATAAATTTCGATTTTTGTCCTATTTTGTGGTTAAAAACCTATAAAAACCCCATGCTAGCAACGTTATGAAATGATATTTGAATGTAATAGAAACGTAACCTATTTTTGGGTTTAAATTTGCTACAATAGCTTCAGTGAGAAAAACACGAGAGAGAAATGATAGAAAGAGAAAAACTGGAGGTTTGAAGTGAACAGGTGTAAAAAAGCAATAACGGCTTTACTTGCCGCGGTCATGCTTTTGACTCTTTCACCGCTGACATCGTTTAAAACGGAAGCGGCGTCTGTTGGAGAATCGATCGTGGCTTATGGTAAAAAGTTTATGGGTGTCCCTTACGTCTTTGGAGGAACAACACCAAGTGGATTTGATTGTTCCGGCTTTACTCAATATATTTATCGCAACGCAGCAAACATTTCACTGCCGAGAACGGCAGAACAGCAATACAACATTGGCACAGCAGTTTCAAAAAGCGAGTTGAAACCTGGGGATCTGGTTTTCTTCGCTAACACATATAAAGCAGGAATTTCACACGTAGGTGTGTATGCCGGCGGCAATATGGTATTGAATGCAACATCAAGCCAGGGAATTGCGCTTGTTTCTCTGAGCAACACATACTGGGGACCAAAATACGCGGGTGCAAAACGCGTCGTGAAAGAACCAGTTGTTCCATCTTGGTTTACAGATGTACCAACAACAGATGCAACATACACAGCGATCAAAACGCTGACAGATAAAGAAGTTATCAACGGATTTGAAGATTACACATTCCGCCCAGACGCAAAAGTAACACGCGGACAGGCAGCGGCGATCATGAACCGCGTACTTGGCTTGAAGCCAGAGGTCATGAGCCACTTTACAGATGTACCAAAAACCTATCGTTTCGCTTATGATATTGCCGCAATTCGTGAAGCAGGCATCATCACTGGATTTGACGATAAAACGTTCCGTCCGGAAGCGGAAATGACACGTAACGAAATGGCCGCTATTATCCAGCGCGCATTCGACTTGCAAATGTCACAAACGGCAGCTGCAAGCGTTAGATATTCGGATATTCGTGCCGATCACTGGGCGTACGAAGGCATTGTAACAATGGCTTCCATCGATAAAACAGGCCTTTTCCAAGGCGATAAGTTCTACGGAACACACCTTGCAACACGCGAAGCGTTTACGGTTGCAATCTATAATGCAACGAACGCTCAATAAGAAAGCAAATCAACAGCCCCGGACCCTTACGCCGGGGCTGTTTTTCTATATAATAGAAAGATAGGCAATAAAAGGCCACCAACTATTGAAGGGAGTTTCAATCTAGGATGAAAAAAGCAGTTTCAATTGTGATGGCACTTGTATTACTATTCCCACTTTTGCCATTCCTAAACAATGGGGTGCAGGCTGCGGATGATGTAACCGGCATTACCCTTGAAAAAGAAATCCGCGCGGTCATTGCCGCTGGCGTGATGAGCGGATATGAAGATGGTACATACAAGCCTGCAAACAGCGTAACACGTGAGGAGTTTGCCACATTTTTAGCCCGTGCCCTCGAATTGCCGGCTGGACCGGCTATGTTTAATGACGTTGCGCCATCTGCAAAGCTGGCTCCTTACATTTATGCTGCAGCAGCGGCTGGCATTGTCAATGGCGGGTCGAACGGCAACTTCTCTCCGAAGATGACGATTACCCGTAAAGACATGGCGCTGATGATCAGCAATGCCCTCGATTATTTGAAAAAAGAAGCGGTATATGTGCAGCCTGATTTCACCGACATCGATAATTTAAGCTCTGCACATCGGATTGCGATTGGGAAAAGCGTCAACCTCGGCATTATTTCCGGTTATGGAGACGGCCGCTTTGGCCCGGATGATAATGCACGCCGTGACCAGGCCGCTGCGTTTATTTACCGCCTGCTTGACGGGGATCTGCCGGAGCCGCCCGCAAAAGACTATCAAACAGCGAATATTGACAGCAGCGGAACGATTACACGTGCTCCGATGCAATACGAATCGTTTGATCTCGCTAAACAGGCGATGACCAAAAGCGGTTCTGAGCTTGTCCTAAAGGACGGGAAAATTATTTACATGAAGAACTATGCGGGTCTTGTTTTCGCCAAGCCTGCAAGCAATGCGACAACGGTTTCCCTGTATACGGATCCAGCACTCACAAACCCTAAAACATATGTAACCGCCTCGGCGATCGGAAGCAGCGGGATTTCCACTGAGCTGCAATATATTACGTCAACTGATTCCTATGTAAAAGTGTATCTTGGCGGAGAATATTATTATATGAAACAAGCAGATGCCCGCCTTGTGCCATATGAAGGTGCGAAGGGAAGAGGCTATTACGCTGTTTCCGGCGGTATGCTTGTTCATAATATTTATAATATCGATACAAACAATACCGTTTCCTATACGGCCGGGCCGGCGCCTTCTTTTATGCAGGCAGGCTCAAAATATTACAGCTGGGACGGCATTTCGTTTTATAATGCTAACGGAAAGTCGGTCGGACGCGCTTATCAATACTTCCAGTTCTTATCCGGCCGCTCTACAACGAGCTACACGGCCGCACAGCTGGACAGCTATATTAAAAAAGCGCTCGCGGAGCGTCAGGCTACCGGTCTTGCAAAGTACCAGAATGCCACAACGAAAAGCAAGCTGATTGGCCTTGGCACGATCGCCAAAAAGATAGAAAGCCAGTACCATGTAAATGCGCTTTTAATTGTCAGCATGGCGATTCATGAAAGTGACTACGGAATGAGCGACAAAGCACAGCGTTTAAACAATCTTTTCGGTATTGCCGTGTATGACTCTGATCCAAGCGGAGGAAAAGCGTTCCAGACGGTGGAAGAAGGCGTTGTCCATCTTGTTGACGCCTACTTTAAAGGTACAGCCGGTGACTGGCGCGGCGGCTACTTTACGCCAAATGACTGGCGTGCATACGGCGCAGCACCAGGTAACAAATCAAATGGTATAAACGTCAAGTATGCGTCCGATCCATACTGGGGGGCGAAGCTGGCAGGACATATGTACAGCGTTGACAAGGAAATGGGCGGCAAAGACTTCGGCCGTTACACTCTCGCTTTTACAAACAAAGCGGGCGTTCCTGTACGCATCAGTGCGGGCGGAAGTGCGGTGTACACTTATAATTTAACGAGAATGCCTGTTACGATTACCCAGACAGGCGACTGGATGCAGGTAATCTCTGATGTTCCAACTCGTACATTCGGATATCTTCAGCGAAGCGAAGTGAATATACTGCCGATTGCAAAATGAAAAAAAGCCCGCTCAGGCCATTGCCTGAAGCGGGCTTTCCTTATCAATCCGTTATTGAGAAGGGGGCATCCAGTAGGATTCAATTCCAGTAAAGGAATCCGTCAAGTGATGGGCCACCTCTTTGTCTGCGTCTCCATGGGCTAAAAATCCGTATAAGAAAGTGATCATTTTCATCTAGAAAACTCCTTTCGAAATAAGATGTATGAAGAATGTATCTTAAATATAAAGCATGAATAAGGAACAATCTCGCTTTATGTCAGTTTATCTTACACTGTTTCTTTCTGGGACGTTTTGGAAGATTGTCGCACAAAGCAAGGAAATGGGGTAAAATAAACGGGGAAATTTAATAGAAAACTGGGGTGTACGACGACTATGTCTTTGAAAAAAACAGCGCTGTGGCTTGCCCTTTTTGCGCTTATTGTCAAGCTGTCCGGATTTGTGCGTGAAAGTATTATGGCGTACAAATTCGGTGTCAGCAGCCAAACCGATGGATACTTGCTTGCATTCTCTTTTATTACACTGGCAATTGCCATGATTGCCGGAGGGTTTAATAACGTGTTCCTGCCGATGTATGTGAAAAACAGGCAGGCCAATCCAGAACGCACGGACCGGACGGCGAGTGCTATTATGAATGTCACGTTTCTTCTATTTATACTGATCTCTATTCTGGGCTACCTGTTCGCGCCCTGGTTCGTGCCGCTTATTTACGGAAACATGACCGAAGCAACGGCGGAAACAGCCATTTCGATCACGCGGTTTTTCTTTGTATTTATGTCTTTTATCGCGTTAACGAGTATCTTAGACTCCTATTTACAGGGACGCCGTATTTTTGTTCCCTCACAGGTGGCAAAGCTGCTGCAGACCGTCTTTGGGGTTTCATTCGCACTGCTTTTTGCCGATCAGTGGGGTATTGCCAGTCTTGCATACGGCTTTATGGCCGGAACCATTTTGGGTATTTTCGTTCAATTTTATTATTTGTTTCGAACCGATTATCGGTGGAAGCCGGTACTGTCCGGAGACAAAGAATTTCAGCAGTCCTTTCTTGTGCTGCTGGCACCGGCTATTCTCAGCTCGGTTGTTGGACAGATTAACGTATTTGTGAATAAAAGCTTTGCTTCCGGCATTGGGGAAGGGCCGGTTACGTATTTAAACAATGCCCAGCTTCTTTCCTCGATTCCGCATACGATTTATGCCACAACGATTGCGGTGATTATCTTTACGCTGCTGGCTGAACAGATCGATGACCGTCCGCGGTTTCAAAACACATTTTTCAGCGGCATGCAAATTTCACTGCTCACGCTGGCGCCGATTGCGGCTGGTCTTTGGGTTGTAGGGGAGCAGGTTTTGTCTTTTATTTTTGAACGGGGGAAATTCACCTCAGCAGATACACATCGTACATACGTGGCGCTTGTGTATTATTTGCCGACGATTGTGACGCAGGGGATGCAGTATATTGTCGCCAAAGCGTTGTATGCACAGGGGAAAACAAAAACTGTTTTCCGTATCAGTGTATTTACGATCGCGATTAACGCCCTGCTGAACTGGCTGTTTATCGGACCGTTCGGTTACCCGGGTCTGGCACTGACCACCTCTATTGTGTCTCTTTATTACTTAACAACCTGTACTGTATTTGTATACAAAGACTTTGACAAGTCAGAGCCTGCCCGCCTGATCGGGCTGTTAATTCGGACAGCCCTTGTAACAGCGTTTATGGCGGTACCGCTTTATTTCGTTCGCCCGTTTATGGATGATTTGTACTCTCTCTGGCAGCTGGTGATTCTTGTCCCAATTGGTGCTGTCCTTTATGTGGCCGGGCTGTTCCTTTTTTATAAGGAAGGATTCCGCAAGCTGCTTAGCCTGGTGAAACGAAACAAAGGAGCGCTGTCGTGAGAAAGGCGCTGCTTCTTTTGCTGGCTGTGATCATTATGGCTGGCTGTACAGAAACGAAGGAAGAAGAGCCGGCAGACAGGGCGGAAATCCCGCTCGGCAGCCGGATGCTCGTATTGGAAGCGGAAGGGCTTCAGCTAGAGCAGGAATTTCAGCCAGAGGGACTTGACTCGCTTTACAAAGACACGGTTTATAAATTGGACGCTCAGTCCGCGAATATTACCGTCCGGGTGCGCAAGCTGAATAACGGCGACCGTTTTGTAATGACACGGCTAAGCGGGAAAGGGACGATAAAAGCAACAATCTCGATTCCGGGTGCGGACGATTATTATATGATAGACTGGACGAAGGACATGCCGGTGCGTGAGCATAATAAAGTGACTGGTGTCGATCCGACCAAGCCGCCTGTAGGGCTCCTCCGCTACACGAAGAATCACGAGTTTATGAACGAGCTTGTGATGAGCCATTCGTTCACATCCAAAGAACTGACAGAATTGTACGGGAGCGGACGGGAAAGCCGGCTGCACGAGCTGCTTGCCGAAAAAAACACCGTCACTCATTCCAAAAAAGGGGTTCAGTTTGAATTAACGTCGGAACGGGACCAAATGGCTGACCAATGGTTTTTGCTGGCCGAACATCCGCTTTTTGACGAAAGCAGCCATTTAAATGACTGGATTACGTTTCAAAAAGAACACTATAAAGAAGTAAACAACTGGTTTGCGGTAGACGGGCCGGTGAAAAAGCTGCCTTGGTCTGTTGAACCTTTTACAAAAGACGGCTACGGCCTTTATTTAGGCACAATGATAGAAAAAGAGGCGATTGACCGTTTTTTTAGAGACCAGGAACGTTATTTTTATGATTTAACGGTGCAGTCTGCGGCGAATCTATGGACGTACCGGACAACACGTAATGACGTCATCTGGAAAACCGAATTTACAAGCACGTGGCTGAAGCAGAAGTATAATATTACCGCGCCCTATGTCGATACCCGCCATAATGAGCTGATCGCCCTTTATCTGCACCGGATCGGCAAGGAACTTGGGGTGCCTGAGCTCGAAGCTGCACTCACGGATTATAGCGATTATTTGCTCAAATTAATCAGTATTGATAACATAGTGCCTGCGGAGAAGGGCTACTACCCGGCTGATTACTACTCGCCGCAGCAGGGTAAACAGTTTATCCATGCTTCGCTCAACCACTCACTCGGCGAAGCCAATATGTTTATCAAAGCGTACAAAGAAACGAAAGAAAAAAAATATTTATTGGCAGCCCGCAATATTCGCCAGGCAGTCGAGTCAACCGGCGAGAAATGGATTCGCCCGAATGGCGACCTTTGGTATCAGATTAACAGAGACGGCACATTCGACGGCGGCGACTATGAATTGCTGACGCTTTACGACCTGCGCCGCCACGAGAAAAATTGGAAAGAGCTGGGCGGAAAACCGAGTCCTATTTTGCAGAAATTGATTGAAAGTAAAGAACAGTATTTAAATTCAAAATAACTTTCGCTATAATGCTTAATTAAGGGGAAAAAAGAAAGGATGGATTTCTTTATGACAAAACAGCAAATTGGCGTGATCGGTCTTGCCGTAATGGGTAAAAACCTGGCGCTTAATATCGAAAGCAGAGGCTACTCAGTAGCAGTATTTAACCGTTCTGCAGATAAAACGACCGCTTTCCTTCAGGAAGAAGCACAAGGCAAAAACTTCAAAGGCGCATACAGTGTAGAAGAATTTGTCAACTCACTTGAAAAACCGCGCAAAATTTTGCTTATGGTAAAAGCAGGTGCAGCAACAGATGCAACGATTGATTCTTTGAAGCCATACCTAGACAAAGGCGATATCATCATCGACGGCGGAAACACGTTCTTCCAGGACACTGTACGCCGCAACAAAGAGCTTGCCGGCCTTGGCTTTAATTTTGTCGGCACAGGCGTATCCGGCGGTGAAGAAGGAGCGCTAAAAGGGCCTTCTATCATGCCAGGCGGACAGCGTGAAGCATTTGAACTTGTTCGCCCAATCTTTGAAGCGATCGCAGCAAAAGTAGACGGTGAAGCATGTACTACATACATCGGTCCAGACGGTGCCGGCCATTATGTAAAAATGGTGCACAACGGCATCGAGTACGGCGATATGCAGCTGATCTCAGAAGCATACTTTATCTTGAAGCATGTGATCGGCCTGTCAACAGAAGAACTGGCTGACACGTTTGCTGAGTGGAACAAAGGCGAGCTTGACAGCTACCTGATCGAAATCACAGCGGACATCTTCACGAAGAAAGATGACGAAACAGGCAAGGCGCTTGTAGACGTGATTTTAGACGCAGCCGGCCAAAAAGGAACAGGCAAATGGACGAGCCAAAACGCGCTTGACCTTGGCGTTCCGCTTCCAATCATCACAGAATCTGTTTTTGCACGCTTTATTTCTGCCCTTAAAGAAGAGCGCGTAGAAGCAAGCAAGCAACTAAGCGGCCCTTCACCGAAAGAAGTGGATTCAGATCAAAAGAAAGAATTGATCGAAGCAGTCCGCCAGGCGCTTTACATGAGCAAAATCTGCTCATACGCACAGGGCTTTGCCCAAATGAAAGCTGCATCAGAAGAGTACGAATGGAACCTTCGCTACGGCGACATCGCCATGATTTTCCGCGGCGGCTGCATCATCCGTGCGCAGTTCCTTCAAAAAATCAAAGAAGCATTCGACCGCAACGCAGAGCTTCCAAACCTGCTGCTCGACGAATACTTCAAAGATATCGTTCAAAATTACCAAACGTCGCTTCGTAAAGTGGTATCTCTTGCGATCGAAGCCGGTATCCCGGTTCCATCTTTCGCAAGCGCTGTAGCCTACTACGACAGCTACCGCACAGAAACACTGCCTGCGAACTTAATCCAGGCGCAGCGTGACTACTTCGGTGCGCATACGTACAAGCGTATTGACAAAGAAGGTACATTCCACACTGAGTGGATGAAATAAGAACTAACTGTACAGCCAGGGACGAGTCCCTGGCTGTTTTTTTGTGGGGCGGTTCGGCTTGGCCGGAAAATAAACATTTGGGCCGGAAAAATACCTGCTAGGGCCGGAAAAGAAGGATTCCGGCCCTGGCAGACCAAAATCCGGCCCAGACACAAAAAAAGCTCCCCTATTAAAGGGAAGCTTTATAAATCGACTCATATTTCTCGGCAGCTGCCGTATGTGAGTACTCATCTTCAATTTTTTTCCGGGCAGCCGCCGCGTACTGGGCGCCTTTTTCCGGATGATCCAGCAATTCGATCATGGCATCGGATAGTTCTTCAACGTTTTTCTCTTCAACGAGAAGTCCATCGACACCGTGGTTCACGATTTCTTTTAATCCGCCGACCGCGCAGGCGATCAACGGTGAGCCGGAGCCCATCGCTTCAAGAGCCGATATCGAAGTGGCTTCTTCTACACCGGCCGAGAATACGCTCGGTACAAGCACCACATCAGCCAATGCGTAATATTCTTTAATGACACTGTGATCGACGGCACCGAGTAAGTGCACGTTTTTCTCAATGCCGCGCTCTGCGATCAGGCGCTTCATTTCATCCATCGCTTCACCGGTTCCGGCAAAAATAAGCTGAGCGTTCGGGTATTTCTCCAGTACCGGCGGGAACGAAAGAATCGGATAAATAACACCGTTTTTCTTTGTTAAGCGGCGCGGTACGAAGAAAACAGGCGCTGTTGCATCCACGCCGTGTTTCTGGCGGTAAGCCGCTTTGTTCTCGGAATCCGGCTTAAAGTCATCGACATTAATGAAGTTGCGGATCGCCGTTCCATCAATGCCGGCTTCTTTTTTCACGTAATTTTTAATGCGGGTGTCTACGGTAATGACTGCGCGTGTTTTCCGATAGCCTTCGCGCTCGACTTCCATCAGCTTGTCCGCATGCTTTGAGCCTTCCGCAACCGAACCTTTGGAAATCCCTTCATACGTTAAGTAGCCATGAACGGTTGTAACGGTCGGCAAGCCTGCATTAATAGAAGCGCGCGTCGCGAATACATCCTGCGCGTTGACAATATCATACTTCGGGCAGTCCGGGCGCTTTAGCATTTCTTCTAAAAAAGCCTGGCGGCGCTCTAGCGTCCACACGTAGCCGGCGCCAAGAGATGCTTTGTTTAAAAGAAATGACGGGCCGCGTGCGATAAAGTCACGTTTCCATTTAGGCACATCGCTGAAAGACAGCGTATCAACCTCATGGCCGCGTGCTTCAAGGCCAATTTTCAATGTCGCCATATGCGTCGACAATCCGCCAAGATGCGGGTAATCATACGAAGTAGCAAGTAAAATTTTCACGTTTATGATCTCCTTTTAGATCCGAACTTTTCTTTTAACAAGTCTAAATTCCGTAACGCTTCACGGCGAAGCTCGACTACGTTTGGCGCGATCACCGCCTGTGCCTCTTTCTTATGGTCAAGCAGGTACAGCGCGTTTTCGAGCATTTTTTCCTGGTCGATTTCGCCAAGGCGGAATGAGTAATCCCACATGCCGGAGCGCTTCAGGAAGCTTTCCACTTTTTTATCGTAGCTGAGGCCAAGATGCGGCACGTTTGACAGCGCAGCGAAAATAAGCGCGTGCAAACGCAGGCCGAACGTTAAATCCGAACGGCGAATAAAGTTTAAAAATTCCTCCGGTGAAAAATGAGAACCAAGCATCATCGTTTTGTCTGCATGCTTCATTTTAGACATCACATCTTCAGAAGCCGGCACATCGTATTTTCCTTCCATCGGCACGAATACCGGTGTAACGCCGCGGCGTTCAATCAGCTCATCAAGCACATAAGCCATTTTTTCAATATAGTCCGGATGGTCAAACCAAGGACGCACCGTTACGGCTACAATTTTCTCATCGCCTTTTAGCGGAAGAGTGTTGTACGCAATATCTTCTTCCTTCGATTGAAACGCAAATACGATATCAGCCGTCACAACAGATTCCGGGCGGTTAACGCCTAATGAATGAAGATAATCTTTTGAATACTGGTCGCGCACCGTTACAAAGTCCGCCATGTTTGCGAATACCTTCATTAAAATTTTGCCCCATGTTGAGGTAACCGGCCCAATACCCTGGGAGAAAAACATGACTTTTGCCCCGCAGAGTTTAGCCAAAAAGACAATAAGCAAATAATAAGGAAGCGGGCCGAATAAAAACTTCGTCGGATACGAATCCTGAAGCAGACCGCCGCCGCCGGAAATGAGCAGGTCGGCTTTACGGAGCGCTTTGACTTTTTCTTTGTTGTCATGACGCCAGCCGCGGTAAAAAGACTTTACGTTATGCTCTTTCGCTGTTTTGTCAGGTGACAGAGAAAACACCGTAATATCGGGATTGTCGAGCTCTGTACGAAGATTATCGACAATCGACTTTAAAATCGCTTCATCGCCTGTGTTGCCAAGGCCATAGAAGCCGGAAATCACAATTTTCAAAGGTTCTTCCTCCTCGAGAATATATCTTGTAAAATTCTATCACTTGTAACGTGTAGAGTAAAATGTTTCTTGAAGCGGCGCGGGCTGAATCGAAAATCGACCGAAAAGTCCTAATTCCCTGCCAGAAAAAGAAGGGATGCCCTTTATTCGACAAAAAACCGGTTCATTCAACGGGATGCACCCTTTCCGAAAATCTGCTATACTAAGAAAATTGAAAGCAAACGGAATAGAGGCTGGTAAGAGAATGAAGGAAACATATCTTGGCGTGGATGTCTCGCCTTTAACATATGACCAAATTATCGCATCCCTCCGCGAGCGTATGGAGAAGCAGCAGCAGTCGACGATTATCGCGGTCAATCCGGAAAAAGTGATTGCCGCAAATCAAAACGATCAGGTAAAGCAGCTGATCAATTCGTCCACGTATCAAATCGCGGACGGCGTCGGCATTCTTCTTGCGTCTAAATTAAAGGGAGGACGCATCTCATCGCGTGTAACCGGTGTGGACATGATGGCCCGCCTGCTTCGCTTTGCCGCAGAAGAAGGGCATCCGGTTTATTTTTATGGAGCGAAGGAAGAAGTCGTCACAAAAGCGATCGAAAATATAAAGAAAACAAACCCGGGAATTGTCGTTGCGGGATACACGAACGGCTACGAAAAAGATGAAGAAGCACTGGTGCGCCGCATTCACGAAAGCGATGCGCGCCTGCTGTTTGTGGCTCTTGGCAGCCCGAAGCAGGAGTTGTGGATTCAGCGCAATATGCCGAACCTGCCGAATGTTCTTGTGTTTCAAGGCGTCGGCGGAAGCTTTGACGTGTTCTCGGGAATGGTCAAGCGCGCACCTGCCGCATTCCGCAGAGTCGGGCTTGAATGGCTGTACCGTCTCGGATCTGATCCGAAACGAATCAAACGCCAAATGAATTTACCGCGCTTTTTAGTGCGCGTGTTAATAACTAAAGGGAGATAAGTCATGAAAAAATCAATCTGTGTTGTCGGCCTGGGCTACATTGGGCTTCCGACAGCGGTTATGTTTGCGAACCACGGCCATACGGTTTATGGCGTAGATGTAAATGAAAAAGCAGTCAATATGATTAACGAAAAGCAATTGCATATTGAAGAAAACGGCTTGCAGGAGCGCCTGGAAAAAGCGATCGATGCAGGTTTGTTCTCGGCTTCTACAAAGCCGCGCAAAGCAGACGTCTTTATCATTGCCGTACCATCTCCGATTATGCCGGACAAAACGGCGAACCTGGAATATGTGCGTGAAGCGACCGCTTCTGTTGTGCCATACCTTGAAAAAGGCAACCTGGTGATTTTAGAATCAACGGTTCCGCCTCGTACAGTGCAGGATGTGATGATACCGGAGCTTGTGAAGTCAGGCCTTGAGATCGGCACAGAATTGTTTGTTTCTCACTCACCGGAACGCGTTATCCCTGGCCGCGTGTTTGAAGAGCTTGTGTCAAATGACCGGATCATCGGCGGCTACACGCCGGAATCGGCTCACCAGACAAAAGAGCTGTACAAATCGTTCGTAAAAGGGCAGATGCACGAAACCGATGCCACAACGGCAGAGCTTGTGAAAGTCATGGAAAACACATACCGTGACATTAACATTGCGTTTGCAAATGAGCTGGCAAAACTGGCAGAGACTCTCGGCGTTAACATTTGGGAAGCGATTAAGCTTGCCAACTACCACCCGCGTGTAAACGTGCATGAACCAGGTCCCGGTGTTGGCGGCCACTGCATCGCGGTTGATCCGTGGTTCTTAGTCGAGCTTGCACCGGAAACCGCACAAATGATTCACCTTGCACGTAAGACAAATGACGGCATGCCGGGCTACACAGCTCAAATGACGGCGAGCATTTTAGACGCAAAAGGTATCAAAGACCCGAAAGTAGCGGTATTTGGCCTTGCCTTCAAAGGCAACATTGACGATATGCGCGAAAGCCCGTCAATGGATGTGATTGAAGCAATGCGCGAACGCGGCATCGAGCTGAGCGCATATGATCCGCATATTAAAGAAAACAATATTCCGGAGCAGGTGCAGTCGCAGGAAGAAGCGCTGCAGGATGCATCGGCGATCCTAATCCTGACCAACCATAATAAATTTAAAGAGATTTACCCGACAACACTTTCGAATATGAAAAACAAAATCGTCATCGACACGAAAAACTGCATTGACCGCGCGACGTGGGAATCGGCTGGCTTTGACGTGTACGTGCTCGGCGATTCGAAAAACTAAAGGGAGAGTTCGTCATGAAAAAAGTACGCAAAGCCATTATTCCGGCAGCGGGGCTCGGCACCCGCTTCCTGCCGGCAACCAAAGCGATGCCGAAAGAAATGCTGCCGATTGTCGACAAGCCGACCATTCAATATATCGTCGATGAAGCAATCGCATCCGGCATTGAAGATATTATTATCGTAACCGGCAAAGACAAGCGTGCCATCGAGGATCATTTCGACTCCGCGCCGCTTCTTGAGCACAAGCTGGAAGAAAAGCAAAAGTTCGAGCTGCTGCAGGAAGTAAAGGACTCCGGCAAGGTCGATATTCACTACATCCGCCAAAAAGCGCCGCTTGGCCTTGGCCATGCCGTCTGGACGGCACGCAAATTTATCGGTGACGAGCCGTTTGCCGTGCTGTTAGGGGATGATATCGTCCAGGCGGACAAACCGTGCCTCGGGCAGATGATCGAGCAGTACGAAGAAACCGGCTCATCTGTGATCGGCGTGATGGAAGTACCGCCGTCTGAGACGCACCGCTACGGCATTATCGACCCGTCTGAACAGGCCGGCCGCCGCTACAAAGTAAACAAGTTTGTAGAAAAGCCGAAGCAGGGCACAGCACCGTCTAATATGGCAATTATCGGCCGCTACGTGTTTACCCCGGAAATTTTCAATTACTTGAGCGAGCTTGAAATCGGTGCAGGCGGAGAAATTCAGCTGACGGACGCAATCGAAAAGCTGAATACGATCCAGTCTGTATACGGCTATGAAATTGACGGAAACCGCTATGATGTCGGTGAAAAGCAGGGCTTTGTGGAAACGACGATTGAATTCGCCCTCCAGCGTCCGGACCTTCGGGAAGGACTGCTTGATTATATGGAACAAAAACTGCGGGAGTACCGGAAATGAAGTGTATTTTGCTGGCCGCGAACATGTACCCGAATGCCCAGTTTCCAAGCTACGGCGTGTTCGTGCAAAACACTGAGCGCATCCTGAAAAATGGCGGCTTTGAAGTTGACCGGGTTGTGCTTGAAAAAAAGACATCAAAAGCGGCAAAAGCCATTGGCTACGCATCGTACTATGCGAACCTCGTACGTCAGGGCATGTCCGGCCGCTATGATGCTATCTATGTTCACTATGCGTCGCACAACGCGCTGCCGCTGCTGCTTTTAAAGCGGTTAAAGCCGTCGGTCCGCATTGTGACGAATGTGCACGGAAGCGACGTGGTGCCGGAAGTGCCGTCCCAGGAAAAATACCAGCCGTATGTGAAGCAGCTGCTTGAGCAGTCTGTGCTCATTATTACGCCGTCTCACTATTACGAGTCACTTGTAAAAGAAAAGTATGGCGTGCAGACACCTGTGGCTGTTTTCCCGTCCGGCGGCGTCAACAAAGACGTATTTCATCCGAAGGAGCGGGCACAGGCGTTGGCCGAGCTTCAGTTAGATCCGTCTTATCGCTACATCGGCTATGTCGGCCGTTTGGACGTCGGCAAAGGCTGGGATCATTATTTGCATGCCATTAAACGGTATGTGGATGAAAAACCGGATCACGGAACGAAATTTATCGCAGTCGGCTCCGGTAAAGACGAAGCGGCTTTTAAAGAGCTTGTGGCCGAGCTTGGTATCGAGGATGTAGTCATTCACTACCCATTAATGAAGCAATCCGGCCTTGCCAATGTGTACAATGCCGTGGAAGCCTTTGTGTTTCCGACGACGCGTAAAGGCGAAAGCCTCGGCCTTGTCGGCCTGGAAGCAATGGCGTGTCGCACGCCGATTATCGCCAGCGCGATCGGCGGCATTTTAGATTACGTGAAACCAGGCGAAAACAGCTGGCTGTTCGAGCCCGGCAACCCGGAAGAGCTGAAAGAAGCCCTTCTTGCGT
The DNA here is from genome assembly GCF_031181085.1 of Domibacillus sp. Lineage (NCBI taxonomy): Bacteria > Bacillati > Bacillota > Bacilli > Caryophanales > Bacillaceae > Domibacillus > Domibacillus sp. The sequence goes on along the minus strand of NZ_JAPSLE010000004.1, from coordinate 187,332 downwards.
TTGATGACCTCCAGCAGGCGGAGCGCGACCGAGTCGCCGAAGCTGCGTATCAGACGGCGCTTGAATACGAAGAATCGGCTGTTCAGCCAAAGCTGATCTCTATTTTTAATCAATTATAAAAACCTTTATCCGGAGAGACCGGATAAAGGTTTTTTTGCGTGCAAAGAAAGTGTAACAATAAATAGTAGAGACAATATTTGTGAGGGGTTTAACGGAAACTTAAAAAATAGGAAAAAGGAATGAATGGTGATATTTATTAGATTTATGGAGATAAAAACCAAGAATTCAGTAAAACAACAGATAACATACCCCAACAAACAGGCGGTAATGGATTATTTTGTATAACCAAGGTTAATTTCTCTGTAACAAAAGGTAATATACTGCTAGGCAATTGTCATCTTTTCGTAGTGCTCTGGTTATTTCTTTGTAAACATCCCTACCTTTAAGAAAATGGAAGCATCAGCACGAATAATGTGTCTTCATCCGGGTTCAGCGATATGCCGGACCGGGCCGAACCGTTTGTGGCAGCCTTGAAAGAAGCAGGAATCATCCAGGGTAAATCTAACAATCAGTTCAGTTCCCAGCAGAACATTACCCGCGGAGAAGCGGCCCTGATGCTGGCCGAAGCCTATAAGATCGGCTCTTCCACGCAGGATAATGTGAAATTTACCGATGTGCCAGAGCGGTATTGGGAAGCGGTGAATGTCCTGCTCGCAAATGGCATTACAACCGGTAAAACCGCTACCACATTTGGAACCTCTGACGACATTGCACGGGGCGAGTTTGCTATTTTCCTTTGTAGAATCTCAGAATTCCAGGCGAACGATGATGGGACGGGCAGCGGCGTAGTAGATGACGATACTGGAGGAGATCCGGTTACGCTGACAGACTTGCAGGACTTGATCAACAGTACGGCAAATTATGTTGAAAACTACTATACAGAGGAAACATGGCAAAATCTCGAAGGGGCACTTCAAACAGCAAACGATGTTATGAATAACACAGACGCTGCACAAACAGAGATTGATCAGGCGGCAGAGGGTTTAACCAGCGCGATTGAAGGTCTGATTCTAGAAACCATTTCTTATACAACAGGCCCGGATGAAACAGCGAACGGTGTCATGCTCACCTTTACTGACTCTGTCGGTGAAGACGGCGCAATCGATCCAGTCGAAGGAACCATTGCAGATGCTGAAGTCACATTAAGCACAGACGGCACAACGCTGACGCTCCAAACAGAAGCAGGAGCTGAAGCGGATGAAGCAGCCGAGTTTGACTTGAATGTTGACGGTACCGAGGTAGAAGTAAATCTTACATGGGATGGAACTGGATGGGATGTTGAAACTGTTCCAGCTAATGTAATTGAAGAAATAACGGCTGGGGAAAGCGATATGGACGGAGTCATTAATTTGGAACTATTAAACGACGGCCTGGTGGATGGATCGATTTCTATTGATGAACTTCTGGAAAATCCGAAATTGCTGCGCTTAAACATCCTGGAGGGAAGCGGCCTTGCAGAAGAGGATGTCATTTCCATCCGTAACGGTGAATTTGATGTGCTGACAGTCACTCTTGGACAAGAAGATATTGACAGAGGCTTTATTGATCTCGGACTAGAAACAGGTATTATCCGCTCACTTGCTGGCGACGGACCAGTTGATTTAACGGCTATTATAGATCGCGGAGAAGGTGATACGGCCACAGGAACAATTGGCACAATCGAGCTTCCGGAACTGCCGCTGGTAGAACCAGTAGTAGACTTAGTGGGCAGCACAGTGGAAGACTTGCTATATATTTTATCCGGCGATCAGCCACTGCGTGTTAGTTTAGAAGCAAATGCCTTGCAGGAGGATATTGAGGCAGGAAGCACGTTAGAATTAACAATCAACGGAGCACAAGAAGAGACGATTACCCACGTTATTACACAAGCAGAAATTGACCAGGGCTTTATTAACTATACATTTGAAGACGAAGCGCTTATTAACCGTCTGTTGAGTGGTTTAACGGTGGGCAAGCAATATTACTATTACGCCAGAAATCACATCTGGAGACCGAGTATCAACAGGTGAGCCGGAAACGATTCAAGTAACAGAAGGATTGCTTACAGGTATTAGCAATCTGCTGAATGGCTTGCTTGGCGGCGGCTTGATCGGTGACGGGCAATTAATTAACGGCCTGCTTGATGGGGTTACAGGGGATGGGAATCTCGTATATGTAAATATTAACTTGTAACCACTATTGTGGAAAAAAGCTGTTTCCGTAAGGCTTTTGCCAGGCGAAACAGCTTTTTTCCTATGTTACAAAAATATAACTAAATAATAATAAAAACGAGCCGATAATAAGGAAGAACCATATGCAGAAGTCTAAGAGGGTTGCAACCTTGCTGTAATCTCTCAGCCCACACCCCGGCTGGTTTTGAAGGAGATATGCAACAAAAATGACAAATCCTCTCGGGGAAAAAACTTTAATTTTACCTAGCATATGGTATATAATGAATAAGCTATGAAACAAATTGGACTTATTCGACAATATATTTTCATTGTTTTTACAATGATTTATCAAATATTACTTTTTGAATAAATTATGGAAATAATGAAAAACGGGTTGAAAAAACTCTCTTGTTTGATAGAATGTTACTTGAGTTACAAACCTGTTAAATTCTCCTTGCAATACATAGCTTTTCATGAAATGAGAAAAACAGACAAGTACTCAAAATGATCTTATACGGAACAATCAGCTTACCTGCTGTTTGATTTCATAAAAAAACCACAACCACACAAAACGGGAGGAACTTATTACATGGCTTACCAACCAAAGTCTTATCGTAAATTCGTTGCTACAGCAGCAACAGCTACTCTAGTAGCAACTGCAGTAACACCTGCTTTCGCAGCAGAAACTGGTGCAGCAGCAACTTTCAGTGATGTAGCACCTAACTACAAAACAGCAGTTGACTACCTTGTAAACAATAAAATTACACTTGGTGTAACTGATACTCAATTCGGTACTGAGCAAGCAATCAAACGTGTTGACGCGGCTGTTATGATCGCAAAAGCACTTGAAGTCGATATTACAGACCGTCCGGATTCAGGCTTCTCTGATGTACCTGCACGTGCAAAAGCATACGTTGATGCACTTAAAGCAGATGGTATCATCAATGGTAAAACAGCTACATCTTTCGGTTCTGACCAAGATATCACTCGTGGTGAAATCGCGTTGATCCTTACGAACGCTTATAAACTAACTGGAACTTCAGACAAAGAATTTTCTGATGTTGCAGGCCGTTATGTTACAGCGGTTGATGCACTTGTAGCAAACGGTATTACTCAAGGTAAAACTGCTACTCAATTCGGTACAGCTGATGCAATCAAACGTGGCGAATTTGCAATCTTCCTTTACAGAGCAGAAAACCTTGGAAAAACTCTAGTTGAAGCAGTTTCTGCAACAGCTTCTAACGATTCAGCTACTGTGACTGCAACTGTTAAAAACGCAACTGCAAACGCAACTGCTAAAGTTGAAATCTTTGCTAATGGCAACACTTCTGTTGCACCAGCGGCAACTCAAACAGTTAACGTTGTAGATGGCAAAGTAACAGCTAACTTCAGCGGCCTTCCTGCTGGATCTCATATTGCAAAAGTAACAGTTGGCGAAGCGTCTGCACAAGCTGGCTTCACTGTACAAATTGCTCAGCCAAAAGTTGAATCTGTAACAGCAATCAACGCATCAACAGTTAAAGTTACATTCAACAAAGCTCTTAACAAAGATGCAGCTACTGCACCTGGAAACTATGAGCTTAAATTGAACGGCTCTACTACAGCTACTGCAGTTACACCAGTACTACAAGATGACAAGAAAACAGTATTGCTAACTGGTGTTAATTTTACAAATGGAGACTACTTCAAGCTAACTGTTAAAAACATGTTGTCAGAAGATCTTCAAAAACTTGCTACTTATACTACAGAAATCGTGCCATTCTTCGATTCAGCTGCTCCAACAGTAACTGGTGCTGAGTTAAAAGGCGGCAATGTTCGCGTATACTTCAATGAGCCTGTAACAGGTGTTCAATTGAAAGTAGATGGCAACCCATTATCTGCTGCTCAAGCATCAACAAGCACTACAGATGGCCGTTATTATGTAGAAGTAGCTGCGACAACTGCTACATCTTCAGTAGGTACACACAACGTAACTGCATACAATGCTACTGATGCTCAAGGAAACAAAACAGACATTGCTAACGTTTCATACACAGTTGTAAACGAAACAGTAGCGCCTGCTGTTACTTCTGTAAAAGCAGATACTCAAGATTCTTTCTATGTAACATTCTCTAAAGAGTTGGCAGCTACGCCTACTTTTGAAGTTAAAAAAGGTGCTTTAGAGTTTACAGAAACAATCACACAAGATCTTGAAAAAGACCCTACTGGTAAAACATACAAAGTAACTGTTCCAGCTGCAGATACAACTGGACAATACAAGTTATATGGCACTAACGAAAACACTGTTAGCCTTTCTTTGAAAGTGACAGGTATTCGTGATGCTGCTAACTTGGCAGGTGCTGACTACTCTTCTGCTGTTTCACTAACGAAAGATGCAGCTGCACCAAAAGTTCTTAGCTCAAATTTAAACACAGCTACTGCTTCTGCTATTTCAATTAAATTTGATGAGAATATCTCAGTAGTAGATGCAAGCAAAGTTAAACTATACAAAGATGGCGTAAGACAAAATATTGCAGCTACTGACGTTTCTGTAGCTGGAGATACGCTTTCTATCGCAGGCTCATTCTCAGAAGGAACTTACACAGTTCAACTAGATGCTGGCGCGGTTCAAGATGCTGCTGAAAACAAAAACGCGGCTCTTTCAACAACTGCAACTCTATCTGCTGATAGCTTCGTAACTGTTGACCCTTCAGCTGTTACAGTTAATGGAAATGTATTTACAATTACGTATCCTGGTACAGTAGATATGACTTCATCTGCTGCTAGCCTATCTAACTACACATTAGATGGACGCAGCTTCCCAACAGGCTCTACTATCGAGTTTGTAGGTAACAAGCGCACTGTACAAATTACAATTCCAAATGAAACACTTTCTAAAGATGCTCAAGCATTGATCGGGATTTCTAAAGACGTGAAAAACGTTAATGGCCAATCAGTAGCGCTTGACACTGAAGGTACTGCTTTCACTTCTCTAGTGGATGTTTACGATAACGTAAAACCAGTTCTTGCTTCTGGTAAATTTACAAACGTAAACAGCAGCACTAACCTAACTAACACAGTTGAATTAACATTCAGTGAGAGTGTTGAAGGCACAAATGCATCTGCTGATGATTTCCAATTCATGGTTAATGGTGCTGAAGTAGCAGGTACTGTCGCTCTTAATGGTACTGATAAAGCTGTAGTAACATTTGCGCAACCAGTAAATGTTAATCAAGCATTGACTGTTAAAGTTCTTGCTGAAGCAGATCAAGATGATAAAGCAATGGGTACAACTGATGCTTCTACAGCAGCTAACGAACTTACTGCTGGCACAACAATCACTGTTGCACGCTAAGCATTTTATAAAAACAGAGAGTCATTTGACTCTCTGTTTTTTTGTGTGTTCAAAATAATCAAACTGCACTGCTATGTTAAGAAATTCTTTGTTAATCTTCCATAAACCGTTTATAATAGTAAATAATACATAATTAATTCTTTATTTTTCTAATTTTGTATATTTATAAACTAAATTTATAGATATTTTTGTATGAATAAGGAGGATATTTACATGAGTTTCAAACAAAAGTCTTATAAACGATTTATGGCAGCTTCTGCCACGGCAACGCTCGTTGCTTCTGCGGTTACTCCTGCGGCAGCAGCGTCTTTTTCTGATGTGACGAGCCCTTATAAAGAAGCAGTTAATTATCTTGTCTCTAATGGGATTGCGGATGGTTTTTCAGATACGGAATTCGGTATTTCGGGTCAAATCAAGCGGGTGGATATGGCAATTATGCTTGCAAAGGCACTGAAACTAGATACATCCGCTGCACCGGATGCAGGTTTCTCAGATGTTCCCAAGCGTGGTCAAGGATCTGTTAACGCGCTAAAAGCGGCAGGTCTTGTAAATGGAAAAACAGCTGTCTCTTTCGGTTCGGATCAAATGATGACACGCGGGGAAATGGCACTTATTCTAGCAAAGGCATATAAACTGCAAGGAACGGCTGAGCTCAAATTCACAGACGTGCCAAAACAATATGTACAATCCGTACAAGCCCTTGTAGCGGCAGGCATCACAACTGGGAAATCTGCGACGCGTTATGGTACGTCTTTACCAATTACACGCGGTGAGTTTGCGATCTTCCTTCACCGTGCAGTGAAACTAGATCAAACGCCTCCTGAGACTCCTACTCCGGAACCGGCTTTGGAAGTAACAAGCGTTTCAGCGTCTTCGAAAACAATTGTTCAGGTAGTATTTAACAAAGCAATCGACAGTGCTTCTGCGAGCAACTTTTCTATCGCAGGCGGCAGTGTGTCTTCCGTAACACTTAATTCATCCAAAACAGTTGCTACTCTTCAAGTAACAGGACTAGCCGATGAAACATCGTATACAGTTTCTTTCAATGGTATTAAAGTATCTGGAAACGAAGCGAACCTGTCATCTAAAACATTCACAACACCTGCGGCACCGGTGAAAACGTGGAACCTGCGGGCGAGCGCGAGCTCAACCTCTTTAACAGCAGACGGAAAAACATCGACAACCATTACCTATCAAGTAGTAGATGCTTCTACAGGAGCTGTTGATACAGGAGCTGATAACGTAGCGATTGATGTGTCAACGACACAAGGGACGCTTGATTCTATACGTGTGATTATGCAAAATGGTACTGCTTCAGTAAAATTAACATCGCCAGTTAGCTCAACGGATGTAACAGGAAGCGTGACGGCGAAGATTGCTTCTGCTGCTGGTGATTACGCGTCTTTATTTGGCAAAACAGCCAGCGTATCTGTTTCATTCAAAAAACCGGATGTTGTTGGAACGGTGCCAATTTTGGCAAGTGCGTCCGCTACTCAGGCAGACCGTGTCCGCCTTCAATTTGACCGTGCCATTTCACTGAGTGCGTTGGTAGAAACAAATGAAAAAGGCGAGCTTTTATACACATATAAAACAGGAACAGGATGGTCTGAGCCGGTAGTGAAAGCGGATATCCCGTCAGGTACTGCCGCTGGAGATATTCGCCATGTTTTGAGAAAAGGCAGCTTGGGAGAATTTAACCTTAAGGTGAATGGCAAGGTGATTCAGGGATTAAAAACAGTGTCTGGTGATCCTAGTGCCCTTGATGTCATTTTAGATAGCAAAGAAAGCGTCCTGACAAATAACACTCAAATATCCGTTAGTGCTGCTCCAGAGGATTCTGATGGGAAAGTTGTACAATCAAGCACCAAATTTTACTTAACAGATGCGAAAAAACCTGAAGTTGTCTCTGCGCAGGCGGACGGTTTAACAAAAGTAAAAGTAAACTTTTCCGAGGCGTTAGATAATGCAAGCTTTACAGTGGATGCAAGATTTGTAGAAGGAGCAGACAAAGACTTTACCGTTGAGTTCGGAGAGTTTAATCCTGTAACGCAGGAAGATAACCGTCATGTAGCCACTATTACAGTAAATAAAACCTTTAATGACGGCTTCTCAGGCGCTATTAATGGTTACTTTACAGCGGGACAGCATAAAGTCGAGGTTGCGGGAATTCAAGACTTTGCGGGCAACCGTGGTGTAACACAAAATGCGGCCTTTACTGTGGCGAAAAGCACTGTCAAGCCGACAGCTACTGTGAAAGCAGCTTCTCCAGAGCAGTTTCATGTTACATTTAATACAGAAGTTGCCGGTGTAGCTAAAGCCACATTAAAGCTTCAGAAGTATGATAATACAACGAAAACATACGTTGATTCAGATGTAGACTATACGGTTGAAAAAATTGCGGATAAAAATGAATATAAAGTAGAACTTTCAAATGGATGGGGTTCGGAAACATATTATACTGGTAAGTACCGCATCCTGATTGAAAAAGAAGCTATTACAAATACATCAAACGGTGTTCCAAACGCTGAACTTTCATTGGATTTAAGCTATTATGGATCTCCATTAACACGTGAAGATAAAACAGCTCCTTCATTGCAAAGCATCACACGCAAAGCCAACTCAACAAACGCGTATATCTTTACGATGAGCGAACCGGTAAAACTTAGTGGCGATGAGTCAGTTATTTTCAAAGGCAAAGATCAAAATGGTAATGTAAAAGAGATAGAAGTGGCTGCTAGTGATATTAAAATGGTCGAAGACGGAACAGACACAAAAATTGAAGTGATTACGGATCAGCTGCAGAACCATGTAAATGATGATAGCTACAGCACAAGCTGGAGCGGTATCATTTACAAAGTGGCAGATGACGTTGGAGTAATTGCTGAAACATCCGTTTCAAGATCCTTTACTGTTTCAAAGCAAGTAACAAATGTTGATTTTAAAATTTCAAGAGTCGATACTGAATTGAGCGAAACAAAAGATAAAGTCATTATTACCTTCACAGAAGGTGTGGTTTATACTGGTGGCGCAAATGACGCTACAGTGTCAAGCGTCTACACGTTGAATGGAAGTGCGCTTCCGGAAGGTACAACTTTTACAGTAGCCAACGGTGACGGCAACCTGAAAAATGGCTTTGAACAAGTTGTGATTTCAATGCCAGTGGGAACTCTTGCATCATCTAATGTTATTACGGTAAAATCAGGCCTTGCTTCTTATGATGGTTCTGTATTAATTGGCGGTAACATAAAAGAGTTTCCTAAGCTTCCTTTAAACTAAAGCAGTTATAAAGTAGAACGAGCAGGGTATAGCTTATACCCTGCTTTTTCTATTAAGAAAAGGGGATGGAAAATCCTTTTTAGCAAAGTTGATTGAATTACCTGAAAGGGTTTTGTAGAAGGAAATAAGAAAGAAGCAGGGAATAGAAAGGAAATGAAGAATCTATTTTAAGGATATTTGTCCTGTATACATAAGTTGAAAGGAGAAAAAAGTGTGAAAAAGTTTTTGTTTATGTTAACGGTATGTTTCTGCATCGTTGGCAGCCTCCATTTAAACGTAAAGGCAGCGACGTTTAAAGATTTAAGTGAAAGCCAGCGCTTCTACAAAGAAATGATGTATTTAGAAGGTAGGGCAATTATATCCGGCTATCCGGACGGCACGTTTCAGCCGGACGGACAGGTAACAAGAGCCGCGGCGGCGATTATGATTGGAAGAGCTTTAGGGCTTGACGGTACCCAAAAAGCGACGAAGTTTTCAGATGTAGGAGCTGATCAAAAAGCGAGCGGCTATATCGCTTCGGCCGCAGGCCGCGGTATTATCAGCGGCTATCCGGACGGAAGCTATCGTCCAAACGAAGCGGTGACGCGGGGACAGATGGCCATCTTTTTATCAAGAGCATTCGGGCTGACAAAAGAAGCAGCGGCTCCTTTTACAGACGTATCCTCTTCTATGGCCAGCTATCCGCATATTAAAAGAATTATAGCTGAAAATTTGACGTCCGGTTACGAAGACAATACATTTCGTCCAAATGTAAAAGTCACGCGTGCTCAGTTTTCTGCTTTTCTGTCAAGAGCGTTAAACGATGATTTCAAAGTAGAACTACCGCCTGCCCCGGTAAGCTATTTAAAGGATAGAAGCAAAACCTACTATTATGATTCCGATGATATGGGCAGCTACTCTTATAAATTCTCAGGCCGAAAATACTTTGAGTGGAATCTGTGGGATGTATACGAAGGAAATAAAAATACCTATTCCATAGTAGAGAAAGAAGACAGCAAAGGCTATTACTTCGGCTATCCTGAATCAGAATCATGGATGATGTTAAAGTACCCGGTTAAGGTGGGCCAAAAATGGAGTATTGGTTATCAAGGATTTGTGCATACGTATGAAATCACATCCACCACAAAAACGATCACAACACGGGCCGGAACATTCCGCAATGTAATTGAAGTAACCGCAGATGACGGTGGAGTAGATTATTACGCACCAAACGTTGGTTTAATTAAAGTGATTTTTGAAGGAATTACAAAAGTAGAGCTGATCAAAATTCAATAATTGACAGTCAAAAAGCGGGTTCCGCCAAGGAGCCCGCTTTTTTTGTCTCAAGAAAACAAAGAAGGAAAGAAGAAAGTATGATAGAATGTATAAAGCAGGGATCAAAAACTATCCTTGTTTTTGAATGATCATATCCATACAGGTAAGCATAAATAGATTGCAATCGTAAAAAAGGCTGCATTCATTCAGCAGCACAGCAAGGAAGGCAGAGAGCCAAACAAAAGCTCTCTGCTTCTTTTTGCTCAAAGGCAGGCAAGATAACCTTGAAGGAATATAGTAAGCAGGTGAACACATAGTGCAAACGAGCTTGAAAACGTATCGATGTCCATTGACACTGACGAATAGAGCAAAAGATAAAATGCGGGAGCTCGGGCTGGAGGAGCGCTCGTTTTTTTCGTTGGACGCGTCTTTTACCGTTTATATAGAAAAGTATCCGCCGTCTGCGGACCGGCTTCTCTCTGTTGCGCTGTTTTTTGATAACAATACAAACAAACGGCTGGCGGCAGCGAGCGGCAATGCGGTCATTGTCCTTCACTGCGTAGCGGAAAAAGACCGGTTTATTGCGACGAATGTAACCGCGCGTGCCCCTCATACGCCGGTGCAGACGAACTGGCGCCGCCCGGCGTCGATTGCCTTTCAGGAGACACGGCGGGAAATGCCGCTTGATCTGCTTCATGCCATTCACGACATGCCGGTCGCAAAGGAAAGCTCGGAGTATGTGAAAAAGCGGATTGCGAGCTGGGAAGGCTATTTGACGATTCAAGAGCGGGATGCTGATATTCCTGACATCACAGCGGGCTATGCCGGAATGACGTTTAACGGCGACTTTAGCCGGGTGACGCTGACCGGCTGCCGGCTCAAAGAAGAGGAATGGAAGCTGCTCAAAGATTTAAGTGCAAAGTTTAGAGGAATGGATCAGGATGCCGGCAAAGTGCTGAGGGCAAACCGCGGCGCTGGAACGATCGAAATTGAATTGAGCAGCCCGATGGCGGAACGTGCGCGGAAGCAGCAGTTTACTGCGGCACAGAAAGAAGTAGTGTTTAGCAACTTTGCCACACTGAGCCAGGTGAAGCGGCTGCGGCAGGGATTTAAGCATTTAGAGGACGGGCTTGCGGCCAATCCAGATTTGGAGCGGATTTTATTTGAGAAAAAGCCGTCGCTCAAGCCGCCGAAAAAGCTTGGCAGCCTCCAGTTTCATAACCGGTTGAACGAGTTTCAAAGGCGTGCGGTCACAGGCGCTATGGAGGCGGAAGACCTGTATGTCATTCAAGGACCGCCGGGAACCGGAAAAACGACTGTCATTTCGGAAATCTGCCTGCAAAACGCGCGGGCAGGTCTGCGCACGCTGGTTGCCTCCCAGTCCAACCTCGCAGTAGATAATGCGCTGGGGCGGCTGTTAGCCAATAAAGATATCCGTATTCTCCGGGTAGGCCGCACGGAAAGCATTGAAGAAGAAGGCAAGAAGTTTATCGAAGAAAACGTCGGCCAGTATTGGAAGGATCACACGCTTCATGAAGTATCCAGCCAATTTGACGCAAGAAAAAAAAGAGAAGCTGAGCTTGAAACGGAGTGGGCGGAGAACGAACGGGAGCAGGAACGGCTAAAACCTCTGTTGGCCCAGGCAGAAGCAGCCGTTGCTGAAAAAAAACGAGTAACGAGCTTATACGAGGAGGGCCAATCTTTTCTTGAGAACGAACAACAGCGCCTGAAGGAAGCAGAAGCCGAACTATTGGCATTGCAAAAGCGTGAAGAGGAAATCAAGCAGGCTCTCCACCTATTAGCGGCTTCAATTGAAGAAGATGAATCGTTTCTGGGAAGCGAGCCGGGTCTTGACGACATCCAGCGTGAGTGGGAAGCTCTTCAAAAAGAAATAGCAGCCCTTCATCATGCAGTGGCCTGTGAAGAACTCCAGGAAGAGATCGAGAGAAAAGGACGGTCGCTTCAAGAGGCAGCGGCCGAGGAAGAGCAGTATCTTCAAAGGTTACAGAAGGCAGAAGCCGTTTATAGAAAAGCATCTGATGTAAAACGAATTGATGCCTTAAAGTGGATGATGCTCGAGCAAAATATCGAACGGTCACCGCGCATCGTGCAGCTGCTGGAGGAACTGGACCATCTTCGCAGAGAAATGGACCAGCTGACGAAGCTGAAGGCATACAATGACCAGTTAAACAGGGCTGTTTCTTATATGGAAGGGCTGCTCGCTAGATACAACATACCTTTTGGAGAGCTGCAGCAGCGTGCCGGCCAAACGTCTTCTTCCCACTCCGCAGAGGAAATCGACGGGTTTTTAAACCGGTTAAGAGCCGTGTTAAAAAGCGGGCAGAATATCGATCCGCAAACAGGTGCAGGATTTTTAGAGGGGCTGTACGTACGGCGGCATTCAATCTGGCGAAGAGCGAAACGGTTCAAGCCTTTTGAAGAATATAAGCAGCACGCACAGGATGCTTTTCTGTTTTTAAAACGGAATGTGATCGAGCAACTGCGCCGAAAGCAGGATGATGACAGGGCAGCTTATGAAGCACTGCGAAAAAACCTCGACGGGCAGCGGGAAGAGCTTGAAGCACTTGAACAAAAGTACCGGCAGATGGTGTCACTGGACGAGCCGGTTCCAAATGCGAAAGAAATACTCGGCCAGCAGGAAACAAGAGCGCTTCTTTTAGAAAAGAAAAAGCAAAAGATAGAGGAAACAGAACTTCGAATTGAAGAAAGCCGGCGTGAACAATCGCAAAAAGCTGCGGAAAGAGATGCAGCAACGGAGAGCCGTGCGCAAGCAGAAGCACAAATAGAAGCACTGCAAAATACGATTCGAGAAAAGAAAGAAGAGCTGGCACCTCTTGAAGTGATTTTGAATACGAATCCAGAAGAGGAACATGAAGAGTTGCTAAAGAAAATGGCGAGTCTTTCTTTTACGCGGGAATCACTCAAGCAGGAACGGCAGCGCCTGCCGCTTTTCCAGGCCATTCAAGGAGAATGGCTATCGCTCCTCCAGGAAGCGAGCGATCACGATCTGGATGAAATCCGCAAGCTGTATGTAAAGCATGCGAATGTGATCGGCACCACCTGTGTGGCATCTGCGCGCAAGGATTTTATCGACAGCTATCCGGTTTTTGATGTGGTTATTATTGACGAGGTGTCAAAAGCCACGCCGCCGGAGCTTCTTTTGCCAATGCTGAAAGGAAAGAAAGTCATTCTGGTTGGTGACCACCACCAGCTGCCGCCGCTTTTAGGAAACGACACGCTGGAAGAAACGCTGCAGGAGCTGGCAGAAGAAAAGGAAGAGTTTGCCGGTAAAGCGGAGCTGAAAGGGCTGCTCGAGGAATCACTGTTTGAGCGCTTGTTTAAAAGCGTGCCGGACACGAACAAAACGATGCTCGCCATTCAGTACCGCATGCACGAAAACATTATGGAAACCATTACGCCATTTTATGAAGGAGAAAAGGACCGGCTTCAATGCGGCTTGCCGGACTCGGATGCAGCGCGCGACCACCTTTTGGAATCGCCGCTCATTCGCCGGAACAATCATTTGCTGTGGCTCGATATGCCGAATGAGCCAGCGTTTTTCGAGGAACGCATGAAAGGCGGCAAAAGCTTGTACAATCTGGCGGAGCTGCGGGAAATCGGTTCTCTGCTGAAAGAATTGGATGAAGCAGCGGCACAGGCGATAGAAGCCGGCCGGATGAACGAGGAGGAAAAGAAAAGCGTCGGCGTGATCAGCTTTTACGGCGAACAGGTGAAAAAGCTGAACCGTCTCATTGAACAGGAGTTAGGGCTGCAGCACCTGACGATCCGTACAGGAACAGTGGACCGGTTCCAGGGCATGGAGATGGACGTCATTATCTTGAGTATGGTGCGGAATCATCAAAACAAGCATGACGATATTGGCTTTGCCCGCGATTACCGCCGCTTGAATGTCGCCCTTTCAAGAGCGAGAGAGCTGCTTGTGTTAGTCGGCAGTACGAAAATGTTTACCGAGCGGACGAAGCAGGCCGCGACAAGAAAGATGTACAAGCACGTATTGGAAACAGCCGAGCGGCAAAACGGTGTACGCGTGCTTGAGGAAAGCAGAGGGTAAGCAGAATGAAGAAAACAATCGAAAAGCTGCGCGCAAACCTGCTTGAAAATCCGGCAGTGGAAATTAAAGATTCAGCCGTATGGCAGCTGCCGGTCATCACTTATGCCATCACGTTTAAACGGGTGAAGCGGCTGAAGATGGATATTTTAATGAAAATGCTGCTGCTCGCGTTTAATCAAACTGATATCCGCCGGGCGGCAAACCTGGCTGAAATGCTGCTTGTCGAAGAGCTGTTTATTGAAGATTTGATTCAAAAAATGCTGCGGAGCGGTTCCATCCGGATGGAACGAGAAGGCTACAAGCTGACCGAACGAGGCCAGGCGCAGCTGGCAGAAGGCATTGTTGAAGAAGAGATGGATGAAGAAGAAACGACTCTTACCTACAGCCCGGTTCACGACGAATTTTGGCCGGCAGCCGAAGAGCAGGAAGAAGGAGATCCGCTTTACCGCTACCCGGCAAAACGGGAGATGACAGCGGAGCGCCTCTTGCAGGCACTAGTGGAAGAAGACGCGGAACGGGCAGACGAAGAATTTCAAACACCGGTATCCGAAGTGACCGGATTTGAGGAGCAGTTTACTTCACACATTCCCTGCCTGGAATTTCGGCTGTACAATAAGGAGCAGGATATTTTTTACGCACGTGTCTGGAATACGCATCTGGAGCACTGGGACGAAGCACTTGAAAAACAAATCGAAGAACAAGAGCGGCTGGAATGGCGCGAAAAGTGGCTTCCGGCTGACGAGTAAAGAGGGTGTCTTTAAGACAGCCCTCTTTTTTATGGCCGGAAACTAGCATGTATGGCCGGAAAAAGCGGATCAGGACTGGATTATCGTCTGTAATGGCTGGAAAAAAGAAAATCCGGCCATCCCGCGAGCTTTTCCGGCCCAAACAAAGAGTTTTTTACACCTTACCTTGTAATAAACATTTGTGTATAGTACAGGTTGTAAACGCCAATGCCGATTTCCTTAAAATCCGGATTTAAAATGTTGCTTCGGTGCCCGGGACTATTCATCCAGCCTTCCATCACGGATGCTGCATCCGCATAACCGGCGGCAATGTTTTCACCGGCAGCCGAGTAACGAAGGCCGAAGTCTGTTAACATATCAAACGGGCTGCCATATGTCGGGGAGTTATGGTCAAAATAACCCCGGTCGTGCATATCCTTTGATTTCGTCCGCGCAACAAAGCTGACGTCGTTTACCAGTTTCACAGGGGCTAGGCCGTGTTTTGCCCGCTCCTCGTTTACTAGCTGTCCAATCGCTTTTTCAATGGCATTCGGCACAAAGGAAGGATCGATCGTATAGTTCGGCTTTTCATCTGTTCCTAAGAAGTTATCAATATTCAACATGAAAATCGCCATCTGTCCGCGTGTGACAATACCGTTCGGGCTGTACTCGTTATTGCCTGTGCCGTTTGTCAGGCCATTGGCTGCAAGCGCATTAATATAAGAAGCGTAAGGATGGGAAGAAGGTACATCGGTAAACGGCACAGCAGGAGTTCCGCTTAATCCGAGTGCTCTGGCAACGGTGCGGGCCAATTCTGCGCGTGTTACCTTTGTGTCCGGATAAAAACGATTGCCGAGTTCGAATACATTCTGGTAAGCATAGTAGGCGATATACGGAAAAGCGGCTTGGCCCGGGGCAACATCAGAATACGGAAGCTTTGCATTTTGATAACCGTCAATACCTTGAACACGCCCTAGAAAAATGGTGCTCTGGGCGCGGGTGACCGGCTCGTTCTGGCGGAATGTTCCATCAGGGAAACCGGAAATCAGTCCGCGGGCAGCCATTTCTTCGACCGCTTCATACGCTTTTTCATTTGGATGTACGTCCGGGAAGGCGGCGGCATCTGCCGAATAGCCCCAAAGAGAGGCAGTCAAAAGAAGGCTGGTCAACAAAGTGGCTAACTTCTTCTTCATTTTATTACCTCCATTTCTTGTTTCTGTATTATCCTATAAAACAATACCCCGTCCCATGAATTTGTAAAAGTCCTCCAGTTCATAAATCAGTGATATTCTATTTATTTTTTTATTTATCTATTTCATTTTATAAAAAATCAGCCGATAAACCTGGTAGGGTACAGCCGTAGAAATGCGGTGCCACAAAGCTACAGGGGCTAAAGCGATATGCCAGGCCAGCCAGCTGCCATACCCTAAAGACCGAAGGAGGAACAGGGAATGAAGAAAAAATGGACACCAGCCGTTGCAGCCGTGCTTGCAGCAGGCGTTATGTTTTCAGGAGAGGGAATGACATTTGCGGCCCAGGCGGAAAGCACACCGTACAATGTGCTTGCGAGCAAAAAAGAAAATCAGGGCCAAGTGCAGCAGTTTAAATCAATAGATAAGCAGCTTGATAAAATTGAAGAAAAGCTGCTCGAATACAAAGAGAAAATGAACAAAATCAAGGAAGAAGAAAAGCAGGAAGAAAGCGATGGGACAGAAGAAGTGGTTCAGCCGATAACACCGACACCGACAGAAACGCCAGCTTCAGATGAAACCGTGACAACAAGCGCCGATCCCGTTGAAGAAACGGAAACAGACAGCGATGACGATTTAACGGCAGAAGAAGGAACAGAGGAAGAACAGGTAGAGAAAGACCTTGAAGACCAGCCAGGCTACCGCGGGAAGTTTGGCGCACTTGAAAACCGTTTGAATGCTGTTTCCAAGCAGGTCGCATCTCTTGCTTCAAAAGGAGCGGATGCAGCAGCAGTAGCGGAAAGACAAGCCCGCATTGATGCTTTAAAGAAGGATGTAGCAGCAGCCCTTGCATCCATCGGCCAAATTGAAAAAGAGGTTCAAGCGGAAATCAAGGCGGATAAAACTGTAAAGGAAAAAGCACCGAAAAAAGGCGTTGCGCTGACAAAGAGCTGGACAATCAAGTTCAGTAAAAGCTTGGATGCCGACACGCTGTCTACACTGGACCTTGTTGTGATGGATGCAGCGGGAAGCCTTGTAGAAACAACTTTCACGTATTCCGATAAAACAAAATCAATCACGCTGACTCCGCTTCAGCCATACCAAAAAGGTGCGGCATACACACTTTACATTGGCAAAGGCATTGAAGGCGCAAATGGCGTGCCGCTCAAGCACACTGTCAAAATGGATTTCACGACAACAACCGGTGTAACCGCTGCGGCAAGTATCAAAGCAGCTGGATTCTCTGATGTGTCAGACCGCTACCAGGAAGCGGTGCAGGCAATGGTCGATCAGGGAATTACATCCGGTGTTGGCGGCGGCAAGTTTGGCATCGATCAGCAAATTAAACGGGTTGATGCAGCTGTGATGCTGGCAAAAGCATTAAAGCTTGAGACAGGTTCTGCACCAGATGCAGGATTTAAAGATGTGCCAAAACGTGCGCAGGCAGCAGTCAACGCGCTTGTAAAAGCAGGCATTCTTTCCGGTAAAACCGCGACAGCGTTTGGCGCTGACCAAACATTGACACGCGGGGAACTGGCGATTATTTTAACACGTGCGCTTAAATTGTCCGGGGATTCTACAATACTTTCATTTAAGGATGTGCCGCCACGCTATGAAGCGGCCGTAAAAGCGATGGTTGCCAATGGCATTACAAATGGCAAAACAGCAACAGCCTTCGGTACAACCGACCCGGTTAAACGCGGCGACTTTGCAGTGTTTTTCCATAGAGCACAGCAGCCAGCGAGCCAGGATGTAGAAGTAGTCGATATTTATTAATGAATAAACGAAAGGAGCTGCCCCGGACAGGGCAGCTCCTTTTCGTTTATTTTTTTGTCAGCTTGATTAATTCAGAAGTCGTTTTACCATTGTAAGTTCCTTTAATAAAGCCAACGTTCGCCGCATAGTAGCTGACATAGCCATCATTTGATTTAATCGTCACCACGCCAGTGAACCTGCCGGCTGCCGTCGTTAATGTGCCGCCGGTTCCCGTAATTTTATAAACGATGCTTTCATCGAAGTCATCAGTCCACGTTTTGCCGGTTTTGATCGGGTAGGCAATTTCCGTGTAGTATTCAGACTCCGGCCAGCCAATATAAAGCCCCTTATTATTTTCATAGATGAGGTATGTACTGCCAGCTGCACTGTCGCTCCATTGGTCCCAGGCACTGTATTTACCTTTGTAAACACTTTTCGTTATTTCACCATCTGATTTATACGTGTACACCTTTGTTTTGTCCATTAAGTAGCTGTACATGCGCAGGTACTTCGATGAAACGTAGCCGCGTTTTCCCTTGAAGCCAATCTCACTCCAGCCGCTCTTGGACTGTGAATAAACCGACACAGACACATTGTTTTTCAGTGAGCCAATTACTTTGTAGCTTGTTCCCGGGCCGCTCCGGACGTTCAGCACACCGCTGTCAATGCTGACGTAGCCAACCTTTGCGCTGGCTGCATTTGATTTGGCGGGCTGCAGGCCAAACGCAGCAGAAAGAGCCAAAATAAAGGCCAAAGCAAAATAAACAAATTTGTTCTTTTTCATCCTTCATTCTCCTTTACCGTTAATAGGAATATTATACTATATCAGCATTAAAAAGTTTTCAAAAAAATGAAAAATAGGAAAAAGGCGAAAATAATTGTTTTTTCCTCTCAAATGAGGAAACTGATCAATGGCAGTACGCAGGAGGCAAGCTTGAAGACAGCGAATGGGTAATCGAAACAAGAAAGCTGACGTCCTTCGCTGTACTCGAAAACAGCCGGACATTTGATGATATTCAGTCCCATTGGGCACAATTACCGATTGAGCAGCTGGCTTCCCGCTTTATCGTCTATGGAACATCGGACACAGCGTTCTCGCCGGATGAATCCGTGACGCGTGCGCAATTTGCGGTATTGCTTGCCCGAATGCTGAATATCCCAACAACCGAATTGACGGGTACATTTAAGGATGTAACCGCAGGCCAGGCATGGTCTGCCGCTTATATTGAAGCCGCAGAGAGAATGGGTATTGTCAGCGGCTTCCCGGACGGCACCTTCCATCCGGGCCAGGTGATCACACGCCAGGAAATGGCTGCTATGATCGTCCGTGCCATGAAAGTAGAAGATCCGGACGTAATTCAAAGCACAGAACCGCCGATTGTCTTTAAAGACGCAAGTGGTATAAGTCCAAGATTCAAAGAAGAAATTCAAATCGCTGCCCGTGCCGGCTTGATCAAAGGCCGTAACAACGGAAACTTTGACCCGCTTTCAAACGCAACGCGGGGAGAAACAAGCGCGATTTTGTACCGCATTTTAACAAAGCAATAAGCATTAAGTGAGTAACCAAAAGGAGCTGTCCTCATTTTTCAGGACAGCTCCTTTTTATTTATCTTACTGTTACTTTTATTAATTCAGAAATCGTTTTTCCGTTGTAGGTTTGCTTGATGATTCCCGTGTTAGGTGCATAATACATGATATAGCCTTCACTTGATTTTACGGTGACAACGCCTCTGAACTTACCGGCCGCCGTTGTGAGAATGCCGCCGGTTCCCGTGATTTTATATGTCACTCCGCTGCCCTCAAAACCATCATCCCACGTTTTTCCTACCTTAATTGGATAGGCAATTTCCATATAGTATTCAGATTCCCGCCATCCAATGTAAAGCCCATTGTTGTTTTCATATAGAAGATAGGTGCTGCCAGGGGACGTTTCCTGCCACTCGTCCCATCCGTTATACTTGCCCACATACGAGCTTTTAAATGTTACACCATTTGCTTTGTACGTATATACCTTCGTTTTATCCATCAAGTAGCTGTACATGCGCAAATATTTTGATGCAACATAGCCGCGCTTGCCTTTAAAACCAATTTCGCTCCAACCTGATTTCGACTGCGAATAAACAGATACCGACACGTTGTTTTTCAGTGTACCAATGATTTTGTAGTTCGTTCCTGGACCGCCCCGGACATTCAGGACGCCGCTGGTAATGCTGACATAGCCGATCTTTGCACTCGTGGCCGCTTCAGCCGGGGCAGGTTGAAATCCAAACAGGGCAGCAACCGCTAAAATGAAAGCAAAAGCAAGACAAACCAATTTCTTCTTTTTCATCCTTTATTCTCCTTTACGGTTGATAGGTACATTATACGTTAAAGCAAACGAAAGAAGATCAAGAAAATAAAAGAAATTCACTCCATTAGAAGCAGGATAAAACGACAAAATATCCAGAAAGGTCCCGTATTGGATAAAAAAACTATTAATTCGAGATTTTGTATTTACAGACTTTTTAGCTACATATATAGTAAAAAATGAAAGATCAATATTTCGAAAACAGTGGTCTTATTTTTGTATTCTAGGAGCTGAGTCATGTGAAGAAGAATCAAATCTTTTTAGCTTCTGCGGCGGTGGTCACCCTTACCGCAGCGGCAGTGCCTGCAGAAGCAGCAAGCACAGCATTTTTTACAGATGTAAAAGAAGGAAATGCCCTTTACCCGGAAATTAAAGACCTGCATTCACAGGGGAAAATTAATGGCTTTAAAGATGGTACATTCCGCCCACAGGAATCGGTAACGCGCGGCCAGGCAGCGAAAATGATCGCCGACATCCTTGAATTGGACACAACGTCTCCAAAGGCGCCAAACTTAAAAGATGTCAAAAAAGAAAAATGGTACTACGGCGCTGTAGCTGCGCTTGTGGAAGCGAAGATCATGGGCGGGTTCAAAGACGGTACTTTCCGTCCTGATCAAACCTTAACAAGAGCGGAAGCCTCCCGTTTGATCGGTGAAGCATTCAAGCTATCAAATGGCGGAAAAGCAGTCGCATTTACCGATGTCAAAAAAGAAAAATGGTACTATACATACGTCCAATCTCTCGTACATAACCAGGTAACAGCCGGAAAAACGGCTACAACGTTTGAGCCGGATGCCAACGTCACGCGCGGTGAGCTTGTCGCATTTGCAGCCCGTGCAAAAAAAGCTGTTACGCCAGCCGAACAAGCCAAAACCATTGAATCCGTTCAGGATGGGAAAATCACCATCTCCGGCAAAACCTATACAGCTTCCGAGAGCGTAAAAGGATTGCTGCAAAGTACGAATAGCAAAGCGCTAAAGGGAGCCGAAGTTGAATTTAAAGAAGAAAACGGCGTAATCAGCAGTGTTTCTCATTTAGTCCTAAAAGCAGCTGGCACAGAATCCGCGCCAGTGGTTTTAGACGGAAATGGAGCCGAAATTGCAGGAAACGTGACGGTTGAAGGCGACAACGCTGAACTGAAAAATATGACGATCAACGGAGATTTAACCGTAACAGCCGCTGTGAAAACAAGCTTCTCAACAGACAAGCTGACAGTAAAGGGCACAACGTCTATACAAGAGGAAGCAGTAACAAAAGCAGCCTCTGTTACGAAAGCAGCAGCCGAAGATCCAAAAACAAGAATCAAAATTACCTTCAAAGATTCTTCTGTGGCCGTAATCGAGATTGCGAAAAAGGATGTGTACTTTTCAGCAAGCGGCAGCACAAAAGTAACCTCCCTGTCCTTATATGCCAATGCAGATATCTTTGCGGATGAAGATGTGATTATCCCAAAAGTAGATATTAAAAAAGGGGTTACGCAAATCGAACTGAATGCCACAATTCAGGATGTAGTTATTGATTCAAACGACGACATTCAAGTATCCGGCAAAGGCAATTTTTCAAATGTAGTGGTCAACACAGATAAAAAGGTTACACTGGCGACCACTGGTGCAATCAAAAACCTGGATATGAAAAATGAAAATGCTACATTGAATGTTGGAAGCAACACCAAGATTACAAATATCTCGGTTCCAGAAGGCCAGGATGTGTCCAAGGTTGTTGACAATTATAATGAAGTAAAAGATAAAATCGAAACGGTCGGCGGGGAGAAAAATCCAGATTACACACTGCCCGTGCCGGTTAATCCTCCAAGTTCAGATGGCGGCAGTACGGGACCAGTGGTTACACCGCCAAGCTCAGGAGGTGGCGGCACGACAGATCCAGTCGTTACACCACCAAGCTCAGGTGGCGGCAGTACGGGACCAGTGGTTACACCGCCAAGTTCAGGAGGAGGCGGAACGGCAGATCCAGTCGTTACACCACCAAGTTCAGGAGATGGCGGCACAACAGACCCTGAAACAGATCCGGTTGAAGAAACAGGAGACTATTTCGCAGCAGGGATTCTTCCGGTGGAAGAGAAATATGGCTACGTAACGCTGAACATTAAAAATCAAGGTAACGGAAAAGTCATGTACCAGCAAGTTCCGGAGTCGAGTTCTGATTTTGAACGTCCAGAAGAGGGGGATCTTGTTCCAGCTGAAGCTGTGGAGTACAAAGATGTTCCATTTATTAATTGGCGTGATCATGATTTGATTGTTTACCGCGTAGACAGTGCAAATAAGATTTTAGATGTTGTAAATGTGGCGGAACAGTATATGCCTCCTTTTCATTTTGTCTACCATAATAATGGCACAGTAACTGTTCAAGCTCTTCTCAAAACAAATGGTCAATCAGTTGATGAGTTTATGAATTATTTATATGCCTATCAGGATGGCATAAAGAAAAAGTTAACGGATTTCAGCAATGTTTCATGGGATAATGAGCCAACGGGCATCCCATCCTTTACTGTTAACCTTCAAGGAATAGAGGAGCAAAAGGCAGGTCTTATTTTTATCGGCGGAGGACATTGGGGGTCTTCATCTTTCACAGGAGATTTCTATGGTAATGAAGGTATTTTCGTTCAAGTCCTGCATGACCTGGCTAGAGACAACAGTGAAGAGCTCTGGGGGCATGAATTTTCAGAGGTGTTGGGCTACCTTGCTTATGAGGAAGTAGAGTATACAGGAGCAGATGGAGAAAAGTATACGATCCATGAATCTGTTGCAGAGCAAGATTCTCTCAGCATGAATACCTATAAGCAGCGGTTGATTGAGCAGGAAGCGGTATTACAAACAGCAGCTGCCATCGAAGAAATGGTGTTATCCGTAAATGAAGAACTGAAAGACAAGGTAGAGCTGCTTAAGACAGCACAGCAAAAAGTAGAATCGCTTTATAAGGAAGACCGTCATGATTATCCTTATGAAGAGCAGCTTCGTGAAGACATTACATTAGCGGAAATAACAGAGGCAAGAGCGGTTGTTGAAGCATTGAGTGATGAGTTTACAGAGAAACACAATTTAACATATGAAATAGATGACGCCGAGCGTCTTTTTTGGTCAGATGAAATCAATGAGTATATGAATACACTTCGTGTAACGGTACCAACGGGCCTTGGGGCAGGTGCAGACTTAACAGGTCTTATTCCAGTTGAAGGAAAACCGGATCACCTGAATGTAGAGTTGCGCCGGACGGGTCAAACTGTTAAGACATATGAAGGATATTCCGAGGTCGAAGTAACAGCAAGTTATCTCAAAGTGGAAGGCGATAAACTAACATTAATCCGCCCAAATAAAACGGGCCAGGACATTACGGAATATGTGTCAGTGGATTTAAAAATGGGTGATCGTTATCTAGGAAACGAAATTATTCCTATTGTGATTCAATCATCCGAACGTGATGAAACAGCATTAAGCAATGAGACTGGAATCAAAATTAATTGGTCCGACCGTTCTATAAGTGAAATTAATACCGAATCCGCATTGGTTAGCGCTTATCGAGGCACAACGGTTGAACAGTTAAAGAAAAGCTTAACAGCTTCTGACTATTCAGCACAATCATATGTATTAAAAGATGCAGAGGGCAATGTGAAAACATCTGGCCAAGTAGAAGAAGGTGATCTTTTAACGGTTACGGCTGAAAATGGGCAGGCTTCTGCTGATTACACGCTTCAATTGTCTATTTACGTAACAGAGCTTCAAGAACAAGGACTTGGCAGTTTTACATTTAACGCAGACTATACAAGCGTGCAAGAGCTGCAAGAAGCATTATTTATTAGGTCAGAGAGTTCTCAGGAAGAAAGAAGCATCGTTGTAACGAAAGTAGAGGGCACATCTAATCAATACAGAGCTACATTTGAAAATGCCCAGCCTAACGAAAGATACTGGCTAGGGAGCAAAGAAGCTGCCTTGGCATTTGGGGAAGGTAGCGAGTTAATATGGAGAAGCTATTCAATCAACTATGCCAGCCAGTCGTATCCGAGACATTCCCTCACTCTAAAAGAGGAATATGATACGGTCGATATTACTTCAGCAGATGAAATTGCGATCACTTTCTCACGATATAACGAAGAAACATCAGAGGTCATTACAATTGATGGAGTAACGATCCGTCCTATCGTGGTTGAGCAGGCAGACGGGTCTTATAAAATTAACTTCACTTCTGAAGGGACAGACCAGGGAGAAATAGAGTATAAATCATATGAAATGACTGTAACAGTAGACGGTATTGAAAATAAACAGGTTTGGATCCATGTAGAAGAAAACGGAGAATATAACGTTCAAATTGAACAGTAAAAGAAAAAGGAGCTTGCCACATTGGCAAGCTCCTCACTTTATAGAGAAGGCTTTTATTTCAGCATCTCGTTCATCAAATCTTCTTTCATTTGCTTCTTAGCTGCTTCATACGCTGTTTTAAATGACTGTGCTTCAGAAGCGCTGAAGCCGGCTTTTGTTAAAGCTGCCGTTAGTTGCGTGTAAAGTGCATTAAAATCTGCGTCTGTTTCAGCCTCTACTTTTGCAGCAAGCGGAAAGTACTTGTTGTAAACAGTCATCAAGTCAGCGCCGGCATCAAGTTCAGCTTTTGCCTGTCCGGCAAGAGTATCCAGCTCGGCTTTCGCTTGAGCTTGCAGAGCTGCGAAATCATCCGCATATTCTGCTTTAATCTCGGCTGATGTTTGAGTGCCAGGAACCGGTGTTCCCGGAGCAGGTGTATCACCGCCCGGAGCTGGTTCTACATCTTCGCCCGGAGCTTCAAACTTACGGGCATTATTTAAAAAGATCGCCATCTGTCCGCGTGTAACGGTACCGGATGGATCATATTTCCCATCGCCTACACCTGTTGTGATGCCAGCTGCCGCCAATGAACGAATGTACGAAGCGGCACCGTGTGTAGGAGATACGTCGGTAAACGGCATTGCAGATGAAGCGGGAAGTTCAAACGCGCGTGTTAAAATAATCGCCATCTCAGAACGAGAAAGCGGACGCTCCGGGTAAAAACGGCTGCTGTCGCTGAAAATACCGCGCTTCATAAGCTCAGCTACATATGGATAAGCACGTGAAGTAGACGGAAGATCGGTAAAAGTTTTAGTAGAGGTGCTGACTTTGATGCCAAGGGCGCGTCCAATTAAAATGGCACTTTCCGCACGTGTTACAGACTGGTATTGCTTAAAAGTACCATCCGGGAAGCCGGTGATAACGCCTGCTTTCGACATCGCTTCCACTGCTTCATAAGCGCGGTGGCTTGTTTTCACATCCGGAAACTGGGCAGCAGAAACAGAAGAAACAAAAATAGATGCAGCAAGCACAGGTGTCAACGCAACAGCTGCTGCTTTCTTTTTGAAATTCATTGGTAAAAGCTCCTTTTATTTGTAGTAACAGAATTATAGCACGCTCAGCGAATAACGCCATCCCTTTATGAATCTTTTGTTACTTGCGAGTAGAAAATAAAAGACCCGCTGGCCGCGAGTCTTCTTTTGTCTTATCCGCCCGTTACTTTGCTCATAAGTTCGTTGCGTAGACCTTCTTTTGTTGCTTCATACTGTGCTTTATATTCATCCGCAGCAGAAGTGCTGAGTCCATTCGCTTTTAATTCGCTTGTCATTGATTTATAAAGGGAATCAAAAGCAGCATCTGTTTTCGCTTCAACTCCTGAAGCCGCACCATTATATTTCTGGTAGAAGTAGGCAGGGTTAACCGTTTCGCCGGCTGCTTTTTTAGCCTCATACTCACTTTTTGCCTGTCCCACTAACGCACCAAGCTGACTCTGTGCCTGCCCCTGTAGGCTGTCAAAGGAGCTGGAATAGCGTGACTTAATCGTCGCTGCGGTTGAACGTCCGCTCCCGCTGTCACCGCCAGCAGATGTACCCGGGCCAGAGCTGCCAGATGTATTTGAACCGCCAGGGATAGAAGCGTTTCCAGCTGAAGAGCCTGATCCGCTTGTTCCTGTAGAGGAAGGAGCAGATGCTGTGTTGGAAGCTGCATCACCCGACCCAGTTTCACTGTCAGCGGTACTGTTTGTGGTAGTAGCAGTGCCGACACTAGTAGGCGTACCTGCTGCGATCGCTTTCTTGTATTCCGATGAACTAAACCACTCGTCTGTAGACATTGTCGAACCATCTGATAAAACAAAATCCCCTTTTTTATCTACTACTACAAGACCCTCTTCGTCCTTTTGAATGTCTTCAGGGAGCGGAGTGCCTTCAGGGAATGAAATCGAATAAGGATCTTCTACAATCTTATCTACCTTCTCATCAGCTACATCATACTTTTTAACCTTGGTAAAATAGTATAATGCGCCGCCTCCTGCCACTGCGAGAAAAAGGATCGCAATCAACGCGATCTTTATAAACTTGCGCAAGAAAAAACCTCCTTAAATAAGTGAATGTCTAAATGTAGTATAACACGCAAAATTTAGAAATAAATAGTAAGAGTAATCTGACAAAATGTGAGATTAGTATGCAATATAGGACATATTTGTTAAGTTCTCTTGCTTTTGGCAATATTATTATGTATTATTTTACCTGTGATTACATAAACATTCCGCAATTGTGGAATTATATAAAATAAGATTAGAAGAGGTGACTACTTTGGTGAAAAAGTATCCATTTAGCACGAAGGCAGCAAAAGCTATGATCGCCGCGACTATTGCATTGACACCAGTAGCAACAACAACAGCTGGTTTGTTTGGGGCAGACAAAGCAGAAGCAGCACAGGTTCAATATGATGTTCATTTCAATACACCACAGGCTTTAGTAGATTATGCGAAATCTATCTATACTCCGATTAAGAATGATGAGAATGTCGTAAAAACAGTTGCTGCATTAAAAGAAACGACTGCAACTGAATGGAATACAATTGCGCAGCCTGTACTTCAAATTCCAGGGGCAGACCCAACGGAAGTACAAAATGCAGCAGCGTTATTACATTTGCTTTTAAACAAGCAGACGGGTGTATTAACAACAGAGAATGTTCAGCAGTTTATTACTGTAACACGAGATAACTTTAACGGTGCAACAGAAGAAGATTATCTTCAATACTTAGAAAATGTAGAAGAAGCCATTTATGAGTACTATGTAACAAACGGTGCTTCAGTTACTTCTGAACCAACGTTTAATATGGTAAAAGGAATCTTAACAGCTGTACAAAGTGCAGAAGATCCATCAGAAGATGATAAGATTCGCTCTGAAATTGTCCGTACTATTAAAACAGATGATACTTCTGTAAGAGCGGCTGTTGAGCTATTAGAAACAACACTAGAAGGCCATGGGGCTAATGAAACAGTAGTAAAAGCTGCTGGGCAACAATTTGCCCTTCAATGGTTAACTAAATACGGTTACACTCCAAGCACTGGCGGCGGTGGCGGGGTAACGCCACCACCACCAGTTCCAGTTCAGCCGAATCCTGATGGGTCAGTAGTCGTTACACCGGTTCCAACAGAAGGCACAAATGAAGTAGTAGTAACAATTCCAGCAGCGGTTGAAAGCCAAATCGTTGCAGCCACGCCAGCTAACGCGCCAGCAGTAGTGATCGAAGTGCCAAACCGTGAAGACGGAAAGCCAGTTGTACTTGATATCCCTGCTTCTCTTGCAGCCGCGATTCAAGCAAAAGCACCAGCAGCAGATATCGTAATTGATGCGGGTGACGTAAAATACGTGATTCCTCTTTCAAAAGTGGATCTAACTGCGCTTGCAGCAGGTCTTGGCGGCAATCTTTCTGCTCTTACATTACGCATCAACATTGATGAATTAACAGCGGCAGAAGCAAATAGCTTGGAAGACTTGATCCAAGCGAAAGCAGCGGGGACAGCAGCAGCTTCTTCTGAAACAAAAGCAGCGTCTATCGTAAGCGGTGTTGAAGTAAAAGCACCTGCTGTAAAAGTGAAAGTACAATTAGCGCAAAATGGTACAGTGCTGAGCGAGCTTAAGTCGTTTGGTAACGTGTATGTAAACCAGGAGCTTACGATTGACGGCAGCGTAAACACAAACAACGCAACAGGTGTTGTGGTAGCAGCGGACGGATCACTTAAAGCTCTTCCGACAACATTTAAAACAGAAGACGGCAAGCAGGTAGCGGTTGTAGGTACACTTGCAAATACGGACGGTGTGTACACAGTCATCGAATCATCTGTTACATTCCCGGATGTAAACAACGGCAAAAACTGGGCTGAAAAATATATCGAAACTCTATCATCTAAATTCATTATCGCAGGTACAACAGCAGGCACATACAAGCCGGATCAAGACATGACTCGCTCACAATTCGCTGTTCTATTAAGCCGTGCGCTTGGATTGCCAGGTACAACTGCTTATGATGGCCGCTTTAAGGATGTAAAAGGCGATGAGTGGTTCAATACGAATGGTGAATTTATGGCAGCTGTGAAATACGGTATTATCGCTGGTAAGCCAAACGGCACATTTGCGCCGAACGATAAAGTAACACGTGCAGAAGCGGCAGCGATGATCGGACGTGCACTTGAACTTGACTTTATCAACTTCGACGAGTCACAGTTGAACAAATCAAAGAAACTAGCTGACTTTAAAGATGTAAAAGAAATCGGTGCTTCTACTCGTGCAGAAGTATTGAAAGTATACCAGGCAGGCATTATGTCAGGGGCAAGCAACAAAGAATTCAACCCGAACGATTACACGAAACGTGATCAAATGGCACGTATTCTAGCTGAATTCTTGATCAAAGCAAACTTGATGGAAAACATTAAGTAAGCACTATATAGAAAAAGGCAGTCTCTTTAAAGAGACTGCCTTTTTTATTGAACGCTTGTTTTTCGTCTTAACCCATACAGCAAAATCGTGACAATATCGTTTGCCAGCTCATGCGCTGTTTTTTCTCCTGTCCAAAGCTTCGTTGTCGCCAGTCTTTCAATCATGCCTACAAGCCCGTTGGCGACAATACCCGCATCTACATTGGAATGAAAGTAATCGGCAGCGCCTTTTTCCCGAAGCTGGGCTTCAATTCGCTCAGCCATTTGCATTTTCACCTCTGCCGCCGCTGGGGATAGGCAAAAACCGATCCGCGCAAGACTGCGATGATCCTTAAAAAACTGAAGAACTTCCGTCAATCCTTCTTCTATTCGGCGGGGAAGGGTAAAGCCATCTAACTCCTCATTTATCAGACTGCCAACCGTGAGAGAGGCAGGTCTCGCGCGGAACAAGTCTTCCAGCTCCCCGAAGATCGCTTCCTTGCTTTTAAAGTACAAATAAAACGTCGGCTGTGTGACATTCGCCTTCCGGACGATTGTGCTAATTTTTGTTTCATGATAACCATGTTCTGCAAACTCATCCGCAGCGATTCGCAATAGAAGGGCACGGCTTGCTTCCCCGTCAGAACCTTTTTTTCTTCCTCGTTGCGCCATCTCTTTCTCTCCTTAAACGCTTACTTTTCTCTCTTTATATGTACGTAAATATCATACAATAGAGGAACATACATTAAAAATTGGTATTAATAGTAAGAGGGAGATTAGGGTGAACACTATCAATAGATAGAATGGACGCTTGCCAGACGTTATATGCAGAAAATAATCTTCGTTCAAAAGACTCATTATATCTTTATGATTTATTTGTAAAAAATTCATATCGTTCTTCCGAAAATGATAAATTCGACAGAAAATGCCTTTTCATGCAGATAGACAGCAACCATTATAACAAAGGTGCCGTATGAAAAGCGAGGAAAGAGAAGTTTTTTCTTATTTTTTGTAGAAATGTATTTATAATGGATTTTTTGTAAGTGTTTAGACATACAGATCAGTCTGATTCGATAGTCATTCATTTGAGGAGTAAACGGGGCTGTCGCGCTAGCCGGATTGGGTGTTATACATGCAATGTGAACAAATCGCGCAGCAATACAACACAATGATCCATCGCATCATGAAAAAGCTGCGTATTAACAAGAACAAAGAGGATTTTCATCAGGCAGGGATGATTGCCCTATGGGAAGCATACATACGGTTTGATGAATCGAAGGGAGAGTTTACGCCTTTTGCGTATTCAACCATTCGGGGACGTCTGAAAAATGCACTAACAAAAGACGCCGCCTTCAGTGACGAAACCGTCCTGACCGGTGAACCCTTTTTGTTTGAAAGAATGGAACCGGAGCCAACGCCCGAGACCGCAGCCCTCGTTCACTTATGTGGAGATAGACTCGAAGGGCGGGCGAAGGATTGGTTTAATGTTTCTATTTTAATCAGCTTGTCCAATCCTGATATTGCTAGAAAGTATGGTGTTACGCCGGCAGCTGTTCGAAAGTGGCAGCAGGCTGCTCAAAGAAAGCTGCAGGAACAGCAGGTGAGCTTGCCTTTACCCTGCAGGCGGTACATGGCGGGCTTCCAAGGCGTAAAAGCAGATGCAGGTATTCAATATGTCTTCATAAGAAACAAAAAGGTACAAGTAACTAGATATTTATAGAAGAGTTATAAGGCTTTTTCACCAGCGGCGGGCTTTTTTTAAAGAAATCTGCCGCTGGCCTATTTGTTACTTTTGTTCGACAAAATCTATTTAATTTAGAATAAATACATCTAAATTTATGAAAATGATATTAAATTTGACAATTGGCTGTGCTATAATGTCGAAGACAATATTTATTAACAGGAGGAAACACATGGAAGAAACAATCAGCCTGAAGGAGCTCGCCCAAACATTGAAAAAGAGGCTGAGATTGATTGTGTTGATCACGGTCGCAGCTGCACTTATCAGTGGTATTATTAGTTACTTTGTTCTTACTCCTATCTACCAGTCATCTACGCAGGTGCTTGTGAACCAGGCGAAAACCGAACAGCAATTGTATAACCCGGCTGAAGTACAAACAAATCTTCAGTTGATTAGTACATATAATGTCATTATGAAGTCACCGGCCATTCTAGAAAAAGTTGCGCAAAACTTAGACTTAGACCTAACAACAGAGCAGCTATCCTCGAAAATTACCGTTGCCAGCGAACAAGATTCACAGGTCGTCAATATTACAGTGCAAGATGAAAAACCAGGCCTTGCAGCCGATATTGCAAACGAAACAGCACGTGTTTTTCAGGAAGATATTGTAAAGATTATGAGTGTTGATAACGTCAGCATTCTTGCAGCAGCAGAAGTCGGCGAAAACCCGTCACCCGTGAAACCGCAGCCGCTTTTAAATATTGCGATTGCTCTTGTTGTTGGATTAATGGCGGGCATCGGGCTTGCTTTCCTGCTTGAATATCTGGATAACACGATTAAAACAGAGCAGGATATTGAGAAAACATTGGGCATCCCAGTTCTTGGCGGTGTAACCACGATTACCGCTGCAGCCGGCCGACCGGCAAAAAAAACACCGGCTCCGAAAGCCGTACGAGGTGAAACCATTGGCTCTTAAGCGCAACAAAGAAAAAACAGCACCTGGTTCTGCCAAGCGAAAGTTGATTACAAACACCGATCCAAAATCGCCAATCTCGGAGCAGTACCGGACGATCCGGACGAATATTTTATTTTCGTCGGTCGATGAAACACTTCGCTCTATTCTTGTGACATCTACAAGCCCGGGGGAAGGGAAATCAACCACTGTATCCAATCTGGCTGTTGTATTTGCCAATCAAGGAAAGAAAGTATTGCTTGTAGACGCCGATATGCGTAAGCCAACGATGCACTACACCTTCGGCTTGCAAAACAGCATGGGCTTAACAAACGTCCTGACAAAGCAGGCTTCTATTGGACAAGCCGCTGTCTCAACGGAAATTGAAAACTTATATGCTCTTCCATCCGGCCCTATTCCGCCGAATCCGGCCGAACTGCTTGGTTCTGTATCAATGAAGGAGTTTATCGATCAGGCAGAAAAAGAATATGACTATGTTCTTTTTGACACGCCGCCAGTACTTGCTGTTACGGACGCCCAGGTACTTGCGAATCAGTGCGATGGCACCGTGCTTGTCGTGAACAGCGGCAAAACAGAAATTGAAGCGGCTCAAAAAGCCAAGGAGCTGCTGGATGCAGCGAAAGCGAAATTGCTTGGTGCTGTACTGAACAACCGGAAGTTAGCTGAATCATCGTACTACTATTATTATGGAACAGAGTGATTCTGTTAAAAAAGTGTAAAAAAGGAAGAAATATCTCGAATTTTAGGATCTTTGTGCTATACTACGTTAAGTAAAAAGGTGAAAGGGGTATAGGCCATGATCGATATTCATTGTCACATCCTTCCTGGAGTGGATGACGGAGCAAAAGACATAGCGCACAGCCTCCAAATGGCAAGAACAGCTGAGCAAGAAGGTATTACCGCGATTGTGGCTACCCCGCATCATATGAATGGAACGTATCAAAACGAAAAAGCTGTCATTGAGCAGAGCGTTCAGCTGTTAAATGTACAGCTGGAGCAGGAAGGGATCAACGTTGATATTTACGCAGGGCAGGAAGTCCGCTTGTACGGGGAACTACTCGAAGACTATCAATCTAACAAACTGCTGACTGTAAACCAATCAACGCATATGCTTGTTGAGTTTCCATCGAGCTCCATCCCTGCGTTTGCGGAGCAGCTGCTTTTTGACATGCAGCTAAAAGGGATTACTCCAATTATTGTACACCCGGAGCGGAATGCAGCGATTGCTGAAAATCCGGATCGTCTCTACAAACTCATTCAAAATGGAGCGCTGTCGCAAGTAACCGCTGCTTCGGTGAACGGCTTATTCGGCAAAAAAGCGAAGGCTCTATCTCTTCAATTGATTGAAGCAAATCTTACACACTTTATCGCCACGGATGCCCATAACACCACAACACGCCGCTTTGGCCTGGCTGAGGCCTATGAGGCAATTGATCCAGACTACGCTGCTTATTTTCAAGAAAACGCGCAAGCGGTCCTGTCTGGCCAGCACATTGAGAAGGAGCCGCCTCAGCACGTTACACGCAAAAAGAAATTTCTTGGACTTTTTTAATACTAACGAGTAACAGAAGCGTTTGTTCGGAATTCTATTACTCTTTTAGGTCATGCCTCCTATACCTTTATCAATGGAGGCACTCGGCCGCGCGGTGGTGTTTCAAGAAATGGAACGCTTAGACGCCAGTCGTCAAGCGCGTGGTGTGAGGGCGGGTTAAATGCCCGAATTTTCATACAAAAAAAGATAAATAGCGAATGAAAGCACATACACTTCCTGTGTGTTTCCATTCGCTATTTAACATTAAAGGGGGAGGAATTGATTGATGAAGAAAGTAAGAAAGGCCATTATACCTGCAGCGGGACTCGGGACACGCTTTCTCCCTGCAACGAAAGCACTGCCGAAAGAGATGCTTCCGATTGTGGATAAGCCAACGATCCAGTACATAGTGGAAGAAGCAATCGCATCGGGTATTGAGGATATTATCATTGTAACGGGTAAAGGAAAACGGGCCATTGAAGACCATTTCGACGGTTCACCTGAATTGGAGCGTAACTTAGAGGAAAAAGGGAAAGTTGATTTATTGCAAAAAGTACGCCATTCTTCTAACTTGGCAGACATTCATTACATCCGTCAAAAAGAACCGAAAGGACTTGGACATGCAGTTTGGTGTGCACGCAACTTTATTGGCGACGAGCCATTTGCGGTACTGCTAGGCGACGATATTGTCCAAAGTGATACACCATGCCTGCGTCAATTAATTGAACAATATGAAGAAACACATTCATCAATTATTGGCGTTCAGCAGGTGCCGGAGTATGAAGCATACCGCTATGGCATTGTAGATCCGGAATCAAAGCAGGGCTTGCGTTACCAGGTAAGCAACTTTGTGGAAAAGCCAGCGCCGGGCACACAGCCATCCAACCTGGCGATTATGGGTCGTTACATTTTGCGTCCGGAAATTTTTATGTTCCTGGACAAGCAGCAAACAGGAGCGGGCGGCGAAATTCAGCTAACAGACGCCATTCAAGCGTTAAACGAAATTCAGCGTGTGTTCGCGTATGAATTTCAGGGCAGCCGCTATGATGTCGGCGAAAAGCTGGGCTTTGTTAAAACAACACTTGAGTTTGCGCTGCAGGATGACGATATTAACGAAGAACTCGTAGCGTATTTATTCGAAAAAGTAGAATTAATGAAAGGCAGGGAGACGATTGGATAATTTAAAGTCCTCAACAAAAGTTGAAGCCCATGCTGTCTCGTATTCACAAGAGAATAAAACATATATCGTCATGAAACGAGTAATGGATGTAACTGGCGCTGGACTTGGAATTCTCTTTCTATCACTCGTTTTTTTATTCATTGCGCTGCTTATTAAGTTGGAAGACCCAAAAGGATCTATTTTTTTTAAACAGAAGCGGGTCGGGAAAGGCGGCCGGGAATTTTATATGTATAAGTTTCGGTCTATGGTATTTAATGCAGAAGAATTATTAGAATCTTTGCTTTCAAAAAATGAAGTATCCGGTGCTATGTTTAAAATGAAAAATGATCCTCGCATAACAAGGGTAGGACGGTTTATCCGGAAAACTAGCTTAGATGAACTACCGCAACTTTGGAATGTGCTAAAGGGCGATATGAGTTTAGTAGGACCACGTCCACCATTGCCAAGAGAAGTAGCACAATATACGGACTATGATAAGCAACGTTTAACAGTTATTCCTGGATGTACAGGTTTATGGCAGGTGAGTGGAAGAAATAGTTTAGGATTTGAAGAAATGGTAGAGTTAGATTTAATATATATTCAAAAAAATTCTGTTTTAGAAGATATAAAAATAATATTAAAAACAGTTAGAATTGTTTTCTTTCCAAAAGGATCTTACTAAAATTGGAGTGAATTAATGGAATTTTTATGTTATTTGCTATGGTGCATAATTGTTTTTTATATAACCATTTGGTTTGTAAGAAAGTATTTTAAAAAAAGTCTTATTAGTATATTGTCCTATACTGTTGTAATGCAAATGATTATTCCTTTGTTAATGATGTACCCGTTTGCCTTTTCGAAAAAGAATATTGTGTCGACAGGAATGTGGTATTACAATTATCTTCCGCATCTAAATACAGTTCTTTTTATTTCTATTTTAGGTATAATCTTTTTCTTTTTAGGGGTCATCCTGTCTAATTCAAGTAGTAAGCCTGTTTACAAATTACAAAATAATATTGCTTCATCTTTTTTAACATTGTCCAAGTCAAATGGTCTAATTTTAATTGGTACATTGGTTGTAACATTATTTTTATTTTTGCTAAGTAATGGGAGTATGTTTGGAGAAAAAGGTATACGTACTTTTGCGATGCAAAATACCTCTATTCGCCCTATCTATAACCTTCTAACATCAATTTTGCCATTAGCTTTAGGATTGACATTAATAAATCTTATAAATGATAAAAGAAAAATATTATTATGGGTTTTATTAATTACTTTACTCTCTATAGGTCTGTCTACTGGTTCTAGAACTACTGTTTTTTCGGGAGTTATTTTTGTAGTTTTAACAATTTTATTTTTAAGACAAAAAAGTAAAGATATACTTTTAACTTCTGTTCTAACTGGAAGTTTCTTTATAGTTTTTTTAATGTATTTGTCTGATATTAGAACAGGACAAATGAATATACTTGTAACATTATCTGGTTTATATGAAAAAATATTTTTTGGAAATACATTTTCAGATTTCCGAGATACTGCATGGATCATGGCTGGGTGGGACGGAGAACTATTGTTTGGAAAAACACAAATTTCAGGATTATTAAGTTTTATTCCAAGTAGTATTTTCCCGTTTCGAAGTCAATGGAGTTTAGGTGTTTTTACTACTTCTCAAGTTGGGCTCGATAGTTCAATTCATCCAGGGTTGAGGCCTGTTATATTTGGAGAAGCCTACTTTAACTTTGGTGTTCTGGGAGTAATATCCTTTTCGCTAATTTATGGATTTATTATAGGACGAATAAGTAGGTTTGCAAACAGCATTTTGAAAAGCAAAGAAGATATAAGGTTGAAAAGAATAAAAATATTTTCAACTTTTTTTATGGCTGAGTTAGCTAGCAACTTAATGATAAGTGCTGGTTTTTACTATGTATATGTAACATGTTTTATTATTTTCTTAGCTTATTTGGCTTATAATCTGAAAGCAAACATAAAAGAACCTAAACAAATACTTTTTGAAAGAGGTAGTCAGAGTGAAGGTCACAATTATTGACGCTTATACTTGGTACAATAAAGGGGATGCCGGAATTCTAATCGGTACTTTAAACCAAATAAATAATTTTTATGAGAAAGAGGGAATTAAAGATTTAAAGATTGATATTTTTTCATTCACTCCAGAAAGTGATGAAGTCCACTATAAAGAAATAAAAAATGTGAGTGAAGTTCAAAGTAATTTACTAAATCCATATCCTTTTAGTAAAACAAAGGCGGGTAAATCCAAGGCTATAGCTAAATTAGCATATAACTCAATTATACAGAATATTACATTTAAAGTATCAAAAAAGACAGCAGCAAAGAAATATCCACAAATAAAAAAAATGTTTGAAAGTGATATTATCATTGTTTGCGGAGGCGGGTTTTTAGGCGGGAAAAAATTCAATAGTTTGATGCACTTACATCAAATTAACATTGCAGCACAGTTGGGTAAGCCAATTTTTCTTTGGGGAACATCAATTGAACCGCCCACTAACAAAGTGTTAAAGAGAATTACTGAAACCGTAATAAATAAGATAGATCATGTTTATCCTCGTGAGGAAATCACTTATAAATATTTAAGTGGCTTTTTAAGCTCAAAGAATTACACTTTTACTCCTGATCTTGCTTTCATGGTTCCAAGTGAAATTAATGCGAAAGTTGAAGATTTATATAAGTCTTTACCTCATAATAAAACCTTAATAGGTTTAACAGTAAGGGATTGGCATTTTCCAAAAAGTTCAAATAAAAAAGATGCATTAAATAATTATAAAAATTCAATTATAAGCTTAATTGAAGAAAAATCAGCAGAACTAAAAGCAAGCTTTGTATTTATCCCACAAGTTATTTTTACAGGGGACGACGATCGAATTATCGCTCGAGAAATAAAAAACAGTTTATCTGCAAAATGTAAAGACGATTTTATAATCCTTGAAGATGATTTATCTCCACAAGAGATCAAAGGATTAATTAGCAAATTTGATATGTTTGTAGGAACAAGAATGCATTCTAATATTTTTGCAACGGGAGCTCATATTCCAACAGTAGCCATTGCTTATGAAGCAAAAACCAATGGAATTATGGATATGTTAGGTCTAAGTAAATATACTGTCAATATTGAAGAAATAACGCCCATGAAAATTAATTCTTTAGTTAGTACTTGTTTTGAAAATAAAGACTCTATAAAAAAGCATTTGGAAACTGAGATACCTAAAGTTCAACAACAAATCGAAAAGAAATCAACTTTTTTAAGAAGAGGAATTGTATGAACATAACCATTGTTTCTCTAAGAGGGCCAACAAATTCTGATTTAAAAGGTGGAGCTAGGGAATACATTAAAGATTTAGCGAAGCCGTGGGTACAAAAGGGTCATAAAGTAACATTAATATGTGCTTCAGAAAGTAATTTTGATTTACCAGTGGAAGAAGTTGTCGATGGAATAAATGTTAAGAGAATAAGCAGCAAAGGATCAAAAGTAGGTTCCATTTGGAAGTTTTATACTAAAAACTATAAAAAATCAACGGATTTATTAGTAGAGAATATGGTTTCTTTTCCTGTATTTTCTCCTTTGTTTTCCAAGAAAGAAAAAAACATTACTATAATACACCATTTAACAGGTAAAGAGTATTTTAAAAGCCACAATCTACCTACTGCTATGCTGGGCTATTTCTTTGAAGAAATAGCCATTCCCTTATTTTACAAGAAAAGAAATATTGTAACAGTTAGTCAGTTAACCAAAAATGAATTAAAGAGACTAGGTATTGTAGAAAGCAACATAAAAATAATATCCCCCGGGATTGACAATGAATACTTTGTCGAAGGTAAGAAGTCCATGCATCCATCTATCCTTTATATTGGGAGATACGATGGGAAAAATGGAGTAAAGAAATTAGATCATTTAGTAGAGGCTTACTCAATGTTAAAAGGTGAGATTGAAGAACTTGAGCTGATAATAGCAGGGCCTACTAAATACAAAGATGAATTGGATACAATTTGTAGGGACGATAAAATTAAATATCTTGGATTTATTTCTGAAGAACAGAAAAGAGAGCTGTATCAATATGCTTGGATATTTTCTAGTCCATCAACTAGAGAAGGTTTTGGAATTACATACATTGAAGCCAACGCTAGCGGCACTCCAGTAGTTGGTTATGAAATTGAAGGTTTAGATACAGTTTCGGTAGACTCAGGAATCTTAGTTGAGCCTAATAATATTGAAAAGTTAAAAGATGCTCTCAAAGAATTAATTTTGAATACAAGTTTAAGAAATGAGATGTCTCAAAAAGCGAGAATTAATTCAGAAAAATATAGTAAGAAAAAGTTTATTGAGAAGTCTTTAGCATTAATATCTAATCATATAGGAGAATAATTCGAAAATACCAAAACAAATGATTAAGCTTTTTCAATATGAAGGCGATAATACTAAATTTATAATAAAAATAATTAAAAACTATTTTTTGATGCTGTTAACATTAGAAAAATCAATATTTACTAGTTAATAAATTAAAAGTATAAAAAGGAGTTTATATATTGAAGATCTTAATAATTACAGAATGTCTTGCTGGAGGTGTTCTTACTTATTTAAATAATATATGTGATGAATTTGACAAGGAAAAAAATCAAATAAGTATTATTTATAGTCCAAAAGAACAAACACCACCCCTTGAATTATTAAGAAATAAATTTGGTGAAAATGTGGAACTAAATATGGTTAAGTTTCGAAGAAAGAACCCTAAAGATTACTTTAAGTTATACAATTATTACAAAAATTGTATAAACAACTTCCAACCTGATATCGTACATTATCATTCAACTTTTTCAGGGGCTATAGGTAGAATAATAAATGCTCTTTCTAAAAAACATGAAAAAATTCATACATTTTATACACCACATGGATACTCCTTTTTGAAAATGGATAATAATTTAGTTGTAAATAAACTTTTTCTATATTTAGAAAAAGTTTTAGCGAAACTTGATAAAGAGACTATCACTTTACCAATTTCTATGTCTGAATATAAATATTCATTACAGTTAACTGAAAAAACTGTACTAGTTTCTACAGGGATAAACAGTAAGCTAATAGACAAAATTACTGAAAGCATCAATAACGCTGACTATTCCACTCCCGTCATTGTATCTCTAGGTAGGCTTTCAAATCAAAAAAACCCAAAATTGTTTTTGGACATAGCGCTAGCTTGTAAAGAAAAAGGATTACGAGTAAAGTTCCTTTGGATTGGTGATGGGGAATTAAGGGGATTTGTGGAGAATTTTATTAAAGAAAAGCAATTAAATGGATATGTGGAGATTTTAGGGTGGCTGCCATATGAAAAGGCAATTAAAAGACTAAAGCAAGAAGGAACGATTTATATTCAAACATCATTATGGGAAGGGCTACCGTTGACTATACTGGAAGCGATGTACCTTAGAAAGCCCGTCATTGTAAACAATGCTCCCGGTAATATCGATCCAATAATTCACGGAGAAAATGGATACATTGGAAAAAGTGTTTCTGATTTTGTAAATTATATAGAAAATTTAATTAATGATAAAGAACTGTATAGAAAGCTGTCTTATAAAGCAAAATGTAAGGTGAATGAAGAATATCTTATGGAGAAAAACGTACTTCTTTTGGCAGAACAGTATAATAAGGTAAACAATAAATAATTGAAATGAGATTTTAGAATGGAGTATAAAACAAAATTACCAACTAGCAAAAGAATTTTTCAAGGAGCTTCTTTTGCTTTTGCAGGAAGATTATGTAGCGCTTTTTTAGGTTATATTAACCTAATTATTATTGCAAAAATATTAGATATTGAGCAATTTGGTTTATACAGCTTTATTATAGCATTTTTAACTATTGCATATATTATCGCTAATTTTGGAGTTGAACAGACTCTAATATATATGATTCCCAAAAAACAAAGTCAAGGACACAATGTATACAGAATATTTATTACTACCATGGGGTCTATTATTTTAGTTGCTTCATCTGTAGTTATTTTGCTGATAATACTCCTAGAGAATACGATTTTTATTTCCTTTGAAGGAAAATATAATAATCTATTCATAGCTTTAGCTTTATTTTCTATTCCCATACAATCCATGGTCGTTTTTTATAGAGTCATAAATCAAACTAATTTTAAGTATATATATGCTACTGTACCTGAATATATAGTAAGACCTGTCCTATTTTTTTGTTGTTTAGTTGGTATGTATTATTTAGGTTTCACAAATATAAATTTAGTTTTAGGATCATACGTATTTAGTTATTTAATAGCTTTCCTAACAGCAGTTGTTTCTAGAAATAAAAATGAAAAAGTAAAATTACAATTAAAAGTTGAAAAGGCCTATTTTAAAGACTGTTTTAAGTTTATGAATATTCAACTGCTTAACCAACTATCTCCTTTTATTCTTGTTTACATAATTGGTATATATCAAAGTAATTCAGACATTGGTTTTTTTAGAGTAGCCTTTCAAACAGCAACATTAATTGCTTTTGCTTTAAGATCTATTGAGGTAGTTTATACACCAATATTCTCAAATCTATATAATGACAATATGAAAGAGAAACTAAATTATACTTACAAAAAAAATACAAATTGGATAATTATAATTGCCAGTCTACTCTGTTTGATTGCTATTACCTTTTCGTACGAAATAATGAGTATATTCGGCGAAGAGTTTAAGACTACAGTTTTTCTTTTTCAATTACTCTGTCTTAATCAAATAATAAATACCATATTTGGATCTATAGATTATCTATTAATGGTGGCAGGAAAAACTAGAATAATATTGGTAGCTTCAATATTACAATCTGGTTCAGTAATATTATTAAGCTTATTTTTTATTGAACAATATGGAACTGTAGGAGCAGCAATCTCAATTTTATTTGGAACTTTTATTTTTAGATTAGTGTTAATGGTATGGAGTTGGATAAGTATAAGTATTCACCCATTCTCTGTTAAATATTTTTATTTGGTACTAATTTCATTTTTTAATTTTTTAATTGGATTTTATCTGAATTCTTTAAATATGGAACTCAGTGTTAAGATGCTTTGTTTCTTAATCGAATTTGTATTTTTATTTTTGATACTAGTGTATTTAATTGTATTGGATAAGGAAGAAAAGAAAAAATTGAGAGAAAGAGTAGGGTGATGAGAATGAAGCTTGTTTTGTTATCAGGAGGATCTGGGACGCGTCTTTGGCCTCTTTCTAACGATGCGCGTTCAAAACAATTTTTAAAAGTTTTAGAAAGCAAAGACAAAAATTTAGAATCAATGGTTCAGCGTGTTTGGGGTCAGTTGACTTCTGTTGGATTAAGCGAGTCTGCCGTTATTGCAACAAGCAAGTCTCAAGTTGATATGATTCATAGTCAGTTAGGTTACCAAGTTCCTTTAATTATTGAGCCAAGCCGCCGTGATACGTTTCCTGCGATCGCATTAGCGGCTTCTTTTTTGTATACCGTAGAAAATACAGATTTAAGCGAAGTTGTCGCCATTTTACCGGTTGATCCCTATGTAGAGGACCGGTTCTTTAATCGGGTAAAAGATTTAGGAACAGCACTTCAGGAGAGTGATGCGGACCTTGCACTAATGGGCGTAGAACCCACCTTTCCTTCGTCCAAATATGGCTATATTGTGCCAAGCAGCGATGCAGTAGAAACAGATTACCGCCCAGTGAGCCGGTTTACTGAAAAGCCAAATGAAGAAACGGCGTCACAGCTTATTGAAGAAGGGGCACTCTGGAACTGTGGTGTCTTTGCTTTTAAACTAGGGTATTTAATCTCCATTTTAAAAGAAAACGGTCTTCCAATTGAATATGATCTTTTATTAGAGGAATACGCAAACTTGCCAAAAATCAGCTTTGATTATGAAGTAGTGGAGAAAACAGACAACATTGTCATGATTCCATATGACGGCTATTGGAAAGATCTTGGTACATGGAATACACTTACAGAAGAAATGGCCGCTGAACAAATTGGAAAAGGTGTTGTCTGCGCGGAGTCTAGCAACACACACTTAATTAATGAATTGGATATTCCGGTTACAGTACTAGGCGTGTCAAATGCTGTTGTGGCTGTTAGTCCTGACGGTATTCTAGTAGCAGACAAAGAGAAGAGCCCGAAAATTAAAGAGCTTGTTGGTGGCTTTGATAACCGTCCTATGTATGAAGAGCGGCGCTGGGGATGGTATCGTGTGCTGGACCATGTGAAATTTGAGGGCGGTCAGGAAGTGCTGACAAAACGTATTGGTGTTACAGCTGGGAAAAATTTAAGCTATCAAAAACATTCTTACCGAAGTGAAGTATGGACGATCATCAAAGGGGAAGGCGAATTTGCGTTAAACGATGAAATTCGTTCAGTGAAACCAGGTGATGTGCTGCAAATTACGGTAGGCGATAAACACGGCATTAAAGCTTTGACAGATTTAGAGTTTGTAGAAGTGCAGACAGGGACAGATTTAGTAGAAGAAGATATCGTTCGTATTTTTATGACATGGGAAGAAGTCGAACATCATTGTGAAGCAG
Source organism: Domibacillus sp. (assembly GCF_031181085.1). Classification (NCBI taxonomy): domain Bacteria; kingdom Bacillati; phylum Bacillota; class Bacilli; order Caryophanales; family Bacillaceae; genus Domibacillus; species Domibacillus sp. The sequence goes on along the minus strand of NZ_JAPSLE010000004.1, from coordinate 144,521 downwards.
CAAAAAAATAAAAAAGCCGGGCGCTTAGTGCGTCCGGTTATTTTAGAGTACTTAAAACTTTAAAACTAGGTATTATGATCTGTTAAAAAAGTTAAGATATAAAGAAAACATACCTGTTAGAGGATTTTTAATTAGAAGAATGACGGTAAGGAGAGGTATTTATCAAAAGAGCAGCATTCATTGGATCAGTCTTATTCATTCTGTATTTTACAATGCTGAGCCATACATTTTTAAAGATTGGTACTCAGCCAGGCGGAGTAAATCTTAAATTACTTCATTCTATTCAAGCAGAGCTATCAAGCGGCTCTTATTTAAATACAGTCGGAAATGTCGCTTTGTTCGTACCTTATGGTCTGGTACTCGGCCTGATCTTTACAAGAGAGCGTCTAATCAAAGCGGGTGCAGCCGGTGCTGCTTTTTCTGTTGGAATAGAATTGATCCAACTGCTTATGCCCAACCGATGGACTGATATTGATGATGTGCTGCTGAATACTCTTGGGTCCTTGCTTGGGTGTGCTGTTTCTTTCTTCTTTGTAAATAAAGATTCAAAAAAAGAAAATACTTCTCTACATAAGTAAAGGAATGAGCTTTATGAACATCAATAAAATTCACCATGCGGCCATTATTTGCTCAGATTATAAACGATCAAAAAAGTTTTATACCGAAATTCTGGGCTTCGATGTAATTGCAGAAACATACAGAGAGGAACGAGATTCCTTTAAGTTAGATCTGCGGGTGGGAGAAATTGATCAAATTGAATTATTCTCTTTTCCAGGTGCGCCGTCACGGCCTAGTTATCCAGAAGCACAGGGGCTGCGCCATTTAGCGTTTGAGGTAGAAGACATTGAGGGATCGGTTCGTGAGCTGGAAGAGAAGGGAATTACGGTGGAGCCGATCCGGATAGATGAAGGAACAGGCAGAAGGTTTACATTCTTTCAAGATCCAGACGGACTTCCACTTGAATTGTACGAGAGGAGCTGACTTTCATTTAATTTTCATCCTTTCTGGATATACTAATACAAGGATATCCAGAGAGGTGATAAAAATGAATCATCAGCAACGAGAAGGATCTGTTTTGAAGGGCCTCTGGTGGGGTGTTCTACTAAGTATACCGCTATGGCTGTCTTTCTTCGGTTGGCTATAGTTTCTTCGTAAGTTCATGTAGAAATAAAGATGGACATTGAAGTGAAATAGGGTATAATTAGGAAAACGCTTTCATTTTTTGAGGGGGGTTGTATCCTATGAATCGCTATTACAATGAACCTGACTTGTTCAATGGCTTGCGATGGGGTATTGGACTTAGTATTCCACTATGGATTTCCTTCTTTGGATGGCTAAAAATGTTTGGAATTTTTTTATAAGAAAAGCGCTTCTTTTACTCTTCGTAATGAAGACTAAATAAATGAATCTGAAACAGAGCATGCATAAGCAGCTCTGTTTTTCTGTTTGATAAGACGGTAAAGAAAATTCCAGGAAGAAAGAAAGGCAGGGGCTCATGCGGAATATCATCAAGCGGGTCTTTTATATAGGGATTGTTTTCCTATTTTTGTTTCCACTGGCACGATCATTTCTTGTCATACATGAAGAGCCAAAGGAAGCAGAAGCAATTATCGTGCTTAGCGGAGATAAGGGACGGCTTATTAAAGCAGCGGATTTTTACCATAAAGGCTACGCGGGCAAGGTCATGCTATCTAATTCTAGTGAAGAGGGAATGACGCCGGAGGAAGCAGCGGCACTTGGTGTGCCAATGAAAGACCTTCTATTAGAAGAAGAGGCGACCAGTACTTATACAAATGCCGTTTATACAAAAGAAAAAATGGTGGAAAACGATTTGGATTCTGCGATCGTCATTTCGTCAGACTATCACATGAGAAGGGTTAAGCTTGTATTTGACCATGTGTACCGCTATAGTGGCATCGAGCTAACCTATGTTTCCTCATTGCGAAATAATCAGGCATGGTATCGGGATTATAATAACATTTTGTGTACGGCTAAAGAATATATCAAGTTGCCCGCGTACGTGCTAATGCTTTATAAATTTATTGATTTGTAGGAGTGAGAAGTATGAAGAAATGGATAGGAATAGCAGCAGTATTACTTGTTATATCAGCTGCCATTATGTGGTTATTAGGTAAAGAAGAACAGGAGCGAGCGCAGCAATCTGCTGAAAAGAACAAACCCGTTGCTGAACAAATTGACTCTGTCAAAGAGCATGTGGCCGAGAAAGAGGTTGAAAGCAAAGAACAGCCAACAGTAGAACCGACTGAAGAAACAGTGGTAGAACCAGCAGCCCCGCAAGTAACCGAAATCCCGGCTGAAGCAAATGAGCTGTTAAAAGAGGCAGAAAAGGCGGAAGCGGATGCATCTTCGGAACAAGCGCCAGCTCCGAAAGCGGAAACGGGTTCAACCGATTCGGGGACGGACGGTCTGCACTTTAGTTCCCAGGAGGAAGCGATGCAGTTTGTATTCAGCCGCTTTTCCAAAGAAGAAATTGCCCTTTATAATAAGGTGTCAGCAAACGGGTTGACGGCGGAACAGCAGCAAATGGCTCTGCAAATTGCGTATTCCCGTTTTAGTGCGGAAGAGGTTGCAGCAATTGAAGCAGCACTGAAATAGAAAGTCAATAAACGGAATTTGTCGAACGAATTAAGCTTACGATCAGGGAAGATAGAATTTATAATGGTAGTATCATCCAATATTGGGAAGGAGGATCATATGCCAAAAAACGTTCTATTTACCCTGGTGCTTGTTTTAGCTATTTCTGTTTTATTTGCAGGCAAGTGGCACTATGACAACAAAATTGAAGTACAAGGTGAGGCAGCTTATGCGGCTTACAAACAAAAAGCGGAGCAAAAAGCTTTCATCAACTCGTTAGATCCGGCATTAAACCCGGATCAAAATCTTGCTGATTATCTTCATTACAAATCTTTAACACAGGACCAGGTGACTATCTCGGTACTTGGAGGCAGTGCAACCGCCGGTATCGGAGCCAGTGATCCAAAATACGCCTGGGGAAAGCGTTTTGAAGCACAGCTTCATTCTTTAGGGAAGGAGTTTCAAAACGTACGCATACATACTCATGGGTTTCCTGAATACTCCACTGCCCGTCTGGTAAAAGAGACAAAAGTAAAAAACGTCATCGGTGACAAACCAGACCTGGTGATTTTTGAAGCCGCCCTTTTCCATAATTATGACCAGCATGTACCGATGGACGAAACAAAAAAGGACGTAGAGGCAATTGTGCAGTCTATACAAAAAAATGTACCTGGAGCTAAAATCCTTTTAACATCCTCTAATCCTATATCGATTGTTTCAGAGGAAAGAACAGAAAATAATATAGGCTATACTTATAACGATTATACGGGAGAACTTACGGAGCTTGCGAAAAAGAAGGAATGGGCTTACGTGAATATCCATCGTGAAATAAATGATCGCCTGGAAAAAGAACATATAAAGCGGTCGAGTTTTTTAAAAGAAGGAACTGATCTGACGGATGACGGGCATTTGATTTGGACTAAAGAGCTTTTGGACTATCTATCAAAATAGAAAGAAGGCCTATGCAGTTGACGATCTTTACATCCTTGTTTCTGAATGTTTGGTAAGATCTATGATCAAGCTGGCACAAAAGCGGGGTAAAACCTGCTTTTGTGCCAGCTTTTTTCAATAAGCGGTATTAAACCCGATTGTTGGAGCCGAACAGCCGGATCTTAGCACGGACAGTTTCTTTAATGGCGTCCCGTCCTTCGCGGAGAAAATCACGTGCATCCGCAATGACTGGCTTATGGTCGAGAACGGTCCGGGTGCTTTCGGCAAAAGCGACCTGGTTTTCGGTATTAACGTTAATTTTGGCGGCGCCGGCTGAGATGGCCTGCTGGATAATGTCTTCCTTAACGCCGGACCCGCCGTGAAGGACGAGTGGGGCGTCCACGCGGGAAGAGATGTCGGCAATGCGGTCACAGCGCACGTTCGGTTCTGCTCGATATAGGCCGTGGGCGGTACCGACGGCGACGGCAAGCGCATTGACTTTTGTTTGTTCCCAGAATGAAACGGCTTCTTCGACGGTTGGCAGCTGTGCATCTTTTTCCTCAACGGTCACATCGTCCTCCGTTCCGGCAATGCTGCCGAGCTCTCCTTCGACCGAAACACCGGCCGCGTGCGCCAGCTCGACTACTTTCTTGGTGAGTTCCACGTTTTGTTCAAAAGGGTAGTGGGAGCCGTCAATCATTACCGATGAAAAACCGGCCCGGATGCACTGTACAATCACGGGAAAAGAACTGCCGTGATCGAGGTGGAGCGCGACGGGTACACGGCTTCTTTTGGCTGCACACCGGGCGATGCTGATCACATAGTCCATGCCCATATATTTAATGGTCGCTTCCCCGACGCCTAAAATAACCGGCGCTTGTTCTTCGTTTGCGGCTTCACAAATCGCCTGGGCGAACTCCATATTGATCATGTTAAAGTGTCCGATGGCATAATGGTTTTTCTTCGCATCCTGTAACATGTCTGTGATCGGCACCAGACTCATTGAACCGCCCCCAATCTTATTTTTTTCACGTAATCCAGGACTTTCGCCGTGACGGCTTCCGGCGTAAAGCCAAACTGCTCCATCATTTTTTCTCCCGGCGCGGATGCGCCAAACCGCTCGATGCCGATGATCATTCCATGCTCTCCGGCATACTTTTCCCATCCGCTTGGATGTGCCATTTCCAGCACGACTCTTTTCCGGATAGAAGGCGGCAGAATCGCCCGTTGATAATCGAGCGGCTGCTGCTCGAACAGCTCTCTGGACGGCATGCTGACAATCATCACGTTGATGCCCTGTGCTTCGAGCTTTGTGCGAACCTGATCGGCGAGATAAACCTCGGAGCCGGTTGCGATGAACAGGACGGCATCGTCCAGTGAAGGTGACTGGTAATAGGTGTACGCCCCTTTCGAAATCGTTTCAAGCTCTGCCGATGAATGCGGCAGCACCGGAACATCCTGCCGGGTTAAGATCATGACTACAGGCAGGGAAGTTTGCTCGAAGGCGAACTGGTACGCAGCGGCTGTTTCTTTCGCATCCGCCGGCCGCATCACAATAAGACCCGGAATCAAGCGCAGGGACGGAATATGTTCGATCGGCTGGTGTGTCGGCCCGTCTTCTCCGTAGGCAATGCTGTCATGGGTGAACACATAGAGGACCGGCTGCTTCATCAGGGCAGACAGCCGAATCGCGGGCCGCATGTAATCAGAAAAAGCGAGAAACGTACCGCCAAAGGTGCGGAGGCCGCCATGCAGGGAAATGCCGTTCATGATCGCCGCCATTGCGAATTCTCTGACACCGTAATAAAGATTAGCGCCTGCCGGGTTTTCAGCGCTGAAGATGCCTTTTTCGTGCAGATTGGTTTTGTTGGAGGAAGCAAGATCTGCCGCACCGCCGATAAGAAGATTGGTGTGTGCGGCAAAGGCATTCAGTATATCTTCAGAGGCCTGCCTTGTTGCGAGAAGCTGTCCTTCTTTGTAGGAAGGGATATTGAGATCTTCTGTCTGGAGAGAAGCATCTTCCATCGCTTTTATGAATTGGGCGGAAAGGTCAGGGTAGTTGATTTGATAACGCTTCCATTTTTGAAACCACTTTACATACTCTTTTTCTTTGGAAGAGGCGATCTCTTGAAAATGCTGCTGCACTTCTTCAGGAACGTGGAAGGGAGGATGCGGCCAGTTGTACGCTTCTTTGACGCGCTCCCTTTCGGCTGCGCCGAGCGGGGAGCCGTGGACGTCCGAACGGCCTGCTTTGGACGGGCTGCCATATCCGATAATGGTATTTACGATAATAAGAGTTGGGCGGTCGCTGTGATGAGCGTGCTGGATGGCTTGTTCGATTTCCGTGAAGCTGTTGCCATCCTTTACGGATAGAACATTCCAGCCATAGGCTTCGAATTTTTTGCGTGTATCTTCGGTGAAGGTTAAAGAGGTGGGGCCGTCTAAACATACCTGATTGGAGTCAAAAAGAACGATAAGCTTATTTAATTTCAAGTGGCCGGCTAAGGAAGCCGCTTCCTGGCTGACACCTTCCATTAAGTCGCCATCGCCGCATATCACATATGTGCGGTGGTCAACAATGTTATAGTTTGGTCGGTTGTACGCGGCAGACAAGTAGCGTTCAGCAACGGCCATGCCGACAGCCATCGCAAACCCTTGTCCAAGCGGGCCGGTTGTGGCTTCGACGCCTTCTGTGTGTCCGTATTCAGGATGGCCGGGCGTTTTGCTTCCCCATTTTCGAAACTGCTTTAAGTCATCGAGCGTGATATTAAAGCCGCTTAAATGAAGGAGGCTGTACAAAAGAGCTGATCCGTGGCCGGCGGAGAGAACGAAACGGTCCCGGTTCCACCAGTCAGGGTGCCGGCTGCTTTGGGTTAAAAATCTGCTCCAAAGTGTGTAAGCCATAGGGGCAGCGCCCATCGGCATACCGGGATGGCCCGAGCTTGCCCTCTCTATAGCATCAATGGAAAGCATGCGAAGTGTGGTCACAGACAAGTTTTCAATGTCAGACATGAAAGAACCTCCTCTGCAAAATGAGAGTGATAAATTTTGGGAATCCACTCTTTTTATCATAATATGCTCATTTTTTTTCAAAATCAATAAAATTTTGATCAAAAAAATAAATGTACAATCAAGAAATGATCAATTATAATAAAAAAAAGTAAAAAACGAATCAATATTCTGAAAATTAAATCGTAGGTGAGCAGCTATGATCACAAAGCAAAGACACAACCTGATGCTTGAAATCATCAAGGACAAAAAAACCGTCAGCATTTCGCAGCTGGCAAAAGAGCTGGGTATCTCCGATGTAACGGCCCGGCGTGATGTGGAGTTTCTGGAGAAGCAGTCCAAGAACGTGATTCGAATCAGGGGAGGAGCTGAATGGAAAGCAGACCTGCCGGATTATTCAACAAAGGATTTGAACGATCGTTTTCAGCAGCAATACGAAAAAAACAGGGTTGAAAAGCAGCAAATTGCCCGAAAAGCCGCATCTTTAATTGAATATGATGAAAGCGTTATCATAGATGCGGGATCGACCACCTTTCATCTTGCTCAAAGCCTTGATTCGCAAAAAAGAATCACCGCTTTTTTAACGGCCGTGAATATTGCCGAGGCACTTGAAGAAAAAGAAAACATTACAAAGGTATTGATGGGCGGCATTTTTCGCTCACGGACGACCACGATTGTCAGCTCCGTTTTAAAAGACAGCTTGAGCACTTTGTATGCGGATAAGGTATTTATCGGTGTATCCGGGGTGTCGATGGAAAAAGGGTTTACGTGTCACGATTTATTAGAAGTAGAGGTAAAGAGAATGCTTGCCCGCTCGGCACGGGAGGTCTACTGGCTGGCGGATTCTTCAAAAATGAATGCGATTGCCTCATTTCAGGTTCTAGACCTGGAATCTCATCATACTATTATTACGGATGACAGAATTGAATCTTCTATTCTTGAACAATTACGGCGAAGAGTGAATGTGATGATTGCTGAAAGGAGGTGATGATGTGATGAACATGCTGATCGCACAATCGGGCGGGCCGACAGCGGTTATTAATCAATCATTGTATGGAGCTGTTTCGGCTGCTGTGGCAAATCCGACAATCGGTCATATATACGGCTCCTTGAATGGAGTGGAAGGCCTGCTGCACGACCGGATGGTGCTGCTTGACGGTGAGCTGAGTACGCTGGAAAAAGCGGCCCAGCAGCCAGGAGCTCTTCTCGGCGGATCAAGATATGAATTACTCGAAGAGGATATCGAACGGATTATCCGCAAAATGGATGAACGGGATATTCGTATTTTCTGCTACATAGGCGGAAACGGATCGTCCAGAACGGTTCATGCGCTTCACGATTACGCACAATCGATCCGGAAAGACATGGTGTTTGTGCATATTCCGAAAACCATCGACAACGATTTGTTTGGCACAGATCACACGCCCGGCTACGGCAGTGCCGCCAGGTTTTTGATCCAGTCGATTCAGTGGATTGGAGCGGATATGGATTCTTTAGGCACGTATGATCAAATTGAATTGATTGAAGTGATGGGAGGAAATTCAGGCTGGCTGGCGGCTGCGAGTGCTTTTGGCAAAGAAAGGCCAGACCAATTTCCCCAGCTGATTTATCTGCCGGAAAAAACGCGAACACTCGAGCAATTTCTGCAGGAGATCGAAAGCCATTACCGGAAGTTCAAAAAGCTGATGGTCATTGTTCCCGACCATTTTCAAGTGGACGGCATCCGCTCTGCGTCTTCCGCCAATAAAAAAAGAAAAGGCTATAACGGCGGCATCACCCATACGCTGTCGAGTGAAATTGTTGGCAAGCTCGGCTATAAAACAAGGCTGACCAATCCCGGCTCCTTATATAGAAGCGCTTTTGGCCTGGCCTCCCAAACAGATCTTCAGGAAGCGAAGCTTTTAGGAGAAAAAGCGGTTGACGCAGCACTGGGCGGTTCGTCCGGTGTGATGATGGGCTTAAAGCGGCTGCAGGATGACCCGTATTGCTGCGCGGTCGAAGCAGTGCCATTGAACGATATTGCCGGAAAAGAACGAACGCTTCCTTCTTCTTATTGGGATGATCAAGCTCAAATGGCTACTCCAGCCTTTCAAAATTATTTACGGCCTTTAATCGATTTCAATATTATGAAACCGCTTACTGTTTTGCGTAAATCAATTTAACATTGAGGGAGATGAATCTTTTGAAGAAAAAATGGTTTTCAACGCTCTTTGCTGCTTCATTATTAATGACTGCATGTTCCCCTCCTTCAACATCCAATACAGCCGGTTCTGAGCCAGAGCAGGAAGCATCCAAAAGCGACGACGGAAGAACGCAGGTGCGCTGGATGCAGCACTGGGTAAATGAACAAGGTCCTGACAAAATCAACGAAGTAAAAGCTGCTTTTGAAAAAAAACACCCGGATATTGAACTCATCATTGAAGATATTCCTTTCGCGCAGGAGCATGACAAGCTCTTATCCCTGGATTTAGCGGGTATGCCGCCGGATGTCATTACGGCTTCGGGAGCCTGGGTAACAGAGTTTGCGGACGCCGGTATGATTGACCCGATTGATCCGTATATTGAGAAGCTGCCGGAAGACTACCAGGCGGCTATTGAAGGCCCAATGACACAGCCGTGGAAAGGCAAGCGCTACGGCATTCCGATTACGAACGGAAACATTGCCTTGTTTTATAATAAGAAGCTTCTCGAAGAAGCAGGTGTCGAGCCGCCTAAAACATGGGACGAGTTTTTAGCTGCCTCCATTAAACTAACGGATACAAGCAAAAATCGATATGCACTGACAGGCAACCTGGCTGCTGAGCCGCCAACGGTTATTTCTTACGAGGTATTCCCGTTTATCCTTCAAGCCGGGGGGAAAATTATCGAAAATAACCGGGCGGCCTTTAATACGCCAGAGGGCGTAAAAGCATTGGAGTTTTATAAGTCTTTGGTAAAAGAACACAAAGTCACAACGCCTGGTGAATTGAGTGCGGGTGAAAAAGAAAAACGGGCGAACTTCTCAGCAGGAAATGTCGCTTTTATGTTTGAAGGCCCGTGGGGCGTTAAAATTCAAGAAGGCTTGAACCCTGATTTAGAATTTGGGGTTGTTCCTCTTCCGGCTGGTGAACAAACAGGTACGATCGCACAGGGCTCGGTTCTGACTCTAGCATCAAAAGGGAAAAACAAAGAAGCGGCCTGGAAGTTTATCGAGTTTATGGGCAGTGCAGAAGGACAGCTGCTGTGGGACAAAGCGACAAACTTCTTCCCGTACAATAAACAAACGATGCAGGACCCTTATTTCCAGGAAGACCCGTATTTGAAGGTGTTTATCGATCAAGCGGAAACGGCAGACCGGGTAGAAGTGATTGACAACTTTCTGCCGCAGGCGAATGATTTAAGAAAGCAGTTTACAATTGAAGTGCAAAACTATTTAACGGATAAAAAGACAGCGAAGGAGGCTTTGGACGATGCAGCGACATATTGGAATGCAGCGTTTGAAAAAGCTGAGCAGTGATGGTCTGCGGGGGCTCTCAAAGAGCCTCCCTTTTTCCAAAAACAAGGAGGAACCGTCAGGAAATAAAGTAAAGGACCTGCAGCAGTTCTTTGTAAAGGTTTCTTTTATTATGCCGGCGATGACGCTTTTGATTCTGTTAACAGGCTACCCGCTTTTCCAGGTGATTCAAATGAGCTTTTACGATTACACGGACAAAGCGAATCCAGTTTTTGCCGGTCTGGCAAATTACAGCCACTTTATTGTCGACCCGCTGTTTTGGAACGCCTTAAAAAATACCGTTATTTTTACTTTTACGAGTGTACTTCTTGGGCTGACGGCCGGCATGACCTTTGCCCTTTTATTAAATCAGCCGATCAATTCGAAATTCCGGGGCGTATTCCGGGCGCTTTTAATGTTTCCGTGGCTGACGTCTTCCACGGTTGTAGCTGCGATTTTTATGCTCATGTTTAATCCGTTCGGCCTCGTCAACTATCTGTTGAAAGGCATTGGGCTGGAGACCATTTCGCAGACGGCGTGGCTGAGCAATGAAACAACGGCTCTTTTTGCGGTCATTATCGCCAATGTATGGCGCGGTTTTCCGTTTATGATGCTGATGATTTTAGCGAGCCTGCAGACGATTTCTCACGATTTATATGAAGCAGCTGATATTGACGGTGCTGGCTTTTTTCAAAAGCTGTTCTACATTACCATTCCCCAGATTAAAAACATCATCTTAACCGTAGCGGTTTTAGAATTTATCTGGAATTTCCGCTCTTTTGACCTTGTGTTTCTTATGACGGGCGGAGGTCCGGTAAACTCAACCGAAATTCTATCCACATATGTGTACCATTATGCATTTAGAACGCTTGATTTTGGCTATGCATCTGCGACCGCTATTTTCATGCTGATGATCATGATTGTGATTTCCTCGTTGTACATTCGGGCGTCGATTCGAAAGGAGAGAGCGTAAGATGACAAGCAGGCCGCAATACACAACGTATGCAGCTTTAATTGTATTGGGAAGCATCGCGCTTCTTCCGATTTTTTGGATGGTCAGTGTGTCTTTCAGGGCCAACACCGAGGTATTCTCTATGCCTCTGTCGATCCTGCCGCAAAACTGGACGCTTGAGGCGTTCGGAAAGGTGTTTGAAAATGCAGAGCTGATGAAGCTGTTTGTAAACAGTTATATTATCGCCCTGTCTGTCACGTTTGTTTGTCTTTTGTTTGCTGCGTTAGCGGGCTACGGATTTTCCAGATTCCAATTTAAAGGGAAGAGAACAGCCGTTACATACATTTTGATTACACAAATGTTCCCAATGGTTCTTCTCGTCATCCCATACTTTTTGTTTATTACCCGCGTGGGCCTGTACAACAGTTATTTTGCTCTTATTCTGGCTTATACATCGTTTGCGCTGCCGTTTTCCATTATGATGATGCGTGATTTTATCACGACGATCCCATATGAACTGGACGAAGCGGCTAAAATTGATGGCTGCGGTCCTTTTCGGACATTCTTTTATATTATTCTCCCGCCAAGTCTGCCAGGATTAATTGCCACGGGTGTGTATACCTTTATCCTGGCCTGGAATGAATTTTTATTTGCGATCGTGCTGACCAATTCGATTAGTGTCCGGCCGCTTACCATCGGGATTGGCATGTTAATTGGGGAATTTACGACCGAATGGAATGCATTAATGGCCCTGTCTTTTATGGCCAGCGCACCGCTTATCGTTGTGTTCCTGTTCGTTCAAAAGTATTTCCTGCAAGGCTTAACAGCTGGAAGTGTAAAGTGAGGAGGGAGAATATCATTTTAGAAAGAACCGGGTATTGAAAGAATAAACCCCGGTTCTTCTTTTTTCTTTTTTGAGCCGTGCAAAAAGTAGGGTGTGACGAATGAGGAACACGACCGCTGCTCATCTTCTGGAAAACAGAGCTGTCACAATTTGTCGAGAGAAAAAGATGGTTATTTCGAGTTTTTGTAGGATAATAGACTTATAAGATATCTCAGCATCGAACTAATACATCCAGCATGCCTGCATATGTTGTCGGAATCCATGAGCCAGGCTTTATATGGACTGAAATGGTTTGGATACCTTATTTTTAGGCTTATTCTCTTTAAAAAGTGTTCCATTTCATTTTTTCGCTTGTTTTGTTCTTTCTAAAGAACAAAAATGGTATAATAAGAGTATACTACAGAACGAATAGTGGACAGGTGGCTGTGCCGGTAAATAAAAGGAAAGCAATCAGGTGTCAAGCAATCCGGTTTACAGCATCATAGAGTGTAAACAATTTTGTCACACTCTATATGTGTTTTAGGTAAAAAGATTCATGAGTTTATATGCGCTTAAATATGTAAATTAAATATATTTTTAATTTGAGAGAAAGGCAGATGTAATAATGAAAGCAGCGTTTGGAGAACGGGAAGCGATTCAAAATCGTCTTTATCAAATTGATCAGACAGAAAGAGAAATTAGACGGCATTTTGATTTGGAACGAAAGCAATTAGAATTCAGGCTGGCGATGATGAAGCTGCCGAATGCAAAAAAGAGAGCCGGCAGTGTGAAGGAACGACGGCGGTCAGCGTATGTAGAATATTTGCAGGAAGTGATTGTGGCGTATTTAAAACAGGAAAAGCGTCCTGTCCGCGGCTTTACGGTTCAGCAGTATGTAGAAGAACAGACCGGCCACCATATTGGCAATATGAGCGCATTTATGAATGCACTGATGCCAAAATATCCGGAGGTCCGCAAGCTTGGGCGCGGGCTGTATGTGTGTGAAAAAAAGATATTGTCGCACGCATAAAGTAAAGGAAGGCAATGTGGCTTTACTGGAGAAAAAGCGCACAAAATGAGTGTTTAAAGTTGCGAAATAACAAAAAGAAATTTATTATTTTTTAGTAACTTAAGTAGACCAAAAGTTACTCATTTATAGTATAATATGGAACTAAATGAAAGATTAAGAAAGATCATCTGTCATTTCCTAGGAGGGAACGGGATTCATTTTGAGCGGAAGATTTACCGAACAACAAGCGATTAAAACAAGACTAAGCCAAATTGATCAGGCGGAAGCACAGATGCTGGAAGTATTACAAAAAGAGCGGGACGCACTTTTAACAAGACTGCAAGAGCTGGAAACCAGTGAAGGCAGGGAGAAGGAGCATGCAGTAAGCCGCCGCCCAAGAGAAAATGTACATGAGCTGCGCGAGGTGGCCGTTGCCTATTTAAGAGAACGAAAGGAGCCGGTTCGTGCAGTGGAAATTCAGGAGTTTGTCGAACGAGCAACCGGCAAGCGCATTTCCAACATGAGCTCCTTTATGAAAGCATTAGAGCCCGAGTATGACCGCGTTGTACGGCTGGGCCGAGGCTTATATATTTATGAATATGGAGTAAAGTAAGAAAAAGCCGCCTTTACATAAGGCGGTTTTTTTCATGTTGGGGATCGAGTGGAATGGAAGCTCTATATAAAGAGTGTGGCGTTGTTTTTCATAAACGGACAGAATCATTCATTTATAAGGCAAAATACCTACCAATCAACCCTTCCTTTCCAGAAAAAGAACTGTTTATTATTTCCTTTTTAGATAGGGCTCTTGGTTATTTACATTTTTTCTTTCATCCTGTGAATGGGCGCTGGAAGTCCTTTCCCTGTGAAATCCTGTATGTACAGTGTAGGTAGTATATTGATCTCAGACTGGAAGAAAACTAAATTATATTAAATAAATATTATTCAAAATATAAACGTTTTTTAGCGATATAGGTCGAAAGTGTGTTTTGGGAAAGGACACTAAAAATCCTTTAACGACGCGGTTTGTTAGAATTTGTCGAGCGAATACACCTATAACTTTAGTGTTTTTTTCTTTATAATAAAGACACTGCGAACATTGTGCGAAAAGGCAAAATCGCTGAAAAGCGATGACGCAAAACTATAGGGGCTAACGGGAATCTATGCCAGCCAGTTGTCGAATACGATCTCGGACACTCATATAAAGGAGGGCATTTATTATGCCGTTATACAGTATGAAGGAGATCTGGACGCCGCTTAAATGGGTAGGCATCAAATTCTTTAAAACGCTGAATGAAGGAAGCTACTACATGAAGGTAGGAAGCCGTCCAAGAAAAAGAATCAGCTGACTGGCAAAACGTATACCAGGTCTCGAAAACTAAAAAGTATAAAAAGAAAACCGCCCCGGCATGCAGGGCGGTTTTCTTTTTATACTTTAAAGGTACTTGTTAAAGCTTGCAGCTCTTCTGCCATGGAAGCAAGTGATGCAGAAGACGATGAAATTTCCTGCATGGCGGCCATTTGGTCTTCAGTTGAAGAAGAGACCTGCTGGGTGCTGGCGGCCGTTTCATGCGAATGAGAGGTGACGAGGCGAATCACCTCTTGAACCTGCTCGGTGCCTGACTGCAGCTGTTTCACAGAGGCGGAGACCGCTTCGATATGGCCCGACACTTCCCGGGCAGCCGCGTGAATGCTTTGGAAGGACTCACCGGAATGATGAACGGATTCCATTCCTGCTGTGACTTCGCCGATTACTTGTTTCATCGATTCAACCGAGCGGGTGATCTCAGCTTGGACAGCGGCAACCAGTCCATTGATCCGGGCAGCCGATTTGGATGACTGCTCGGCTAACGTCCGTACTTCTTCGGCAACAACGGCAAAGCCTTTGCCGTGCTCGCCGGCCCGGGCTGCTTCAATTGCTGCATTCAGTGCCAGCATGTTCGTCTGACCGGCAATCGTCGTGATGACTTCTGTGAATGTGCCGATTTCCTGGGAACGTCTGCCGAGCTCTTCAATGACAGAAGCCGTTTCATGCACGGTTTCCTGGATGGTATGCATCTGAGTCACCGCTGTTTGAATCGACGTGCTTCCTTCCTCTGACTTGGAAAGAGATTCACCGGCACTGCGCATCATTTGCTTGGAGCGTTCGGCGATTTGCCCGACGCCGGCTGACATGCCTTCAACCGTCCGCGTCATATCCTCAATGCTTTGCCGCTGTTCATCGGCAGCTGCTGCCACACTGGCTACCGTGGAGAAAATTTGTTCAGACGCGCTGCTCATTTCTTCAGCATTGGCCGTCAGTTCCTCGGAGGAAGCCGCTACTTGCCCAGTATGCGCAGAGATCTGGGTAATCACATGGCGCAGCTGTCCGGTCATTTTGCTGAATGAAGCGGACAGGCGCCCGATTTCATCCTCGCTGTGCAGAACCGTACCTTCTGTCCGCAAGTCTCCTGCGGCGATCCTTTCCGATTGATCCGCTATATCGCGAAGCGGCTTTAACGTCCGTCTCACGATCCAGATGAAAACGGCGGAAAACAGTGAGGCTATGACAATCGTGCTGATGATCGATTGAATAATATTATCCCTCAGTGACTGCTCGACTTCACTAAGTGCTTTTTCGGCAATAGAAGCATTGGCGAAATAAGGAGCGGTATCGATTTGTGCAGACAGCACGTAAGTTGTTTTTCCATTTTTTACAACAGGGTAAAAAATATCCGCCTTTTGCTCGTTCACATGCAGCTGCGGCTTTCCACTTTTCAGCACGGCTCCAATATTGTCGTTTTGGATGGTGTCTCCTTGTTTCCAAAACGGTTTTTCACCCTCTGCCGTATTTCCTGTTAACACAAGGCCGTCCGGACTGAGCATGTAAATGCCTTTTATCCCATTTCCCTTATGAATATAGGTTTTTAAGGATGCCTCAAAAATATCGGCATTCATGGCGGCCTCGAGTACGCCGCGTCCATCTGCTCTTGGAACAATCATAAACTTAAAGATTTCCATCGTTTCCTGCTTTAAAATAAGCGGCTCTGCAATAACTGGCGTTTTTCCGTCAAGAACCGAGCGGTACGCTTCGTTAAACGAAAATAAATTCAGCCCAAGTGAGGCTTCCTCCGTAGATTGCGTAAACACACCCTGCCGGTTCGCCAGGTAAAGATCTGTCATGCCGGTTTGTTTGGCGATTGCTTCAAGATCCGCATTGGTCAGCCCGCGTGCGGTATCCATCTGCTGAAGAGTATAAGCCGCATTTAACATGGTTTTATCCACCTGCTCTTCAAGCGAGAGGAGGTGGTTTGACATATTGGCCGTTAATTCGGTCAGTTCTTCTTCAACACTTTTTTGAGAGTTTTCATTCATGTGTACAGAAGCGGCATCCATTTCTTTTTTCAAGGACCGGGACTCGATCCATTGCAGAAAACTGGAGCACGCGAGAAGTAAAACAATTAGCACAACAAGCAAACTAATAATCTTTCGTTGTATGGACAAACAGATAACCTTCTTTCTAAGAGTGTATATATAGGTAAAATGACCCTTATTTTACCTTGAAATTGAGACATGCCTTTAAAAGGATAGTTGAATTTTCCTGGTCAAGCAATACTTTCTTTTGATTTTCTCTTTTTTTAACTTTTTACATTCTCTTCTGGAAGACCACTATTCTCTTAATCTGCTTATGCTATACTAGTTTCAAAAAGCAGGGAGGTTTTCCATGAAAAGGGTAAGAGCGGGACTGCTCGCACTGATGCTGCTGTTTCCGGCGTGGACGCAGGCGGCAGTTACAGATGAATTTGATGTTTCGAATGGGGTAACGTACACCGAAATTGTAGAGGAAGGAACCGTACCCCAGTCGGTCCGCGTAATGGAAATCGATACGACAGACCCGTACACAAAGGTTCAGGCGGGAGTGCCGAATCCGCTTAATAAGCTGGTGCAGACGTCCAAGCAGGCACTTGCGGCAAGCGGGGAAGGGCATGAAGTGATCGGGGCGATTAACGGTTCGTTTTTTAACCGGGAGCCGATGCCGCTTTATTTTGTCGCCATCGACAACTATTTGGTAAATGGGGGCATGATTGAAACAAGCAAAGATGAGTTTGTCAGCGAGATGATCGCCTTTGGCATCAACAAAGAAGGAAAAGGACAGATTGACTCTTATTCTACGACTTTTACATACGTACACAATGGAACGACCGGAACGATGGCGGGTCATAACGGACAGCGCTATCCGAATACGACAATGGTGTATACACCTAATTTTTCATCCGGTGTAACGACGACCAACCCGTACGGTTATGAAGTCATCGTATCCGGAGCCAGTGACCCGTCGCTTCAGTTTGGCGGCATGTTAACCGGTAAAGTGACGGGCTTCCGTCCATACGGTCAAACGGCAGGAGCAGTAATTCCGAAGGATGGCTTTATTCTGTCCGCGCATGGAACCGAAACGGAAGCACTCCGCAGCATGAAAATCGGTGATACCGTATCCGTATCGGTCGATGTGGATGCGAAATGGAAGGGAGCCGATTTTATGATCGGCAGCGGGCCGCTGCTCGTAAAAGACGGGAAAGTAGCGCTGACGATGAACCCAAACAGCCCGAAAGCACGCGAGCGAGCGCCGCGTACGGCTGTGGCGATCGATCAAACAGGCGAAAAAATAGCATTTATTACGGTCGATGGACGCCAGCCGGGATACAGCACCGGTATGAGTTTATCCGAATTTGCCGCGTATATTCAGTCACTCGGCTACGATCGGGCGCTTAATATGGACGGCGGCGGCTCGACCACGATGCTTGCGCGCGAGCCGGGTGATTTTACAGCAACGATTCAAAACAAGCCGTCTGACCCGTGGGGCGAGCGGCCAGTATCAACCTTTTTAATGGCGATTACCACCGCGCCAAAGGGTGTGCCCACAACCATCAACGCCAGCCTGTCATCGGATGCACCGCTTGCCATTGGAGAATCGGTTAACGTGAACATCCACTCCATTATGGACGAGTACGGCAATCCGGTGAAAGTGGACAATGTGACGATTACATCCGATCTTGGGACTGTATCCGGCACAACCTTTACGGCTGCTCGATCAGGTTCTGGATTTGTTTCGGTTAAAAAAGGAACAGCCGAGGTAAAGCTGCCGATTACCGTTCAAGCACCGCCGGAAAGCCGGGCGAGCGTACTTGATTCATTTGAAGGTGCCGGCTGGTCAGTTCCATCTGTCAGTACGTTTTATTACGACGGCAGCCGCTCCTTGAAAGTAGACGGCACGGTTCGGCCGGTCCAGCCAATCGCACTGTCCGGCAGTCCGTCATTTGCCAGCCTGCGTGTATACGGCCAGGCGGACGGAGCGGAAGTGACCGGTACGTTCCTTGATGCAAAGGGAACGGCTCATCAAGCCTCTTTTGGGAGCGTAACATGGAACGGCTGGAAGAACCTACGCGTACCGGTGCAGGCAGGCTGGACGAAGCTGTCTGCTCTTTCTTCTTCGAAGCCGGGTGTTTATGTGGATTCCTTAAAAGCAGTCTACGGCAATTCATACAAAGAAGAATTGTTCCGTGATGTGCCGGTGGACTTCCGGGCAGAAAGTGATATTGCGTCGCTTGTAGACCGGGCAGTGATCAGCGGCTTTCCGAACGGCACGTTTGGACCGCAGGAAACCTTAACGCGCGTGCAGGCGGCGATTATGCTGCAGCGTGCGATGAAGCTGCCGGCAGATGGTGTGAAAGATCCAGGCTTTTCTGATGTGCCAAAGACGTATGCGTTTTATGGAAGTATTGCCGCTGTCACACAGGCCGGCATTATGTTTGGCCGGACAGACGGCACGTTTGATGCGCAGGCAAAGCTGACACGGGCCGAAATGGCTGCCGTTTTAGCACGGGCGCTTAAGCTTCCAGAAACAGACCGGAATTATTTCCCGGACAATAATGTCGGCACGTTTGCGTATAGCTCCGTGAATGCACTGGCTGCATCCGGTATTACGCAAGGATTCCCGGATGGCACGTTCCGGCCGGGTGAACCGATCAAGCGCGCTGACTTCAGTATCTTTTTAAACCGGGGACTGGAAAAAACAAATTAACATTGTGCTGGGCCGGAATCTTTTATGTTGGGCCGGTATATCGTACGTTTCGGCCGGAAAATACTTTTTCCGGCCCAGGCGAAGCAGATTCCGGCCCAGGAAGCAGCTTATCATTTAAAAACGGGCTTATCCAGCTGGATAAGCCCGTTTTTTCGTTATTCAAACCGAAGCGCGTGGCTCGGTTTCATTCGTGCTGCTTTGAGAGCAGGATAGATGCCGAACAAGCCGCCAATCACAATCGTAGAACCGAGAGCCAGCTGGATGGCCCAGAGGGGAAGCGTCAGCGTAAACGCCTCAATGTAGTGATTCCACAGTTCAATAAACGCATAGCCGAGTCCAATGCCGAATAATCCGCCAATCACACAAAGAAGGAGGGTTTCAAAGAAAAACTGGGCCATAATTTCAAAGGTGGTGGCACCAATCGCTTTGCGAATACCAATTTCCCGGGTACGTTCCCTCACAGACATCACCATGACGTTCATAATGCCGGTACCGCTGATAAACAGAGCAACAGTCGTAATACCGAGCAGCATCACTTGTAAAATCACGGTCACGTTATCGATAGCTCCGAGCATTTGATCCTGCTTCACGACACTGAAGTCTATTTCTTTATGATTTTGTTTGATCGCGGAGAACACAGCACCATCTACTTCATCAATTACCTCAGTGCTGTTTGCTTCGACGATCATTTTGTTAAGATACTTCATATCCGTGTTGGCCAGCGCCGTTTCAATCGGCATAATGACGTTATTATCAGTGCTCGATCCGAGTGTGGCATTCGGCTTTAGTACACCAATGACGGTGTATTCCTTTTCGCCGATTGTGAGCTTTTGGCCGACCAGCGTCTTTTCTTCGGCAGACACAACGGTACCTGCCATCAACGAATCGAGGGCACGCTGCCACCACGTTTTTTCTTGAGGAGCCGAGGTTCCTGTACTTCCGGAATGGGGTTCTTCTGTTTTTCCGAGCAGCGCGTCATGAATGTTGCTGCCAAGCACAATCACGTTTTTCTTCGACTGCTGTTCTTCTTCTGTAAAAAAGCGTCCTTCTGCCAGGGCTGCATGCTGAACACGGCTATATTGATGGGTGCTGCCGACGAGAACGGCCTGGACGTTTTGTTCTCCATACGCTGCTTTCGAAACGGTTTCAAGCTGTGGTGTCACCGACTTTACATTCGGCACCGCTTCAACGGCTTTGGCATCTTCGTACGTTAACGTGCTGGGCACGCTTGTAATGCCGCTTAAAAAGTCCTTCTGCCCATTCGCGGAATCGAGGACGCGGCCCGGCATAACCAGAATTTGCTCGGCACCGAGGCTGCCCATCTGCTTTAGCAAGGTATCTTTTACGCCTACTGCAATGGCAATAAGGACAATCACCGCAAAAAGACCAATGACAATGCCCATCATGGCGGACAGGACACGAAATTTATTCGACCAAAGACCGAAGCAGGCGAGCTTTAATGCATTTCCAAGCCTCATGCGAGCACACCATCCTTTAAATGAATGACCCGCTGCGCACGGTCTGCCACTTCCTGATCATGGGTAATGACCACAATCGTCGTGCCCTGCTGATGAACGCGGTCAAACAGCTGTAAAATTGTTTCAGTTGTTGCTTCATCCAGGCTTCCTGTTGGTTCATCCGCCAGCAGAATCGACGGTTCATTCACGAGTGCCCGTGCGATCGCAGCCCGCTGCTTTTCCCCTCCGGACAGCCGGGAAGGCTTTTGCTTTTTTTTATCAGCTAGTCCTACTTCTTCTAGCATCTGCAGAACCCGTGCTTTTTTTCTTCCCAGTTTTTTTCGTCCGTATGTCAGGGGGAGAAGCACATTTTGATAAACAGATAGATTCGGAATAAGCTGAAATTGCTGAAAAACAAAGCCGATTTCGGTGTTTCGAAGAGCAGTCCGTTTCGACTGCCGCATTTTATGGACGGGTTTGCCGGCTAGTATGTATTCACCTGAGTCAGTGGAGTCGAGCGCACCGAGTATGTTCAGCAGTGTGCTTTTCCCAGAGCCGGATTTTCCCATGATGGCGACATATTCTCCTGGATCGATCTGTAAGTCCACACTGCGCAAAATGTCTTGCCTGCTGCTGCCGGTTTGAAATGCTTTTTGAACACGGCGAAGCGTAATCATCTTATAACCTCCCATAGATTCTGTTATGCTAGCATGCTAGCATAAGTGTTATAAATTTCCCAGTCCTATCCATACTAATTCATAAAATATGGTATAATCGTTTGTTGGAGACTATTATACTAGTAAGTGGGGGAAGTTGTTTTGAAGAAATATCATGTACTAGCTGCTGTGCTATTGTTTTTCACACTTGCAGCAGTGTTTAGCAATACAGCCAAAGCAGCCGAGCCGATGCCGGCAAAGGTCATTGCCTCTTCTTTATCGGTACGGGAGAATGCAAGCCCGCGTGCGAAAGTAATCGGGTCACTGTCCAGATATACTGCCCTATCTGTTTACGGGCAGGCGCCGGGTGGATGGTCGGAGATTCGCTTTCAAAACCGCAGGGCATACGTCCCGTCCAGCCAGCTGAAAACGGCAAAATCGACGATCGTGGTTACGTTCGGCGACAGCAATACGCAGGGAACGAACTGGAAGCAGAATCCGTCTTATCCGCAGGCGGCAAAATGGGCCACAAAGCTCGGGCAGACGTATACCGTTGTGAATTCAGGCATTGGTGGCGACACGTCGGTAATGGGGCGCGATCGTTTTCAGCAGGATGTGTTAAACAAGCGTCCAGATGTGGTCACCATTATGTTTGGGACAAATGATGCTGTGATCCGGTCCAACGGGCAGGCGCGCGTTTCCAAGACAAAGTTTGAGCAGAATATCCGCTACTTTACCGATACGCTGAAAGCGAAGAAAATTCGTGTTGTGCTGATGACGACACCGCCTGTTGTTCAAGGAGTGTTTTATAAACGCTATGACGAGAAGCTGTACCAAAAATACAATGGCGCCCGGCAGTGGAATGATTCTTACAATGCCATCATCCGTAAGGTGGCCAAGGAAGAAAGGGTGGCATTGATCGATAACTATCAAAATATGAATCTGGCAGCCGGCGGTGCGACCGATCAGAGGTTGATCCTATCGGGGTTAATCGACTCTTCGGGCACGCATTTAACGCCAAAAGGCGCTGATATGATTTATCAGTCTGTGAATCGGGTGTTAAGCCGTTAAAAAAGGGGGTGTCTCTAAGCTAGGAAACTGGCTGATGAGACAGTCCTTCTTTTTATGGCCGGAAAAAGCTGATTATGGCCGGATTACGGGCCACTAAGGCCGGAAAAAAGAGAATCCGGCCCGGCTGTAGCACTTTCCGGCCCTGATTCTTATTTTTCGGCCCAAAAAAGAACTAAGCCTTTACTTATAGTTACATTTTCATATGAATGCAAAAAAAAGATAGAAAATGGGCTTAAGTTCAGTGAAGATTCTCCGATATAAAGATAGGCAGTTAGACTGCTTTAATTTGAAAAGGCAAATCTGTGGAAACACAGAGACGCAAAGCTATAGGGGCTAAGCCGTTTGGGTATGCCAGCCAGCTACCAGGGAGGAAATTCATCATGAAGAAAGCTGCAGCTAGTTTGTTAGCCACTGGGTTGCTTGTCGCTTCTTTTGGTCCGAATGCTGCGTTCGCGGCGCAGGAAGAGGAACAAAATGTCATTGTCATTTTTGATGAAAAAGTAGATAAAAAGGCGATTGCACAGGCGGATGGGGAAATTGACCAGACGTTTAAGCAGCTGCCGATTGCTTCTGTAACGCTTCCAGCAGATGAAGTGAAAGAGCTGAAGAGGAATAAAGAGGTAGTCCACATTGAAAAGGACATTACCGTTCACGCATCGGCTGACACACTCGATTGGGGAATTGGCGCCACCAATGTACCGGTCTCCTGGAATGCAGGATTTACAGGCAAGGGTGTGAAAATAGCGGTTGTAGATACAGGAGTAGCCGCACATTCGGATTTAGCGGTTGCTGGCGGTGCGGCTTTTGTTTCTTATACAACGTCCTACCAGGATGATAACGGGCACGGCACGCACGTAGCCGGCATTATCGGGGCAGAAAGTAATGGCTTTGGCACAAAAGGAGTGGCACCGGATGCAGAGGTGTATGCGGTTAAATCATTAGAAAAAAGCGGTTCAGGCAGTTTGTCCAGCATTTTAGCCGGCATTGACTGGGCCATTACAAATAAAATGGATATTATCAATTTAAGTCTCGGTACGCAAACGAACTCGGCCGCGTTTCAGGCACTGGTCGATAAAGCATATGCGAGCGGCATTTTGGTCGTAGCAGCGGCAGGAAATGATGGATCGGCTTCTGGAACAGATGACACCGTGGATTATCCGGCACGTTATGACTCGGCAATTGCGGTTGGCGCTGTAGATTCTTCTTTGAACCGCGCGTCTTTTTCTTCCACTGGAAGTACGGTTGAAATTGCTGCGCCAGGGCAAAGCATTGTTTCTACTTATTTGAACAACGGATATGCGCGCATGAGCGGTACATCGATGGCCGCACCGTACGTAGCCGGTGAGCTTGCGCTGTTAAAGCAGGCAAATCCGACGGCCGATGCAGTCCGTCTCCGGACGATTTTAAAAGATACAAGCAAGGATTTGGGCACGGCGGGAAGAGATCCATGGTTTGGCTATGGATTGATGCAGGCACCGGCAAGTGCTGCACCCCAGACACCTCAAACGGCTCCAGCTGTGAGTACAGTGGTTTCCAGCCTCACAGCCAGCACCACTTCGGTTTCGGCACTGCCGGGTGAAACAAAGGCAGTTACGCTTACCGCTTCTTATACGGATGGAACAAAAGCAGACCGGACAAAAGAAGCTGCATGGACATCGAGCAATCCAGCCGTCGCAACCGTTGAAGGCGGCGTTATTACGGTCCGCCAGTTTGGTAAAGCGGTCATCAGTGCAGCGGACGGCGGTAAAACTGCAAAGGTATCGGTTGATGCGACGATTCGTTCTCTTGCAGCCAGTACTACACGTATTGCAGGAAAGCCACAGGACACAAAAGCGGTTCAGTTAACGGCTGAACGTGCAGATGGAAGCAAAGTAAATATTGCGGAAGCGGCGCAGTGGAAAACAGCCAATAGTAAAGTAGCAACTGTTAGCCGTGGACTCGTAACCCTTCAAAATTATGGTAAAACAACGGTTTCCGGTTCATACGGCGGTAAAACAGTGAATATCACGGTAGACGCCAGCGTAAGCAGCTTGAGTGTCAGCACAAAACGCATAGCCGGAAAACCGGGAACGGTGCAACAAGTAGCCGTTACAGCCCTTCTGTCCAACGGGCAGCGCGTGGATGTGACGCCTCTTGTTACCTGGAAGGTACTAAACCAGCAGGTGGCAAACGTATCAGGCGGAGTAGTTTCCATTTCGCAGTATGGCAGAACATATGCCGCTCCTTCTTTTATGGGGAAAACAGTGAATATTTTAATTGAAAGCAAAAAATAAACCATCATCGCTGTTGTGATAAAAGCAGTGGAAGCCCGGCCGCCAAGTGCCGGGCTTTTTATTGAAAGCAAATTTCTTTTTAGATGAATATGTCAACTGAACGGTCATAAAATCTGACAATATACATTTTTTAGAAAACGCTTGTAAAAGGCGTTTCGATTCATTAAGATGAAAGTGTCAAATGAATATACGCGGATGACGGCTGAGGGAGAGTGCATACATGCCGCCGACGGAGCAAGTTTCAAAAGCCTTGAAACGAATCTCTCAGGCACAAGGACCTCAATCGGACGCAGCTCTGGAGAGAGCATGGCGCATAGTCATGCCACCAAAGGGGAAAATCCAGCTTGGATTAAGCTCTCAGGTAAACGGACAGAGAAAAGGATCATACCTTTTCTCTGTCTTTTTTTTTGGACCAAAACGATCAACGGGGGTGCTTGCAGAATGGAATGGAAGAAAACACCGCTTTTTGCTGAATACGAAAAGTACGGCGCCAAAGTTATTGACTTTGGCGGCTGGGCACTGCCCGTGCAGTTTTCAGGTATATTGGCCGAGCATAAGGCGGTAAGAAGCCATGCCGGGCTGTTCGACGTATCGCACATGGGAGAAGTGCTTGTAGAAGGCCGAGGAGCGGAAAAGTATTTAAACCGCCTTCTCACCAATGATGTGACGCTGCTTCAGGCAGGGGGCGCCCAATATACCGCCATGTGCTATGAAGACGGCGGCACAGTCGATGATTTGCTTGTGTATAAGAAGTCAGATGAAGCTTTTATGCTCGTGATAAACGCCGCCAATATCGAGAAGGACATTGAATGGATGAAGCAGCATCTCGCAGAAGAAGTGACGATCACCAATCTATCAGATGAAACGGCGCTTTTGGCTGTGCAGGGGCCTGCTTCAGCCCAAATGCTTCAGCCGCTTACGGACACGGATCTTTCCGCTATCCGCCCGTTTCGTTTTGTGGACGCTGCTTCTGTAGGCGGTCTGGAAGGCGTGCTTATCTCCCGCACCGGCTATACAGGGGAAGACGGGTTTGAATTGTATGTGCCGGCAGAAGGAGCCATTTCCCTCTGGCAGCGGCTGGCCGGAGAAGGGATTCCTTTATGCGGTCTCGGTGCGCGGGATACGCTGCGCTTAGAAGCACGGCTTCCGCTTTATGGACAGGAGCTGACAAAAGAAATCAGCCCGCTTGAAGCAGGCATCGGCTTTGCTGTTAAAACAGCGAAAGAAGCGGCGTTTATCGGACAGGAAGCGTTGAAAAAACAAAAAGAAACGGGACTTTCGCGCAAAACGGTCGGGATTGAAATGATTGACCGAGGCATCCCGAGAACCGGTTATCGCATTTTATCTGAAATGGGCGAGCCAATAGGGGTTGTGACATCCGGCACCCATTCGCCAACGCTCCAAAAGCCGATCGGCCTCGCGCTTGTTCAGGCAGATTTTTCAGGTCTTAGCACTAAATTTTTCGTAGAGATCCGTGGGAAAAGAGCAGAAGCCATCGTTGTCCAAACGCCATTTTATAAAAGGGAGAGAAACGCATGACATCCACATTCCGTTACTTGCCTGATACAGACCAGGACCGCAAAGAGATGCTGTCGTTTTTAAACGTTTCATCTGTAGACGAACTGTTTTCTGATATGCCAGCGTCCATCCGCCTCGACGGGGAGCTTGCTATTCCGGATGCACTGCCGGAGCCGGCTCTGTGGAAGAAGATGAAAAAGATGGCGCGCCAAAATGTGGAGCTGCCTTTGTTTCTTGGAGCGGGCACCTATGACCATTACATTCCGAGTGTGGTCGGCCATATGATCTCCCGTTCGGAATTTTACACCGCATATACCCCATACCAGCCGGAAATTTCCCAGGGTGAGCTGCAGGCTATTTTTGAATTTCAAACAATGGTATGTGAGCTGACAGGAATGGATGTAGCCAATTCATCGATGTATGACGGCTTTACCGCTCTTGCAGAAGCCGCATCACTCGCAGTTGGACATACGAAAAGAGGGAAAGTGGTTGTGTCCCGCGCTGTTCATCCGGAATCCCGCGCTATTTTGCAAACGGTGGCAGCCGGTCCGGGTTATGTGGCAGAGGAAGCCGCTCTTTCCAAAGACATAACGGATCTTGACGCGCTGGGCAAACAAGTGGATGGCGACACAGCTGCGGTCATTGTACAATACCCAAACTTTTTCGGATCGGTTGAAGATTTACAGGAAGTAAAAAGAATCGCAAAAGCGCACGGTGCTCTTCTGATTGTGAGTGCTAACCCGCTGGCGCTTGGCCTGCTCGAGGCACCAGGCCGGCTTGGGGCCGATATTGTCGTCGGCGATATGCAGCCGCTTGGTATTCCGATGGCGTTCGGCGGTCCGCATTGCGGCTACTTTGCCGTCACAAAGCCATTGATGCGCAAAGTGCCGGGCCGGATCGTCGGCCAGACAACCGATGAAAATGGAAACCGCGGTTTCGTCCTGACGCTTCAAGCTCGCGAGCAGCATATTCGCCGTGAAAAAGCGATGTCCAACATTTGCTCGAACCAGGCGCTGAACGCGCTTGCCTCGGCGGTTTGTATGGCAGCCCTTGGCAAAACCGGTCTGCGGGAGATGGCCGTCTTGAATCTGGAAAAAGCCGATTATGCCTGTAAACTGCTACAGAAAAAAGGCTTTTCCGTCCTTAATCAGTCACCCTTTTTCAATGAATTTGTCGTCCAGCTGCCGAAGCCAGTTGCGGACGTTCAAGACGCGCTGATTGACGCAGGATTTATCGGCGGCTTTGATTTAGGACCGGACTACGGAGAACCGAATGGGATGCTGGTGGCAGTGACCGAGCAGCGGACAAAGGAAGAGATTGAGGCATTTATTCATGCGCTGGAGGGGATTGTACAATGACCACCTACACAGATCTTATTTTTGAAATCAGCCGGCCAGGACGCATCGGCTGCAGCCTGCCGGAACGAGATGTAGACGCGGTAAACCTATCTGAGAAGCTGCCCGCACATCTCATTCGCGGGGAAGCACCGGAACTGCCGGAAGTATCAGAACTGCAGCTGGTTCGCCATTACACGGCCCTGTCGAATAAGAACCATGGTGTGGACAACGGCTTTTACCCGCTAGGCTCCTGTACGATGAAATACAATCCGAAAATCAACGAAGATGTAGCAAAGCTTGACGGGTTCAGCCGCATTCATCCGTACCAGCCGGAAGCAACTGTGCAGGGAGCGCTTGAGCTTTTGTATGAGCTGCAGGAGGATCTGGCCGTAATCACCGGCATGGATGCTGTCACGCTCCAGCCGTCTGCAGGTGCTCAGGGAGAATGGGCCGGACTGATGATGGTAAAAGCGTACCATAAGCAAAGAGGAGAAAAACGGACGAAGGTGCTTGTGCCAGATTCTGCTCACGGTACGAACCCGGCCAGCGCAACGGTTGCTGGCTTCCGTACGGTGACCATTCCGTCTAACGAACATGGCCTTGTTGATGTGGAAGAGCTGAAAAAGCATGTGGATGATGACACGGCAGCTCTGATGCTGACGAACCCGAATACACTCGGCTTGTTTGAAAAGGATATTGTCGAAATTGCGCGTGTGATTCACGAAGCGGGCGGCCTGCTTTATTATGATGGAGCCAATGCAAATGCGATTTTAGGCAAGACGACGCCCGGGAAAATGGGATTCGATATCGTCCACTTAAATCTTCATAAAACCTTTACGACACCGCACGGCGGAGGAGGCCCGGGTGCAGGCCCGGTCGGGGTGAAAGAAAAGCTTGTTCCTTTTCTCCCGGTACCGCGTGTGGAGAAAAGAAACGGCCGCTTCTTATTGAATAGGGAGGAGCCGCTGTCCATTGGGCGGGTGAAAGGCTACTACGGCAACTTCGGTATCCTCGTGCGCGCTTATACGTATATTCGGACGATGGGGCCTGATGGGCTGCGCCAGGTATCAGAAAGTGCGGTGCTGCATGCAAACTACCTGCGTAAAAGGCTGGAACCATACTTTATCTCGCCGTACGAGCAGGTCAGCAAGCACGAGTTTGTCTTATCGGGTTCCAAGCAGAAAAAGCTTGGTGTCCGGACACTCGATATAGCGAAACGGCTGCTTGATTTCGGCTATCATCCGCCGACCATTTATTTCCCGCTTAATGTAGAGGAATGTTTGATGATTGAACCGACTGAAACAGAATCAAAAGAAACGCTCGATGCTTTTGCGGACGTGATGATCCGCATTGCCCGCGAAGTAGAAGAGGATCCGGAAACGGTGCTGAATGCGCCGCATACAACGGTTATCGGCCGGCTTGATGAAGTGAAAGCAGCCCGGAAGCCGGTCGTCCGCTACGGGCGGGAAACGGTTCAGTTATGAGCATCGTGCTGACGGATGCCGCCCGCCGGCAGCTGCTCGCCTCCTCACCAGCTGAAGGACACGTGCCAAGAATTGATGCGGAGATGTCGGGTGGGTGCGGCGTCTCCGTCCGCTTTTCTCTTGTCTGGGAGGAACCGCGGCGCGGGGATACGGTTGTCCCGCTTGGCGATGATTTGTTTCTTCATCTGGACCGATTCACAGAAAGATATTTAGAAGAACACACTTTAGTAGATTACAGCGAGACGGACGGATTTATTTTTGGAGATGGGTTTAATTCAAGCTGTACAACATAAGAGATGGCATAAGCCATCTCTTTATTTATGCCAATTATAGAATGTCAGGTTGTTAGTCTTGCTGAGGTACCCGGTTGTTTGTAGGTCTATCTTCCTCTTTTTTATTTTTTGAGATTGAAAGCGCTTTCCATTGGATATATATATGTAGTTAACATCCTTATGAAAGAAGGTGGCTTTAATGGGGGAAAGAGCATGGCCGTTTCATTCATTTACAAGCGTTATTCAACCGAAGCAAAGTTCAGAAGATATTTACGGAAAAGAATATGTCTATTCGCCGAAACTGTTTTCGCATGATTATGAGCACTTTGGCGGCGATTTGCTTAGTTTAGAAGCGTTAACTGGACGAGAATTGAGCGTGGTTGGAGAAATGCCCGTCATCTGCCATGAAGGTGCTGTAACCCCTGGAGCCGTCCGTCTGCTTGAAAAAGCAGGACTGAGGCTGCCATCCGTTCGTTATACGTATCGTAATGATCAAGAATATGTATCTATTTTAAATAAACTGTCTTTACAAGGAAAAAAAGTCATTTTTCAATATCCACATCCGCCAGAGGACGCCCCTGCTTCTCTTTACTGGGTAGATCCGTCTATTATTGCGTATTTAAGCGATAAACGAAGTATTCCGGCACTCGTACCAGCCGAGCATGTTCCGACAAGACGGATGGTCAGCTTAGAAGAACTGCTGGAGGATACACCTCCTATGCCATTTGTTTTGAAAACAGGAGATGGACGCCCAACCTCCGGCGGATGCGGTGTGCTTTTAATTGAAGAAAAGCAGCAGCTTTACGAGATTAGTGAAGACTTTGGGGATTTATCTACGATTATCTTGGAAGAATTCATTGATTATGACCGTAATTTCGGTTTTCATTACGTGGCTGACCAAAACGGGCGCGTACGTTTTTTAGGCAAATCTGAGCAGGTGGTCAATGAGGATAATTGCTTCCGTGGCAGCTGGGTCAGCACAAACACCGAACCGTTCGAGCGTGTGGTGGAAGCAGGTCTTCGGGTAATGGAAAACATTGCAGCAACAGGATACGTCGGAGTTGCCGGCTTTGATGTGCTGATGCGCGGTGATGATTTTTATTTTATTGACTTAAATGTTCGTTTTAACGCTTCCTCGTGCGCCCTTATGCTGCATGAAGAGGTGTTGAATGTATATGAGAAACCGACGGTTCGTTTGTCTTCTCTGGAATGGGATGGACCATTTAATGAAGGGCTTGCTGTCGTCGAAAAATACATGGATTTTGAACAATTTGTGCCGCTCAGCCTGCTTGATGCCGCTTATGTAGAAGGAGCTGTCGGATCTTCTAAAGTGATTGGCCTTGTCATGGGCCGTGATGAAAGAGAAGTAGAATCGATTTTAATGCATATGGAAAAGGACCGTTTAACAAGAAGGGAATAAAATAAAAAGCTGCTCCTAGAGGGGCAGTTTTTTTAGTTAAATCATTATCGGCTATATACCTATTTAAAGAAAAAATGGTGTGTTATTTTATATTACTTTTTAATATTATAAAATTTTAGTATATAGTTAAATAGCTGTAATAAAAAAGAACTAGGCTCATATACTACTTTATATAATTTAAAGAGAGAAAATATATACTTCTAGGGTCACAGTATGGCAGGAAGGAGATTAGACAAGTGGAGCGTAAAGCTAATATAGATTGGGAGTGGGTAGAATTAATGAAGGAAGCAAAAAATATTGGCCTCAAGATTGGAGAAGTCCGTCTTTTTCTATTATCGCAATCGACAAAAGGAGTTGTTTCTATGCAGCAAAAAATAGTAAATAATTTTCAATCCTTTTAATCATTTATCTATCTCGTTAATAAGGTAGTTTATCAAATTCAATATAAAGAACACGTGGAGAGGAAACAATTGCCTGATACGATTGGTAAAGCAATCATTATTTGTAAAATATAAATTCTTTTTCCCATTAGTGGATTTCTTTTGTTATGGTACAATCATACACAATCGTTCTTTTTAAAGAACGGAAAAGGGGGATGATCCTTTTATATTTTGTCCACAACTATTTTAAAGACTACTAGTTATAAGGTTACAAACAAAGAATCGTAAAATTAGAAAAGAAAAAAGAATGTAACCAGCTTGGTAAACACTTCATTTATTGTTTACTAGGTACAGGTATATGGAAAGAATGATGTCCTGCCTAATTCAAGCGGACATCAACAAAAAATGCAGAAAAATGTGATATAAAAAGTATAGTTTGAGGGTAAAAAGGATTATCCTGGAAAAATATTTTAAAAATTCAGATAAAATGGTACAATCGATGTACGCAAATAATCATAGGAGACAAAGGCAAACTTATCGAGAGGTAAGGACGCAAAGTTACAGATCCTAAAGCGATTGTGCTCGGATGGCTGTGCTGCCGGATGCGGGAGGAGAAGCTTTCATGGAAAGGCTTGATATTCGTACCGATGTTGAGGATGAATGGGTTGGTCTAATGTGGGAGGCAAAACAATTAGGCTTATCAATTCAGGAAATTCGTAAATTTCTGCAAGCAGCACAGCAGCAAGAAACGAAAGAAAGTTAACACATACAAACTCAGACCTGCACATATGATAAAAGCAGCTGCTCTACAAGAGTCAGCTGCTCTTTTTATCGGACAAGCAAGTGCACACTATTTGATTTTCTGCCGTTTTCGAAATGCAAGAAACGCTTTGAACTGCTCCTTGCTGACACCGGATTGTATGGCTTCCCGGGCCAGCGTTCTCCATTCTTCATTTAGTTCTTCTTCAATCGGCAGGCCGTGATGGTTGATTAGATGGTGAACTGGCACGTCAAGTTCTCTGGCTATTTTTTGCAAAACTCCAATCGACGGGTTTGTCTGGATTCCCCGTTCAACAGATGAAATATAGGATGTTGTGATGCCACAGCGGCTGGCCAATTCAGTTAGAGATAATTCTTTTTTTAAACGAAAAGAGCGAATGCTCTCGCCAATCGACATGTGTATCTCCTGCCTTCTTTCATATTTTGAAGCTTGATCTGTATAAAATGAATAAAGGGTCAGTTACTAAATTCATTTTACCATATATGGATATGATTGTATAATTGGTCGGGTTATAATTAGACATTTCTTTCCTACTCATGTATTCTATTCATTTATCAATGGTTTCCACAGCTGGACATGTTCACAACGAGGTGGTTTAGTGAAAAAAGCAATGCGTATTGTCGTTTTAATTGTGATTAGCGCCGTTATTTTTAACTTTTCGTCCCAAACCTATGAGGAACAGTCCCTCGTGCCGCAGCTTGAACGGCTTCTTCCGGGAGAGCCGTTTGCCGGGATTCTTGCGCCAATCGAAGTAACATACTGGGGCACTCCTATTTCTATTGAAACAAAAGGGTATTATTATTTTCTTGAATTTTTTATTCGGAAATTTGCACACCTTTTCTTGTTCGGCTGCTTAGCCGCGGCGCTGTTTCATGTACTGGCGCTGGCCCGTCCAAGACGAATTTGGCCGGTGTTCTGCCTGTCTTTTGCCGGAACGGCTTTGTACGCGCTGCTCGATGAGTACCATCAGCTGTTAACAGGAGGACGGACGCCGATGTTAAAAGATGTAGGGCTTGATTTGGTCGGCGCGTTCTTTGCGCTTGTTTTATCAGCATTTTTTTATAAAATCCGAAAGCGAAAAGAAAAAAACCGGCTCCCTTAACAGAGCCGGTTTTAGACTGTAGACAAACAAAATTTTTTGACAAAGTATCTCTTTATTTCTTGTTCATGCAAGGAGTGCGGGTGGCTGGGATGAGAGCCGATAAGGTGGCAAGCGCGCGGCTTCCCTTATCGGCTCTTTTTAAGAAACGGTGTTTCCCGAAAAGTTTCCTGTCTGTTTTAGACAGTGAAAGCTTTCGTAAAAAAAGACTGCCGACTTTGTCGATAGTCTCAAGCCGGCTCCCTTAATGGAGCCGTTTTTTTATAATGAATTTTTTTCTTCATACTCTGCACGGAGCGTATCGTAAAAGTGAGCATATGTGACGCTCATGTAAGGGGCAATCCACAAAAAGCCGATAAAAAGTGTGACAACTCCGAGTAAAATCCAGCCGATAAAGGAAAGGCCAAGGACCAATGCTTCGGCTTTATGGCCGTCCATCATCCGGCGTGATTTTGTGATCGCCTGAAGAGGAGACAGCCCCGGTTCATCACGCAAAATATAATAGGTCAGCAGATAAGAAAAAGATTTAATAATGCCAGGCACAATGAATAGAAGAGTCCATAAAAATAAGAACAGTCCCTGAAGAATTACGACGAGAATGCTTTTGCCAAACATCGTTTTGTATGGCTCAATCAAATGCCCGAAGCCGATTTTTTTGCCGCGTGACAGATCCACCCATGCCCATACCAGGCCAATGGAAACAGGAAGGAGAAGAACGGAAAACAAAAGGATCAACAGATCTTTCCATGTAAACTCATATTCGTCAGGATTTAAGACCAGATCAGGCGCACTGAACAAAAGAGTAGCCACTACAAAAAGGCCTATCGCTATCAGCCAGTTTCCGCGAAGAGAGTCACGTGCTTTTGCCCTTAATTTACTGTAATACATCGAGATTCCACCTTTCTTCTTTTCCTACGTACAACCATGCAAAAAGTTTCATGTTGTTTGAAAAATAAGCCATTTTTTCATCTTGACCCCTGTAAAAATGTGTCGTATGTTGGAAAGCATGAAAGAAAAATCAAAAGGAGAATGTGGATTGGAAAATCGAAATTTAGTGTATCCGAAAGAAACTCTTTACTTTATTATATGCTGCTTGGTGAGTATAGGATTTTATGTGGCATTATTTTTTTCTCTCATCCTAATCCCGATTGCGGCCGGCTTGTTTTTACTGTCTTTATTTTTTCACGCTGTGATGATTGGTTCTATTCGGGGGAATGGCGTAAAAGTAAGCAAAGAGCAATTTCCCGACGTGTACGAGCGGATTGATGCACTGTCGCTTGAGATGCGGCTGCGAAGAACGCCAGATGTGTATATTATCCAGTCGGAAGGAGCGTTAAATGCCTTTGCCACACGCTTTTTCGGCCGGGACGTTGTTGTCCTTTATTCAGAAGTGTTTGAATTGGCCCGCCAGCAGGGAGAAAAAGAGCTGGACTTTATCATTGCGCATGAACTGGCTCATATTAAACGGCGCCATTTGTGGAAAAGCTGGCTGACCCTGCCGGCTGCGTGGGTTCCGTTTTTAAGCAATGCTTACTCGCGTGCAGCGGAATATACGTGTGACCGCTACGCTGCCCATTTTATTGAAGACGGTGAAGCAGCCAAGCGCGCCTTAACGATTTTAGGTGTTGGGAAAATATTGTACACTGAAGTAAATGAAGAAGCGTACGTGAAACAAATCAAACAGGAAACAAATCCATTTGTGTGGCTGGCTGAGAAGCTTTCCACGCACCCGGCACTGCCGAAGCGAATCCAGCAGATCGGCCAGTTTTTGCGCCTGCCGACAGCAACCGATTACCGTACCCCAAAAGGAAAAATTATTGTGGGTGCTGGTGTGCTTACAGCTGCCAGTATTGCTTTAGCGGCTGGAGGAGCGTATGCGGTTGAGAAAATCGATACATCCAGCTGGTTTTCCGATCTGGCAGAAGAAGCCCTTATGGAAGAAGACATAGCAGCAGATGAAGAAGTGACGGGTGAGACGGATGTGATGCTTGCAGCCCTGTCAGGGGATACCTCTTCTCTCGGGCGCCTGATCGACGAAGGAGCAGACATTCATGCGTTAAACAGTAACGGTGAAACAGCGCTTCATTATGCGACTGGCAACGGACAGCTTGAGACGGCTGAAATGCTTTTGGAAGCAGGGGCAGACCCGAATATAGAAGATAATGCAGCTTATACACCGCTTTGGAACGCCTATGGTATGGAGGATTCCGACATGGCCCGCCTGCTGATCCGATATGGAGCAGATCCGAACCAGGAAGACATGTATGGAGACACAGTGCGGGAAGTAGCAGAAAGTGATGAAAACGACGTCTTCTTAACAATCTTTAACGAGGAAAAGCCGGATGCCAGCCTTGTTAATTGATGCAGACGGCTGTCCAGTTGTAGACCGGGCCTGCCAGGCTGCAAATGAATATGGCCTTCCGGTTGTGTTGATTTGTGACACTTCTCATGAAATGACCCGGCCTGGCGCAGAAACGATTATCGTTTCAAAAGGAGCGGACGCGGTTGATTTTGTGCTGGTGAACCGGGTTCAAAAGGGAGATGTGGTTGTCACACAGGATTATGGCCTGGCTGCCATGGTGCTGGCCCGTCAAGGATATGCGATCGACCAGAACGGCCGTGAATATACGCCGGAGAACATTGATCAGCTTCTGCTCAGCCGCCATACAGCAAAAAAAATCCGTCAGGCGGGCGGGCGGTTAAAAGGTCCATCTAAAAGACAGGAAAAAGACAATGAGCGCTTTTCGAACGGATTAGCCCTTCTTCTTCATCGTATTATGAATAAATAAAAAGCAGCGGGCCTCTGAACCGCTGCTTTTATTTATTCATCCGCTTGTTTTTTCCACTTTTGAAAAGCTAAAAATTCCCTGAATTGCTCTTTGCTAATGCCCGATTCCATTGCTTCTTTCGCCAAGTGAACCCATTCCTCATCAATCGACCCCGAGGACTGGTGCGGCTCAGTGATCAGAGACTCCACTGATACGTCCAGAACCGCCGCAATTTTCGATAAAAATTGAATGGAAGGATTCATTTGCAGGCCCCGCTCTACCGAAGAAAGATATGATTTTGCTACAGCTGCCCGCAAGGCCAGTTCGGTCAGGGAAAGCTTTTTTTCCATGCGTAACTTTCGGATACGTTCTCCAATCGACATCCTATCACCCTTACTCGTGTTTTCCTCTTTATTTTTAAATAGTATCAAAGAATTCGCTTCAATTATACAGATGAACAAAAAAAAGCACAAAACTTAGTAAATGGGAAGGGGAGTGCTGATCACCAGACCCGGAGAATAGTCACAAAACGAGCCGCACCGGTTTAGTTTGCGGCTGCGGCTAATTTTCGCTTATAGACCATTTTGGACAGGGATACGCTTATTTCGTACAGCAGGATGAGCGGAATAATGACCAGGACGTCTGATAAAAAGTCAGGTGGCGTAATTAAAATCGAGACGACAATCAGGGCAAAGTACGCGAATTTACGCGTTTTTTGCAGGTTATATGGATTTAAAATGCCAAGACTTGTTAAAAACATCATCACGACTGGCATTTCAAATAAAACGCCAAAGGGCAATGTCATATGAAGCAGAAATTTAAAATATTTTTCGGTTGTAAAAAAAGTAGCAAACAAGTCACCTGACAGTGACATTAAAAACGATAGGACAATAGGAAATAAAACGAAATAACCGAAGGACAGGCCGGCTATAAACAAGAAAAACAGCGCCGGAACATAGGTAACAGTTACTTTTCTCTCGATTGGTGACAGGGCAGGTCTAACAAACAGCCATGTTTGGTGGGCTGCGACCGGTATTGTTGCAGCGCTGGCTATAACTGCCGCGATCATCACATACACCATTATGATGTCGCTTGGACCGAGCAGCGCAAGCTTAAACGGGAGATCTTTTACAATGTACGCGTAAATGTCCTGAACGAATGTAAAGGATACAACGAAAAAAACGAGAAAGGCGGCAACAGTAATAATAAGTCTTTTGCGCATTTCTTCCAAATGCTCAAGTGCTTTCATGTTTTGATCTTCCACGATAGGACCTCCAAAAAAAGCCGCCCCGCAGCAGGCGGGGACAGCCGAAATGGTTAAACCAATGTTTTTTCTTTTTTCTTTTCCGTTTTTTCTTCGTCATCCGAGACAAGTTCACGGGTAGATTTTTTAAATTCTTTCAGCGTCGAGCCGAATGCACGGCCGATTTCTGGCAGCTTAGACGGTCCGAAAATAATTAATGCGATGACGAGGATTAAAATTAATCCGGGTACTCCGATATTTTGCAGCATAAAACATCCTCCTTAATATTTAAATCCAGTAATCGCGACAACAGATGGGCGCGGCTGGTTATCGCCTTTACGGTGCGGCCACATGCTCGTTGGATTGTTGATATCTTCTGTTTCTTCGCCTGGATGCTGAACAGCAAGGAACAGCGTTGTTTCATCGTCTGTGAAGCAAGGTCCTGTTAATTCTGCGTCAATTGGCGCAGATGCAAACTGGTAGGCTTCGCCCATTGCTGCCCCGCTTGTTGGAATAACGAAGACGCCGTTGTTTTTAAATGTTTCAAAAACGCCTTTATTCATTGAACCTGAAGACATATCTGTTACAGTCCAAAGGTTGCCTTCGCTGTCGAATGTTAGGTTATCCGGTGCGCTGAACCCGCTCTGGCGTCCGCCGCAAGCAAAAATTTCAAAGTCGAATGTTAATGAACCAAGGTCATCGTTTGTTTCAAGGAAACGGGTAATGTGACCATGAATATTGCCGTGTTTTGCATTGTTTGTGTGTGCAATAAATACAGACTTGTCAAACGGACTGATTTCCACGTCTTCTGGACGGTCTGTAGGTGTTGCTCCTAAAAGGATCGCTGCATCATGAGCATGAACAAGGACGTCAGCCTGCGTCTGGAATTTAGCAAGAATATCTGCATTTCCTTTTGCAGCCGCCCGGACTGCTTCAATGGTTAAAGCAACCCAAGTTCCTTTGCCCAAGTTTGCTGCATACAGTGTACCTTCTTCAAGCAAGTCAGAATTCGCTTGCTTGCGAGATTCAACATATTTGTTTTTACTAATGAATTTGTATACACACGCATCTTGTTTGTCATCACCCATATAAACGGCGATACGTCCATCATTTGTTAAGCCCATTGCCGCGTTTTCGTGGTGGAAACGGCCAAGTGCAGTATGCTTGCGTGGTGCGAAGTTCGGATCAAATGGGTCTACCTCAAGGATCCAGCCGTAATGCGTTTCATTTAAAGAAGCGGCCGCCGATGTGGATTCATAGTTTTCTTCTGCAGACAAAACCGTGTTCCAAAGTGTTTTTCCGCCGGAGCAGTTTGCAAACGTACCCTGAACAATATCTACACCGCCTACTGCTTTTGATCCGCGGGCAGGACCTGTTAAACGGAATGGTGTCAATCCGGAAATCCGGCGGGCATATTTTGATGACGTATCCATTTTCCATACACCGTCATCATCCTGGCGAATTTCAATAATGGAACCGCCTTGGTTATATAGAAGCTTTTGAATTTGAGAAGCTGAATATTTACCGTTTACCGGAGCGCCTGTTACCCACAGGTCACTTGTATATTCATGGTTAACCCAGAGAAGACCATGCTGATTCGATCCATCAATTGGGAAAAACACGGTAAAGTCATTGTTGTAGCCGAATGTGTCGCCAGATTTATTAATAATGTCTCCGTAAGATGCAATTACATCGTATTTATAGCCGCGTGGCAGAATAAGCTCGTCTTTTCCGGATGCTTCAATTGGTGTGAACTTTACGCCCGACACTTTTTTCTTGCGTCCGAACAAATGAGAAGCTGCTTTTGTCCCTTCTGCCTGTGTTTTCGGCGCGAATGCACCTAGCCCGGCAGATGCAACGGTTAAAGCGGTAACCCCTGTACCAACATATGTCAAAAATTTTCGTCTGTTTAAGTCTTGCGACATACCTGAACCCACCTTTATGTATTTTTGTTCCCCAGAGTTATGGTAGTAAAAAAGTATGAAGTGAATGTAGAAAATTTGTGTGAATTATGTAAAAGATTATTAAGTTTGTAAAAAAACTTGAAACCATTTCCTTCTTCGGTTCGTAGAAAGAAACAAAGAGGTGATCGATAAATGAAAGTATTTATTGGATCTATTATTGTGCTTCTTCTGATTGGGGCAGGCATTTGGCTTATGTTATCGCCTATGTTTAACAAAGTCGGGGAAACAGCAGACAAAGTAAAGAACAGGTTAAAGGAGGAAGAACATGGAGAAACTGACACCGAAAAAGAGAAGTAAGGGCCCAAATAGGAAAGTATTAGGTGGTTCGCTTGTTGCTTTAGCACTTATTCTCGGTTTAGCCCTTTTATCGATGTTTATTGAAAAAATTCCAAATGGCTATGTAGGGGTTGTGTACAGCCCGAACGGCGGTGTGCAGGAGGATACACTAGGGCAGGGATGGCATATTGTCGGCTTATTCGATAAAGTGACGATTTATCCGGTCCGCATGCAGACTGTGAACTATAAAGATATACAAGTGGCAACATCTGACGGCAAAAGCGTAACCGTTGATTTTGCCTACAACTACAGCATCCAGCCGGATAAAGTAGTAGATGTGTTTAACCAGTTCGGTCCAATTGAAGTAGAGCAGATTGAAGATTCGTATTTGCGTACGCGCTTATGGGATGCAGGCCGAAAAGGCATTGCCAAATACTCGGTTATTGACACATATGGGGAAAAGTCATCGGAAGCGGCAGTAGATGTACAAACGCTGTTTGCGGAAGATATTAAAGATTTAGGATTTGTTGTTGATAATATGACATTGGGTGTGCCAAAGCCGGATAAATCCACCCAGGCAGCGATTGACAAACGGGTAGAAGCCGCCCAGGAGCTTGAAAGAAAACAAATCGAGCTGAAAATAGCGGAAGCGGAAGCGCAGAAAAAGAAAATTGAAGCGCAGGGTATTGCCGAGTACAACCAAATTATTAAAGCGTCCATTTCACAGGAAGTCATTCAAAACAAATGGATTGAAAAATGGGACGGTGTGATGCCGAAAGCAACCGGGTCAAACCAGTTAATTTCCATCCCGCTGGATGAAGCAGCCTCCAGCCAGCCATAAGCCAAAAGGGTCTTACTGTTTACAGTAAGACCCTTTTTTTTGAAAAATCGTTCATGGTTTTTGTTTTCTTTTATGGTAAAATTGTCTAGTAAAAACAAGTGAAGAGAGCTGGAGGACAGAAAAATGAAAAAATGGTTAATGCTGCTCACGGCGTTGTTTGTAGTCATTGGTATCATGCAGCCTGCTCAGGCCGCGGCAGAAACGGCTTTTTATACAAAATCCGCGGTTGCACACACGGATGGGACCACTACACCGGTTTATGCATTGAATGAACCGATGACCCTTCAAATTGACTGGGTGTACAATGGGGAAGAGCCTGCTCTGTACAAAGTGCCGACTCCTTTTTACATTAGTAAGGACGGGGAAGAGCCGCTGAAAACATCGTCTGGAGAAACGGTTGGAACATTAAAGATGAACGCCGCGGATAATACCGCTATCGCTGTGCTGGAGGAAGATGTACAGTCAGGTGTAAAAGGCACCGCTAAAGTTCCAGTTGTATTCAAGGAAGACAAGCTGGCGAAAATAGGCGCCTACGGTGTAGCTTTTCCGACCGGAGAACAGCTTTCCTTTACGATTACGGAGGAAGCAGAGGGAGCCATCAAAATGGTGGCATTGGATGCCAAGTCAAAAGAAAAGCTGGCTGGTGCATCGTTTACGATTGTAAACGAGGGAGGAAAAGTAGTCGCTTCGCTCAAGACGAATGCAGCGGGAGAAGCATCGGTGCCTAACCTGCCGTTCGGTACATACACGGTCACTCAAACAGCAGCGCCCGAGGGCTATGCTGTTCCGCTGGAGCCCTGGAAGCTGGATTTAAACACCGTCCTTGTGACAAAAGAAATTATGCATGAAAAGTCTACAGGATTAACAGGAGCTTTAAACATTACAGCTGTTGAGAAAGGAACAGCTGTACCGATTGCTGGAGCTGAATTTGAGCTCAAAACAGAAAATGGTCTTTATTCAAAAAAAGTAGTGACGGATGCGAAAGGAAAAGCTTCGCTAACCGGTCTTTCCTATGGCACCTACGAGCTGACTCAAACAAAAACGAACAGTGACTATGTGCTGCCGACGGAGTCTTGGACAGTGACGGTCGGCCGTCAGACGCCGGTGGAACAAAAAGTGGAAAACAGCCTTGTGAATGCTTATGGTGCCTTGAAGGTTACGCTGACAGATGCTTCATCCGGGGCGGAGCTTAAGGGAGCGGAATTTTCTCTTTACGATGAAGAAAAGGAGCTCGTTTCCAAGGTTGTGACAGATGACGACGGAGTTGCTTCTTTTACAAGTTTAAAAGCGGGAAGCTATAAGTTAGAAGAAACGGATGCGCCAGATGGTTACACTCGTTCAACGGGCCAAACAGATGTCACGATCAAAAGCGGTGAAACAGTGGATGTAGAAATGGAGAATACAAAAACGGCGGATGCCTCTTCTACAACAACCTCTGTGAAAACAAAAGCAGCTGGAACCGGAACGCTTCCACAAACCGGAGATGAATCAGATGCTCTGTATCTGTTTGCTGGTGTGCTGCTTGCAGCCGGTGCCTGGCTGCTGATGAGAAAAGGAAAACGTGCGTGAAGATAAGACAGGTTATCGGCGTGCTTTGTATTCTGACAGCGATTGTGCTGATCGGGGCTCCTTTTTTAAAGTATGAACTGCTTGAAGCCAAATCGAGCCATGTAACGGCTCAATCATTGACACCGGAAAAAATCGAGCAGAACAACAAGAAGCCTGCAGAGTTTGATATGGAATCCATTGAACCGCCTTCTGTTATGGATACAGTCGTAAAGGAAGCCAAAGCAGACGAAGAATCGGTTGTCGGCCAAATGCGGATTCCCTCGGTAAACTTGGATCTGCCCATTTTAAAAGGGACGACGAACGAAAATTTAATGGCCGGCGCCACCACAATGCGGGAAAATCAATGGATGGGCGTTGGCAATTATCCGCTTGCCGGGCATCACATGAATCGGGAAGATCTCCTGTTTAGCCCCGTTTTGAAGGTGAAAAAAGGCGACCTCATTTATGTAACGGATTTAACGTATGAATATACGTACAGCGTCACCAAAACAGAAGTGGTGCATGAAAGCCGGACAGATGTGATAGAGAATACAATTGAACCGAACATTACACTGGTCACTTGCTATAATTCTGACGATCGTACAAAGCGGTTTATTGTAACCGGAGAACTAAAGGAAACCCATGAATATAAAAAATAAAGGCGCCTTTTATAGGCTCCTTCAGACTGTAGACAAATGATATGGGTGACTGTGCACATGAACGGGATGGTTCGGCGGCGTCCAGGCAGCTCCACCGGTCTTAGCCGCCCTGCTAGTCCCATAGAAGTCTGCGTCGCCAAGTGGCTTGCGACAAGATTGTATAGAGCTGATAAGGTCGTGTCTTTCTGTTTAAAAAAGAGAAAATGTCTATCCGGTCCTTGCTTATGGATCTTCCACGCCACTCAGTGAAGCCTGCCGGACGAAGACTCCTGCGGGAAGTACAGTGAGTCGA
Organism: Domibacillus sp.; assembly: GCF_031181085.1. Lineage (NCBI taxonomy): Bacteria > Bacillati > Bacillota > Bacilli > Caryophanales > Bacillaceae > Domibacillus > Domibacillus sp. The sequence continues at coordinate 102,337 of NZ_JAPSLE010000004.1, read as the reverse complement.
GAGACCCCGCAGGCGCAGCCGAGGAAGCTCCCGTACTGCCCTAAGGGGCGCAGAGTCCGGCCGGCTTCACTTATCGGCTTTTTTTAAAAGCGAAAGATTTTGTCTACACACTGAAGGTGCCTTTTATAGGTACCTTTATTTTTTTTGAGCAAAAAAGAAGGAAATAGTAAATTTTATGATTACATGTTGCATTTTTCCAGAAGTTCTGTATTATTTATGTTAGTACAGTTAATACGGTTTGGGGGAAAAGGAGGACGGCGATGTTTACGATTGACACGAGAAGTCGTGTGCCGATATACGAGCAGCTGACAGAAAAAATAAAGGAATTAATCATTCGTGAAGTCATGAAGGCAGATGAGCAGCTGCCATCAGTCCGTACGCTGGCGCAGGAATTAACCATCAATCCAAATACAATCCAAAAAGCGTATCGGGAGCTTGAGCGGGAAGGGTTTATTTACTCTATTCCGGGCAAAGGAAGCTTCGTGTCGCCGGTTAAAAACGAAATCAATAAGGAGCGGGTGGAGATGCTGAAACACGAACTTGAACGGATCGTCGGGGAGATTTTGTACCTCGGCGTGCCGAAGGATGAAGTGATCAAGCTGATTGAAACGATACAGGAGCCGGAAAGGGGAGCAGATAAAAATGATTAAAGCGGATCATCTGTCAAAGCGATTTGGCCGTTTTGAAGCCGTAAAGGGTGTACAGATGCATGTGAAAAAAGGATCGATTTATGGGCTGCTCGGCTCCAATGGTGCCGGAAAAACGACACTGCTCAAAATGCTGTCCGGGATTATGAGAGCTGATCAGGGCAGAGCTGTCATCGAAGAAAAATCGATTTTTGAACAGCCGGCAGTAAAAAAACGGATTTTGTTTATCCCAGACCAGCCATACTTCTTTCATCAAACTTCTCTGCTTCAAATGGCTCACTTTTATGCAGCGGTTTATGACCGGTGGAATGAAGAACGATTTCAACAGCTGTATCATCATTTTAATCTCAACCCAAAAGCAAAGCTTTCACGTATGTCTAAAGGGATGCAGCGCCAGGCCGCTTTTATTTTGACGCTCTCGGCGATGCCGGATGCGCTTATTTTGGACGAGCCTTTTGACGGGCTGGACCCTGTGGTGCGCCAGCAGGTTAAAAATCTTCTTATTCAAGATGTCAGCAGCCGTTCTATGACGGTTCTTGTTTCCTCACACAACCTGCGGGAAATGGAAGACTTTTGTGATGCCGTCGGTGTTATGCATAAAGGAAGCCTTTTGTATGAGCGTGATTTAGAGGAGCTAAAAACCGATGTGAGCAAGCTGCAGGTGGCATTTAAAAAGATGCCGGACGAGTCGTTCATTAAAGGCATGGATGTAATGCATTATGAGAAACGGGGCCGGGTGCTGACTTGTATTGTTCGCGGGAATGAGGGAGACATTGACCGGCACGTACGCTCTTATGAACCAGCCATTTACGACGTGCTGCCGTTAACACTTGAAGAAATTTTTACGTACGAAATGGGGAGTGTCGGCTATGAAATCCGGAATCTTATCGTTTAATAAAGGGCTGTTTCTACAGCATGTGCGCTCTGTGTTATGGATCGGCCTGTTTTTTCTTTTGTCACAGGTTGTCCTGCTGCCGCTTGGCATCTTTGTCATTCTTCGGGATGACTGGAGCGTAAAGTCGTTTTTAGAAACAAACACCGGCAATGTACTGCTTACGATTTCTTTTTCGGTTCAATATATAACGTATATGGTGTTCCCAGTTTTAGCTGGTATCGTGTTAACGAGCTACATGACCAAAAAAAGCTCGTCCGATTTTATGCACAGCCTGCCGTTTAAGCGCGAAACACTGCTGACACACGTATATGCAGCAGGGGCTGCCGCTCTTGGCCTGCCTATTTTAGTCAATGCTTTGATCTTGCTGGCGATACGGCCGACAGTAAAGCCGATTAACTATACAGTGGGAAATATTGCGGAATGGGCTGGTGTTTCCCTGTTTGTCGTTTTGTTTATGTTTATTACCACTGTTTTAATTGGCTTGTTTATCGGTCCGGCGATTTTGCAGGGGATCATGGCTTACGGCATCTTTGTATTGCCGGCTGCGCTTGTTTTCATGACGCTGACCAATGCCCGTTATTTTATCAACGGGCTGGCCGTAGATGCTTATGCGTCTAAAATTATGGAGGACGGTATTTTCTTAATTCGGGCCGCGAGCTATGAAACTCGCCCGTTTACCGGCACAGAGTGGGCGGTCTACCTAGTGATTGGGGCGGTCATGATAGCTGTTTCCTATTATGTATATAAAGTGCGGCCTGCCGAAGCAGTAGATGAAACGATCGTATTTCCGTTCTTTAGATGGGCATTTATCTTCGTTTTAACGTTTGCAGCGATGCTGATTGGCGGTATGTATTTTGCGGAGCTTCTTGGTGCTACATCCGGATGGATGATTGCCGGTTATGTGATCGGGGCAGCTGCCGGCTATACACTATTGCAGATGATTGTGCAAAAGTCGCTGCGGCTTACATGGCCATGGAAGGGATTTGTTTTCTATGCCCTGCTCGTTTTGATTTTGCTGCTGCCGGGAGCATTGTTTGCCCGGTCATACGAAAAAGCGATCCCGAATGTGAACGATATTGAAAAAGTATATATTGGCGATCAGGCAGAGCCGTTTTCAGGCCTGTTTTATGAGGAAGTGCAGAACAAGCTGAAAAAAGCGGATGCTGGATTTATGACAGACGGGTATTCTATTGAGCAGGGGCGACAGGTGCACCAAAAACTGATCGATGTTCAAAGTGAACACCCTGGTTTAAATGGCTACTCTATCTATATTACGTATAAGATGAAAGACGGGAGCCGGGTACTGCGTCAGTATTCTGTATCAACAACTGAGGCAGACAAAGCGACAAAGGAACTGCGAAAAAATGTCGAGTTTATTAAAGCATCGACGCCTATTTTTGCCCTGGCGCCAGAAGCTGCGATCAATTACCTAACGGTTTTTAACGACGTAACTCAAATTCAAATGGCAAATGTCGCGGAAAAGAAAGCCGTTGAAGCGATTCGCGCAGCGATTGAAAGCGATCTGTTGTCAGGAGAAGCGGATATGTTCAGCGCGAACCGCAATTCAATTGCCGGATCGATCGATTTTTGGGCAGGGAAAGAAAATGGCGTCAGTTTGTACAGCAACGTTCATTTGGATGATGAGCATACGATTGCTGCCATTCGGAAATATGTTCCAAACGGTGAGACATTCGCTTCTGCTTCAAATGTCGATAAAGCGTTCGTCGTGAACGCAGCAAGCGAGGAAGAAAAGGAAAAGCTGAGTCAATTTATTTGGAACAATGAAGGCCAGGAGCCGGACTGGAGTAAAATGCCGCTGAAATACAAGAGGGTAACAGATAAGGAGGAAATCCAGCAGCTGCTGAACCCGGCCTCTCTGACTAGAGATGGAGATCAGATGCTTGTGATTAAATGGAAGGGCGGAACTGAGCACACCATTATTTCAGCAGTCGGTTTAAAATAAGAACGATAAAAGCAGCCGCGCGTTATGCGGCTGCTTTCCTTTATTGGTTTGATAGAGTTTTCCAGGATTCAGCGTGATGAACAGCAACCTGGCAGCCGCACTCATTTTCGAGTGTTTCCAGCTCTTTCTCGAAGTAGGCGGCGCTTTTTCCGAAAAACGAAATACCGCCTGCTTCCGGATTTGCAATCGTCTCCACTGCAATCGACACGTTCTTTTCGAGCGAACGGCCAAGCGCACGTTCTTTGGCCGAAACATCCATAATTTTCTCGGCACTGTCTCGGTACGCCATAATCACCGTGTAATCCGTATGCTGAATCACAAACTCTGCTAATGTTGCTCCAGTAGAAGCGGACATTTCATCGTACCAAAAAGGAATATCGGCTCCGAATGTCCAGCTGCTGTCTGCTGCCCGCTTGATCAGCCTTTCGTACCGATAAACCGCCTTTTTCTGATCAGTTTTCCATTCACTGGACAAATATGGTTCAATATCAAGGTGAATACCGTCCCAATCCAGCGGACGTATCCGATCCAAAAAGGTGTCCAGATCTTTCTCCGTATATTCGGGTGATCCATCGAGCGCGTGAACCCGCATACCCTGCTCGTGCGCTTTCTCAATAAAAGATTGATAGACGGAATCTGAAACAGAAGCGTCGATTTGGACATATACATCTCTTACACTTTGTTTCTCAAAGAAGGACAGCATTTCTGTTGAATCTTTGAGCGTATGGGCATCCCATATCCATGTGGCTCTTTCTTTTTTCGACAATTCGCATCCTCCCCAAAAAAACGGAATGAAGGCCAGAAGTATTCCGCCAAACACAAACATGCGCATGAAAAATCCGCCACCCTATCATGAATGTAATTACAATGAGTATAACAAACAGGGAACTTCTTTTTCATTTGAAGGAACGATTCATTTTCCACTGGATTCTCAACGCTTTTCCGATATAATAGAAAAGATGCATTTTCAGGTTTACACAATTCTTTTACTATAAAATATGATAGTATAAAAATCTACGAAATTGGAAGGAAAGAGGACTTTTCAACATGAAGAATGAGAAGACATTTTGGCTGCTGGCCCTGGCTTTTATTATTTGGCAGCCGGTTATTGATGTGCTCACAAGCGCATCGCTGCTGCTGCTTAACATTAGTTTAACTGTCGGTGTAATTGTCCGCGTGCTGTTTATGGCCGCTATCGTATTGATGCTGTTATGGAAAGCGCGGCGAAGCGGACTGGCAAGGAAGTACATTCTTTATTTACTAGCCGTTGCGGCCGTCATTGCTATTAACATTGTGCTGAATATGAACTTAAAAGATCCTTACTACCTTGGGAGCGAATTAAAGTTTTTCAATAAGATTGTGTACTTCCCAATCCTGTTTACGGGCTTTAGTGTTCTGTACCTTTATTTAAAGCGGGAACAAGTGCCGTTTAAAGAAAAAACCACTTCTTATTTCTTGTACGCCTCGCTGATCATCAGTGCCGTGTTTCTTGTTTCCTTTGCAACTGGAACAAGCCTGTCGAATTACTCCCATACGAAAATCGGCTTTACCGGCTGGTTTTATGCCGGAAATGAAATTGGTGCCATCATGGCGATCATTCTTCCGGTGACGGCCCTTTACGCAATTGAGAAAACAAATCGTGTAAAAGAGTGGCGTTATTGGATTCCGTTTGTGCTGCTGGCTGTTTCGATGCAGTTTCTTGGAACGAAAGTTGGGTACGGCGGTATCGTAGTTGTGCTGCTGGCTGCTTTTTTCTCTATGCTCATTTTGCATTTCACCAAAGAGCGTTCGGGAAAAACGCGTTCTAATATGCTCATTTCGCTTGTGCTCATTGCGGTGCTCGCTGTGACAACGCCGGTTACGCCTGTGTTCCATAACATGTTTGCACACTTAAGTTTATTAAATATTGACTTCAGCAAGGAAAAAGAAAAAGAGGTTGATCCAGATACAGGTGAAGAACTGCCCGATGAAGAGCAGGACGACGAGCCTGAGATTACAAATGAACAAGTGCAAAATCTTGTATTCAGCAGCCGGGAAAAATATTTAGCTGAAATGAAAGACCAGTTTGCTGAAGCACCGGTTTCGCAAAAACTTTTCGGTATGGGATTTGCCGGAAACTATGAAGAACCAGAGCCAGGCAAAACACCAAGAATGATCGAGATGGACTTTTTTGATCTCTTTTTCTCACTTGGCATCGTCGGTTTCCTGACAATGATGTCATTGCCGCTTTACTATGCGATCCGTTTTGTGATTCACTTTGTTCGAAACATTAAACAAACCTTCACGCCGGTTAACATTATGTATGGAGTTGCCTTTATCCTTGGAATCGGGATTAGTGCAACGGCAGGGCATGTGTTAACGGCTCCTGCCGTCTCTATCTATGTAGCAGCCGTTATGGCACTGCTTATGGTGCAAGAAGGCATTATAAAAGAATAAAAGAGCAAGAAAACCGTCCCGGCATCAGCCGGGGCGTTTTTTTTTTTTTGAATTATAAACGTAATGTAATGATTTGTTAAAGTTTTTGTAATATTCTTGTTTTCGGGTTAAAGATCACCTATCCTTTGAATTAGAGGTTTTTATTTTATAAGGGGGGCAGGTTCATTGAAAAACAAACATAAGTTTATTGCGGCAGCGTCTGTTGCTTCTATTGGTGTATCCGCTTTTTCGGTTTCGGCTGCATCTGCTTTTACAGATGTACCGCCGCATTATGAGGAAGCGGTTCAATTTTTAACAGAAAACGATATTACAGCCGGCTATTCTGCAGACAAGTTTGGTACATCTATGTCCATTACACGCGTAGATGCAGCCATTCAATTGGCAAAGGCGCTTGGCTTTACAGAAGATGATACATATAAAGACGCAGGATTTACCGATGTACCAGAGCGAGGCCAATGGGCTGTAAATGCGCTGGCCGAAGTCGGGGTTACAGCAGGAAAAGCAAAAGGTAAATTCGGTGCGTTTGAACCCATCACGCGAGGCGAAGCTTCCTACTGGCTTGCGAATGCGTACGGGCTTGAAGTAGACGAAACAGTAACGGAGACGCCATTTACGGATGTGAACGAACGCTTTGGCCCTTATGTAAACGCCCTTGTTGAATCTGGTCTTTCTCTCGGCAAAACGGATACCACTTTTGGCGCAGCGGACAGGCTGCTTCGGGGTGAATGGGCATTATTTCTTCACCGCGGATCTCAGCTGCCGGAAGAATTCCTGCTTTCTCTAATCCACACGAACGATACACATGCACATATTGAAAATGTCGCGCGCAAAGCAACGGTTGTAGAAGCGCTGCGGGAAGAAAACCCGTCTTCCCTGCTCGTTGATGCGGGCGACGTGTTTTCCGGCACCCTTTATTTCAACCAATTCAAAGGGCAGGCTGATCTTGATTTTATGAATATGCTCGGCTATGATGCCATGACCTTTGGAAACCACGAATTCGACCTTGGGACAGGGCCGCTGGCTGATTTTATCGAAAATGCGAAATTCCCGTTTGTATCGGCGAACGTAAATGCGTCGGCGGATGCGAATCTTTCTTCTTTAATGAACGAAACGGTGACGGATGAACCGATGGACGGACGGGTATACAATGGCATTATTAAAGAAGTAGACGGCGAAAAAGTCGGCATTTTCGGCTTGACGACAGCAGAAACACAAACGATTTCATCCCCTGGCGACGACGTTGTTTTTGAAAACTATATTCAAGAAGCGAAAAAAGCGGTAGCGTCCTTTGAAGCAGAAGGGGTGGACAAAGTTGTAGCCCTGTCCCATATTGGCTTCCGGGATGGCGGCGGTGATAATGATGTTACGCTCGCAAAAGAAGTGGAAGGCATTGATGTGATTGTCGGCGGCCATACGCATGACAAACTAAGCGAGCCGTATATTGATGAAACAGGAGCAGAACCGACTGTTATTGTGCAGGCCAATGAGTATAACAAGTTTGTCGGTACACTTGATGTGATCTTTGACGAAGAAGGGGCCATCACGGAGTACGCCGGCGAACTGATTGAAGTCGATCAGAAAAATGAAGATGGCACCTATGTGTTTGAAGAAAACGAAGAAGTAAAAAACCGGCTGGCAGCCGCTTATACACCGGAAATTGAGAAAGTAAAAGCCCAGGTAGTAGGTTCAGCTGCAGCTGCTTTAGATGGCCAGCGGGCGAATGTGCGCACAAAGGAAACCAATCTTGGCAACCTCATTACGGATGCCATGCTTGCAAAAGCCAAGACGATTGATTCAGATACCGTCATTGCACTTCAAAACGGCGGAGGAATCCGTGCATCAATCGATGCCGGAGACATTACAATGGAAGAAGTGCTTACCGTGATGCCGTTTGGCAACGCACTCGCTATCATGGATTTAACAGGAGCAGAAATCAAAGCTGCGCTTGAACACAGCGTCAGCCTGGCGCCAGAACAAAATGGCGCGTTCCTGCAGGCGGCCGGCTTAAAGTTTACGTATGACTCCTCCAAAGCGGCAGGGTCCCGTGTAACATCGGTAGAAGTGAACGAAGGCGGCACGTTTGTTCCGCTGGATGAAGCGAAAACGTATGCTGTGGCAACAAACACCTTTACCGCAAAAGGCGGCGATAACTATTCAATGTTTAAAACAGCGTACGATGAAGGCCGTGTGAGTGAGCCAGGCAACGTCGACTGGGAAACCTTTACCGATTACTTAAAAGCGAATCCTTCGGTTAACACAGCGGTTGAAGGACGTATTACGGATACAAATACAGCACAATAAGGAAAGAACATGCCCGGGCCGCTTGCAAGCCCGGGCATTTTTCCTGTTTTCGCAACGAAATTCTGATTATTTCTTCTTTTTTCGCATGAACGGTGGTATAATTTTTTGGATAAAGCGCATTTTCGTCAAGGAATGCAAACCAGCAAGGAGTGGCAGACATGATCGTATGTAAATTTGGCGGCACATCCGTTGCCAGTGCAGAACAAATTAAAAAAGTAGCATCTATCGTAAAAGATGAACCGAAGCGAAAGGCGGTTGTTGTATCGGCACCCGGTAAACGTTTCAGCGAAGATACGAAAGTAACGGACCTGCTAATTGCGCTTGCGAATGCCTCTTTGCAAAAGCAGGATGCGGAAGCGGAACTTAAAGCCGTTGTTGACCGTTATGCAGACATCGCTCAAGGACTCGGTCTTGATGATACGATTGTTTATATTATTGAAGAAGATTTGCGCGGCCGTTTAACAGAAAACCGTGATAACCCGCCGCTTTTCATGGATCAGCTGAAAGCAAGCGGAGAAGATAATAATGCAAAATTAATTGCTGCGTATTTCACAAGCATCGGATTAGATGCGGAGTATGTAAATCCGAAAGAAGCAGGCTTAATTGTAAGTGATGAGCCGGGCCGCGCACGTGCACTTCCGGAAGCTTATGAAAATCTGGAAAAACTTCGTGAAAACGGAAAGATTGTCGTATTCCCAGGCTTTTTCGGTTATACAAAAGAAGGCGTGATGATGACATTCGCCCGCGGTGGTTCGGATATTACCGGTTCGATTTTAGCCGCTGCCTTAAAAGCGGAGCTGTATGAAAACTTTACAGATGTTGATTCTGTTTTTGCAGCGAACCCGAATGTTGTGGACAATCCGGCTGAAATCAAACGGATGACATATCGTGAAATGCGCGAGTTGTCATATGCCGGCTTCTCTGTTTTCCACGATGAAGCCCTTATGCCTGCATTCCAGCATTCGGTGCCTGTTTGCATTAAAAATACAAACAACCCATCCGCACCAGGTACAATGATTGTAGCAGAGCGTGAATACACGAAAAATCCGGTTATTGGGATTGCAGCAGACACTGGATTTTCTACTTTGTACGTAAGCAAGTATTTAATGAACCGTGAAATCGGATTTGGCCGCCGTCTCCTTCAAATTTTAGAAGAAGAAGGCGTATCATATGAGCACACGCCGTCTGGCATTGATGATTTGTCGGTTATCGTAAGAAGCCACCAGCTTACACCGGAAAAAGAAGAGCGCATTTTAGCTCGTTTCCGTAATGAGCTCGATGTAGACAAAGCAAATGTGGAGCATGGGTTTGCAATGATTGTGCTTGTCGGAGAAGGTATGCATAATACGCTTGGACTTTCTGCACGCGCCACATTGGCTATTTCCCGCGTTGGCGCAAACATTGAAATGATCAACCAGGGTTCTTCAGAAGTCAGCCTTGTGTTTGGCATTCAAGAAAAAGATACAAATAATGTATTGCGTGAGCTGTACAAAGAGTTTTTCAGCAAGAGTGCTGTTCTTCAATAAAAGAACATTTCAAACCCCGCCAGCCGCTGGCGGGGTTTTTTAACTTGTCCATATGAAAAAAAGACCCTATACAGGATCTTTTTTATGACGGATTAAAGTTTATCAAGAATGCTTTTGCCAGACATACGTGTTCTGTGGGAATCACTGTATGATTTACGCAAATTGTTTGTTCCTATGCGGTTTTTTACTTTCGGGTAAACGATTGGAGCGATAATAGCACCGTACTTGATCAGCTTTTTTAAATTCATTTCTGTCATCTCCGTTCTCAAATGTTCGTTACATTACTATACCCATTTAAAGCATGTTGAAACAACGTTTTCATTATACCACATTTCCTCATTTTTTCTAAGAAGTTCGCACGTACTGCCTCTTCACATGGTAAAATGGATAAAACGAGTGCGGGAGGAAAAAAAGTGAAAAAATACATATCAGCCCTTTCAGCCGGCGTATTGGGCATGGGCATTTTTCTTGTGCCGCCAGCAGACGCAGCTGCTTCGAAAATAGACTATGTCGCTTTCGGTGATTCTATTGCGGCCGGCCAGACGCCTTATAAAGTGCCAGTTGGAACGAGCTACACCGATTTAATTGCAGCGGAGCTGAAGGAAGAAGGCGTACTCTCTTCTTTTACGAAAGAATTTGCCGTTTCCGGTGAAACGAGCGCCCAGTTTTTAGCGAAGCTCTCTTTAACGGATGTACAGGAAGCGGTTCGGCAGGCAGAACTGATTACGATCTCAACAGGTGCCAATGATCTGCTTCAATTAGCGCTTGCCGGAAATACAGATCCCATTAAGCTGTTAGAAGCAGTCGCGCAGGTGGACCGAAATCTTACAGCCGGTATTCAGCAAATTAAAGCATTGAATCCAACGGTCGATGTGTATGTGACAGGCTATTATTTTCCGTTTCCACGTATGGAAGAAGGACAGCAAAAAGATCACTTAAAAGAATTTTTCACACTTTTTAATACGCAATTAAAAACGTCCGCTCAAAAGCAAGCCGCAACGTTTGTTGATGCCTCTGCCCAGTTCGGTGAAGAGTATTTGCCAAACCCGAGCGATATTCACCCGAATACAGCCGGCTATCAGCTGATTGCCAATCAATTTTTTGCGGTTTGGAAGGGAGCAGCGGACTCGGACCCGTTTTCTGATATTGCCGCTGTCGGCTCCCAAGCACGCCTGGCGATTATGAAACTGGCCGAGAATGATATGGTTAAAGGAAATGCGGACGGTACGTTTGCCCCTAAAAGCCAGATTACCAGAGCGGAAGCCGCGATTATTTTAGCGCGTATTCTTGGCAAAACGGAAGCGGCGCCGAATCCACGGTTTTCAGATGTTTCTGCACACATGAAATCTTACAGCGCGATTGCACAGCTCACTGAAGCGGGCGTTTTTGCGAAAGCGCCGAAATTCAATCCGGATCAGCCGCTTACACGGGCCCAGCTAGCACGTATATTAACAAAAGCATTGAATCTAAAAGCAGGTGCACCTGCCCATTTCACAGACGTTCCGGCTTCTCACTGGGCAAAGAATGAAATCGATGCTGTTTACGCAAACGGCCTGATGACCGGCGGTGCCTCTGCTAGATTTCTTCCAGAAGCAGGCATTACTCGTGAACAATTTGCCATGACCATTTTTAATGTGTGGAGCAGCAAGCAGCCATAACAGCCCAAAGAACTGCCAGGCGGCGGCAGTTCTTTTCTTGTGCACGAATAGACAAAGAAGACAGAACATTTCGAGCTGTTTTTTTAACTGTACATCTAGGATACAATATGCTAGTATTTACAACGTGAACAAACACAATATATAGTATGCGATGGAAAACAGGTACCAGTAATGGTGTAAAGGGAATCCGGTTGGATGCCGGAGCTGTCCCCGCAACTGTAAGTGCAGACGAATGCCGGGCCACTGCGAAAGCGGGAAGGCGGCAGGAGGACGACGCACGAGCCAGGAAACCTGCCTGTTTTTCTGTAAGCACCACTTTCTTCGGGGGCTGAGAGGTGAAGATGGCGTAACTCTGCCATTTTTCACGTTTACCCACCTAGAGCGCGGACTCAGTCGAAAAAACTTGAGCGATCGCTCTTTTTATTTTGCTCATATTAAAAGGAGGACATACTTCATGACCATAACTACTGCTTCAGGCATTGATCAACTTTTACATACGCTGACAACTGAATTCGGCGAAGAAAAAATCGGACCGCTTCTCCGCGCAAGCGAGCGCTGGACGGCAAAGCGCCCGGATGCGGATATGGATGCCTGGTCGAAAGCGATGACGCTTGAAGCGCTCAGCTTTATGGATGAAGAAGAGCCCTATTGGACGTTTGTAGCGGCACGTATTTATCTGCATCAAACATACCGTGCGATTGCAGCAAAAAGAGGCGTAGAAGCCAAAGACGTTTATACGGCTTTTGCTGACTATCTTCACCGCGAAACGGAAAAAGGACTTTATGATAACCGTCTGATCGAATCTTATACAAAAGAAGAGCTTGAAGAGATCGGCAAGCTTATTCAGCCAGAACGCGACCAGCTGTTTACATACATTGGACTTAAGATGCTGATGGACCGCTATGTGGTTCGTGATTTTGATAAAACACCAGTTGAGCTTCCACAGGAACGCTGGCTGACGATTGCCATGACGCTTATGCAAAACGAAACGGATAACCGTCTAGCGAAAATTGCCGAATCTTACTGGGCAATGAGCAACTTATATATGACCGTAGCAACACCAACGTTGTCAAATGCGGGCAAACCGTACGGACAGCTTTCAAGCTGCTTTATCGATACAGTGGATGACAGCCTGCAGGGCATTTACGACAGCAACACAGATGTTGCAACGTTATCTAAATACGGCGGCGGCATCGGCGTTTACATGGGTAAAGTACGCAGCCGCGGTTCTTCTATCCGCGGATTCAAAGGCGCATCAAGCGGTGTTCTTCCGTGGATTAAGCAGTTGAACAACACAGCGGTCAGCGTTGACCAGCTTGGCCAGCGCCAGGGTGCGATAGCGGTCTACTTAGATGTTTGGCACAAAGACGTTTTTGCTTTCCTTGATTTGAAATTAAACAACGGTGACGAGCGTCTTCGTGCGCATGATATTTTCACAGGCGTATGTCTTCCAGACTTGTTTATGGAAAAAGTAGATGCGCGTGAAGAGTGGCACTTGTTTGATCCGCATGAAGTTCGCACAGTTATGGGCTTCTCGCTTGAGGACTTCTATGATGAGTCGCGCGGCAAAGGCTCATTCCGTGAAAAATATGAGCAGTGCGTACAAAACGATCAGCTTTCCCGTGAAACGGTACAGGCGATCGACATTATGAAACGCATTATGCGCTCGCAGCTTGAAACAGGCGTACCGTTTATGTTCTACCGTGATGAAGTAAACCGCCGCAACCCGAACAAGCATGAAGGAATGGTTTATTCTAGTAATCTGTGTACCGAAATCTTCCAAAATATGAGTGCAACAGAATTCCAGTCTATTCAGCTTGAAGACGATGTGATTGTGACGCGCAAAAAGCCAGGTGACTTTGTTGTATGTAACTTGTCTTCTATCAATCTTGGTAAAGCAGTGCCGGCAGATGTATTGGAGCGCTTGATTCGCGTACAGGTGCGCATGCTGGATAACGTTATTGATTTAAACATGATTCCAGTACCGCAGGCAGAACGGACAAACAGCCGTTACCGCGGCATCGGTCTTGGCACATTCGGCTGGCATCACCTGCTGGCGCTGAAAAACATCCGCTGGGAATCAGACGAAGCTGTTCAGTATGCTGATGAGCTGTACGGAACAATTGCTCGTCTGACGATTCAAGCGTCTATGGAACTGGCAAAAGAAAAAGGGGCTTACCCATTGTTTGAAGGATCCGACTGGCAGACAGGTGCTTATTTTGATGCACGCGGCTATGAAGGAGACGAGTGGGAAGCACTTCGTAAAGAGGTACGGGAAAACGGTATGCGTAACGGCTACTTGATGGCCGTTGCACCAAACTCGTCTACATCGATCATTGCCGGAAGCACAGCGAGTATCGATCCAATTTTCCAAAAGAGCTACTCTGAGGAAAAGAAAGATTATAAAATTCCTGTAACCGTACCAGATCTAAACGCGGAAACAACATGGTTCTACAAATCCGCTTACTTTATCGACCAGCACTGGACATTGCGCCAAAATGCTGCGCGACAGCGCCATATTGACCAGGGTGTTTCGCTGAACCTATACGTGCAAAACACAATTAAAGCGAAAGAATTGCTTGATCTGCACCTGGCCGGCTGGAAACAAGGATTAAAAACAACGTATTATGTTCGTTCAACATCTGTGGAACTACTTGAGTGCGAATCTTGCTCAAGCTAAGGAGAGAACACCATGACACTTATTGAAAAACGAAAATTAATGGATAAAGAAGCACCAAACCGTTCGACGGCCATTGTAAATGGCCGTTCATCCAACGTTTTAAACTGGGATGACGTTAAGTTTGACTGGGCGTATCCAAAGTATAAACGGATGCTTGGAAATTTCTGGACTCCGTTTGAAATTAACATGAGCAATGACGTGAAACAATTTCCGAATCTCGAAGACAGCGAGCGGGAAGCGTTTTTGAAAATTATCGGCCTGCTTGCCCTCTTAGACAGCATCCAAACAGACTATGCAGGGAAAGTAGCAGACTACTTAACGGATTCAAGCCTGCAGGCGCTGATGATTATTTTGGCGCAGCAGGAGGTTATTCATAATCATTCTTACTCCTACGTACTGTCCAGCCTTGTTCAGAAATCAAAGCAGGACGAAGTATTCGATTACTGGCGCAGTGAGCCGGTTCTGGAAAAACGCAATGACTTTATCGTAAAAGGCTACCAGTCCTTTGCGGAAAACCCAACCGTGGAAAATATGCTGGAGTCAATCGTACACGATGTCATTTTGGAAGGCTTGTTTTTCTATTCAGGCTTTGCATTCTTTTATCACTTGGCGCGCCACCAGAAAATGGTCGCTTCAAGCACAATGATTAACTATATCAATCGTGACGAACAGCTTCACGTCGACTTGTTCGTGAAAATCTACCAGGAACTTTTAAACGAATATCCGGAGCTGGATACACCGGACCGCGCAGAAAAAGTACAGGCGATTTTCAAAGAAGCGGCTGAGCTTGAAGTGGAATGGGCACGTGAAGTCATTGGAGATAAAATTGATGGGCTTGATGTAGAAGATGTAGAAGCATATATCTACTTCTACGCCAATGTGCGCTGCGCACAGCTTGGCTATGAAAAGCCGTATCCGGATTACCGCAAAAATCCGCTTAAATGGATTAAAGCATATGAAGATGTGGATTTAGGTAAAACGGATTTCTTTGAACAGCGTTCGCGCCAATACGTAAAAGTAAACGTGCAGGATAACGGGTTCGACGAACTATAATAGATCAAAAAAGCTTCCGCCCGAGAAATCGGGCGGAAGCTTTTTTTTATTGACTTCTTTACATGATTTTTACATTTTATTTATATCCTCCATATATTCTTTCGCTACACTGACAAGAGATGTTTATTTAAAGGAGGATCAGCATTCATGAAAAGAAAGCCTTTTTATTCCCTTGTGCTCGCCAGCAGTTTATCCGTTTCATCTCTTGTGACGCCGCCACTTGCTGCTTATGCAGAAGAAACGCCTTCTGCGCAAGCGGTTACTATATCGCCTATCCTCATTACAGAGCTGCTGCCGAACAGTGACAATCTGAACGGATCAGATGCCTATGAATTTATTGAGCTGTACAATAACAGTACCCAGCCGTTTAGTTTAAAGAATTATAAACTGGTTTACGGCTATCCAGACGGAACAGCAGCCGATTGGGTATTTAAAGAAGATAAAGAGATTGCACCCGGCGAAACGATGGTCGTTTGGGTAAAGCTTGAAAACAAAGCAAACGAATCTCTTACATTAGCGGACTTTAATGCTGAATTCGGTACTTCTTTAACAGACGCACAGTTTACATACATAGAATCTGCCGGAATGGCAAATGGCTCCGAGCGAAGTCTGTCAGTTGCAGACACGGCCGGCAACTTATTAACAACTGCCGCTTATACACCAAATGAAGTAGAATTAAACAAAGGAATTCAATTGAAGCCAAACGCGGACGGGAGGGCAATGGACGTTCTTACTTCTTCGGAACCTGCAACACCCGGTATGCTGATAGAAGGACAAAGGCCGGAAGCTCCAATCGAAGTAGATATGGTAAAGCCGATTATTACCCATACACCGGTGGAATCGGTTGAAGCCGGTCAAGATATCGTGATCCGCGCTTCCGTCACAGATGAAACAAAGCTGGACAGTGTGAAGGTATTATATCAGCCGTTAGCAGGCGGTGACTGGCTTGAAGCGGATATGACAGCGGGAGAGGATGGATCGTATGAAGCCGTTATTAAAGCGTCTCAGCTTTTATCAGACCATTTCACATACCGGATTGAAGCGTTTGACGGCCAAAACAGGGCACGGACAGAAGACATTACCATTCAAGCAGCGGGACTGGATTACGATCCGCAGGCTGTCCCGGATCTGCTTGTAACCGAGATTGTGCCGGATTCAGCGAACATAGCCGGCCTTGATGGCTATGAATTTATTGAAGTATATAACAATACAGATAAACCTATTAATTTAAAAGACTATACCATCCGCTACCGGTATCCGGCTGACGGGCCGGAAGGAGACTTGATCTGGAGGGCAGACAAAGAAGACCTGGTGCTGCCATCCGGGGAAACGATGACGTACTGGATTAAAAACAGTACAAATCAATCCAAAACCGTTGCCGACTTTAATGCTCATTATGGAACAAACCTGGAAGAAAACAAAGATATTGTCCAAGTTCAAGCAGACGGCATGGCAAACGGAAGCGCCCGGGTCATCTCCATCGCAACAAACACAGGGTTCGACATTTCAACAGCGGCTTATTTGGATCAGCCGAATGTGGATGACACGGTGGCAGACAGGGGTATTCTGTACTCTTTTCCACGTGAAGCGGGAAGCAGAGAAATGTACAAATACAGTGCTGGAAAAGAAGCTGCTGCACCCGGAACTGTCGAAGCGGCCCAGGTTCCTGCGGTAAAAAAGAAAACGGCATTGGACGAAACGGAACCTGTCGTAACAGATTTAACAGAAACAGCACCGATTTCAGCCCGGCAAAATGTAACGCTGTCATTTGATGCTACAGACGATCAATCCGTTAAGACAATGCGCTTGTTTTACAAAACAAGCGAAACGGATGAATATAAGTCGGTCGATTTAACCGAGAACTTTGATACCGGCTTGTTTTCCCAAACCGTGTATTCACCTGATCTGCTCGGCAAAGAAAGCTTGCAGTACTATGTGAAAGCATCCGATGGAGCGAACGAAATCGAAACAGATGTGAAAACGATCCAAATTGAAAATGATATAAGCGCAGAAACAGGCTTGAATGTAGAGGATGGTTCTCTGCTAAGCAAAACGGCTGTGATCAAATCATTTGGCAAGGGGTCCACGCTGTCTGTCGACGGACGGGATGTGACAGGTGAAACAGAACCTTCCCTGCCGGCACACGCTTATTTTGCATTTGATGCGAAAAAAGTGAATTTGTATTTTAAAAACGGTGTAACGATCGGCGACGAAACACTGCATATTTTTGATGATACGATCAATACGTATGAAACGATTACCGTGCCGGTTGACCCTTCCCAGTTTAAGCAGGGAGAAGGAACGACGATGTCTATCCGTGCGGGCACAAAGGTATCGCCATTTGATACGAATTCCGAAGAAAACCGGGATGATTTTTACGTGAAAAATGTGCGTCTTGTGCTTGAAAACGGTACGACACTGTATGATCCCGCTTACAGCGACGCAGCTAAAGAAATTTCAGTCGGTGACGGAGCAAGTGCCAAGCCAGTTGTGGATTTTACTTTTCATGTGCCGGATGAAGCATTTACCGCGAAAGCTTACCAGTGGGAGACAACAGCAGTGGAAGACGGCCCTCATCTCATCGAATCTTCTTCGGCTCGTGCAGAAGTTCAAGTAGATAACAGCGCTCCTGTTATTATTCCTTCAGTTGAAGAAAACCGAGAATACAAAGGAGAATTTACGATTAATGCAGAAGCAGAGGATGCTTCCGATGTGGAAACATTAACAGCCCACCTGGATGGCGAAGAAATTTCTCTTCCACTCGACACGTCATCAGCAAAGCTGTCTCCGGGAGCGCATACTGTTCAATTTAAAGCAGTGGACCGGGCCGGCAACGAAGCCGAAAAATCGGTTGCTTTTACGGTAGTGGAAGAGCAGCCATATGCGCCGGAAGCGGTAACGCCTGCAGACGGACAGACAAATGTAAATGCGAATAACGCGGGCCTGGAGGTAAAAGTCACCGATCCGACGAAGGATACACTCGACGTGGAATTTTACCGCGGCTATGAGTACGCAGCAAATGATGCCGGCGTGCGTGTATTCCAAAACAATGCGGATCAAGAGCCGCCGAAAGAACTGGCGCCAGCGGATGAATCGGCTGTTTCGGATAAGGATAAAATGGCGAAGGCGGACGGCCAGTATGTAGAAACAAAGTCTGTTGAGAAATTTCCGTACCACCGCTTTGAAGTCGCCGTGGATGAAGATGTAGATGAAACCGATGAGATTGCGCTTCATTGGGAAGGGAAATCGTTAATTGGCCGGAAAGTGTCCATGTATGTATGGAACTACGCTGCTTCCAAATGGGAGCTTGAAGAATGGAAAGTGGCGGAAGATGACCAAAACTTCACCCTGACCGGACAGGTAAAAGGGCTTGATTACGTAAAAGACGGCAAGGTGCAGGTAATGGTGCAGGATGAGATCGCTTCTACGCCGGAATTTGATTATTCATTTGTTTGGATGTCAGACACCCAGTATTATTCGGAAAGCTATCCGCATATTTTTGACCGCATGACCAAGTGGGTTGCAGAACAAAAAGAAGCGCTGAACTTAAAGTATGTGTTCCATACAGGTGATCTTGTCGATGAAGCGGATCAGCCGTATCAATGGGAGCATGCGGATACGTATATGAAAACACTTGATAACGCTAAAGTTCCATATGGCGTTCTCGCCGGCAATCATGATGTCGGCCATAAAACAGGCGATTACAACGAGTACAGCAAGTATTTCGGGGAAGCAAGGTTTGCCGGGAAGGATTATTACGGTGAGTCCTATAAAGACAATCGGGGCCACTATGACTTAATCAGCTCGAACGGCAATGATTTTATTATGCTTTATATGGGCTGGGGTGTGGACGAGGAAGATATTGCCTGGATGAACAAAGTGCTGGCCGAGCATCCGGATCGAAAAGCGATTTTAAGCTTCCATGAGTATTTGCTTGTGTCAGGCAACCGCAGCCCGATCGGCGACAAAGTGTTTGCGGAAGTGGTAAAGCCGAATAAAAATGTCGTAGCAGTTCTATCTGGCCATTACCACGACAGTGAGACACTCGTAGATCAAATTGATGATAACGGCGATGGCACACCGGACAGAAGTGTCTACCAAATGCTGGCCGACTATCAGGGAGGGCCGGAAGGCGGACAAGGCTTTCTCCGTTTAATGAAAGTAAATCCGATCCAAAACAAAATCTATTTACAGACGTATTCGCCTTACCTCGATCAGTACAATTATTACAGTCCGGTCGACTATCCGGGCAAGGACGAATTTGCGATTGACGTAGATTTAACACCAAAAGAAAAAGTGGTCGCAACAGATTTCTTTAAAGCGGAAGTGTATACAGACCAAAAAATCGGCTCTCAATCCGGCATAAAAGATGGTGAAACAGCAAAAACCTCCTGGAAAGACCTGCAACGTTCAACCGAGCATGGCTGGTATGTGAAAGTAAAAGATTCATTTGGCGGAGAAGCCCAGTCGGACATTTGGTCGTTTACAACTGGCTCACAAGGCAGCGGAAATGAAGAAGGTGGCACGCCAGCGCCGCCGGCATCAAATCTGCCGGTTGTAGAGGTGACTGATTCGATGATCGAAAAAGGGCAGCAGCATTGGACGTTAACTGCAGATGGAGAAAGTGTTGAATGGAGACTGCCGTTGTCCATTATCGATTCCGCTGTTCAATCAGCGAAGCCGATTTTTATGCAGACGGCTGAAGGCAACGGTGTGCTTGTTCCGGAGAAAGTTCTTCTTCAACTGCAGGCAGCTGGGCAGGAAACGGTCTCTGTTTCATTAAATACGCTTCAGGCAAAAGATGTTTCACTCCCGCCTGGGCAGGTGCACAGCAGTGTACTCGACATAGCGGTCAAAGCAGGGGAGCATGCATTTGTATCATTGGAGGCTCCAGTCGAAATCAAATTGAAATTAAGAAAAGCTGTCAAAGCGGTTAAAACAAACGGTGCTTTTTACAATGAAGCAGTGAAACAATGGGAGACTGCCGGCGGGTATGAGGAAAATGGATATTGGATTCTGCCAGCTTCCCAGCTCTCCACTTTTACCGTTTTATCTGACAATGCGATGAAAGCCAAAAAAGAAAAATAAACAAAACGCCGGAGCATTTGCTCCGGCGTTTTACTTAGCGTGGACGGTATACTTTTGCCGCCCTGCGCTTGTCCAAATATTTTTTTACAATCGGGTAAATGATCGGGCCATATTTCATGCCCATTTTAATTAAGTTTGTCATACTTCGTGATGAACGAGCCATAATATTTTTCACCTTCCCGTTTCGATTTAGTACTACAAGTGTACCCGAACCTTGGATTATTAAACATTCAAGCGGGAAAGCTGATATAATGAGAAGCAATGAGAATTTTGGAAAGGACGTGCGTGAATGGCTCTAGAAGCTGGAACGATCGTAACACTGCGTGTAAAAAACAAACAAGAATATGGCTGGTTTCTTGAAAATGAAGAAGAAGAAGCCGTACTCCTTCATAATAGTGAAATAAGAGATGGTTTCGATCCGAACGAACCGATTGAGGTTTTCCTTTATCAGGACCACAGCGGCCGGCTTGCGTCTACGATGGACCGCCCGCTTATTACGCTTGGCGAATACGGCTGGGTGGAAGTTGTGGGGGAAGAAATAAAGCATGGTGTGTTTGTGAATATCGGCATTTCAAAAGATGCACTCGTGTCAGAAGATGACCTGCCGTATAAATTTGAGGTACGGCCGATTGCCGGTGACAAGCTGTACTGCACACTTAAGCTTGATAAAAATGGCCGGCTGTTTGCGAAGCCGGCAACAGAAGAAAAAATTTGGGACATTGCCAAGCGGGCCAATAAAACCGATTTAAACAAGGACTTTACCGGCAGAGTCTACCGGACAGGGAAAGCAGGTACGTGGATTATTACCGATGACTTGTACCGGGCATTCCTGCATCCGACTGAGCGTGAGGATGAACCGCGTGTCGGGCAGGAGGTTACAGGACGCATTATTGCGGTGCACGACGACGGATCGGTGAATGTTTCCCTTTTAGGACGTCGTGTGGAACGGCAAAAAGATGATGCGGAAAATGTGTATGACTACTTGATGAGCCGCGGCGGCCAAATGCCATACTGGGATAAAAGCCTGCCGGAAGAAATCGAAAAACGGTTCGGCATCAGCAAAGGAGCGTTTAAACGGGCGCTCGGCAAGCTGATGAAAGAAGGCAGAGCCTATCAGGAAAGCGGCTGGACCTACGCAGGCACAAAACAAAAAAGCGAATAAAAAAGGACGCTGCCTCAATTGGCAGCGTCTTTTTTTATTAATCATGGTCGTTTGATAAATTCAATTTTTTAATCAAGGCAAAGAACAAGCTTAAAATAATCGCAACAACCGTTGCTAACGCCATTCCTTTTAATTGCAGGTAGCCCCATGTGAACGTAGCGCCTGATAAACCGATCACAAGCACGATCGTTGTTAAGATCATGTTCGTTGTTTTAGAATAATCCACCCGTGAATCTACAAGCATGCGCAGGCCGCTTGCCGCAATAATACCGAATAGAAGCAGGGAGATGCCGCCCATAACCGGACCTGGAATCGTCGAAATAAGCGCAGCGAGTTTGCCGAAAAACGATAGCAGGATCGCCATAACCGCTGCACCGCCAATGACCCAAACAGAATACACTTTTGACAGAGCTAAAACACCAATATTTTCACCATATGTGGTGTTTGGCGTTGAGCCGACAAAACCAGAAATGACCGTTGAAATTCCGTTTCCGAATAAAGAAACACCGAGACCTGGTTTTTTCATTAAATCACGGTCTACGATATTTTGTGTAACTACAAGGTGCCCGATGTGCTCGGCGATTACGACAAGCGCGGCAGGAGCAATAATGGCAATACTCGACCAATGAAACTCCGGCGAATAAAATTGCGGGAGAGCGAACATTTTTGCTTCACGAACCGGTGTGAAATCCACCATTCCAAACATCGCCGCAATGATATACCCGGCAACAATCCCAACCAGAATCGGAATAATTTTTAAAAAGCCGCGGAACATCACGTTGCCAATAACCGTGATAAGAAGCGTCAGCATGGAAACGATAATCGTATTGCGGTCTGGTGACCAATCTGCTGAACCGTCCGAGATAATGCCCGCCATCTGTGCAGCTGTCGGTACAAGCTCAAGCCCGATTACGGCTACAATCGCGCCCATCGCTGCCGGCGGAAAGACTACGTCGATCCAGCCGGTGCCGGCCACTTTAATAATTCCTGAAACGAGAATGAAAATAAGGCCGACGACAATAAAACCGCCTAATGCCTGCTCGTAACTGCCGCCTTCAAGTACTAAAAAGACAGGCGATAAAAAAGCGAAGCTGGATCCGAGGTAAGCCGGAATCTGACCTTTACAAAGAAAAATGTACAATAATGTACCGATACCATTCATTAATAAAATCGTCGCTGGGTTTACGCCAAACAAAACCGGAACAAGGACCGTTGACCCAAACATGGCGAATAAATGCTGCAAGCTAAGCGGAATCAGAGCCGGAATTGGCGGCCGCTCGTCAACTTGATAAGTACGCAAATGATCTTCCTCCTAAATACACAAATTGTAGTCATTATACTTCAAAAATCGTCATCTGACTACAAAAAAAGAACCTGAATATCAGGTTCTTTTAGTCTGTAGACAAAGTCTTTCGCTTTTAAAAAGAGCCGATAAGTGAAGCCTGCCGGACTTCGCGTTCCGCGGGCAGTGCGGGAGCCTCCTCGGCTGCGCCTGCGGGGT
Source organism: Domibacillus sp. (assembly GCF_031181085.1). Classification (NCBI taxonomy): domain Bacteria; kingdom Bacillati; phylum Bacillota; class Bacilli; order Caryophanales; family Bacillaceae; genus Domibacillus; species Domibacillus sp. Next base: position 79,427 of record NZ_JAPSLE010000004.1, on the reverse strand, counting down.
CTCTCGACTCACTGTACTTCCCGCAGGAGTCTTCGTCCGGCAGGCTTCACTAAGTGGTTTTGAAGATCAATACACAAGGACCAAATAGAAACTTCTTTTTTAAAAACAGAAAGATACGACCTTATCAGCTCTATACTATACAATCTTGTCGCAAGCCACTTGGCGGCGGGAGGGCAGCGCAGACTCAGCGGGTAGCGGAGACCGGTGGAGCCGTCAGGCGAAGACGGGCTCAGTGCCTGCCCCATGGTAAGCGGAGCTGCCTGGACGCCGCCGATCCATTCTACTCATATGCACGGTCATCCATATCATTTATCTACAGTCTGAAAGAACCTGAATATCAGGTTCTTTGAAACATATTATGAAGCAGCAGGGAGTTCTTCTAGGTCCAGCTCGTTGACCTCGCCGTCTCCATTTAAATCGTCCAGCTCATCCATGATGCCATCCCCGTTTATGTCGATGAAATCCTCAACAGGAATTTCTTCTTCCGGCTCTTCTATGAGCAGTTCTTCCTCCATAGCTGGCACTTCTTCTACAACATCTTCTTCTACAAGCTTTTCATTATATACCAGTTTTACCAGGATAAAAAAGGGCTTTTGACGATAAATGCTGTAAGAGGCTGTTTGATGAACAAATGCTTCATTTTACAACAAATCTTTCGTTTTTTGGCGAATCTGCTCTCCTGTTGTCCATTCGCGGTTTCAACCGCCGGCGGGGCCCTCTCTGGTGCTGGCTGTCAATAAGCAGGGCAGCTTGTCTTTAAAAGCGAATGAATGTAAGGGAATTTAACAAAATGTTCGGAAATGAAAAGTGTGTACATACGTAGGGTTGTAAGCGATAACAATCTAATATTTCCTTGAAAATGAAAGGAAGGAGCCCTTGATAAGTACAGGATGTTATTTTATAATTCGGGTATTGATAAAGTAGTAAATTTTCAGATTATCGAAAATAACACGAATGAAGGAGTAGTATGATGACACGAGTTTATAATTTCTCAGCAGGTCCTTCCATGTTGCCTCTTGAGGTACTCCAAAAAGCACAAGCCGAACTGACAAATTACGCAGGTTCCGGCATGGCGGTGATGGAGCTGAGCCATCGCTCGAAATGGTTTACAGAAATCATTGAAACAGCGGAATCCGTTCTTCGCAAGCTGATGAATATTCCGGACAACTACAAAGTGTTATTCCTTCAAGGGGGCGCTTCCCAGCAGTTCGCCATGGTGCCGATGAACTTGTTTTCCGGCAGCAAAAAAGCGGATTTTGTGAATACAGGCTCCTGGTCGAAAAAAGCAATTAAAGAAGCGAAAAAATACGGGGAAGTACGTGTTATTGCATCTTCTGAAGATAAAAACTTCAGTTACATCCCAACCGTAACAGCGGATATGATCGATCCAGAAGCGGATTTCGTTCATATCACAACAAACAATACAATAGAAGGAACGGTTTTTGAACAGATTCCGGATACAGGCAATGTGCCGCTTGTGGCAGATATGTCTTCCAATATCTTATCAACGGAAATCGATGTGTCAAAATTTGGCATCATTTACGCAGGGGCGCAGAAAAATGTCGGTCCGGCCGGCTTGACGCTTGTGATTATCCGTGAAGATTTAATTGGAAAAGCGGATGACTCCGTTCCGACCATGCTGGATTACAAAACGCACGCAGACAGCGAGTCGCTTTATAACACACCGCCAACGTTTGCGATTTACATGGCGAAGCTTGTATTTGAATGGTTAGAAAGCTTAGGCGGTATCAACGCAATGGAAAGCATCAACCGGGAAAAAGCGGCTATTTTGTACGACTATCTTGATCAATCGGCTATGTTCAGTTCACCGATTGCGAAGGAAGCTCGTTCTCTGATGAACATTCCATTTGTATCACCAAGTGAAGAACTAGACGCACTGTTTGTGAAAGAAGCAAAAGCAAAAGGACTTGAAACATTAAAAGGACACCGTTCAGTTGGCGGCATGCGCGCAAGTATTTATAACGCTATGCCGGTTGAAGGCGTCAAAGCACTTGTCGCTTTTATGCAAGAATTCGAACAGACTCATTCAGCGGAAGGGAAGTAACGAGACGTGTATACTATTAAATCCATGAACAATATTGCCGATATCGGTATGAACGTATTCCACAATGCAGATAATTTTCAAGTAAACGACGACACAAACACACCAGACGGCATTATTTTGCGCAGTGCCAACCTGCATGATACAGAGTTCAGCGGCAGTCTTAAAGCGATTGCCCGCGCTGGTGCCGGTGTAAACAATATTCCTGTACAAGAATGCACAGAGCGCGGCATTGTGGTTTTCAACACGCCGGGTGCTAATGCCAATGCTGTAAAAGAATTGATCCTGACAACAATTATGGCTGTTTCCCGCAACTTGTTTGACGGCGTCAGCTGGACAAAAGAGTTACAGGGCCAGGGAGATGCGATTCCAAAGCTTGTTGAAGCAGGTAAAAAGCAATTTGTCGGCCGTGAAATAAAAGGCAAAACGCTTGGCGTTATCGGTCTTGGCCATATTGGGGCCTTGGTTGCGAACAATGCGCTTGACCTTGATATGGATGTAATCGGCTTTGACCCGTTCATTTCGGTTGACACTGCTTGGAACCTTTCTCGTAACGTACAGCGCGCTTTGACAATTGAACAATTGTTTGCGGCGAGCGACTACATTACAGTGCACGTGCCATTAACGGATAACACACGCGGCATGTTCAACAAAGAAGCGTTTTCTATTATGAAAAATGGTGCTACTATTTTGAACTTCTCACGTGGCGAGCTTGTGAACGAAGAGGATATGCGGGCAGCACTTGAAAGCGGCAAAGTCGGCAAATACGTAACAGACTTCCCGAACGAAAACGTTATTGGCATGAAAAATGTTGTTCCGATTCCTCACCTTGGCGCGTCTACAACAGAATCAGAAGAAAACTGCGCCGTTATGGCAGCACGCCAAATGAAAGAGTACTTAGAAACAGGAAACATTAAAAACTCCGTGAATTTCGGCAACGTAGAAATTCCGTTTACCGGCAAACGCCGTGTGACTGTAGCACATAAAAACGTGCCAAACATGGTCGGCCAGATCACAGGTGCTCTTTCTGACTATGACTTGAATATTGCGGACATGGTAAACCGCAGTAAAGGTGACTACGCGTACACATTGATTGATATTGACAATCAAGTAAACGGGGATGTGATTCCTGGTTTAACAGAAAAGCTGCTGAGTATTTCTGGCGTAATTACAGCGCGTATTATCTAAAACGAGAAAAAGAGATTCTGGGTTTTTACCCAGAATCTCTTTTTGTACTGGACAAAAATAAATTTCAAAACTTGAAAAAATTTGAAACCAATTGGTATTTTTTCCTGTATGATGAAGAGAAGGAAAATGTGAATGGGGGATCTACTTTGAAAAAATGGCAACAAATGATGGCTGCGGCTGTGAGTGTCTCACTTCTTATGCCGGGAGCCGCTTTGGCAGAGGTGCCGTCAGCTGACAAAGAAGCACAATATAAAGCAGCTCAATCGGACAAGCAGGTAACAGATTCTCGGACACTAGTGATTAAATATTCAAAAGCACTGCCGCAAAGTGTACATAAAAAAGCAGGTGTGTCTCTTGTAAAGCGTCTGTCCGGCTTGAAATATGACGTGGTGCGGGTGCCGGCGTCTAAAAAGCTGAGCGACGTGATCAGTGTTTATAAAAATCGTTCAGAAGTAACAGCGATTACGCCGAGCATTCAATACAAAGCATTTGCCGCTAAACCAGATCCAAAAGCAGCGAATATGGATCACTTAGCCATGCTCAATATAGGAAAAACTCTTTCGTATGCGGGGAAAAACAAAGTCACCATCGCGGTAGTGGACGGCGGGGTGGACTATAAGCATCCTGATTTAAAAGCAAATTTATTAAAGCCATATAATGCGGCTAATCCGGCGCGAAATCCGGTTCGTGACCTGCATGGAACACACGTAGCAGGCATTATCGCCTCCACGAAGGATAACGGTCTTGGCGGATATGGCGTGTTTCCAAATGCAAACATTTTGCCGGTTGATGTATTTAACGGTTCTATGGGAGCCAATGACTTTACGATTGCAGAAGGCATTACCTACTCTGTCGACCAGGGAGCAGATGTAATCAACCTGAGCCTTGGCGGCTTTATGCCTTCTCCTGTTGTAGAAGAAGCGATTCAATATGCGATTGATTCCGGGGTTGTCGTCGTTGCAGCGGCAGGCAATGAAGCAACGGATCAATATTCTTATCCGGCTGCTTATCCGGGGGTTATCAGTGTGGGGAATATCAATGGAGCAAAAACGTTATCTGACAGCTCTAACTACGGTTCCTCTGTTGATGTGGTAGCACCGGGTGAAAACATTTACAGCACATCCTACAATGCAGAGGCAGGATCTAAATTTGAACGGCTGACTGGTACTTCAATGGCATCGCCGATGGTCGCAGCTGCAGCGGGACTCTTAAAGTCTAAGTATCCAAATTTAACAGCTTTCGACATTGAATATATTTTGGAGCAGACGGCTACAGATCTTGGTGAAAAAGGCTACGATTTAACGTATGGAAACGGATTGATTAACCCGCTTAATGCGCTGAAATTTGATACGAAAAAGCTTCCGAAGCGCCCGGACGTATCCGGTGAAACGATCTTGAAAACAGCTAAAGAAATCAAGTCAGGAAAGCAGTCTTTTACCGGCGCTTTCAAATCACCAGAGACGATTCACTGGTTTAAAGCAAACGTGACAGAAGGCCAGCACGTACAGACGGTGCTGAACGGAAGCAAGGGATACGATTATGCAATGGAGCTCTATTTTGTACCGGAGGATGGAGATCCTCAGTATCTTCGTGATGTCGACCAAACAACAGCAAGCGGGCAGGAAGGTTATTTATACACGGCCAGCGAAGCGGGCACACTTGTCATTGGCGTGAAGGACACAAACGGCAATTACAGTGCAGCCGGCAAATCTGCTTTTACGCTTCAAGCTGAAAAGCGGGGTCCGATTGAACGGGATCAGGCAACATCTGAAAACCCAATTGCGATTACATCTCTTCCATATACAAAAAATAATTTTACACTTTATAGCGGTGAAGAAGGCGTGCCGGATTCAGACTTCTTTACTTTCTCAGTAGAAGAAGAAAAGTTAGTTTCGCTTTCCGTCTCCGCTCTTCCCGGGGTAAATTCAGCTATCAATGTTTATGTTGAGGAAGAAGGAGAAGAATACAGCATTGCAGACGGAAACAGCCAGCCGGTCAATAAAGGCGAAACCGTTTCATTCCAGGCTGTTCCAGGAATGAACTACCGGATTGAAGTGACAAATGGCGCATTTAGCGAAGATATTTTCCTGGATTCCCTTTTAGACCTTTTATCTTTGGATATGTCCATGCTTGAAGAACAAACAGCCGGCGAATCTGCTCAGCCTTACACGTTTAAAGTAGAAGAACGAACTATTCCGGCAGATGAAGACGGACTCCCGGAAGAAAGCACGCTCGAAGATGATTTAATGGATGGAAGTGTCACGCCGGCTGAATACGGTGAAATGAAAGAAGATGAGCTAATTGACGGCGGTGAGGGAGGCATGAAAAGCGGGGAAATTCTCGAAAAAGCCATTCCGTACACACTCGGCAGCAGCAAGAAAGGCTTCTTCCAGTCGGGATATGACGAAGACTACTACCGCTTTACACCGACAGTGGATGGCATTTACTCATTTAGTGCCAGTCAGGAAAATGAACGAAGTGCTTCTACGACACTGTTAGAAGCAGATTCGGAGACGGGTGAGCTGATCCCTGTTTCAGGCAGCGGCGGTGAAACGGATTTGATTGCGGCCCTTCTCGGCGGCTCGATGGGATCAGGAAATATCAATGTCGCCCTTACGAAAAACAAAACGTACGTTATGATGGTTTCGAGCAATGCGGAAAACGCATCCGCCGATCCGTATACACTCACATCAAAGAGGATTGCAGATGTACCGCCAGAAAAAGATACCGATTATAATCTTCCTGAAGAAGGGCAGAACTTAAAAGCCGGCAAAGCGGTTCAAAACTACTTTGTTCAATCGGGAGATGTTGATTACTATTATTTTATGAATGAAGGAAAACCGCGTGTTTATACGCTTGATATTACAGCGAGCGCTCTGACTGCTGCACAAAAAGCAAGCATCCCACTTCAGTTGCGCCCCGGACATATTTTTAGCGGTGCGGTGTATGAAGATGTAAATGGAGACAAAGTGCTTGATGAAGACGAATTGAGCCGGGTTACACCGTTTGGCCCGGATCTATTTTCGATGATGATTACAGAAACGGACGTACACACATCCTTTGCAGCGAAGGAAGATACCGGCTACTTTATTGAAGCAGCTCCGTTTCTATCAGCTGGACCGAACCTTCAGCCGTATGCAGTAAAGGTAGGAGCAACGTACAATGAATTTGCGGACGGCGACGCGAAAGTGGTCAATCATGTTCCAACCAAGCCGCTGCCGCTTAAAACGACAGGCGGGAAATACGGAGCACGCGGCTACTTTAATAGCGGTGTATCGTTTGGAGATGTAGATCACTTCGTTTTAAATCTTACGAAGCAGGGCACGGTTTCCCTTGCGTTCTCAGCCGGTCAAAACCTGGATGGCGTGATGGCCGTATACAATGCCAAAGGAGCGCTTGTTGCGTCCTTTGACCAGTACGGTAAAAATGATGAAGAACTGGCATCACTGAATTTGCCAAAAGGAAAATATTTTATTGAACTGAGTGAAGCGAGCGGCACTGCTTCAACGGCACCGTATCAATTAATTGTGAAAAAATAAAAAGCAGAGGGCTGAGCCCTCTGCTTTTTTATGAATCTGAATTCGTTTCATGTTACTGGATTGTTTCATTTGCCAGCATCAGGCCAACCGAGTTGTTTTGCTGCCAGATGCTTGAGAAATAAACAATAGGAACAGGGCGGCTGCCAACGTATGGCGACACTTCAATTGTCAAACCCGGCTTTTGCTCGTTTTGAATAAACCAGTCCGTGTAGCCGCCGCCGCTTGGGTTAGACTGTGGGGCGACTAAGCTATAGCCCGTTTTTTGGCTTACCCGCTTTGCTACAGCCAGGTCACGTGATTTGCGGGCACCTGACTGGTAATAATGCCAGTAAATAATTTGGCCGGAGCTGTGATAAGCTGCGCTCGCTTTAAAAGAATGCTTGAGCGTGAAGTCATACATCGCTTTTGATTCGGGTTCACTGAGTGGGCTTGGCCCTTTATAGTTTTGGGAAGAAGGCTTGCCAGGGTTACAGCAGATGTTACGCCAGTCTGCCGGGTATTGACGGTTTAAATCAACACCGCGTATATTCGCTTTCCAGGCAGAAAAATTCGTACTGCCGCCGTTTAACTTCAAAATGGCGTCTTTGTTTTTCGCACTGCCCGCTCCGAGCTGTACGAGAGAAACGCCGTCCGGGTTCACCATCGGCACCATATAAATAGAAGTTTTCTTTAAAATGGACCGGGCTGGATAGCCATGCATAGAGCCATTCGTGTGAAACAGATGGGCGTATTGATCGGCCATTTCCATTACTACGTTTGTTGTAATATGCTCACGCGCATGATGCGAGCCGTTAAGGAGCACTTCTTCTTTGCCAGTGCCCAGCCGGAGAGCATATAAACTACGGCCGTCCACCGATTTGCCGATCACCTCTAAGGAAGCGATATCCGAATGCCAAAGCGCAAGCTCTTTTAAGTCTTGCACCATTTGCTCATACGTCATCGTTTTAAACGGGTTTACATAGTTACCGGTATACAAGGTCATATCTGCTTTAAGAATATAAGCTGTCCGGCCGCCAATGTCGACAATGTAATAATCACGGTAAGCGGCGCGTGTTTGAAGCAGGGTGCCTGCCTGCAGGCGGCCAAGTGATGTTAACCGGCCGTTTTTCGAATAAAGCAGGTCGACTGTTTTCCGGGTAATCGCCCGCTTTTGAAACACATAGCCGGGTTGTACGCCGCCAGCGAGAGATGCTTCCGGCAAGTATGTAACAGCTGTTTCGGAAACATAAGCGGTTGTATTACCCAATACGAATGAAACGTACCCATTTTCCGTGCCCGTTTTTTTAAATATTTCTCCTGTTAAAAGGCGCCCCGTTTTCACGTAAGCTCCATTTTTCTTTTGAAATAATTCTGCATCGTGTTCGAGGCGAATGTAAGAGCTGGATGCCTCTGCTTGTCCATTCTCTTCTATTATTAAATCTTCTTTTGCAATAAAGCCATTGATCCCCTGCCAGGAAACACGGACTCTCGTTTCCTGCTCCTCTATTACTTTTACATTTGTGCGGGCGGGAATCGGTGTCAGCACAGCCTGCTGTTCAGCAGAGGAAGGTGGGGTGTAAATTGTTGTATCCACTTTTGTCAGTAAATATGAGGCAGCCTGTGCAGCAGTGGATGGCAACAGGGCGCTCAGGAGAAGAACGATGAGAGAAAAAGACAGCCACTTTTTCATTATAACCTCCAATTTATATATTATTTACCTCTATTTTAACAGGTTTGGAGAATGAAAGAATGCTGATTTGCAAATAAAAAAGACGCTTTTAAAAGCGTCTTTTTTAAGATAAAAAGCCCATAAGCGCGTATTTTATTTTTTCGGTACGAGACAGCTCGTTCCACGGTTTCTTTTTTATATGATCGGTGTCAATCGGCGTAATAAAAGGGCCGTGTTTCATCACGAGGCGGTACGGATCAATCACGATCGCTTCACCGTCTTCTACGCCTTTGGTTACTTGATACACACCATCCACGTGAAGGCCGGTTTCAATACGCCGGCGTTCAAGAAGACCTTCTTGATTCAGAACAATGGCATATGATTTTTGATTTTTTCTTAAAATAGCCGTGTTCGGAATCGTAACCACATCCGGCTGTTCATCCGTTATGACTTTCACACTCGCTTTTAAACCGGGATACAAATCACTTGATGCAGCGCCGCTCAGCTGAGCAGAGTATGGATATAAGCTTGCTCGTTTTACAGACGGCTCTTCTTCGGGATACGTGCTGACAGAGCTAAGCGATCCACTGAACTGCTCGAGAGTCGTATCTACAGTGACTTCAACCCGCTGATCTGGTGCGGACTTTGCCATCTGTTTTTCATCAAACACGCCTTTTACAGCCGGTACCGATGAATTAATGATCATCACCGGGTTGTTTAAGCTTGTATCAATTTTTTTTACATAGCCTTCGTTCGTGCTTTTTACAGTTAAATTATCTTTTTTCGCTTCCTGAGCGGCAATAAGCGTATCGTATTTTTTCACTTCTTCCTGCAGCTTCTGCTTTTCGGTTTCCTGCTGCAGGATGCTTTCTTCTACTCCCGTGCTCGCATCACCGCTTTGAACGATCGTCGTGTCGCCGTCACTATCACTGTCTGAAGAACCGTCCGTATTGGCCGTTTCGTTTTCCTCGTTCTCCGCTTCGGACAGGAGCAGACGCAGCTGGCTTAGTTGATTGTCAATCAACGAGATTTGCTGCTGAGTCTGATCTTTTTCGGCTGTTAAGCGGGCGATTTCATCCTCTATAACGTCCGGTGAATATTGAAATAATGGAGTGCCGGGCTGAATGGCTTCGCCTTCTTTAACAAAAACCTCTTCAAGCGACCCTTTGCTTTGATCAAAATAAATCGGGTACTCGTCAGAAGGAACGACAACGCCTTCTGCAGAAAACGACTTCACCACATCTCCTGTCTCAGATCGGTCCCAGTCGGTCAGCCATTCGCTTCGGACGGCTTTGCTGTCTTCCTTGAAAATTAAATATAAGTTACCGGCAATTACAACCGCGCTGGCTGCAAGCCATACTTGCTTCTTTATTTTTTTCACTGTCTTCACCTCTTTTCATTAAAACAAGTTTTCCACTTGGATCGATGTAAACAATGTCGCTAAAATCCAAAATGCCAGGCCTGTCAGGAAGACCATCAAGAAAACGAAAAGAGGTTTTCTAGCTTCTGACGCCCGCAGAAAACGGTATTGAATCGCTAAAATCCAAACTTGAAAAATTGTAATAAAGCTGAAAAAGCGAATGGCCATTGCATTGTCTGTGGCATATTGTGCGACAACCCCCAGTGAGAAAGGTGAAGAGTCACGCGGAATAGAGAAAAACACATTCCAGACCATAAGCAGGGCAAACTCAATTAAATAGATTGAGAAAGTAATACACTGCAAGGCGACAAGCTTTTTAAACTCTAATTCTAAGAATGTCCAAAAAAGAAGAGCCGGAACAAAGATATAGAAAAGAGGAAGCAGCAGTCCGGCAAGGCCAGCACCTCCGGTAAATAGCAGTTTCAGCCATTCATATGTATACATATCGGATTCGGCCATATAAGCAGATATGCCTTCGCTTTGTATGCCTAATGCGCCGGCAAGCAAAGACAGAAGCACACTGATCAGTAGTAATAGTGAAAATTTTGTCCATAAACCGCGAGTTTTTTCGGCCTGTGACAGCTGTGCGAGTTCATGGGAAGTGCGAAACAGCCCTTTTAAAAGCTGAAGCCGATAAGCCATTTTCAAATCTCCCATCAATTAGAATAAATAAAGTCAATTCTCATTATATACAACTATTGATATATGAACCAATAATATTCTAACATTATTGGTCTATTTGTTATTTGTCAGAATTATTAAACGATTGAAATGTGAATGTAATATAACGAACATCCTAGTGTAATAGTGTTGAAACAGAACCGTGTTACAATCAATCTCGTGTTACAAAACTAGGGGGTAATGATACGTGAAAAAAATGGCCATGTCTTTTCTTGCTGCAATGATGATTTTCTCAGCTTCTGCGGCACAAGCAGCCGCCGCAACTCACACAGTTCAAAAAGGGGACACGCTTTACAGTATTTCAAAACGTTACAGTACGTCAGTGGATCAAGTGAAGAAGTGGAACAACCTTTCCTCTAATACCATTAAAGTGGGACAAAAGCTTTCAATCGGCAGCACGGCAGCCGCAAGTTCTTCATCGGCACCGGCGCCAGCATCAAAAACAAGCAATGTTAAAAAAGAAATTACCGTTAAATCAACTGCTTATACAGCTTCTTGCAGTGGGTGCTCCGGCATCACCGCAACAGGCATTAACTTAAAGAAAAATCCAAACGCAAAAGTAATCGCCGTGGATCCGAAAGTGATTCCACTAGGTACGAAAGTATATGTTGAAGGCTATGGAGAAGCTGTTGCCGGCGATACAGGCGGCGCGATTAAAGGGAATAAAATTGATGTTCATATGGCTACAAACCAGAAAGCAAAAAACTGGGGTGTACGTACAGTAAAAGTTAAGATCTTAAAATAATCCAAAAGGAAGCTGATGGAAATCAGCTTCCTTTTTTGTTTTTTAATGGAGTCTTTATGTCAGGGTTATTACGAATTCAAGATAATGTTCTCCTTGTAACATTCACGTCACATTTGTACATCGAAGCGTAACGTCCTTTTAAAAACATTACATGGTTTGGCGTGTTACAATGAATCTCGTTAGGCCGGAGAGAGCCGGCTGGTCAAGAGGAACTGAATCCTCAATCGAGCGTTTATCGCGCTTTTATATAAATTAGCCGCTGTCCCTACAGTCACGGAGAAATACAGCTTTAAAAACTCTTGCGTACGTGTGCTTCGTCACACCGGCAGGAACATTCCAGGAGGTTTTTTTATTATGAAAAAGCACATCATGGCACTAGCAGCAACAACAGTAATCGGCGGAGGCGCATTCAGCACCGCAGCATCAGCTAGCTCATATACAGTACAACAAGGCGATACACTATGGAGCATTTCTCAAAAAACAGGTACAACTGTTGAACAATTAAAAGCAGCAAATGGCCTTTCTTCTAATATGATTTACGCTGGATCGACTATTCAAACATCTGGTTCAGCAGGTGGAACAGCTCAAGCTTCTTCAAACGGTACATACACTGTTAAAGCAGGCGACACACTATTTAAAATTGCTACAGCACACGGTATTTCAGTAAGCTCGTTAAAGGCTATTAACGGTCTTTCATCAGATATGATCTACCCGGGTGAGCAGTTGTCAACAAACGGTTCTGCTGCACCTGCTCAAGCAGCACCTGTACAGCAGGCTTCAACGCAAGCAGCTGCTGAGCCGGCTCAAGCATCAGCACCACAAGGCAAAACAATCACTGTGACGGCAACAGCATACACAGCACAATGTGCTGGATGCTCTGGTGTAACAGCAACAGGTATCGACCTTAACAACAATCCAAACAAAAAAGTTATCGCCGTTGACCCGAACGTGATTCCGCTTGGTTCACGCGTATACGTTGAAGGCTACGGTGAAGCCGTTGCTGGCGATACAGGCGGCGCAATTAAAGGAAACAAAATCGATCTTCATGTGCCAAACAACGATGCAGCATACAGCTGGGGCGTACGTACAGTTAACGTAACAATTCTTGATTAATCATTATATACCCCGTTTTTTTAAACCGGCCACAATATAGGCCGGTTTTTTCATTCATTCAATTTGAAGTGTTGCAGCAGGACGCTGCGCTTTTAGCCTTTGATCAATGATTGTGTATGATGTCTAGCTCCAGGCGCCAACGGCTCGAGGTCATAAGCCAAGCCCTCGTGGAGGCAAGAAGCGCCTCCGCAAGGACTAGTCTTATGCTGGTCGCCGATAAACGGGCGCCTTTCGCTTTTCTTTTATGCAAATGAATCGTTTTTGGGGGTCTGCCCGTATATAATAGAAGAAAGAAGAAATGAGGAGTGAGCATGAAACGGTATAAGCATTTGGCAGAAAGTGTCCGGTTTAATCGGCATGGCGGTCATTGGCGTCCGGTCATCACCAGTCACGGAGAATTAACGTTTGCAGGAGAAGGCAGAAGTGCGGTCGTATTTCGCATTGGAGGAACGGATCGGGCACTTAAAGTGTTTTATCCAGATAAAGTGCACATTGCAAAAGAAGAAGCGGATATTTACCGTCTTCTTTCGGGTGTTCCCCATTTCCCTCATTTGCATGAAGCCGGCGGCACCTATATTGTGATCGACTGGGTAGAGGGAAAAACCTTTTTTCAGTGCCTCGAAGAAGGGGTGGAAATTTCTGTCCGCCACATCCGTGAAGCGGACCAGGCGCTTCAAACTGCACGAAAGCGCGGATTAAATCCGTCAGATGTTCATTTAAGAAATATTATGATTACAGCAGAAGGCAGTACGATGATTATTGACGTAGCCCGTTTCCGCCAGACGAAAGATTGTATGAACTGGGAAGATATTAAAACGGCTCATTCCGCTTTTTATATGAAGCCCTTTTTTCCAAAGCGGTGGCCGAAACCGCTGCTTAATATGATTGGTATTTTGTATAAAAAACGGCTGCTGCCGGTTTCCCGGACAGCCCACGCAAAAAATCCGCAGTGACTTTGGTCTACTGCGGATTTTGCTTATGATTCGCCCTTTAATGCATGTCTGACGCTTGCAGCCAGCGCTTCAGCGCCAATTTTGATAATGCGCCTGTCAAATGTCATATGCGGATGGTGAAGACCGGGTGTAAGTCCTGCGCCAAGCCCCATCATACACGCTTTTATATGGGGGCGTTTAATGGTATAAAAGTGAAAGTCATCGCTGCCGGATGTGATGAGTGGATCGGCCAGTGCTTGTTCACCGCACACTTCAATGATTCCTTTCCGTAAAAATGCTTCTGCTTCTTCAGAGACTTCAGCGGCCGGAGTAAAATCCATCCATTCATAGTCAATCTGCACTTCATACAGCATACTGATTTGTTCAATTTTATGCTCGACGGCTTTTTGAAGATCAAGCAGTACTTTATTACGCTGTGCACGGACATCGAGCCCGAACTTACCCGAACCGGGAATGATATTTAAGCTTTGTCCGCCGGCTTCAATGTGCGTCATCTTAGCAGAATACGGCTCAAAAGGCGAGAAATTGATGGTGTTAAGCTGACGGCTCAAAGAAGACATCACTTCAATGGCATTCACTCCCTGGTGCGGCCGTGCGCCGTGTGCGTCATCACCAATCACTTTTCCATGTAAAAAAGCAACAGCTCCGTGGTGAACAGACGGTGTAATTTTTCCGAAAGGCACCTCTTCAATAGGGCGGAGATGAATACCGAACAAGTAATCAACGTCATCGACCACGCCTTTTTTAACCATTTTCAGTGCCCCTGTGCCTGTTTCTTCAGCAGGCTGAAAAATAAATCGAACGGTGCCGCCGCCTTCTGTTACCTGATCCTTTAATGTTAAAATCGTGCCAATCACGATCGACATATGGGCATCATGCCCGCATGAATGATTAGCGCGAAACTCTCCATCTACCTGCTGCCAAAGAGCATCAATATCGGCACGAACCGCCACAACCGGCGAACCGCTGCCAATTTCCGCAATTAATCCCGTACAATCGTCAAATGTATAAGAACGAACGCCTTCTTTTGTTAGAAGCTGTGATATATATGCGGTTGTTTCTGTTTCTTTCCAGCTGATTTCTGGATGCGCATGCAAATGTTCGAAAATCTCAAGAAGTCTATTTTCAAATGTTAATTCCGTTTGAGCCATCGCAAGCCCTCCCCCAGTCATTCTTTCTATTAGTATAAGCGAAAATAAACCTTTTGGCTTGGCAAATAACTGAAAATTCTTATCTTTTTCCTTTTCTCATCAAAAAGCTGATAAAAACAGCAGGAAGTGCCACGACTGCCATGCTTAAAAAAGCAAGGCGGGGCTCTATGTCGTATAAGAAGCCTGCCCCAAATGTTAAAACAGCCGTACTCAGCCCCATTCCAAGTGAAGAATAAACGCCCTGGGCGGCTGGAATTTCCGAAGAGTCGAATTCTTCATTCAGCAGCCGGATAAACGCATAATGTGCCAGCCCGAATGTAAAAGCGTGAAAGACTTGGGCAAAAATATAAACAGGGACCGAAGGAAAGATAAACATGAGAGCCCATCGCAAAACCGCTGCCAGTGCTGCCCACATAAACATGGAACGGACAGAGACGCGGCCAAGGAACCGATCGGCTACCATGAAAAAAAGAATTTCGGCCGCAACCGCAATGTTTAAAATAACCCCCGTCCAAATATTGTTTACCCCAAGATATTCTAAATACAGCACCCCATAATTATAATAAGCGGCATGAGCGCCTTGAATGAGTACGCAGATGAGGAGCGCAGTCACAAAACGGCGTGATCGAAACAGCTGGCGAAGGGGCACATGCCGCAGGTCTCCGCTTTGCTGGAGAACAGATGGTGTGCGGAAAGAAGCCACAGCCGCTGTGAAAATAAGGCTTCCGATTAACATATACAAAATCGCTGTATTGGTAAACATAGCAGTAGCGATGCCGATTAAAAAAACAGATACGGTGTAGCCGATTGAACCCCAGGAACGGCTTTTTCCATAATGAATGTGTTCTGTTTTCATTAACAGGGCACCCGCACTGTCGGCCATTGGCATAATAATCGGGTAAATCAAGCTGAATACAATCATCACCATCAGCAGCGTCATGTAGCTGGAGGCCGGGATAAAAAGAAGGGAAAGAAGGGCCGCAAGTATAGAAAACCATTTGAGAAGCGTGCCGGCTGGAAACTTAGCGCTCAACGCCGGATAAAGAAAAAAGGTAGAAGCTGCACGGATAAACAGTCCAATCGCAATAAGCGTAGAGGCGGTTTCAACAGGCAGCTGCTTTTCCGAAACAAGCCACGCGTTCCAGTAGGGCATAAAAATCCCCCATGAAAAGTAAAAAGCAAAAAACATTAAAGACAGCCAAAACTGTGAAGTAAAAATCATCGAATCTTCCTTTATTTTGTCAGTATTTATCCATTATAGCGAAAATATGATTTTTTTTGCGCGAAAAGAAAAGAATCTTTCTTATATCCTGTTTCTTTTTAACACTTGAGTTTTTCTGAGGGTTTTTGAAGGATATTGAAAAGTGGTGTCGAAATAGGAAAAAGGGACGACTAAGACGAGAAAAAGGAGAATCGGATGGAGAAACCAAATGAAGCAGTGGAAAGCTCGCTTATTTTTGTCAATGGACGGAAAGACGACTGCATGATTCGCTTTATGACGGTTTATCAGGAAGGACTCATACTCGATGCCGAATTTACCCCGTTCGCCCAGCCGGCTGAAAAAGAGTGGCATCTTGGCGAAAAAGGGGCCATTAAAATGATTGTGGCCCACAAGGGAGTGTGGCAGGAGGTCATCATTGATTATAACTTATCAGAAGGCTATTTATATATTACAGCTGTGACAGCATCCTTTTTATCAAAATCGGTGATGATGTCAATCGCCAGGCGTTTTTATATTCGCCGGGGGGAAGCTGTTCAATTCTTATCAGCCCGTGCCCTCCTCCATCATACAGAGGCACAGCCTGAACGCTGTCTCCTGATTGATATTCCGATTCTTTAAAGAACGGCTCTTTTACGGCTCTTTTCAAAAGAGCCGTTTTTTTCTGCTATACTAGTAGAAAAACAGGGGGGAGCGGAATAATGAAGCGTTTTGCAATGTTTTTGGCAGCGGGTTCAGCTGCGCTCATTAGCGGCTGCGGCGGACCGGAAGCACCGGAAAGTGAGCTGGAAGCGTATGTGAGCGAATGGCAGGACAACGATTATGGCGGGATGTATAAACACTTTACGCAGGAAACCAAATCGTCTATGACGAAAAAAGAGTTTACAGAACGATATAAAAATATTATGTCAGATATTGAAATGGACAAGCTTCAAGTAGAGCTGCCAACAGAAGAAGACGTGAAGATGGACAATGATCAGACGGTACGGCTGCCGCTTCAAATCCAAATGGAGACCATTGCCGGACCGATCTCATTTGAAAAAGAAGCGGTAATGAAGCTGGAAGAAACAGATGAGGGTGAAGAATGGCTGATTGATTGGGATCCTTCTTTTTTGCTGCCTGATTACGACGAGGGGGACAAAGTACGCATTCAAACGCTTGAAGCCCAGCGGGGGCGTATTTTTGACCGGAACGGCAGCTCGCTTGCCGTCAACGGAACAGCGGTGTCGATTGGTGTAAACGCCGGCGCCATTGATGAAGCAGGGAAAGCGCAGCTGGCCAAACTGCTTGGCTTAACAACAGAAGACATAAACAAGCAGCTCGGCCAAAGCTGGGTGCAGGACGGGTACTTTGTTCCGCTTCAAACCGCCGCTTCATCCAATAAGGATTTGATCGAAAAAGTGTCAGTTATAAAAGGAGCGGCCACAGCTTCCAAAGAAGTCCGTATTTATCCATACGGCGCTGCTGCCGGACATTTAACCGGTTATACGGGTGAGATCAGCGCAGAAGAGCTAAAAGAAAACAAAGGGTACACACAAGGTGATCAAATTGGGAAACGCGGCCTGGAGCAGCTGTTTGAAGAGCGGTTGAAAGAAACGGACGGCGTGCAGATTTTTATTGAAAAAGAGAAAGAAGAGCCGGTAGTCATCGCGAAGAAGGAGCCGAAAAACGGCCAGGATGTAAAGGTAACCATCAACGCAGAAATGCAAAAAACACTGTTTGAACAAATGGAAGGAGCAGCCGGAACCGCTTCAGCTGTAGAACCGGCTTCAGGAGATGTGCTGGCGCTTGTTTCCTCTCCTTCTTTTGATCCAAACGAATTTGCCCGGGGCATACCCGCAAACCGGTATACCGAGCTTCAAGATAATCCAAAGCAGCCACTCCTAAATCGCTTTGCGGCAGCTTACTCACCAGGCTCCACCATGAAGCCGATTACAGCGTCTGTTGCGATGAAAGCGGGGAAACTGGATCCAGCGGCCGGTAAAACGATTGAAGGGCTTCAATGGCAAAAAGATGCATCGTGGGGCAATTACCGGGTAACCCGTGTCAGTGAGTCGGCGGGTCCTGTAAATTTGGAATCCGCTATCGTGGCATCTGATAATATTTATTTTGCGATGGCGGCGCTTGATACGGGAGCAGATGGAATGAAAGCGGGACTCCAATCTTTTGGATTTGGCGTAGAGTATCCGTTTGCTTATCCGGTGCGTGAGTCGCAGATCTCAAATACCGGTACATTTGATTCAGATATTTTACTGGCTGATACCGGGTATGGCCAGGGAGAAGTACTTACATCAATGACGCATCTGGCTAATGCCTATGGAGCCTTTTTAAACAAAGGAACGATCATGAAGCCGCTCCTGCTTCTTGATGATGAGCCGTCTGTCTGGCAGAAAGAACTTGTGACAGAAGAACAAGCGTCCATCATTCGAAAAGGACTGCGCGGCGTAGTAGAACGTGGAACCGCCCGTGCTGCGAATATTGAAGGCATGGCCATCTCCGGAAAAACTGGCACAGCTGAAATCAAAGAGAAACAAGGAACGACTGGAAAAGAAAACGGCTTATTTGTTTCCTATGATGCAAACAACCCGTCTTTTGTCCTTGCGCTGCTTGTGGAAGACGCGGCGGAAGCGGGTGGAAGCAAAGAAGCGGTCGACAAAGCCCGTGCTTTTTATGTAAAATGGAAAACGTATCGTAAATAAGAAAATATAGGTTTTTATCTAGATCATTAGACTGAAAGAATAAAAGTTTACTAGAAGCGATAAAAAGCAAGAAAAACTAGACGATAGAACTAGAGAGTAGATACGGAGAGTAGAGGAGCGATCCAATGAATAAAACGGTTATTTCTTTAACAGCTGCAGCATTTATCGCAACCGGTGCCGCGTCGGCTGCACATGCTTCAGAACTGTACACAGTAAAAAAGGGTGACACGCTGTTCAGCATCGCCAACCAGTACAAACTATCAGTCGTTCAGTTAATGGAACTAAACAATCTTACGTCAGATGCGTTGTCCATTAATGACCAGCTTATCGTTTCCCAAACAGAAGAAAATGTTCAGGAAGAGCCGAATGAGGTCAAAGCAGAAACAGCGGAGCCGGCAGCAGTTGTGTATACAGCTGCCGCTTCTTCCTACACTGTTCAAAGCGGGGACTCGCTTGGTCTGATTGCTTCCCGCTATAAAACAAGCGTTTCAGCACTAAAACAATTAAACGGTCTTTCAAGCGATGTGATTTATATAGGGCAGAAGCTGAAGGTGAGCGGAAGTGCTTCTTCAAAGCCGGCCAGTACGTCCAAGCCATCGACCTCAACTTCAACGAGTACATATACTGTACAGAGCGGGGATTCTCTTGGCCTGATTGCTTCCCGCTATAAAACAAGCGTTTCAGCGTTGAAGCAATTAAATGCTCTTTCAACGGATGTGATTTACGTAGGTCAGAAGCTGAAGGTGAGCGGAAGTGCCTCTTCTTCAAAGCCGGCCGCTAATACGGGCACGTCGAAGCCATCAACTTCAACCAGCACATACACCGTACAAAGCGGAGATTCTCTCGGACTCATTGCTTCCCGCTTCAAAACAACGGTCTCATCACTGAAGCAATTAAATGGTTTAACAACCGATGTGATTTACGTTGGACAAAAGCTGAAAGTAAGCGGCAGTGCCACTGTTACTCAAAGTCCGTCTTCACCTAATCAACCATCGTCTCCCGTGTCTAATGGTTTATACGTTGTGCAAAGCGGAGATTCATTAGGCGCGATTGCTTCAAGGTATGGAATGACTGTGGCGGCACTGAAACAAATGAACGGCTTGAAATCAGACGTTATTTTCGTTGGACAGAAATTAAAGGTAGCCGGCAGTACGGGTACTGGCAAGACGCCGACACAGGTAAGCAATCCCGCTTCTTCCGGCGGCTACAGTGTCAACACGCTGATCAGTACGGCAAAGTCCTTGATGGGCATTCCTTACGTATGGGGCGGTGCGTCCACTTCCGGCTTTGATTGCAGCGGTTTTATTTATTATGTGTACAAAGCAGCGGGCAAAAGTATTGCCCGAACGAATACAGAGGGCTATTACAGCAGGTCCTATGAAGTTTCCAGTCCGGCAGTAGGGGATCTTGTGTTTTTCAGCAACACGTATAAAAAAGGCATTTCCCATATGGGGATTTATATTGGAGGCGGGCAGTTTATCCACGCCAGCTCTTCGTCAGGTATTACCATTTCAAGTTTAAGCAATTCTTACTTTCAACCAAGATTCACTGCTTTTAAACGATTCTATTAAAAAAACGGTCTCTATCTGAGGCCGTTTTTTAGTAGAATAATTTCCTTGAATATCCTTTTCATTCTTTTATTTGCAAGGAGTGCAGGCAGTTCAGACGAGAGTCGATAAGGCGGCGGACGCGCGGCTTCGCTTTCCATGAGGCAGGCGCTGAGCCCGTCTGCGGCACAGCTTGCCCAGCCGGTCTCAGCCGGCCCCGCTTGTCCCATAGGAGTCTTCGCCGCACATCCGCCGCCTGTGCGGTTAAACAGACTGTACAGCTTAATAGATACATTTTCTCTATCATCAAAGGTAAAAGCGCTTGTGGAGATGCCCTCTTTGTTGATTTTTCTAAACACATGGGGAAGCCGGCCGGACGAAGACTCCTGCGGGATGTACAGTGAGTCGGGAGACCCCGCAGGCGCGTGCGCTGAGGAGGCTCCCGCACTGCCCGCGGAAAGCGAAGTCCGGCCGGCTTCCCTATCGACTCTTCTTAAGAAGCGATGTTTCCCAGAAAGTCTCCAGCCCGCTTTCGGCAATGAAAGTCTTCACAAAAAAAGACTGACGACATTGTCGACAGTCTCGAACGATCCTCCTATAGGATCGTTTTTTAGTTCCGTTTTGGAAGAGCGTTTCGCACATCCTGCAGATGCTGGTCGATATTTTCTTTTGTTACATAAACACCAAATGAGCTTTCAGCCTGGGGACCGGCGTCGATCCGCTTGGCAATTTTTGTGCCGGTTTCCGGATAAAAGTGGTGGCCGTCAAAATAGTTGTTTAAATCGTTGGTCACTTCATTCGGGTACATAAAGTTATAAACCCCGCCATACACATCTACCAGGTCACGCAGCCATTGTTCATAGTCTTTAAGGTGGCCCGTTTCAACAAGTGCGTCAAACAGCTCCATTGAAATCGGTGTCGTATAAACAATTTTTTCTACATTCGGGTGGCGTTTGTTGAATATCGTTAAATATTCCTTGTACCTCGGGTTATACACATAGTGACTTCCATAGAATTCTTGTTTAAAGCGATCAACTTTTTTGGCTGTGTTTTCTTCACGCTCTTTTTGAGAAATTTCTTTAGCATCCGCTACATTTTCCCGATTATATACACGCTCAAGCGACACTTCATTTGTAATAGACATACGGGCATCTTTCAGCGAATACCTCAGCGTATCAAGTGACAGTAAGTTTTTAAACCGGTACAGCGGATCTTCAAACTGTTTCTCATAGTTGGTCAACGCATGTGGCTCGCTGCTTTCCTGTACCGACGATTTAAAGAAATCGACCCCCAAAATCACGCGCTGGATTGGCTGTTCACTATGTTTTTCCGCGAAAGCCAGGAAGGTATCGTACTCGCGAATCGACATATTGCTGACGGAATAATTGTATACCTTCATGCTTTTGAACTCGTGCTGGTCGATATAGGTAGACCGGCTGGACCCGAGCAGGATCGTATCATATAAAAACGGCCGAAAGTAAATCCGATTTGTTTTTTGCTGCCGTTCATTGATCACATCCTGGCGGTCGTTCCAGGCATGCTTCGGGCTGAATGTCCAAAGCGGATCCATTAGGTAGTTAAACGCAGCAAGCGGAACGAGTGTTAGAAACACAATCGAGAAAAAAACAGCTGTAAATCGCCTTGACTGATTCACGTTTATCACACCTTAAAAGTTAAAATAAAGAAACTCAGATACTTTTTGAAGCTGCACTGTACAGTAAATGAACATCACTGCTGCAGCGGCTGCTATCCATAGTTTCGGTTTAAATTCATCCCTCAGCTGAATGGAGTTTTTCCCTAAAAGAACAAGCATCATGACAGCCGCAGTCCACATAAGCACTTCGATAAATGGTGCTCCCAGTTCAAAATTAAATAATGTCTGGCTGCCAAGCGGCAAATGAAGGGCATGAACAAAATCTTTTGGAAGAAGCACACCGTTCAGTCCAATCATGCTGCCAAGGACATTCCAGGCAGTCTCCATATCTGGCGCCCGGAAAAATACCCAGGCAAAATGTACAAAGGTGAATGTTAAAAACCAGGCGAGTAAGCCAGGCATCTTTCGGCCAGACAATGTCCATGCCCGGTTAATCATACTGGCGGCACCATGCAGGATTCCCCACACAACGAATGTCCAGCCAGCTCCGTGCCAAAAGCCGCTGATTAAAAAGATGATAAAAATATTTAGATAGGTTCTGAACTTTCCATGCCGGTTACCGCCAAGCGGAATATAAATATACTGCGTTAAAAACCTGGATAGGGTAATGTGCCAGCACCGCCAAAAATCCTGGATGCTCTTCGCCTTATACGGAGAGAAAAAGTTACGCGGCAAGTGAATATTAAAAAGCAGGCCTATACCAATCGCCATATCTGAATATCCACTAAAGTCAAAGTAAAGCTGAAACGTGTACGCAAGTGTTGTCATCCAGCTGTCCACAAAAGTCAAGCTGTCCGCCATGGCGTAGCCTTGATTGGCCCATACAGCAAACGTGTCAGCAATCGCCACTTTTTTAAACAAGCCGATACTAAATATAAACAGGCCGACTGCTATATTTCTCGACTGAATTCGACGATTTTCCGCTTTTTCGAACTGATCCATTACTTCACTATGATGAACGATAGGTCCTGCAATAAGCTGTGGAAAAAACGTAACAAACAAGCCATAGTTTAAGAAATTATACTCGCTTGTTTCTTTTCGGTAAGAGTCAACTAAGTATGCAATCTGCTGAAAGGTGTAAAAGCTGATTGCCAGTGGCAGCAATAAATTTTTCAGCTCTATATCTGTCTGAAATACATAATTGATATTTTCGACAAAGAAATCGTAATATTTAAAGTATCCGAGCAGCACTACGTTAAAGATAATGCCGATCGTTAAAATGATTCTTCGGCGGCCTTCTGGGCTGTCTTTCCCCAGGTAGCTGCCAATCACAAAATTAATCACAAGAGAGATTAAGATAAGCGGCAGATAAACCGGATTCCAGTATCCGTAAAAAAACAGCGAGCTAAGCAGAAGCCAAACCTTCGCTGCTGTAAAATGCCATCGGCTTAAGAGAAAGTACAAGAGAAACACAAGAGGCAAAAACAGGAAAATAAATTCAAATGAGTTGAAAATCAACGTAATCTCCTCCAACGAGAAACGAATAACGACAGCACTAATCATACTACAGCTCTCAAATTTCGACAATAAGCCGTGAGGCTGCTTCAATAACGAAAATAACAGTTGTAAGTGCAAAAAGATATGATAGAATGGACTTATAGTTTCCGTTTTGTATGTAAATAACTCGTTTTGCTAGAACGTGGTTGGTACAAGCTGTGAGCATCTGTCCGATATGGCAGGTGCTTATTTTATTGTACTCCACTAAAAAAGTGCGCTTATCATCAGTCCAGCTGACGACAAGCGCACTTTTTTATTTGCTTACCCGAACACTCCATTTGGAGAAATCGGCATTTTCTTTTTGAATGAGCGAGGCTGGAAAAACAAATGACCATGGCTTTGTTGTATTCGCTTTTACTTCAAAATCACCGACGTTGAATTGGCCATGGGCAACAAGGTCGCCGGCTGCATCAAAAAGCTGCAAAGGCAGTTTTTCGATATTTACATTCCGTTCATATCCATTTCGAATCAGCAGGGAAATCGTTAAATCTCCATTATCAAGCGTGGCGGCGCTTAATCCCGTAAAATTAAGTTCGTTTTTAGCGGGATTTCCGAGCTTCTCCACAATACGCTTCAAGTTTTCTTTTTGCTCTTCAGGCAGGGTCTTGTCCCATTTTTCATCAAGATCAAGCTTATGCTTGCGCGATGTTAAATCAAACGCAACCGACCAGTTTTCTTTGCCCAGCTCGACCCGTGGATCAAGAGACGCGGCAGGAAAAAGAAACGTCCACGGACGGCTTGAGTCAGCCGGCAGTGAGCCGAGATCTTTTAAATTAAACGTATCCCGCGCTTTGAGTTCATTTTTTTCATTCAGCAAAAGAAGAGGGACCTCGCCGAGTGTAATCTCCCGCTCAACGGTATTGCGGACAAAAGCAGAAACCGCAATACCATTCGGCTGTTCGCTCCACTCAATGCCGGAAAGAGAAAGCTGATTTCGTTTAAGCGGCGGCAGTTCGTTATTTAAAAACCGGAGTACATACATTTGCTCTTGAGAAACCGTCTGGGACGGATGAAGCGACAAGTCTGTTGTTACTTCCTCAGTGCCGGCTTCTGTTTCTCCGCCAGTGACATCGGCGGCAGAAACAGAAGCTTCACGTCCATCATTTTTTAGTGTATCGTCATTTTTCCCTTTTCGTTTAAAGAAAGAAAACATCGGTTAATTCTCCTTTTTCGTTAATTCCGTCATTAAAGCGGCCGTTTTGGCAGAAATAGAACGAAGCAGGTCGCGGTAAGACGTTTGGAAAAGCTGTAGTCCTTCACGTGCATAAATGCGCATCGGATCTTCCTGCTGGTAATGGCGCAGGCCAATGCCTTCTTTTAAGCGGGTCATTTGTTCAAGGTGGTGAACCCAGGCAGTATCCAGATCGGCTGTCATGATCCGTTTAATGCCCTCATCCCAGGAAGGGTCATATTCACTGTTTACCCAGGCGAGATAGTCGGATAAAACAGGTTCAACTGTACGCTCCACTTCTTTTTTGCTGGAGACTTCTTCCGGAAGGGGAACCTCGCGTCCGCCAAACATCGCTTGAAGGTGGCTGGAAAGAATGTCGAGCGCCCATTCTTCGGGTTCCGCTTCCTCATGGCAATAGTGGTCGATTTCTTCCCGGACCGAACGTGTAATCATATCTGCAAGACGATCCTTTTGAGACTCGTCATCGATAATTGCGTTGCGAAGTCCGAAAATAACACCGCGCTGCTCATTAATAACGTCATCGAGCTTTAAGTTGTACTCGCGAATCGAATAATTGGAGCCTTCCACAATCCGCTGAACGCGGTCCACAAATTCGTGTATTTTTTTGTTTGTAACAAGACCTTCGCCGTTTGTCTGTATCTTTTTCTCAATCTTTGCTAAATCGTCCTTGGCAAAACGGCGGAACATCGCGTCTTCCAGTGAAATGATAAATTCACTTGACCCAGGGTCACCCTGGCGCCCGGCCCGGCCTTTGAGTTGGTTGTCGATGCGGCGGCTTTCATGTCGTTCAGTGCCGATCACGTGAAGGCCGCCGAGTTCCGGTACGCCTTCCCCAAGCAGAATATCGGTGCCGCGTCCGGCCATGTTTGTCGCAATGGTAATGTGGCCGCGCTGGCCGGAACGGGAAATAAGCTCCACTTCCTGCTCCACGCTTTTTGCATTTAGCAGCTCAAAAGACAAGCCGGCATCTTCAAAGTGCTGGGCAATTTTTTCGGACTGCAAAATAGAAGTGGTTCCGACTAATACAGGCTGTCCGTTTGCGTGGCGTTCAGCCGTTTCTGCTGTGACAGCGGCGTATTTTTCCTCGATTGTCCGGTAAATGCGGTCAGGCATGTCCACACGCTGCACCGGCCGGTTGGTTGGAACCGGGATGACCTGCATGTTATAAACATCGAGCAGTTCTTTTTCTTCTGTTTTCGCCGTACCGGTCATGCCCGATAAGAATGGATACATACGGAAATAGTTTTGAATTGTAATAGAAGCCTGTGTTTTATTTTCATCCGTTATTTCCAGGCCTTCTTTTGCTTCAATTGCCTGATGAAGGCCGTCTGACAGCGTTCTGCCTTCCATCGTCCGGCCGGTAAACATATCGACGAGGAGAATTTTTCCGTCTTTCACGATATAGTCCACGTCTTTTTCAAACATCACATGCGCCCGGACCGCCTGAATCATATAGTGATAAAGTGTTTGGTGTTCCAGTTCGTATAAATTGTCAATGCCAAATGCTTTTTCGACTTTTTCAATCCCGCCATCAGTTAAGCTGACCGCTTTTGTTTCATCATCTAAGTGATAATCCTCATCCCGGACAAAACGCTTGGCTACACGTGAGCCAATGTAATGAAGGTCAGCGGCAGGCGGCATTTTGCCGGCAATAATAAGCGGTGTTTTGGCTTCGTCGATTAAAACGCTATCTACTTCGTCAATAATAGCGAAATGGTACGGACGCTGAACACGTTGAGAAGGGTGCCAGACCATATTGTCACGCAGGTAATCAAATCCAAATTCTGTTCCAACTCCATATGTAATGTCCGCATTGTAAGCTTCCTGCTTTTCTTTACTGTCCATAAGCGGCACATTTAAGCCAACGCTCAGGCCGAGAAATTCATGAAGCGGCCCGATCGTGTCACGGTCGCGTTTCGCCAAATATTCATTTACGGTAATCACGTGAACGCCTTTGCTCTCAAGGGCGCGCAGGTAGCTTGGCAGGGAAGCGACGAGCGTTTTTCCTTCGCCGGTTGCCATTTCCGCAATGTTGGCATCGGATAAAATCAGGCCGCCAATGAGCTGAACATCGTAATGGCGCATGCCAAGAACACGTTTGGCCGCTTCACGTACAACGGCAAACGCCTCTGTTTTAATATCTTCAATGGAAGCACCGCCGGCAAGACGCTCTTTAAATTCCGCTGTTTTGCCGCGCAGATCTTCATCTGTTAAGCCCTCAATGGCTGCTTCCTGCGCATTGATAGCTGTTACAAGTTTTCGGTATGTTTTTAACTGCCGATCGGCAGCATCTTTTTTTCGAAATAATGAAACCAATTTATTTCACTCCCCAGAATACGTCCACGGGCCCGTCTCATGCGGTTCACAAAGGCATGATAGCTGGATGCCGTGCATGCAGCTGCCCATCCTTATCTTAACAGAAGACGGCATGAAAGAAAATATCAGGTCTTTTTCATGTTTATGGTGGATATAATGATGGTTTGGGCTTATAATGTTGAAATTGAGGGCAAATAAAAATAATGACGTTCATCATATACACTATGCTTCTGGCCAACAGAGGGAGGATCTTATGGTTGTTGCTTTTATTATCTGTGTACTGGCTTCTCTAGCCCTTACACCACTTGTGAAAAAATTCGCTATCGCCATTGGAGCTGTTGACAAACCAAACTACCGGAAAGTGCATCAGCGTATTATGCCGCGTATGGGCGGGCTGGCCATCTTTATCAGCTTCTTGATTGGCATGCTTGTTTTGCGTCCGGACGCACCGTACGATCTGCCGCTGATGAACCCCGCTATTATCATTGGAAGTTTTATTATCATCCTGACGGGTGTGTTTGATGACCGCTTTGAGCTTTCCGCAAAAGTGAAGCTTGCCGGCCAAATTGCAGCTGCTCTTGTGGTCGTTGTCTATGGAGATGTCCGCCTTGATTTCTTTAACCTGCCGTTTGGCGGGACCATTGAATTCAACAGTTTTTTAAGTATTCCATTGACGATTATCTGGATTGTGGCGATTACAAATGCCATTAATTTAATTGATGGTCTGGACGGACTGGCAGCCGGTGTTTCAACGATTGCTTTGTTTACCATCAGTTTTATGGCCTTTTTAAAAGGCGATGTGTACGTTATGAGCATTGCGCTTATTGTGGCGGCCAGCACAATCGGTTTTTTAAAGTACAATTTCCATCCTGCAAAAATCTTTATGGGGGATACGGGCGCGCTGTTTCTCGGCTTTATTATTTCCGTCGTATCCCTGCTTGGCTTTAAAAACATCACCGTTGTTTCCTTGATTATTCCGATTATCATTCTGGGTGTTCCGATTTCGGATACTATTTTTGCGATTATCCGCCGGAAGCTGAACAAGCAGCCCATTTCTGCACCAGATAAATCGCATCTTCATCACTGCCTGCTTCGGACAGGCTATACACATAAACAAACCGTTTTGATCATTTATATGATCGCGATGATGTTCGGTCTTGCGGCGATTATTTTCTCAATGGCCACGCTATGGGGTGCCATTATTATGATGGCTGTGATTACCATTGCCATTGAAATTTTCGTTGAAAGCATCGGGCTTATCGGCAACGACTATAAGCCGCTTTTGAACTTTGTCAGAGGCGGAACGAAAAAGAATATGTAATCAGGTAAAAACCGCTGTCCATAAAGATAGCGGTTTTTTACGTGAACAAAGCAAAACAACAGAGAGCTGTCGCAGTTCAAAAAATCCGCTATCAATTAGGATAGCGGGATTCAGACTGTAGACAAATGATATGAATGACCGTGCACATGAATGGGATGGATCGGCGGCGTCCAGGCAGCTCCGCTTTCCATGGGGCAGGCGCTGAGCCCGACTTCGCCTGGCGGCTTCACCGGTCTCAGCTGCCCGCTAGTCCCATAGGAGTCTGCGCTGCCTTCCCGCCGCCAAGTGGCTTGCGATAAGATTGTATAAAGCTAATAAGGTCTTATCTTGCTGTTTAAAAAAGAGAAAATGTCTATTCATTCCTTGCTTATGGATCTTCAACACCACTTATCGGCTCTTTTTTAAAAGTGAAAGACTTTGTCTACACACTGAAAACCCGCTATCAACAAGGATAGCGGGTTTTCTTTTATTCGGTGCTGTACGACTCATCTTCGGATTCGCCGTCTTCATCTGAATCATTGGATGGCTCGATATCAAGGTGGCGCTGTAATTTGCCTTTAACCACTTCAAGCTCTGTTTCATCCGGCCGGTAAATATAAGCGCCTGAAGGTAGGAAGTCGTCTGCTCCTTTAAGGGCAAGGGACTCATAATTTAAGCCTTGGTCAGTTTCTGCGTACGTAATGAGCGATTTCATTTCACTGAACGTCAGGTTTGTCCGCATGTTGGAACCAACGGCTTCTAGTAATTCATCATATTTCGTAATGGAGTTAAAGGAAGTCGCTTTTTTCGCAATGGCCTGAAGGATCTGCTGCTGGCGTTTGCCGCGCTCAATATCGCTGTCGGCATGACGTGTGCGGGCCACCGCTAATGCTTCTTCTCCGTTTAATGTTTGAAGTCCTTCTTTAACGTACGTATAGTGGACGTCGCTTGAATCTTTTTCTCTAATGTCGTACGGTACATTAAATTTAATGCCGTCTAATGCGTTGACGACGTCAACGAAAGCGTAGAAGTTTAAGCGCACGTAGTAGTCGACTGGTACATCAAGCAGTTCCTCAACCGCTTCAATCGTAGCCGTCGGGCCGCCGACAACGTGTGCATGGTTAATTTTATTGTAATCATCTTCTTCGGGGATGTACGCATACGTGTCACGTGGAATACTAAGCATTTTAATCGTTTTGTCTTTTACATTTAACGTAGCCAAGACAAGTGCATCTGTCCGGGTATTGTCCCCATATTTCCGTTTGTTGTTATCATCAATTCCCATAAACAAAATTGAAATATTATCCTCAAGCGGATGAACGTCCGCATCACGCAGGGCCGATTTTTCGCGTCCGTCTGTCATATAAGAATCTGATACAATCGTTTCGGCTTTCTTATAAAGAAAAGCGCCGTAGCCTGCACCAGTAAAAACAACGAGCAGCACCGGAAGAAAAAGCGTGAAAAATAAAATTCGGCGTTTTTGCGTTTTCTTTCGGCGCCGACCCATGCGTTGATTGGGTGAACTCATGTATTTATCTCCTTTTAGATGTAATATCAAATTTTAAACCATCTACTATTTTACTATGAAAGGATAAGTTCATTCAAATTTTTTTAAAATTCGACGTCTTTTTCCATGTATAAAACGTCGCCTTCTTTGAAAACAGCCTGCCCGTTTGTCAGTTCCGTTATCCATCCGCAAAAAGCGTCGGCTTGTCCTTCTTCCACAAACACGTCCACCTCCACACCTTCCGCATAACGGATTTCTTTTAATTCATAAATGGAGGCACGCAGTTCGTTTTCAATTTTGCCAAGCCATGTATAATCAATCGAGGCTGTCATAACCTTCATAAGACGGCGTTCGACAATGCCGGCTGCATTCAATCCTTCAGATGCAGCTTTGCCGTATGCTCGGATCAGGCCTCCTGCACCGAGTTTAATGCCGCCAAAGTAACGTGTCACCACGATCGCTGTATCTTTCAGTTCTCTTTTTTTAATGACTTCCAAAATAGGCAGTCCGGCAGTGCCGGACGGTTCGCCATCGTCGTTCGCTTTTTGAATATGGTCGTGCTCGCCAATCATATAAGCCGAGCAATTATGTGTTGCATTCCAGTGCTGTTTTTTAATTTGGTCAATAAACGCGATCGCTTCCTCAGCAGATTCTACTCTCGCGGTATGTGCGATAAAACGCGATTTTTGAATGACAATTTCATGAGTGCCGGCTGTTTTCACCGTTTTGTAGTAAGATAACAAAAAAATTCCTCCTTATTAGGTTTAAAAATGAAAAATAAGGGTACTCGGTATTGATAGTTTATCGTAAAGGAAAAAAGTCCGGATGAAAAGAGACATGCTTCGAAATACTTTTAAACGAATCGTAAATAAACTTTAATGTTCGTTTCCTGCTGTAATGATATAATGAGAATGTCCTTTCCGTGTGAGGTTTTCACCGGGTCTTTTTTGAGTGATTTAAGGTAAACTATGCATTATTTCCACCATCAAAAGATATATCTGTGTGAAATAGGTGCTGTATCTTTTGGACAGGTCCCATTCATTTCATTTGGAAGGAAACCGCTTATGTTAATGCGAAACTCGGATACCAAACTTCTTGATACAATTTTGGATAAAATGGTGGAAACCGTTGATCAAAGCAAAGGCCAAATTTTTTCAATTGCTGAACAAAGCAGGGTTGATTATGAAGGCCTATTGAAAGAGCTTCAGCAGATCAAAAGCCAAATTCATTCCTCCATTGTAGAACAGGAAGAACTGGAACGAAAAGTGAAAATGGCACGAAAGCGGCTTTCAGAAGTAAGCCGTGACTTTTCTGTACATTCAGAGGAAGTTGTGCGCAAGGCCTATGAACAGGCCCATGATTTACAAGTGAAGCTGCTCGTTTTGCGGCAAAACGAAAAGCAGCTCATAGACCGCCGCAATGAACTGGACCGCCGGCTTTTATCTGTACATACAACGATCGAGCGGGCGGAGCAGCTTATTTCACAAACCGCTGTTGTCCTGAATTATTTAACCCAGGATATGAAGGCGTTCGGCCGGGCGCTTGAAGATGCCCAGTCCAAGCAGGCTTTTGGCCTGCAGGTGATGGAAGCACAGGAAGAAGAACGAAAGCGTTTATCCCGCGAGATTCATGACGGGCCGGCTCAGATGATGGCGAACGTATTAATGCGTTCCGATTTAATCGAGAAGCTGTACCGCGAACGAGGCGTGGAAGCGGCCTTCAAGGAGATTCGTGATCTGAAAAAAATGGTCCGCTCCGCGCTTTATGAAGTGCGCCGGATTATTTACGATCTGCGTCCGATGGCGCTCGATGACCTTGGCTTGATTCCAACGCTTAAAAAGTATTTAGCTACTGTCAGCGAATACATCCGTTCTCAAAACGCTGCGCCGAACATCGCGTTTTCCAACATCGGTCTTGAAAAACGGCTTCCGTCCAATATGGAAGTAGCGCTGTTCCGGCTGATTCAGGAGTCTGTCCAAAATGCATTAAAACATGCAAATGCAACTGAGATTCAAGTAAAACTGGAAATAAAAAAAGAGCAGGTATTAGCTGTTGTGAAAGACAACGGCAAAGGGTTTGACGTAAACAAGAAAAAATCAGGCTCTTTTGGCATAATGGGAATGAAGGAGCGAATTGACCTGCTGGATGGAGACATTACGATTCGGTCGAAACCAGCGGAAGGAACAGTTGTTCTAATCAGCGTTCCAATAATTGAGCAGCCATTGACTTAGAGGAGGAAAGACGATGACAACGAAAATTGTTATTATTGACGACCATCAATTATTCCGTGAAGGGGTAAAACGTATTCTTGATTTTGAAGAATCGTTTGAAGTGCTTGCAGAGGGAGATGACGGAACGGAAGCACTTTCGCTCGTTGAAGAGTACAACCCGGATGTTGTCATCATGGATATTAACATGCCGGAAGTGAACGGAGTGGAAGCAACACGCAAGCTCGTGGATAAACACCCGGACACAAAAGTCATTATTTTGTCGATTCACGATGATGAAAACTATGTAACCCATGCTCTTCAGTCCGGCGCACTCGGTTACCTGCTGAAAGAAATGGATGCAGAAGAGCTCGTAGAAGCAGTTAAAGTGGTGGCAGATGGCGGATCATATCTTCACCCGCGTGTAACGCACAACCTGATTGCGGATTACCGCCGTCTTTCAACAGATGACGGAAAAGGAAAAGGTTTCCAACAAACGGAGGTTGTCCGTCCGCTTCACCTGCTAACACGCCGCGAGTGCGAAGTACTTCAGCTGCTGGCTGACGGAAAAAGCAACCGTGGTATCGGGGAAGCTCTATATATCAGTGAAAAAACAGTTAAAAACCATGTGAGCAACATCTTGCAAAAAATGAATGTAAATGACCGCACACAAGCGGTTGTAACAGCCATCAAAAAAGGCTGGGTGGAAGTTCGCTAAAAAAGTCCCTTTAGGGGGCTTTTTTTGTAGAAGAACGGCGGATAAACAAGGGGCGGCACCTTATTCACCACGATAACCGGGCACTCACCACCCTTTCTTTTGCTGCATACACTACAAGCGAAAGGAGCGATGAAGATGAGTCCGTTCAACGTACGCCCGCCTTATTATTATCCGTATCCGCCATATCCGCCGTATTACCAGCCTCCTTATTACTATGGCGGCTATCAAAATCCATTTTTAGGTGGATTTTTCGGCGGCTTAACAGGAAGCTTATTGTCGCCAATTATCTACGGCCGTCCGCCCTTCAGACGTTATTATTGAAAAAACGGCCTGCGCTGGTTGAGCGCGGGCCTTTTTTCTTTTACAATAAAAGAGAAATAAGGATCAAAGGCGGGAGGTGCGATGCCGCACTTCTTTCGGACAGGCCTTGGAAGGATGTGCACGGACGGTGAACCATAATTGGGCAGCTGCTCTTTTTTTAACCGGTGTACTGCTCGCAGGATGCGGCGAGAAAAACGACCGGGCCGCTTACTCAGCAGAGGACGGTGAATCAAGCCGCACCGAGCAGGAAACACACGGAACAGCCGAAACAGAAGAAAGTGATACAGTGCGGGCGCCTATTGAAGAAGCAAAAAATATTCCCCCCGAGGAAAGAGCGGCTATTCTGGCTGCGCTGAACCAGCAAATCCAGTCATTCAATCACAAAGATCTTGATGGCTATATGGCGGCTATTTCCAAAAATCCGAAGTCATTTGATTATGATGAAGAAAAAGCGTATGTACAAAAAGTATTTCAAACATTTGATGCTGTGATGGAGCCGGCGAATATAACGATTATCCAGTACGATCAAACGGCTCAAACCGCCAACATTTTTATGAATATGAAATCAACGTCGAAGGATATCAAAACAGGCAAAGAAGTCAGCCAGACTACCCGTCAGATGATGGTATTTCAAAAAGAAGAGGGCAGCTGGAAGCAAGTTTCCCTTTTTGCGATGGAATGATATAGTAAAAAGAAAAGAGGTTTTTTAAACATGACAAAAGAAATGAACGTAGAAAGCTTTAATTTAGACCATACAAAAGTAAAAGCGCCTTATGTCCGCCTTGCCGGCGTAAAAGAAGGCCAAAACGGGGACAAAATTCTAAAATACGATATTCGTTTCTGCCAGCCGAACAAGGAGCATATGGAAATGCCAGCTCTTCATTCATTAGAGCACATGATGGCGGAATTCAGCCGTAACCATTCGGATAAAATTGTCGACATCAGCCCAATGGGATGCCAGACAGGCTACTACATCGCTGTGATCAATCATGAAGATTACGATGACATTTTAAACATCCTTGAAAAAACATTACAAGACGTGCTGGAAGCGACAGAGGTGCCTGCCTGCAACGAAGTGCAGTGCGGCTGGGCAGCAAGCCACAGCCTGGAAGGCGCAAAAGAAATCGCGCGCAATATGCTTGCTAAACGTCAAGAATGGACAGAAGTATTTGCCGGGTAAGCCGTGGGCTGACAAGCGGATAAAAGGAATCGCCTTTTATCCGCTTTTTTTGTTTTGCAATGAGTGAGCGTACGAAAAACCGGAAGGAAAGGCTTTTAGGCGGAGGCAGGCATGTTTCATTTTCAAAACGGGGAGGTTTTTCAATGACCAATGAAACAGTAAATCGGAATGTATGGCAGCGCTTCGTGAGAGAAGGAGTGCTCGATACGGCACGTCTGCAAAAACGGATTGAAGAGTCCTGGTATTTATGCCAGAGAAGCGGGGTCAATCCATACGACGGCAAAGGAAGCGACATTTTAACACCGGATCAGCTTCGCACGCGGCTGGAGAAAAATGACCGGCTTGCTTCGATTGCAGCTCCCATTATGGATAAAATGATCACTTCAATCCGCCAGGCAAACACGATCATCCTTCTTATTGATAAGGACGGCTACATTTTAGCAGCGCGCGGTCCGGACCCGGCTTTAAAGCAGGCCTCTAAAATCAATTTTATAGAAGGCTCCAGATGGACAGAAGACGTCGTTGGCACGAACGCAGTTGGAACCGCTCTCAGAACAGGAGAAGCCATAACAGTGGTCGGCACGGAGCATTATTCGGTCGCCTCCCAGCACTTTTCCTGCTCAGCGGCTCCCATCCACACACCGGACGGTACGCTTTTAGGTGTATTGGACATCACAAGCCCTGTGGAGGATTCCCGTCATGAACATATGCTGGCGGCTGTATGTGCTGCTTCTTTTGCGGTCGAGCAGCAGTGGGCAGCGATGGAGAAAATGGACGAACAGTCGCTTATTATGACGGCCTCTTTTTATCGCCAGCACCCCGCTCCGATTGCGGCGGTTTCTTCATCTGGTCTGGTTATATGGATGAACGACACGATGAAAGAGAAGTGTCAAATGACCTTGCCGTTTCCGCTTGAGGATCTGCCGGACAGGGCATGGGTACAGGATGTTATGCGGGATGTATTCGATGAACCGCGCTCCTACCAAATCGGCCGTCTCGTTCAGTTTTCAGCTGCAAAAAAAGCACCGGCTGCGCCCGGCTGGATCAATACCTTTCATTACAATGGGGTCATTGGTACAGCAGAACCATTCCAGCATGTGCTTTGGCAGGCAGAACGCGTGGCCAAAACAGACGCAGCCGTGCACATTCACGGTGAAACCGGCACAGGAAAAGAAATTTTGGCGCGGGCTATTCACGAAAACAGCAGCCGCCAAAATGGGCCGTTTATTGCCGTAAACTGCGGTGCCATCCCGCCTTCGTTGATGGAAAGCGAGTTATTCGGCTATGAAGGAGGCTCTTTTACAGGCGCAAGCAGAAGCGGCCGCCGGGGGAAAATCCGCGATGCGGACGGAGGCACGCTGTTTCTAGATGAAATTGGTGATATTTCAGAGCAAATGCAGATTTCATTGCTGCGTGTTTTGCAGGAGCAGGAGGTCATGCCGGTCGGTGCTTCCAAGCCCGTCCCCGTTAATATCCGGATTATTACCGCTACCCACCGGAACTTAATGGAACTTGTAAAGAAAGGACAGCTGCGTGAGGATCTTTTTTACCGGATTTATGTGTTTCCATTGAGTCTGCCGCCGCTTCGCCACCGGCTTTGCGATCTTGAACGGTTTATCCAGGACTATCAGAAACGAACACATTGGAAAGGAATGGTTCCGGCATCTCTCCTGCATGTTCTGAAGCAGCATTCATTCCCGGGAAACTTCCGCGAGCTGTTTAATATTTTGGATCGTATTCGTATTTTGTATGGCGATGATGTACCAGCGGATTTATCACCGGCGGACTGCATGATCTCATTTGAGACAGAGGATGAGAAACAATGGACGAGCCGCCAGGAAATCGAACGGGAAGAATTTATGCGGGTGTTGAAAGAAGCAAAAGGCCATGCTCCCACTGCAGCAAAACAGCTCGGAATGCCCCGCAGCACTTTTTACCGGAAGCTGAAACAATATGAGATGAAATGAGACATGGTGGGACAGCGGCGGGAAAAATGACGTTTTGGGCGGGGATATTCCTTTATTCGGGTGTCCTTTCGAATTGGCACGATGTTTGCATTAGAGATACTGAAAGCGTTTTCTATTTCATTTATCAATGAAAGGGAGAGGGTACCAGTGTCACAAACGCAAACAAACCAGCCGACTATTTCGAAAGAAGAAGCCACATGGATGTTTCAAAAAATGCTTGAAATACGCCACTTTGAAGACCGGGTTCACGATATTTTCGGAACAGGGATTCTGCCTGGCTTTGTTCATTTGTATGCAGGGGAAGAAGCGATTGCAGTCGGCCTTTGCGCTCATCTCGACGATAAGGACTACATTACAAGCACCCATCGCGGCCATGGCCACTGTATTGCCAAAGGCTGTGATTTAGATGGCATGATGGCAGAGATTTACGGTAGAGCGACCGGGCTCTGCAAAGGCAAAGGCGGCTCGATGCATATTGCTGACGTGGAAAAAGG
Organism: Domibacillus sp.; assembly: GCF_031181085.1. Lineage (NCBI taxonomy): Bacteria > Bacillati > Bacillota > Bacilli > Caryophanales > Bacillaceae > Domibacillus > Domibacillus sp. Next base: position 43,109 of record NZ_JAPSLE010000004.1, on the reverse strand, counting down.
AATGCTCGGGGCGAATGGAATTGTGGGCGGAGGATTTCCGCTGGCTGTCGGGGCCGGCTTGACGCATAAATTGAAAAAAACAGACGGCGTGGCGGTTTGCTTTTTCGGGGATGGCGCCAATAACCACGGAACGTTCCATGAAGGCATTAACATGGCTGCGATCTGGAACTTACCGGTTATTTTTGTCGCGGAGAACAATGGATTTGCGGAAGCGACGCCTTTCCACTACGCTTCCAGCTGTAAGTCGATTGCTGACCGGGCCATCGGCTACGGCATTCCAGGCGAAACGGTAGACGGAAAAGATGTGATGGCGGTGCGGGAAGCAGCGCAGCGGGCAGTAGAGCGGGCCCGTAATGGTGAAGGACCGACATTAATCGAATGTATCACGTACCGGAACTACGGCCATTTTGAAGGGGATGCCCAGACATATAAAGGCGAAGAGAAAGTCAAGCATCTGGATGACCTCGATGCCATTAAAAAGTTTTACACATACTTAACGGAGCAGGGGATTATGACCGAAGCGGAGCTCGACCAAATGGATGACGATGTGCGGAGAGCCGTGGATCGTGCCGTCGAGTTTGCGGAAAAAAGCCCATATCCGCTTCCAGAGCAGCTGACGGAAGATGTGTATGTATCGTATAAAACAGATGGGGGTGCTGCACGATGACGCGTCAAATCACTTTTTCACAGGCCGTAAACGAAGCGATGGCTCTTTCGATGAGAGAAGATCAAGATGTGATTCTGCTCGGTGAAGATGTAGCGGGCGGCGCAGCGGTAGACCACCTGCAGGATGAAGAAGCCTGGGGCGGCGTAATGGGGGTTACAAAAGGGCTTGTACAGGAATTTGGCCGGGAGCGGGTTATTGATACACCGATAGCGGAAGCGGGCTACGTCGGTGCAGCGGTGACCGCAGCTGCTACCGGAATGCGCCCGATTGCCGAGCTGATGTTTAATGACTTTATCGGCAGCTGTCTGGATGAAGTGATGAACCAGGGGGCTAAGCTGCGCTACATGTTTGGCGGGAAAGCGAAAGTGCCGCTCACCATTCGGACGATGCATGGTGCAGGCTTCCGTGCCGCAGCCCAGCACTCTCAGAGCTTGTATTCCTTTTTTACGCACATTCCGGGCCTTAAAGTCGTCATTCCATCCACTCCGTATGATGCGAAAGGGCTCCTTCTCGAATCTATTTTTGATGATGATTTGGTCGTCTTTTTTGAAGACAAAACGCTGTATACGATGAAAGGGGAAGTGCCGGAAGGGTCATACCGCATCCCCTTTGGAAAAGCCGATATTAAGCGAAAAGGGGAGGACGTGACCATTGTAGCGATCGGCAAAATGGTGCACACCGCCATTAAAGCAGCGGCTGAGCTGTCCAAGAATGGAGTAGAAGCCGAAATTATCGACCCGCGCACTCTGTCACCGCTTGATGAGGATACGATCCTATCGTCGGTTGAAAAAACAGGGCGGCTTATTGTCGTCGATGAAGCCAATCCGCGCTGCAGTGCCGCAACCGACATCGCTGCTCTTGTCGCTGACAAAGGATTTGACTATCTGGATGCGCCGATCAAAATGGTCACCGCGCCGCATACACCGGTTCCATTTGCTCCATCTTTGGAAGACATTTATTTGCCAACACCAGATAAAATCATCAAAGCCGTTCAGGAAATGACCGGCAGCGAATTGGTGATATAAAGGGGGATTAGCGATGGCTGTAAAGTTGATTATGCCGAAGCTCGGTATGGGGATGGAAGAAGGAACGATCGTTGAATGGCTGAAGCAGGAGGGCGATGAAGTAAAAAAAGGGGATTCAGTCGCCGTGATCAGCTCAGATAAAATTGAGAAAGATATAGAAGCGCCGGCGGACGGGATTTTGCTGAAAATCGAGGCGTCTCCGGATGAAGTGGTAAAAGTCGGCGAAGCGATCGGGTTTGTCGGTGCAGCAGGAGAAGAAACGGAAGCGGTAAATGCGCCTCAAGCGGAGCTTCATCAGGAAGCACCTGATATGCCGGAAGAAATACCGGCTTCGATTGAACAGACACCTGAGCCGGCCGCCGCAAAAGTGCAAAGAAATGGCGGCAGAACCCGCATTTCACCGGCTGCCCGCAAGCTTGCCAGGGAACATGGTCTGGATGTAACCGGCATTCCGGGAACAGGGCCGAATGGACGGATTACCCGGTCTGACGTGGAACGCCATTTAAACCACAATACACAGCCAGCCGCCGCAGCCGTTCAGCCGGCGCCGGAAGCAGACGTAGAACCGATGTCTTCCCGCTCTTCTGCATCAGGCAAACCGCTTGCCGGTATGCGTAAGGTCATTGCGGAGCGCATGTTTGACAGCCTGCAGACAACCGCGCAGCTGACTATTACGATGAGGGCAGATGTAACGGATTTAATGACGATTCGCCAGCAGATGAATGAGTCGCTGGCAGAAAGCGGCGTGAAGCTTACGCTGACCGACTTTGTTGCTAAAGCGGTGATCGCTTCGCTGAAAAAGCACCCGGAAATGAACGCGACCCTTGAGAATGGCCAGCTTGCCCTGCACGACCGCGTCCATCTCGGAATCGCAGTAGCACTGGATAGTGGCTTGATGGTGCCGGTAATCAATGACGCGTGCCGCCTGTCGCTGAGAGACTTATCCAGCCGGATCCGCTCCAATGCGGACGACGTTAGAGGCGGCCGTATCCAGGCGGAAACGTTAAAAGGCTCAACGTTTACGATTACCAATCTTGGAAACTACGAGGTGGAGTTTTTTACACCTGTTTTGAACCCGCCGGAGATCGGTATTCTAGGCCTCGGCCGAGCGATGCCGGAAGCGGTATTTGTGGGAGATGAACTGCAAAAGCGGCACATTCAGCCGCTCAGCCTGACATTCGACCACCGTGCGATTGACGGCTCCCCGGCGGCCGCTTTCCTGCAGACGCTAAAAGGAATGCTCGAACAGCCGTATCGCATGCTGGCGGAATAATCCGAAGCGGGACACGTCAATCGAATCAAACAATCCCATCGATACTTTCCAGCAGGAAGCCTGGTGAATGGATAAGTTAGAATGCAGAAAGGGTGTCTCTAAGACGAAAAATCGGCTTATGAGACACCCTTTTTGTGCAGCTAGACTTTCAGGATGAACAGCTCGAAAAAAGAGAATTACAGTGTTTTTCGGTCCTCATTCCGATTTTCCGGGCTAAAAAACAGACGTTGGGACTTTGCTTTTCCTGCCGGGCGCCGCTCGATCGTGAACAGGACAGCTGCTAAAATACAAAGAATGCCGCCAGCCTGCCAGATCGTCAGCTTGTCTCCAAAAAGAAGAATGCCGATCCAAATGGCTACCACAGGTTCGGCCACTGCTAAAATAGCTGCACGGCCGGATTCCATTTGAGAAAGACCCGCTGTGTAGAAGCTATAAGCAAAAACCGTTGATAACACGGCCAGGCCAAACGTATTCCAAAGAACCGCCGGCTCCAGCAATTGCGCTTGTTTTGCCGCAAGCCCCGACATCGGTACGACGCAGAGGGAGGCCGTCAGCATCGCGTAAGCCGTGATGGTAACAGAATGATAGCGATGGGCGACAAATTTGCCGAAAATCGAATACAAGGCATAAAAAAAACCGGATAAAAGCCCGATGAAAATGGTGCCGGCCGACATGTCTGCATCACCGGCCGGCACAAGCCCTACCGCAAGCATACAGCCGAGCACGGTTAACAAAAGCGCAACCGCTTTGCCGCCCGTCATCGGCTCTTTTAAAAAAAGGCGCGACAGCAGCACAACAAAAACCGGCCCGGTATACAAAAGCACAACAGCCAGGGAGTTGGAGGATCGCTCCATCACGGTAAAAAAGCATAAATTAAAAAAGACGATGCTGACAATACCGCAGCCGGCGAAAAAAAATAAATCGCGCAGCTGAATGCGAAGCAGGTTACGCTTAAAAAGAAGCAGAAAAAGAAAGAGCACCAAAGCAGAACCGAGTACCCGTAATGCCACCACATCGATAGGCGAGAAACCGTATGTATAAAGTCCTTGCACAAACAAACCAATCGTGCCCCACAGTGTGGCACCCGTCAAAACAAGCCATGCAGATTTCAATATCATCCCTCCTCCTCTTTATCTTACCGGAAAAGGGGTGCAAAACAACCTCTATTGGGCTAAAATGTAAGGGATATGAAAAAATGAAAAAGGCAGGTATAAGCAGATGAAGACGGCCATTTTGACCGACAGCACCGCTTATCTTCCAAAAGCGCTGCGCGAGGAGCTTAATATTTTTATGATCCCGCTCAGCGTTATTTTTGGTGAGGATGTATATCGTGAAGAGCTCGATATCACGATGGAAGAGTTTTACGGAAAAGTGAATGAAGGAGGCAGGCTGCCCACCACATCTCAGCCGGTCATCGGCCACTTTGTTGAGCTGTATGAACAAATTGCCAAGGAGTACGATGCAGTCATTGGCATTTATTTATCAAGTGAACTGAGCGGCACTTATCAGTCGTCCATTACCGCCGCAGACATGGTAGAGAAGTTAGATGTGTATTCATTTGATTCGGAAATCAGCTGTGCACCACAGGCTTTTTACGTGCTGCGGGCGGCAGAATTGGTCAAAGAAGGAAAAGCGCCGGATACCATTTTGGCTGAGCTGACCGAAATGAAAAAATGGACGAAAGCGTACTTTATGGTAGATGATTTAAACCATTTAAAGCGGGGAGGACGCTTAAGCGGAGCGCAGGCACTGATTGGCGGCCTGCTTCAAGTAAAACCGATTCTCCATGTGGAAGACAAGCGGCTCGCGCCATTTGAAAAAATTCGAACAAGCAAAAAAGCGCTCAAGCGCATTGGCGATTTGTTCGGAGAAGATTATGAGGGCGGAGACATGCTGCAGGCATCTGTGATTCATGCGAACCGGGAGGACGAAGCCCGGAAATGGACAGCGGAATTAAAGCAGCGATTTCCGAAAGCCGAAATCAGCATTTCAAGCTTCGGCCCGGTTATTGCCACACACTTAGGAGAAGGCGCCTTGGCGCTCGGCTGGACAAAAAAAAGAACGTCCGAGTGATAAGTGGTCATCAAATAAAAAGAAAAAGCGCTCCAGCTTGAAGCTGGAACGCTTTTTTTATTTTGGAACGGAATTCAGCACATCTGTGATCATTTGCATTTCTTCTCTGTCGATTCGTTCCGTGCTTGCCGCACGTGTACCGTTGATCAGGTCGCCGAAGCCCTGTTCATTCAGCTTCTTCACCACTTCATCGATAAATGGACGGTTGTTTTCGACAAGATACGTTGTTTTTGACCGGATCATTTGATCAAATACAGCGCTGCGCGGCATACCGATTCGCTCTAACGCTTCCTGGTTCAACAAAAGATCTAAAAGCGTTAAAAGCTCATAGTCATTGCCGGCAAAGGTTAAATCAGGATTGACCTGATACCAGAAGTCGCCTTTTCGGGCGCTGTCGGTACGAATCCATTTTGGATATAAATTTTCAATACCGGCTTTGAATTCGCGCATCGGTTTCAAATACTTTTCATCACCGGTCTGCTCATAAGCGACGATCAAGAAACGCATGCCGCCTAGTGCATGGTTAAGCGACGAATGTGTCTGCTTGGAACCGGATTTATAGTAATCTGAAATCATATAGCTTGATGCGGTTACCGGAATGATATTGCCGAGTGATTTTTGGTTTACAAGGAAGTTCGCATACGTTAAGTTGTCATCCTTTAACGCTTCAATGCCAAGTGCTTCGCCTGTGTTTTTCAAAAACATTGCGGCATTTTCATTTAAACGTGTATCTACATACGGCGCTGTCGTACCGTATGATTTTTTCAGCCACGTGCTTGTATATTCCGTGTAGAAAAGCGGCTGGGTTCCTTTCGTTACTTCACCACCGGAGAATACATCCAGATCCGCGACTCCATTCAACACAAGGTCATATAAATAACGATCGTTATGTTCCTGGTAAGCCGTTAAATAAATTCCAGCCTGCATCCGGTTGATGCTGCGGCCGTAGCCCATTTGATAACCCGGTTCGATCGACCAAGGCAGCTTTGTGTAGGCACCGTCTGCTGTGAGCCAGTTATTGATCGAGATATACTCGGCAATTGTGCGTTTAAACCATTCATCGCGTGTAGATGAGCTCTGGAACAAGGACTTGTCCGACACAAGTGCCCATGAATCTGAAATGGCGTTGCCTTTTACCGTTATGTTCATATTTGCCGTAACGGTATTGCCAGCCTGCTGAACGTCATAACCTGCATACTCTTGATCAAGCACACGAATGCGTGAAACGGTGCCGTCTGCATATTTCTGCTCTTTCGGAACGGCTACATAGTTTTTGCCCATCATGACTTCGCCTGTGACCGCCGACCCTTTTTTAGCAGAAAGCACGCCGATTGGGTGGCTCGTTTCATCAATGCCAAATACGTCATGGTGTTCACGAACAACGGTCCCCTGATCGCTGTATTTAGCAAGTGAATAGTTATCAGACTGTGAAAACGGCAGGGAAACAGTAGCGGAATATGTATTGTCCGCATTGTGAATAAACTTCGTGAAGACGAATGTATCGCCGTTTGTCAGCTTGCGAAGGGTTACACGAAGAGATCCGAGTGGTTTAGAAGCATAACCCATATGGTAGTAATAATGATAGTCTGTTGATTCAATATGCTTGTCCGTTTCCTGACGGTCATATGAAAGCGGCACGCCGCGTGAGTTCATACGAACCTTTACATATTGATAATCGTTGATCGGAACGATTACTTCCTGATTATCAGCCGGTTTTGGCACTTCAATCGGCTCTTTAACGGTGCCAAGAAGTCCAAGCTTTGTCATCATCCGGTGAATAAATACAGCTGATTCGCCGCGTGTCGCTACTTTCTTCGGCAGGAATGTATTATCTGCCGTTCCGTAAATCAGTCCGTAATGCGTCATTCGCTCAACCGATGCATACGCATAAGCGCCAATTTCTTTCGCATCCGTAAAGGTTAACGGTGTACGCTCCATGTAATCGCCTTTATACTGCATGGCACGATCCAGCATAACTGCTACATCAGAACGGGTAATGGCTTCGTTCGGGAGCGCTTTTCCTTCGGTTGTCCCCTGGATGATACCGGCTTTTTTCGCGGCGGCAATTTCAGGGTAAAGAGTGCTGCCAGGACCTACATCCACAAAAGCAGAATCGCCGGCAGGCAAATCAAGCGCCCGGGCAAGATACGCTAAAAACTGGCCTCTTGTTACACTCGCATAAGGACGAAAGGTTCCATCCTCATAACCCGCAATGACACCATCTGCCACAAGATCCTCGATCTCTTTTTTTGCCCAGTGGCTTGAAATATCGCTGAAGCTCTGTGCTGACACGTTAACCGCGAATAGGATCACGAGTAAAAGTGCCGTCAGGCTTCCTCCAATTTTTCGCATAAAATCCCCTTTCTTTTTTGTTTCAATGTTACAAAGAAAAGTATAACATACCGGAAAAATGACCCAATGTTAAATTATCATGACATTCTGATAACGGTTGTAATATTTATCCAGATAAAGTATACTGGGGCTGAAAGGATGTGACTTATGAAACATGCTCACTTTTTTTCAGGTCGTGAATTGACGGATGAAGAAATTCCGATTCTCTCCGATGTTCATTCTCTCGCTGTCCGCCCCGGCTTATCCCATCCGCTTCTTTGCCACCGCTGCGGAAATACCTCGAACTTCTCATCCCATCCATGTGCCCGGTGCGGCAACCAATGCGCCTACTGCCGAAACTGCATTCAAATGGGCAAAATCTCTTCCTGTACAACCCTTTACCGTTGGATTGGCCCCGAGCCATTGCATTCGAAGCGAGCCGGAGAGATGCAATGGTCCGGCACATTGTCAGCCGGCCAAAAGAAAGCTTCCCAGCATGTTCGGCTTGCGGTAGAAAATGATCTTGAACACACGGTCTGGGCCGTTGCCGGTGCCGGGAAAACAGAAGTGTTATTTGAAGGTATCGCTCAAGCTCTTCAAAATGGAAAACGTGTCTGCATTGCGGCACCAAGAGCCGATGTTGTCCGGGAACTGGCTCCGCGCCTTCAAAACGTGTTTCCCGATACACCACCTGCCGCACTGTATGGAAGCAGTCCAGACCGCCATACGTATAGTCCGCTTGTGATCTCTACGACCCACCAGCTGCTCCGCTTTTTTGAAGCGTTTGACGTCATGATCGTTGATGAAGTCGATGCTTTTCCGTACACGTTTGATGCTTCGCTTCAATTCGCCGTTCAAAAAGCACGCAAACAGAAATCCTCTCTTATTTATTTAACAGCTACGCCTGAACCCTCCTGGCAGGAAGACATTCACTCTGGCAGGAGGGAAGCGACCGTGATTCCGGCCCGCTACCACCGTCACCCGCTGCCCATACCGGAAATGAAGTGGTGTGGAAATTGGAAAAAGTCCATTGTACCGGCACCCGTTTTGGATTGGCTGAAAGAAAAGGAGAAAGTACTTCTTTTTTATCCCCATATTGAAACGATGGATAAAGCTCTTTTGACATTAAAAGAAGTGGATACACGTATCCAAAGTGTGCATGCCGGGGACCCTCTCCGCAAAGAAAAAGTCGAAGCGATGCGCAGAGGGGAAATACCGGTTTTGCTTACCACCACAATTTTGGAGCGGGGTGTGACATTCTCGGGTGTAGATGTAGCCGTAGTCGGTGCAGAAGACCGAATTTTTACGGAAAGCGCCCTTGTGCAAATAGCCGGGCGTGCCGGACGAAGCGCAGACTGCCCAACCGGCATTGTGACCTTTTTTCATTATGGAAAAACAAACGCCATGGTGCGGGCCGTCAGCCAGATTAACAGGATGAACAAGCTTGGAGAGGAAAGGAGGCTGCTGGATGTATGAGCCGGTGCCTGCTTTGTGAAAGTGAAACAGCGATTCAGTCATGGGCTGCTTTTTTCGGTGCAAAGGCTCCGCTTCTGTGCGGAAATTGTTCCGAACCACTCAAAAAACTAACAGGGCCTTTTTGTACAATCTGCTGCCGGGAAATGAAAGAAGCTGAAGTCTGTCCAGATTGCGCAGCCTGGGAGGAGGGCATCTTTCATTCCAATTATTCTTTCTATCAGTATAATGACGCCATGAAGGAGTTGATCGCCCGCTTTAAGTACCGGGGAGATTATGCACTGGCGAACCTTTTTGCACAAGATATCAGGAGGATGGCCAGGCAATTGGAGTATGACATCATCTGTCCGGTCCCGCTGTCTCTTTCGCGTCTTGCAGAGCGGCGATTTAACCAGTCAGAAGCGCTTGTTGAGCGGGCGAGGCTGCCGCAAACTGCGCTTCTTGGGCGGCGTGAATCCGACAAGCAGTCTAAAAAAACACGTGCCGAGCGGATAACCGCTAAGCAGACGTTTTATCCGATTGGAGATGCAGCAGGGAAAACGATTCTTGTGATTGACGATATTTACACGACCGGCGCAACGATGCGCCTTGTGTCCGATGCACTCCAAAAGGCAGGTGCCGTCTCGGTAAAAAGTATCACGATTGCCCGCAGCGGCTCTTGACAATTACCCATCCCGCGCCGAAAATAAAACAAACGAATGACAACATGAGGTGAATGGGATGAACGAAATCGTTGACTGCCCGCGCTGCGGTGCATTGTATGCTAAAAATGCCTTTCGTGATGTATGTCCAGCATGTTCCCGATCAGAAGAAGAGCTTTATCAAGCTGCTTATACATTTTTAAGAAAAAGAGAAAACCGCGCCGCGACGATGGAACGCATTGTAGAGGTAACCGGTGCGACCGAAGAAATGATTTACAAGTGGGTAAAAAAAGGGCGCCTGCAGGCGGCGCAGTTTCCGAACCTCGGTTATCCATGTGACCGCTGCGGCGCAATTATTCAGCGCGGCAAGCTGTGCAGTAAATGCGTTGATGAAATCGAGTCTGACCTGAAGCAGCATGACCGCGAGCAGCAATTTGCGAGTGAGCGCCAGGATGACCATCAGAAAACCTATTTAGGCAAACGGTTTAATTAAACGTCTTCAGGCTGTTGGCAAACGCCCGCTTTCGGCTTCACTTGCCGGCTGTGAATGCTCATGACCCCCAAAAGGTCACTCAGCTTCCCAGCCGGCGGCGTTCCTGGAAAGTCAGACGTTTTCAACCAGCCTGCTTTCTTACTTTGTCTACAATCTCAAACCCGTCTTTTGGCGGGTTTTTTTGATTCGAAAATTACGCCAAATTCCTCACTAAACATTTCCCCTGTCTTGACGATATAATAAGCACAAGTACAAAAGAAAGCGAGGATACGGAGATGAAAATTAACCATACACCTGGCGTAAATGGAATCAATCCGTATCAGAAGCAGCTAAAAAGAGTAGATGCGGCAAAATCAACCAGCCCGGCAGCCGGCGATAAACTTGAAATTTCAAGCGCCGCCAAAGAGATGCAAGACTCATCCAGAATACTAGCTGAACGCCGCGAAAAAATCGCGCTTCTGAAGGAAAAGATCGCGGATGGCACATACAAGCCGGATGCAGATGCAACCGCCAAAGCCATGCTCGACTTTTACGGAAAGCTGTAACTGTCACCGGATCGCCCACAAACTATTGTTGGGCGATCTTTCTTTATGTGTAAACCAAGGAAAGGAGACCGACTGATGAAGATTCAGCCACAACTGGCACCCTCACCAAGTCAAACAGCGCCCGCAGCCGTTCAAGGAGAAACGAAAGCAGCGCCAGCGTCAAACACAGTCCCCGCCGCATCCGCACCGAGTACAGACAAGCAGCCTGCGGAACTTGCGGTATTTACTGAAAAAGGAGTTACTCTTACAAAAGAAGCCGCACAGGCTGTTCAAACGTTTATGGAAACAGCACCGGGAACGGAAGCGGACAAGCTTGCGACAGTCAAAGCTTTAGCGGACAAGGGAATCATGCCGTCTGAGGCATCGCTCAAAGCGGTTCATGCCGCACTGACGGGTACGCCATTTGGCAGACAGGCAGCCGAGTGGCTGGCGCAGTCGGGCATCGAATTTCCGGAAAACATCCGCGCGGCAATCGATAAAGCACTCCAGCTTGGCCGGACACAGGAAGCCATTACTGCCATAAAATCTTCGCCGCTTCCTGAGCAGGTTGTGAAGCAAATTGAAGTATTAATGAAGCAGACAAGCTCGCCTGCCCAATTGGTTCAGGCATTAAAAAAACTGGCGGCCGAGCAGAATCTCCCGGCCGCCCAGCTGATCGAGCGGGCAGGCGCTATTCAAGCAGAAACCATTCAAAACACGGCTAAGCAAAAGCTTGGAGAAGCACTAAACGCACTGTTAAAGCAGCAGCCTGCCGATACCCTTCTTCAAGCGCTCGCCCAAAAGCTCGACCAAAATGGTTCCCTGGAGGAAATTGTCCAGGCACTGCGCACCTCTTTTACTGGGAACCGAACCACTGTTTTGAAACCCATCGCAGAAGCCCTGCAGCTGGCTAACCTGGCAAAGGAACGAGTAGCGGGAACTTTGCAGCCGTCAGGCATTGTCCTGCCGGAAACAGATGAAACGGAGCCGTCCCTGCCGCAAAGAGCAGCCGCTATGATCCAAAAAGAACCCTCTTTTGAGCGGGTCGCTGCTTTTGTAAGGGATACTCTGCCGGAATTACATGAGGCAGTCGAGTGGGCAGAGACACTGGCTACATCAGGAAAAGAGCTCGCTGCGCGTAGCGAATTAATGAAAGCCGTTGAACCGCTTATTCAGCCAACTGTTACAAATGAGACGGCCAGCCTGCCGGATGATTTATTTGTTCACGTCCCGCCCGCTTCCAAAACCGTTGTGATGACGACGATTACCGAAAAAATGTCACAGTCGGCGATTGATTTTAAACAATTCAAGCGGGACATTGTACGCAATTTGCAGACCGCTGAACTGCTCGTCAAAACACCGCAGCAGGCGAAGCCGGTTATTGAAACCGCCATTAAAACATTGGATAACGCCATTTTAAAGGGCAATTTTATGCTTTTTACCGACATGAAAACAGAAAAAGAGCTGATGCAGGCATCCCAGCAGCTCGCGGATGCACGCAAGCTGCTTGCTAAAGGAGATACGCAGTCCGCCGCCCGGATTGTGTCGGATGTAAAGATGCTGATCGATAAAATAACGTTTAAACCGTCCGATGCCCGTGTTGTTCATATGGCCGCGCAGGAGCTGGCCGATACGCCGCAGCGCCATTTGGCCGGCGCAATGGCCGGTCTTTACGATACGCCGGGCGCCCGTAACGCTTTTGAACTGGTCCGCGCCGCTGGCTTGAACTATGAGCATGAACAGTCCGCTGCTCTATTAAAAGGAAAAGCGGAAGTGCCGAATGCCGTGAAGCAGGCACTGCTTGCCACGATGGGCAGCCAGTCCGGCGATCAGGCCGCTTCGAACTTAACCGGGCAGCAGCTGTTAAGCAAACCGGAAACCGGCCTGCAGTCGATGATGATGTCCCTGCCGTTTTTACTGGGCGGCCAGGCAGATAACGTGAATGTGTTTATCCGCTCAAAAAATGGCGGCCAGCAGGTAGACTGGGAAAACTGCTCGCTCCACTTCCTATTTGAAACAAAAAAACTGGGACCGGTCGGCATGACCATCACAGCCGCCGACCGAAACCTTTCTTTAAAAGTACAAAACGACCAGGAAGGCTTTGAGCAAAAAATTGCGCCGCTCGCCGCCGTGCTGAAAAACCGGCTTTCCGATATTGGCTACCGGGTCGGAGCGGTTCAGTTCGGCCCGTTTGCTCAAGAAGAAAAGAGCGGGACAGCTGTGAAGCAGGCAGCCACCGCTGCTTCCGCGAAAGGATTTGATTTGACGATATGAGTTATTACAACCAAATAAAACGCCGGAAAGTAAACGGTCCGTCTGCCGCCGTGATCCGCTATGAAGAAGGAAGTGCGCCAACGGTCGTCGCACAGGGAAAAGGCGCGCTCGCTTCAAAAATTTTGGAGCTCGCCAGCCAGCATGGCATTCCGATGGAGCAGGATTCGTCGCTTTTATCAGAGCTGATCGATATTGATCTTGGTGATTCGATTCCGCCTCAATTGTATTCGGTTATTGCTGAGATGCTCATTTTAATCGAAGAAATGGAATCTGCGTATTAAAATTCGGCAAATGTTGCCGATACATTCACATGAGGTGACAAATGTGATCACAAAAGAAATGATTTATCAAAAAACACCACAGCAAATTACAGCCCTTTTATATGAAGCAGGACTGACGCAATTTGACCGTGCGATCACTTTTTTAGAAGCAAAACAATATGCAGAAGCCAACAAGGCGATGCAGAAAATTAACGATATTACGGAGCGGCTCGGCGCGGGCCTGAACTATGAAGCTGGCATTATCGCCGACCAGCTCGATCATGTGTATAACTTTATTGCCGACACCGTCGTTCAAGCCAATTTGTACAAAGACGCTGAAAGGCTCCAGCAGGCGCGCCAGCTTTTCGAGACAATTGCAGAAGCGTGGAACGAAGCATTGAGAGCAGCACCGGCCAGGCCGGCTGCACGCAAAAGAAATGCGTATGAACAAAACATCTTTGTCGAAGCCAGACCGGCCAATACATTTGAAACGGGGAACTGATCAATGAGAATTAACCATAACATTCAAGCATTGAATGCGTACCGTAATCTGGGAAATACAAACAATGCCACATCAAAAAGCCTTGAAAAGCTGTCATCCGGCCTTCGCATTAACCGGGCAGCGGACGACGCAGCAGGTCTTGCCATTTCGGAAAAAATGCGTTCACAGGTGCGCGGTTTAGATATGGCGGAGCGCAACTCACTCGATGCGATTTCACTCATTCAAACAGCAGAAGGAGCGCTTGCGTCTACACATGATATCTTGCAGCGAATGCGCGAGCTTGCAGTACAGGCGTCAAACGATACATTGGAAGGTACAGACCGCCAGGCCATTCAAGACGAAGTAACAGCTCTGACAGCTGAAATTAATCGTATTGCTGAGACAACGGAGTTTAACCAGAAAAAATTATTGAATGGTGATCTACAAGAGGCAACTTTCCAAATTGGTGCCAATGCCGATCAGACACTGGCACTCTCTATTGGCAATATGGACGCTGACACGATTGGAGCAGGCTCGTTAGATTTTTCTACAAATGCTGGAGCGCAGGCAGGCATTAGCGCAATTGATACAGCCATTGCAAAAGTTTCAGAGCAGCGAAGCAAGCTTGGTGCCGTTCAAAACCGTTTGGAGCATACGATCACAAACCTGCAGACAGCGAATGAAAACTTAACAGCCGCAGAATCACGTATCCGCGACCTGGATATGGCTGAAGAAATGACCCAGTTTACGAGAAACAATATATTAAACCAGGCAGGACAGGCAATGCTTGCACAGGCGAATCAGCTTCCGCAGGGCATCCTGCAGCTTCTTCAATAACTAAACGGAGTGAATGATGATGGAAATCCAGCGCGTAAATAGAGTTTCCGCGTCCCGGGCTGAACGAAAAGAAGAAACCGCGAAAGCATCCGTAACATTCACGGATGTGATCGCAAACAAGCGTCAAAATGCTGTACTTGAGAAAATGAACGGCATGATGAAAGAGATTGAGGCACAGGGGGAAAAACTCTCCGAGCACCGAACGATTGACGACCTGCGTAAATACAAAAAAATGGTCAAAGAATTTATGCAGCAGGCAGTAGACAGCGGTCTTCAGCTGGAAGAACAGCGGGGCTTTAACCGCCGCGGACGAACGAAGGTCTATAAAATTGTGAAAGAAGTAGACAGCCGTCTCACCCAGCTGGCCAATGACGTCATTAATAAAGAAAAATCACAGCTTGATATTTTGAGCAAGGTTGGCGAAATTCAAGGGCTGTTAGTTAATATTTACACATAAAAAGGGGGAGCGTCATGCTCATCGAAACGCTCGAAAAACAGCTGGCGCTTCATAAAAGCCTGCTTGCATTAGCACAGGCGAAAACAGAAGCGGTCAAGCAAAACAAGATGGACGAATTGAACCGGATTGTCCGGGATGAACAAAAACATGTCAGTGCCATTACGATACTGGAAAAGAAACGAACGGAGCACTCCAGTCAAACATTAACGGAGCTTCTGGCATCTCTTTCAGCAGAAGAACAGCGAAAAGCAGAAGAACTCCGCGGCCAATTGGTCGATGTGCTTGGAGAACTGCAGCACACGAACCGGCTCAATGAAGAGCTACTGGACCAGTCGCTTCAATTCGTTCACCTGCAGCTTGACCTGCTTTCCCCGCCGGAAGCAGGGAATTACGCAGCGGACGGGGAATCAAACCAGCCGCCGTCGACTGGACCCATTTTTGACTCGAAAGCATAGGAGAGAAGAATATGAGATCAACCTTTATGGGGCTGGAAACCGCCAAGCGCGGCATGTTTACCCAGCAGAGTGCCCTTTATACAACGGGGCATAACATTTCAAATGCCAATACACCAGGCTACTCACGCCAGCGAGTAAACTTTCAAACGACAACTCCTTACCCGGCTGTCGGCTTAAATCGTCCAAATATTCCCGGCCAGATGGGAACAGGTGTAGAGGCGGGCTCTGTGCAGCGTATTCGGGACGCTTTTGTTGACGTGCAGTACCGCAATGAAAATAACAAGCTTGGCTACTGGAGCGAGCGGGCAGATGCGCTTACAAAAGTTGAAGACATTATCAATGAACCGTCCGAGCAGGGACTTGCCAAAACCTTTAACGAATTATGGGATTCCCTGCAGACGCTTGGCGGCTCGCCGACAAATGATGGGGCACGTAGTGTCGTCATCGAACGGCTGCAGTCTGTGACGGAAACATTTAACTATATGTATGACTCACTGAAGGCAATGAAAGACGATTACGGCAATCAGCTGGATGTGACCGAAAAAGCAGTCAATTCCATTCTGTCACAAATTAATGATGTAAATCAGCAAATCAAAGAAACGGAGCCGAACGGCTACCTGCCAAATGATTTGTATGACAAGCGGGATGCGCTTGTGGACGAGCTGTCTCAATATGTCAATATTTCAATTGAACGCGTGCCAAACGGTGGCAACTCACTGCCTATCGCGGAAGGAACGTATAAGATCTTTTTGGCAGATGCAAACGGCGCAGCAACAACAAATGAACTCGTGAATGGCGAAGGCTACACGCAGCTTGATATTCAAACAGACGGTGACAAAGTTACACAAATTGTATTTGCCAGCTATACAAAAGACGGAGCGGCTGGCGGAAACGCTTATAGCGGAACGACCGCTATCTCCGGAACAAAAGATGCGGTTATCTTTTCAAGAGGAGAAATCCGCGCATTAATTGAAGCATATGGCTACAGTGACGGTACCAAAACCGTTGGGATGTATTCCAATATGCTTTCCGATTTAAACACACTGGCTGAAGCTTTTGTATCAGAATTTAATGAAGTAAACAGCGCCGGTAAACGAACGGACGGCACAGCACCGGGAGCTATTTTAGAAATCACAGATGCAGCAAACGCGGCCGGCAGTATTCAGCTTGTAGCGGGCACTACCGGCAAAGACATTGGTGCTTCTTCAAACGGTGAAGCAGGAGACGGGGCCAATGCTTATAACCTGGCAAACATCTTTACCGATAAAAGTTTAATTGTGACAGACAGTACGACTACGCCGGCTACAACCACATCAATCAATGAATTTTTCGAATCGGTCATCGGTCGCCTTGGTGTAGACTCCCAGCAGGCCAGCCGCACTGCAATGAATGTGGAAGTGCTGCGTACATCCGTGGAAACAAACCGCAATTCTATTTCGGCGGTGTCACTGGATGAGGAAATGACCAACTTAATTCAATTCCAGCATGCTTATAATGGCGCTGCTCGTATGATTACGGTAGTAGATGAAATGCTTGATAAAATTATTAACGGAATGGGCACAGGCGGCCGTTAATAGAGGAGTGAAGAGATAATGCGCGTAACACAGTCGATGTTGTCCGGCAATTCTTTAAAAAGTCTGCAGGCGAGCCTTGCTCGTCTTGATCAATTAAATACGCAAGTATCTACACAGAAGAAAATCACAAAGCCTTCAGATGATCCGGTAACGGCGATGAAAGGAATCGTATACCGACGCAGTTTATCGGAGGTTGAGCAATACCAGCGCAATTTCAGCGAAGCGTACAACTGGGTGGAAACGTCTGATTCTGCTTTAGACAAAGCCAAGCTTGCATTGGATCGGATTCGTGAATTAACGGTTGAAATATCAAATGATACGTATGACGCACAGCAGCGCCAGGCGGTCAGCGCAGAGATCAAGCAGCTGAAAGAACACTTGGTCGAAATTACCAATACAAAGTTCAATGACCAATATTTATTTAACGGTACAAAAACAACGACACAGCCGTTTAACGAAGATGGGACAGTCAGTGCAGGCGGATTAAGTACTGGGAAAGTAGAACTAGAGCTGTCCAAAGGGGTTATGATCCAAGTCAATATTGACGTAAGTAGTGTATTCGGAGCTGCTAACAATTCGGGAGAGTCCGTATTTGATACGATTGATCAGCTTATTACACAGCTTGATACGGGTACAACAACAGGAAAAGACTTGACCGGTTTTTTAAGCACGCTTGATACCCATATTTCTTCTAACACAACGGCTCGTGCTGAAATGGGGGCACGTTATAACCGTATCGAATTGATGGAAGGGCGTATGGCTGAGCAGCAAGTCGTCGCGTCACGAATTATGTCCGAAAACGAAGACGTAGACTTTGAGAAAGTAGTGACAGAGTTAACAACTCAGGAAACGGTTCATAAAGCGGCACTCTCTGTTGCATCACGAATTATTCAGCCGACCTTGATGGATTATCTCCGTTAATAGGAGGGGCGGGCGATGCAAATTACAACGCTTGATTATACGATTACGAATGCCAGGCTGGGTATCCAAACAACTTCCGCCAAGCAGTCGATTCAGCAGCCGGGTGCCACACTCGATATTCGCCAGCCGAAAGCGGAAATGACGATCGAAACAACTCCGGGCCAGCTTCGCATTGATCAGTCACAGGCATTTGCCGAAGCGGGACAGAAAGATGTTTTTCAATTAACACGCGAAGCCGCAGCAAAAGCGCGCCAGCAGGCACTAGAAGGCATAGGCCGCCGTGCGATGGAAGGCAGAGAGCTTGCTGATATTCATACAGGCGCAAATGCCATTCAGCAGCAGGCACAGCGTGCATCCACCCGCAGTTTTGAAACTGGGCTTGCCTGGATTCCTTCCTATGGCAGCGTGAAGATTGACTATCAGGTAGGGGACGTTACAATGAATGTACAGACGCACCAGGTTGAAAACAATACCCGGGCCAACAAGCCGATTATTCACTATCAGCCAGGTGAGGTCCGCTTCCAGGTGAATGAATACCCGTCCGTCCACTTTCAGGCGGTCAATAAAACGATTTAAAGGATGATCAACGTGAAGATCGAAACAAAATACCACGGTGAAAAAGAAATCGCAAAGGAAGATATTATTACTTTTTCAAGCGGCATTCCGGGATTTGAATCGGAAAAAGAATTTGTTCTTTTGGCCTTTCCGGATAACGATGTTTTTTATGCCCTTCAATCGATTTCTACACCAAGCTTAAGCTTTATCGTCACAGATCCATTTTCCTTTTTTATTGACTACAACGTACAAATTGATGACGCGACCATTGAAGCTTTGTCGATTGAGAAGGAAGAAGACGTCACACTCTTAAACATTTTAACAGTGCGTGATCCATTTGAAGAAACAACCGCCAATCTTCAGGCTCCGCTTGTGATTAACAAAAAAACAAACAGTGCCCGTCAGCTTATTTTAACCGGCACACCGTATGAAACACGCCACAGCTTGTTCCAGGCAAAGGAGGCGTAATCCATGCTTGTTTTAACACGAAAGTCCGGTGAATCGCTGATGATCGGGGATGATATTGAAATCACCGTTATCTCCGTTTCCGGCGATCAAGTCAAAATAGGTATTAACGCACCAAAGCAAATTGATATTCACCGGAAAGAAATTTACTTCCAGATCGGCAATGAAAACAAATCAGCATCCGCTGGTGTAGCGGACTTATCCGGCCTATTTAAACTCCCGCCATTAAACTAATGGACGGGAGTTTTTTGTTAGGGTAATTACAAATAAAATGACGGACAGCAAGGCTCATATTCTTAATGCTAAGGTGGGCAAAGAGATAATAAGTAAAATAAAAGCATCTGCAGTGATGGCGATAATCATACAAGGGGATCAGCCCCAGGAAAGTATCTTGCAGCTTTAAAAAAATAACGGCGTTAGAAATTCTTTCAAAAAAATAATAAAAAAACAATCGAAAATCTATTAAACATTTTTTCAATAGGCCGATAATAGTAGTGTAAGCAAAAAGGAACAGGGCGGCCGACCTGGTACGGATTGCTGAACAAAAGGAAAACTGTTTACACGGACGTGAACAGTCACAATCAAGGAGGAAAATGAAATGATTATCAATCACAATAACGCAGCAGTTAACACATACAATAAATTTAGCGCTGCAAACAACGCGCAAGCTAAAAACATGGAGAAACTATCTTCAGGTCTTCGCATTAACCGTGCTGGCGACGATGCAGCAGGTCTTGCAATCTCTGAAAAAATGCGTGGCCAAATCCGTGGTTTGGATATGGCAACTAAAAACTCGCAGGATGGTATCTCTCTAATTCAAACAGCTGAAGGTGCGCTTAACGAAACACATGCAATCCTTCAACGTATGCGTGAACTAGCCGTACAAGGCGGTAACGATACTAACGTTACGGCTGACCGTGAGGCTATTCAGGATGAATTAAACCAATTAATGTCAGAAGTAGACCGCATCGCTGACACTACAGAATTCAATACGCAAAACTTATTAGGCGGAAGCTTCTCTGGAACTCTTCAAATTGGAGCAAACGACGGTCAAACAATTAACATTGCTATTTCTGATATGGGAGCAAGTGCATTAAGCCTTACAACGGCAGACATCTCTGTTGGTTCTAATGCAGCGGCAAGCGCTTCAATTCAAACTTTAGATGCTGCAATTGAATCTGTATCTAAACAGCGTTCTAAACTTGGTGCTACTCAGAATCGTCTAGAACATACTATTAACAACCTAAGTACATCTAGCGAAAACTTGTCAGCTGCTGAATCTCGTGTTCGTGACGTTGATATGGCGAAAGAAATGATGTCTCAAACGAAAAACTCAATTCTTTCTCAGGCAGCTCAAGCGATGCTTGCACAAGCAAACCAACAGCCTCAAAACGTACTTCAATTGCTTCGTTAATTGCTATATAAGTAATAGATTTAAAGAAATATCGTGCTTTGATAACAAAGCACGATATTTTTATTAAGTGTATTAATTATAATAGGAGACGATAAAATGAATCCGTTTATTTCATTATGTATGATTGTAAAAAATGAAGAGAAAGTAATCGAGCGTTGCTTATCTTCTATTACTCACTTAGTAGATGAAGTAATTATTGTAGATACAGGTTCGACAGATAAAACAAAAGCAATTTCAGAAAAATATACATCTAAAATTTTTAATTTTGAATGGGTAGATGATTTTTCAGCAGCACGAAACTTTGCGGCATCCAAGGCATCGGGCAAATGGCTTTTAGTGTTGGATGCTGATGAATATGTAGATGAAGAGAATTTTAAAGGCTTTATTCAAGAATTAAAAGAAGACAAAGGACAGTTTGATGCTTATACGGCAAAGATACTTAATTTTACCGGTAATTTTGGAGAAAGTCTGGTCCAAAACCTTCATGATAGAATTTACAAAAATACTGGAGAAATTTTATACTACCGTAAAATTCACGAGCAGTTTAAACATGTAGAAGGCAAGTCATTAAACATAAAAAATTCCAGTTTGCTGCTTTTTCACTCAGGCTACCTAAATAAAACTGTGAATGAAAAACAAAAAAGTATTAGAAATAAAGAGCTCTTACAAAAAGAAATAAACGTTGGACCTAATAAGGCATTTGATTATTTTAATTATGGGAATGAGTATGCTTCCACAGGCGATTATGCCAAAGCGTTAGAGTGCTATTTAGAAGCATACAAAGGAAAAAGCGATTTTAGATTATCGTGGGTTTCGACTACACTTATACAAATCATTGTTTGTTTAATGCAACTAAAGCGGTACAACGATGCCTTAAGTGTGATTAAAGACGCGGAAAGTATTTATGACTCCTCCGCTGAAATTCTTTTCCTGAAAGGTGAAATCTTCTTTTTAAGGGGACAATTAGAAGATGCGAAGCAAGCCTTCAAGAAAATAGTAAATAACCAGCCAAAATATAACCATATTATCTTAAGACCAGATTTGAAAGATCAAAAACCGCATACTCGATTGGCGGAAATTTATCTTTGTGAGGAAAATTATAATGATGCTATTTTTCATTATACAAGTGTGTTAAATATTAATAAATTTAATAATGAATGTATTAAAAAAGTGATCTATATACTGAGTAAGTTTCATTCCAGTGAAGAAATCGCCGGTTTTCTTTTTTCAAAAGAGCTGGTGAATTCAAAGAATATCAAAAACTATGTTAGGGCTTGTTTTGAAGCTGGGAATCCTCAATTGGCATTAAACTTACTGGAGAATTTTTATGAGGAAAACAAATTTTTATACCAAATAGCGCTCTTGAAGAAAGCATGTATCACAAGTGAAGAAAACTTTGAATACATGCATGACATCTTGGAATATTCCATTGTAAAAGAGTTAATTCAAGCAAATTGGATCAATCTTATTGATCTTTTTCTGTTGAGAGAATTCTCTGAAAAGGATAACAAAGTATTAAGCCTTATAAAGCAGTTTGAAAAAGAAGAAGTATTTAATGCACTCATTAATTTATTCAAAGTTAAAGTACCTAAAGACGACATTGAAGAGAATTTATTCCTGTTTTCTTTACAAACACTTATTGACTATAGAAAAAATGCTCTTTGTCAGGTCTTATTAAGCAAAGTTGATTACTTAGATAAAAAAAGTGTCCGTAAAGCAGCAGCTTTATTATTTTCAAAAGGCTACAAGGTTGAAGCTTTGCAACTGTATGAAAAGACAGAATGGAGTTATTTTAACGAGCAGGATTTTGTAAACATAATAAACAGTATGCTGCAAACCAATAATGCTGTTAATGCGGTAGAAGTAGCTAAATATGCTCTTTCTATTTACAATCAAGATTTTCGGTTTTATCAAGTGATTTTAGAAAATACACAGGACGAGAACTTAATTATTACAACATTGCAAAAAGCAACAGAATTATTTATAGAAAGCTCATATCTACGGCAATATAACGTAGAACGTTCTATATAGAAAGAGGAATGAATTTGAAAATCTCTTTAGCGATGATTGTGAAAAATGAAGAAAAATACATCGAAAGATGCATAAACAGTGTAGAAGATCTAGTAGATGAAATTGTGATAGTAGATACTGGTTCAACAGACAGAACAATTGATATTTTGAGGAAATACCCTAACGTTCACCTATATAATTTTGAATGGTCTGATGACTTTTCGGCTGCCCGCAACTTTTCCATCGAAAAAACAAAGGGTGACTACGTTTTAGTATTAGATGCTGATGAGTATATTACTGAGGGATCAAGGGATGAATTAGAACTAGTTATGAACCAAAACTACATTGGCCGACTATTAATTCATAGTCCTTTTCAAAAAGATCAACAAACCTATGAATCTAAAGAGTATGTATCAAGATTTTTTCCACGTGAAGTAAGCTATACCGGAGTAATCCATGAACAACTCAATAGTGATAGACCTAGAGTTAAAATTAATATAAATGTTAAACACGATGGTTATTTTAATAAAAATAAGGGCGAGCGCAATATCCCTTTATTACTAAGAGAAGTGAAGAAAAACCCCAGCAATTCCTACTATCTGTTTCAATTAGGTAAAGAATTACGAATAAACAAACAATACAAAGAAGCTTTCTCTTTTTTAAATAAAGCATATGTTCAAATAATTAAAAATAGTCCGTATTATAATGAGTTAGTAGTAGAACTGATTAATAGCGGAAAAGAATGTAGTAAAGAAGAAGTCTTGGAGATAATTAAGCAAAATGACACACTTTTAAAGAATATCCCTGATTTTCATTTTGCTAAAGGGCTGTTTTACTTGGATTATTGTTTAAGATGTCCTGAAGAAGCAGCTAATTATATTCCTCTTATAGAAAAAAGCTTTTTAGAATGTTTAGTTCTGAATGAAAGACCAGATTTGGAGATTGTTAAAGGAACAAGCAGTTTTATGGCAGCGTATAACCTAGGTGTATTTTATGAAGTTACAGGTCAGTTAAATAAGGCGTTGCCTTATTATAAATACTCGTGTGAAAAGGGTTATAATCCAGCCGAACAGCGTTTTAAAAAATTAAGTAAATTGAATCAATAGGGGAAGAGTCTCATTGATTTGCCTTTTAAAGATAAAACTAATTTAAATTAGATTTATTCATGAATAGATTAGTAGATTGAATGATGAAATGAAAGGTGAGGCGTCGAGTATATGGCTGAGCTTGAACAGATAGAAAATTATATAAAGAGTAACCAAATAGAAGAAGCCTTTAACTTAATTATTGCAAGTGAACCAGCATTTTTGCATAATGCAGATTACTGGAATTTAAGAGGTGTACTATGCATAAAAGTAGGGGAGTATAAAACTGCTTTAGGATGTCTTGACAGAGCATTGATCATAAATGTGAAAAATAGAGATGCTTTATATAACTATGCGTACATTCTTGAAAATATTGGAGACGTAACGGGAGCGGCCAAGTACTATGGCTTGGCTTATCTTTCTTCTACGGAAGAAAGTATGAAAAATGCATTGTTAGAAATGTATGAAGAAAATATAGATTTAAAGAGAGAATTTGATTTCGCTGTATCAGGAAACTTCAAGCCATACCAGGAACCGCTTGTAAGTATCATTATTCCTACCTACAATCAAAAGAAATTTCTGAAAGAAGCAGTAGAAAGTGCGCTTGCTCAGGATTATTCTAATCTAGAAGTAATAGTTGGAGATGATAACTCTACAGATGGTACAGATGAATTAATGCAAGTGTATTTAGAACACCCTAAATTAAAGTATATTAAGCGAAAAGAGAATCTCGGAGCTGGAAATAATTCAAGAGAGATATTATATAATCGTAGCAACTCTAAATACGCTATGATTTTAAATCACGATGATTATTTGATAAAGCCTAATTATATCTCGGAAGCAGTAAAGCTGTTAAAGCTCAATCCTAATTTGTCCCTGGTATGGGCAAATTGTTATATGAAAGATGAAGAAGATCAATATTTGGGCAAAACTGAATATGACTTGCCTGAAGTAATAAACGGACTAGACTATTTTATAAATTATGAAACAGAGGACTATAAACATATAACAGGTCTACTAACAACAGTTTTTGATCGGGAAAAAGCAGTGGCTCACAACTGTTTTAATGAACAAACTAAAGCAAAGGATTTGTTTTTATATTTAAAATTAATGCTTGTTGGAGATGTTGGATTTATTAAAGAGAAAGCAGCAGTGTACCGTGTAAACAGACAAAGCATAAGCTTTAATATGCCAATTGAATATGATTACACTACCATTACTGAATTAGAAAACTTAAAAGAAAAGGCTATTGAAAAAGGATTTAGTGAATTTATTCTGGAAAAATGGTTTCTATTAAGGATTACTCATTATTTGCGCTGGCGCTTGAATACTTTAAAATCCATGGGAGAAGATGAGAAAGCTAATGAACTGTTGAAAAATGTTCTAAAAGAATATCCTGAAGTTAATAAATATATTGCTGTAGTAAAATAAAGAGAATTTATTTTAGTAGATATAACCTTTTTTAAATATTCAATAATAGTTTTATGGGTATTTAGTAGAACGCGTTTTAATTTATAAGTTTAGGTGAATAAAAATGAAAATAGCAATCATGCAACCTTATTTGTTTCCATATATAGGGTATTTCCAACTAGTAAACGCAGTGGATACTTTTGTGATTTTTGATGATGTGCAATATAAACAAAGAGGTTGGATCAATAGAAATAGAATTTTGATTAATAATCAAGATCATTTATTTAGCTTTAGTGTGAAAAAATCTTCGAGAGATACTCTTATAAAAGACAAGTTTTTTTCAGATCAAGTTAACAACGATAAAAAGGAATTTTTAAAAAGTATTGAACATAGCTACAGTCGTGCTCCTTATTATCAAAAAGTGATATCTATTATTGAAGAAATTACTTTGTTTAATGAAGAGAATTTATCAGATTTTATTACAAATTCTTTGAAAGTAATTTGCGGATATTTAGATATAGAAACTAACTTTATAAAATCCTCTTCTTTATCAAAAGAGGAGGGGCAGGTCATTGGCGCGGATAAAAAAATTATTTCTATCGCCAGACATTTAGGTGCTAGAACATATGTAAATTTAATTGGTGGAATAAGTTTATACACCAAAGAAATATTTCACGAAAATGACCTTGATATTTATTTTTTGAAGTCTAAAGATATCATATATAGGCAATTTAAACAGGAATTTATTCCTTCACTTTCTATAATAGATGTCTTAATGTTTAACTCGGTTGATGAAATAAAAATAATGCTTAACGAGTGTAAATTAGTGTGAAAATAGTAAGTAAAGGAAAATCTGAAATGGAATTCAAAGACATTATCTCTATACACGGAGCACCAAGATCAGGAACTTCATGGCTAGGGCAGATATTTGATAGTTCTCCAGAAGTAAGGTACAAATTTCAACCATTATTTTCTTATGCTTTCAAAGACCGCTTAAACTTACAAAGCAGTGCAAAAGAAATTGATGAATTTTTTAATGAGGTCTACTTAAAGAAAGATCCTTTTTTAGATCAAGAGGATAAAAAAGAGAAAGGGAGCTATCCAGTTTTTGAAGAGAAAGACGAAAAGCCTAATTTTTTAATAACAAAAATGGTAAGATATCATTTTTTAATACCCCATTTTCTTTCAAACATGCCTAGTATAAAAGTAATTGGGATCGTTAGGCATCCTTGTGGGGTTTTAAATTCCTGGTATAAAGCACCAAGAGAGTTTCGTCCGGAATGGGACTTTAAGAAGGAATGGCAATATGCTCCATCTAAAAATCAGTTTAGACCTGAAGAGTATTTTGGTTATAATCGTTGGAAGGAATTGACACAGATTTTTTTGTATTGCCAAGAGAAATGGCCTGAGAAATTTTATCTGATTCGTTATGAAGATTTAGTAGAAAATACAATTCAAGTAATTGGGGAAGCATTTTTGTTTTCAGGAATAGAAATGAACAAGCAAACTAAAGAATTTTTACTTAAGTCAAAAAGTGATCATCAGAATGATGAATATAGTGTATATAAAGGAAACAAAGATCATAGAGATTGGGAAAGTGAATTAGACAAAAATATTATAAAACACATATATAAAGATTTAGCAGGAACAAACATGGAAATATTTTTAAAGTAGAAATTCAGGAGGGTATTGTGAAAGGAATAATATTAGCTGGAGGTAGTGGCACAAGACTTTATCCAATTACTGAAGCAGTCTCCAAGCAGCTGCTTCCAATCTATGATAAACCAATGATATATTACCCTTTATCTGTTTTAATGTTAGCAGGAATTCAAGAGATATTAATTATCACTACTCCAAGAGACAGATGCCAGTTTGAAAAATTACTTGGGTATGGAAAAAAATGGGGAGTAAATATCCAATATGCTATTCAAGAACACCCTAAAGGACTTGCGGAAGCATTTATTATTGGAGAAGAGTTTATTGGAAAAGAATCTGTCTGCCTAATCTTAGGCGATAATATTTTTTACGGTCAAGGCTTTAGTCCAGAATTAAAAAATGCTGCAAAAATCAAGAGTGGAGCCGTAGTGTTTGGTTATCAAGTGAAAGATCCGCACCGGTTTGGTGTCGCAGAATTTGATTCTGCTCTTAATGTGATTTCTATTGAAGAAAAGCCGCAGAAACCAAAATCTAATTATGCTGTTACTGGTCTTTACTTTTATGATAACGATGTAGTGACAATTGCTAAAGAAGTAAAGCCTTCTGAGCGTGGAGAACTAGAAATTACGGATATCAACAAAATATACCTAGAAAGAAAAAAACTGAAAATAAAGTTACTTGGACGAGGATTTGCTTGGTTGGACACAGGAACCTTTGAAAGCCTTATTGATGCGGGAAAATTTGTTCAAACAATTGAGGAAAGACAAGGATATAAAATTGCTTGCCTTGAGGAAATTGGATACCGAAATAATTGGATTACAAAGGAAGAAATTTTGAAAATTGCTAATGAATACACAAAAAATAATTATGGTGAGTATTTAATAGATTTAGTGAAAGGAGTGTTTTAGTCAGTTACATCAAATTATTTATAAGTAAATACTGTAAGAAATATATTTGATTTATAGTCTACTGAAAATATTTATAAATAAAGAAATGAATGATTTCACGGGAAGGTATTGGTAACCGATGATTAATGTTTCACTCCCGTTTTTGCCGCCTGAAGAAGAATATAAGCAATACATTTCGCAACTATGGAAAACAAAATGGTTGACAAATAATGGAGTGTTAGTTCAGGAATTAGAAAAAGCACTTGAGCAATACTTAGGGATTGATTCTCTCTGCTTTGTGAGTAATGGAACAGTTGCTTTACAACTTGCGATAAAAGCTCTTGATATTAAAGGTGAGATTATTACCACGCCTTTTTCTTTTGTGGCAACTACTACCTCAATTATATGGGAAAGTTGCAAACCAGTTTTTGTAGATATCGATCCAAGAACTTTATGCATTGATGTTGATAAGATCGAAGATGTTATTACGGATAAGACGGAAGCAATTTTAGCGACCCATGTTTTTGGAATTCCGTGTGATGTTGAAAGAATCGAAAAAATCGCCAAGAAATTTAATTTAAAGGTTATTTATGATGCTGCTCATGCGTTTGGGGTTAGATATAAGGAGAGATCTTTATTAAGTTTTGGAGATATATCTACAATTAGTTTTCATTCAACTAAGCTTTATCATACAGTTGAAGGAGGAGCAATCGCTAATAATGTTTCCAAAGACATTACTGACAAAATAAAGAGGTTAAGAAGCTTTGGGATAGAGGGAGACATTCACTATCTTCCGGGGATAAACGCTAAAAACTCTGAATTTCACGCAGCCATGGGCCTGTGTAACCTGAAGTATATTGATGAGATTATTGAGAAAAGAAAGAAACTAACTGAAACATATAATATAATTCTTTCAAATTTAGTTGAAAGACCGTCTATAGCAGAAGAGGTAATTTACAATTATTCATATTACCCAGTAATCTTAAAAACTGAACAAGTTCTGTTGAAGATTAAAAATATGCTTGAAGAGGAAGAAGTTCGAACAAAGCGGTATTTTTATCCTTCACTAAATACGCTTCCTTACTTAAAAGACGCCTCTTTCTGTCCGGTTTCGGAACATCTTTCGAGAAGAATTCTTTGCTTGCCATTATATTCAGATTTAGAAATTGAGAACGTTGAAAGAATCGGAAACTTAATTAAGAACTGTTTACTACGTTTATGACCTTAAATGCAATCTAAAGTTAATAATAGTCTTTAGTAGTAAATTGAGTAACTAATATCTTTGCAAAAGTGAATCAGTACATTAGTGAGGAATGAACATGAGTAAAACTAAAATCCTTGTTACGGGCGGAGCAGGCTTTATTGGATCAAACTTTGTTCCATTCCTGTTAAGGAAATATAATAATTATCAGGTTATTAACCTAGACCTACTGACTTATGCAGGTAATTTGTCTAATCTTGATGAAATAATACATGATGAACGCCATATTTTTATTAAAGGCGATATTCGAGATAGAGAACTTATTGAAAGTGTATTTGAACAATATGGTATTCAGCATGTTATACACTTCGCTGCTGAATCGCACGTGGATAATTCGATTGAAAATCCAACTGTCTTCGCAGAAACTAATGTGGTTGGTACATTAAATTTGCTTGAAGCAGCACGATCAAACTGGATGAAGGCACCATTTCAATATAAAGACGGGAATCTACAGTCAAGGTTTCACCATATTTCAACTGATGAAGTATACGGTACACTTGGAGAAACAGGGTATTTTACAGAGCAAACGCCATACGCACCTAATAGCCCTTATAGTGCCAGCAAGGCTGGCTCTGATATGCTGGTACGCAGCTATTTTCATACCTACGGCTTAAATACCGTAACCACAAACTGTTCAAATAATTATGGGCCAAGACAATATGATGAAAAGTTAATTCCTACTTTGATTCAGAAAGCATTGTATGGAGAGAAACTTCCCATCTATGGAGATGGACAAAATATTCGAGATTGGCTTTATGTAGAAGATCACTGTCGGGCCATTGACCTTGTATTTCATAATGGCAAAGCGGGAGAAACATACTTGGTCGGTGGGAATAACGAGCGAACAACCCTACAGATTGCTGAAACTGTTTGTACTTATTTGGACAAACGAATCCCAAAGACAAAAAGCTATTTAGAGCAAATAAAGTTTGTGAGAGATCGTCCAGGTCACGATTTTCGATATGCGATTGATTCTTCTAAATTAGTAAAAGAGCTTGGCTGGAAAGCAGAAGAAGAGTTTTATACCGGTATTCGCAAAACAATTGATTGGTATATTAAAAAATATACACAATAAGATATGGAAGGTTAGTTTGTAGAAATTGTATGCCTTTTGTCATTCATTAAAATATGCTAAGTAGCTTTCCTATGAAGTCACCTGAAATTTTAAAAAGCTCAATAACCCGCCTTGATATGTACAAGGCGGGTTAAATATTGTGTAAAAGGCATTAATATTTTATAAGGAACTCTTTAAGAGAATCTGTATAAATAGAACGTTAGCCTAACTAATTCTCTAATATTAATGAAAAATACAAATATCCAGTTTGATGGATCATGTATTATAGTGCTATTTTACTATTCATATAAATACTTATCGGAATTATAATAGACTTATATCACATAAAACCAAGTGAAAAAGGCAAACTATGGGAAACTATAGGACGCAAAGCCATGGGCCTGTGTCATGTTGACTAGTTAACATGATTGGCAGCCGGTTGCCGCAAGGGATCATAGTCTCATGGACGGATGAACCTTGTTAAGGTTCTTTTTTTATTTGGTTTAAATAAGAAAGGTGAGACTTTTATATGAGTAAACAGGTAGGTAGGAAGTTATCGGTTCTGGTTGTTCTTCTGCTTATGCTCCAGTTGGTATCTCCGGCAGTTAATGCATTTGCGGAAACCAATAGCAGCATGCTGCCGCCGAGTAATCTGGCCGCGCAGATGGTGACACCGGATGACGTGAAGTTAACATGGAGTACCGTTTATGGAGCTACAGGATATCAAGTGTATGAAATTAAGGATGGGCAGCTGACTCTTCTTGGAAAGACAACAGCTGCAAGCTACAGTTTGAATAATAAGGAGGAAGGATCGTACCGTTATGTGGTCTCTACCTTAAGCGCTGATGGAGAATCGGGTCCTTCCGCGCCGGTAACAGTGGAAGTCGTCTATCCAGAGATGGCAGCGCCGGCTTCTTTAACGCAGACAATCAAAAACGGTAATGACGTGGTTCTCAGCTGGGGTGCATCCGCCTATACAGAAAAGTATAATGTGTACCAAATTTCTGAAAGTGGAGATAAAACACTCCTTACATCTACAACAGCAAGAACCTATACGGTAACGAACGCACCGGAAGGGAAAGGTGCGTATGCTGTTTCAGCGACAAATTCGCTGTACGGTGAATCACCTCTTTCTAATCCTGTGCAGACAGAAGTAGTGTATCCAGTCATGACGGCACCGACGGGCTTTGCTTATACAGTCGCAAACGGCAATGATGTGACACTCAAATGGAATGCAGTTCCGTATGCAACCAGCTACAAGCTCTATCAACTTGTGGGTGGCGAGGCAGTCTTGAAAAGTACAGTGACGACAACCACCACTAAAATGACCAACGTTCCAGCCGGGGATTACACATATGAAATCCGGACGAACAGCGACCGGTTCGGCGAATCAGCGGAAGGCAGCAAGCTGTCTGTATCCGTTGGCTCTGTAACCATGACAGCACCAGAGAATTTTGCTTTTAAAATTCAAAATACAAATGATATTGTACTGACCTGGGGAGGCGTTCCATATGCAAACGGCTACAAGGTATATCAAATTGTTGATGGTGAAAAAGTACTGAAAAGCACGGTAACAGGCACATCTGCCACTTATACAAAGGTGCCGGCGGGTGATTACGTATATGAAGTCTATTCATACAGCGACCGTTTTGGCGAGTCGGCAGAAGGCAGCCGTGTTTCGTTAACAATAGAAGGAATTGCGCTTGAAGCACCGCAAAATGTCACTTCTAAAATCCAAAACGGCAACGACATTGCTTTGGCCTGGAGCAGCGTAACAAATGCAACAAGCTATAAAGTGTACCAAATTGTCGATGGCGAGAAATTATTAAAAAGTACAGTGACGGGTACAGCTGCGACTTATACAAATATGAGTGCAGGTGATTATACGTACGAAGTCTATGCATACAGTGACCGGTTTGGTGAATCAGCAGAAGGCGGCAAGGTATCTGTAACGGTCGAACAGATTATGATGTCAGCACCAGCCAACGCTGCGTCTGATGTGAAAAATGGCAATGACATCATTCTAAGCTGGGACAGCGTACCGTATGCAGACAGCTATAAAGTGTATCAAATTAGCGCTACGGGACAGAAAACCTTAAAAAGTACGACTGCTGCAACCACTGTAACATTGACAAACCAGCCGGCGGGTGACTATAAGTATGAAATTCACTCTTACTCCAGCCGGTTCGGCGAGTCAGCAGAAAGAAGCACTCTTTCTCTTACGCTTGTTCATCCAGTGATGCAGGCACCCGCTAATCTTAAAGAAACGATTAAGTCTACTACTTCTTTTACGTTAACATGGGATACAGTAGATTATGCGACAAGCTATAAAGTGTATCAAGTAAGCGGTGGGCAGAAAACATTAAAAAGCACGGTAACAAGCCCGAGTGTCTCGTATTCAAGCATGCCAGCTGGTGAGTACACATATGAGGTTCATGCTTTCTCTTCGCGTTTTGGTGAATCGAAAGAAGGGTCAACAGCAACCTTCACATTAGAAGGCGAAACGATGCAGGCACCTGAAAATGCCACATACAGCATTGTGAATGGAAATGATATTCGTTTAAGCTGGACCGCAGCGGCGAATGCAACAGGCTATAAAGTTTACCAAATAGTTGACGGCCAAAAAGTATTGAAAAATACGGTAGCAGGCACATCTGCTGCGTATACAAATCAGCCGGCTGGAAACTATCAATATACCATTCACTCTTACTCGACGACACATGGGGAGTCAGAAGCGGGATCAGAGGTTAATGTTGAACTCATTTACCCAGTGATGCAGGCACCGAAAGATTTAAAATATGCATTTCAAAACGGCAACGATGTGAAATTAAGCTGGGCAGCTTCTTCTTACGCGAACAGCTATAAAGTATACGAAGTAATTGATGGGGAAAAAGTGCTGAAAACAACGGTTTCTTCTATATCCGCAGTTATTCCGAAAATTTCATTTGGACAGCATAAATATATTGTTCATTCTGTGAGTTCACGCTTCGGGGAATCGCCTGAAGGAAGTGAAATGGATGTTACAATGAATGAATACACAATGCAGGCACCGGAAAACGTAACGAGCAGCGTTGTAAATGGGAATGACATTGTATTAAAATGGAATGCTGTTATCTATGCAACAGCTTATAAGGTGTATCAAGTAAATGGCGATGAACGCCAGCTTGTTAAAACTACGACTAGCACCACTGCAACGTTCACAAATGTAAAAGAAGGCGACTACACGTATGAGATTTATTCGTATAGTGACCGCTTTGGCGATTCACCGGAGGCTGGTCAAGTGTCCTTAAATATTACGTACCCAGTAATGCAGGCACCGGCCAATGCGACATTTTCTATTACAAACGGCAACGATATTGTATTAAAGTGGACTGCTTCAACCTATGCAACAGGATATAACGTTTATGAAGTGAAAAATGGCCAGAAAGAATTGGTTAAGGCCGTAGCTGGCACGTCTCTAACGCTTACTAATAAAGCGGAAGGCGATTATACATATGAGGTTCACTCTTATAGCAGCCGGTTTGGTGAGTCACCAGAAGGAAGCGACATTGAGTTAACATTAGTATGGCCTGTTGTGCAGCCTCCGCAGGTAAGCGGCAATGTATTTAATGCTAACAACATGACTCTTACGTGGAATGGTGTTACATGGGCAAATGAATACCGTCTATATCAAATCACAAATGGCGAAAGAAAGCTTGTTTACAAAGGAACAGCAAAAACCTATAAAGTATACAATTTAACAGAAGATACCCATTCGTTTGAGGTAACAGCTTACAGTACCCGCTTCGGTGAATCTACGCCTTCTGAGCAAGTCACGGAGAAAATCGTGTATCCAGTCATGCAAGCTCCGGAAGCGACTCTTACGTTAACAAGTGAGACAAGCGCACGTATTGTCTGGGATTTCGTAACGTATGCGAATGGCTACAACATTTACGAGCTTATTGACGGGAAAGCAGTATTGGTAGCAGAAAAAGTAAATAACCTATCTTACACTGTTTCCAATCTCTCATACGAGAATCACGAATACTTTGTTACATCTTACAGCAACTCGTTCGGCGAATCTGACCGCTCAAACGTCGTACTGGCGAAATTGATTGTTGATACAGAAGCACCAGTTACGAAAGCGGAAGCACCAGCGGGCTGGACGAATCAAAAAGCCTCTGTTACGTTTTCTGCAACAGACAATGAAACAGGCGTCGCCGATACTTACTATTCAGTGAACGGCGGCGAATACAAAGCCGGTACGTCCTTCACGATTGAAGAAGAAGGCGTGCATAACATTTCATTCTACTCGGTTGATAAAGTGGGAAACAAAGAAACTGCCCAAACGATTGAAGTGAAGGTTGATCAAACAGCGCCTCTGACAAGAGCAAATGCAACAGACACATGGAGCAAAGAAAATGTAACGGTGAAGCTCGCAGCCTCTGATGAAGAGAGCGGCATCGCGCAAACCTTCTATTCGATCAATGGCTCTGACTATGCAGAAGGTACAGCTTTCAATGTAGAGAAAGAAGGAATCAACAAGATTTCATTCTACTCTGTGGACAAAGCAGGTAATAAAGAAGCGGTGCAGACGATTGAAGTAAAAGTCGATCAAACGGCACCTGTTACACAGTCTGATGCCACAGACCAATGGCTGAAAGACGATGCTGTGATTCATTTAATGGCAACAGACTATGCAAGCGGTACGGCGAAAACGTATTACTCAATCGATGGATCAGTGTACAAGGAAGGTACAAGCTTCAGGATCAGCAAAGAAGGCATCACTGCTGTTTCTTTCTATACGGTAGACCAAGCTGGAAATGCAGAGGAAGCCAAAACAATCGAAGTGAAAATCGATAAAACGGCTCCAGTCGTATCTATGAATCTATTAGAAGAATACGCACTTGGCGCTTCGTTGGATTTGACTTATAAAGCAGAGGATACAACATCCGGCGTCTCCGTTGAAACGTTAACATTTAATGGCCAGACATATGAAAATAGCGATGACGTTACACTAGGCCAGCCAGGTACTTACACAGCATCTGTGACGGTTACAGATGAAGCGGGCTGGATCACAACGGTTGAAAAAACGATTGTCGTATACATCCCAGCTTCTATTGATGTAAATCCAGGCGTGATCAAGCAAAATACTGGGGTGATCACTGTACAGGTGACAGTGCCGAAAGAATTTAATCCAGCCGGGTTCGATCTTAGCAGCGCTCAATTAAACGGTGTTTCTGCTAATAACGGAACGAACGGACTGGAGCAGCAGGCGAAAAAAGGACAGTTCAAGTTTAACCGGGAAGAATTTTCTTGGAAGCCTGGAACTGCCAAAGCAGAATTCCGCGGCATGCTGAATGGCTACCTTGTCGTTGGAAGCAAAAACGTCGAAATCAAATAAGTGTATGTAGGGTCCTGGCTCAGCCAGGACCCTTTTTATGTTGCCTGAGGCTCGCCCTTTTGATCATTTCCTTGAAACCAGGCCGTTGCCAGCAATGACACAATGAGCACCAGCTCAAACAAGTTTGTCACAGCTCCACTTGCCACAGGCAGCGGCACGGCACTCCCCACAATCATCACAAACGAACTAATGAAGAACCACACCCAACCTTGCTTTCGCCATATCACAATAGAAGCAGCCAGCAACACAACGGAGACGACTAGGATCATAAGCGGCGGTCCGCTCGATGGCTCGACGTTTGTATAGCTTAGTGTCCCGTATTCCCATCTCGGCTGGAGTGAAAGGCCCCGCACTTCTGTGAGAAATTCTAGCAGTACAAGGGCTGCAGTTAAAGCGATTGCCGCCCAGCGAAACCAGACCGTCTGTGCCCAGGAAACACCTGCTTGCT
Organism: Domibacillus sp.; assembly: GCF_031181085.1. NCBI lineage: Bacteria > Bacillati > Bacillota > Bacilli > Caryophanales > Bacillaceae > Domibacillus > Domibacillus sp. Next base: position 7,722 of record NZ_JAPSLE010000004.1, on the reverse strand, counting down.
TTAACGACATCCACGCATACAAAACGAGCAGTGGAGTAAACAGAGCATGTAGCCAGAATCGGGCAGCATTCAGGACTTCTAATACAGTACCTTCACCAATGAAGCGCCCGGCAGCAGAAGGGCTGTGCTTACTATGCGCCTGTTCTTAAATAAACGGAGGGCAAGAATGAAAAGAATAAGATACGCAGCGGCAAAACAGCTGAATAAAAGGGTATCCATATAATCTCCTTTTTCTTTTATGTTTTACCTTTCTCTCTAAAATCAAACTATATTGCTTTAATGCTTATATGCGGTAAAGCGGTAAAAACTTTCGTTGCTTTCTATCAGAATATTGTATACAATTGTTAACAACATCGAGAGTAAGGAGACTGGCAGAATGAAAGATTTTTTCAGTAAGCTGTTAACGGGCATGAGCATGGGAATTGTAGTAGCGTTGATTCCAAATGCGCTGCTGGGTGAAATTTTAAAGCTGATCATTCCACACGCTCCAGCGCTGCAGGCGGTTTTGGATATGACAGTTGTAGTAATGAGCTTATTGCCAATTTTAATTGGCATGATGGTCGGGATGACGTTTAAATTAACACCGATTCAAACGGCGAGTGTTGGTATTGCAGCGATGGTTGGCGGCGGATCAGTGCAGCAAACGGCTGACGGATTGTTTGCCCTAAACGGGATTGGTATTGTCATTAACACAGGTTTAACGGCAGCCCTGGCAGTTCTGTTTGTACAGTGGATCGGCGGGCGGTTAAAAGAATATTCAATTTTACTCATGCCAACACTTTGTATTTTGGTGCCGGGCATGATTGGTGTAATGACCCTTCCGTATGTGAAGTCGTCAGCGGGCGTAGTGGGTGTGGCAGTGGATAACGTAACGACATGGCAGCCAGTGTTAATGGGAGCGATTATTGCGGTTATTTTTTGTGTCATTATTTTATCTCCTATTTCAACGGTTGGCGTTGCGACTGTCATTATGCTGTCAGGCATTGGCTCGGGTGCGGCAAACCTTGGCGTTGTAGCGGCAGGCGTCGGCTTTGCGATTGCGAGCTACCGGGCGAATTCATTAGGCACCGCACTGGCACACGTACTTGGTTCACCAAAAATCCAAATGCGCAACTTTTTTATGAAGCCGAAAATCGGGCTGCCGATGCTGATTACGGCAGCGGTTCTGGGCGCGCTGGCAGGCATGCTGAATGTGCAGGGGACACCGTACAGCGCTGGGTTCGGATTGTCTGGTTTGGTTGGTCCGCTGAACTACATTCACCTGGCGGAAGGCGGCTGGTCGGCGAAAAATGTATCGGTCATGCTCAGCTTGTTCCTGGTGCTGCCGGTTGTATTAAATCTTGGCTTAATTTATTTGTTCGCAAGAAAATTAAAAATGATCAAAGCAGACGATTATAAACTGCAATTTGATTAAGAAGGAAGCGGCCAAATGTTTGGCCGCTTTTTTCATTGTGGAGAGAGGAGCACAATGGTATGCTTTTGGAAAAAAGGGGGGCTGCGTATGATTCATCTTGTACGCCACGGAGAATCAGAATGGAATGCGCTCGGGCGCCTACAGGGGCAAATGGACATTGGGCTGAGTGAAGAAGGAAGAAAACAGGCAGCCGCGCTCGGAGGCTATTTTGAACGGGAAGGGATTTCGTTTGATTATGTATTTTCAAGTGATTTGGACCGCGCTTTTCAAACCGCGAAGCTCGCCACAGCCTGGATGCCGGTTGAATCGATCACCGCAAGCCGGCTGCTCAGAGAGCGATTTTACGGAGAGCTTCAAGGACAGCTGCTCACGGATATCCTGAGGCAAGTGCCGAACTATGCGGATAATTTCGGCATTCCGATGACACATGGCATGGAATCGATAGAAGACATGCAGGAGCGGATGGTAAAGGTACTCATCATGATTTCGAAAGAAACAAATGGGGCTCCTGCTCTTGTCGTTACACACGGCGGCGCCATCAATGCTCTCGTTCATAAGCTGACAGACAGGCAGGAAGGAACCGGACAAGGCAAAATCGACAACACCTCCATCACAAGAATTGCCTGGGACGGTAAAACATTGTCGGTTGTATCGGTCAATGAGATACCACATTTAAAAGAGGTCCGGGATACATTTGAAGGATAAAAAGGATATCTTCCTGGAAGATATCCTTTTTGTTCTAGTTTAATAAATCTTTTTGGCTATTACTATATCACTGAAAAGGGAATTATAGTATAATTTGGATGTACGTTGCCGGGGGGCAGAATGAACGGAAAGAGCTGCCGGTCCAGCTTTTGCTGGCTGGCAGCCATCATAATAGGAAAGAGGGGTTCAGGTGAAAAAGTACTCATTTATGACGATTTTAGCAGCGCTGTTGGTTGGGTTATCAGCAACACAGGCAAACGCGGCGACTTTTACGGATGTACCGCCAACGCATTGGGCTGCAAAAGAAATTTCCTATTTGAGTGACCGTGGCATTATTAAAGGCGGCTCGAATGGAAAGTACAATAAAGACGCTTCTGTTACAAAAGCACAGGCGGCTGCGATTTTGGTGCGGGCGAAAAAACTGCCGCTTACAAACGTTCCGAATCCAAAATTTTCGGACGTTCCAACGTCTCATCCTTTTTATAAAGAAATCGCCGCAGCGGTAAACGCAGGCTGGTTTTCCAAAGGAACATCGTTTCAGCCGGACAATCAGCTGAAGCGGGTAGAGATGGCTAAAATTACACAGCTGGCTTTTGGCATCAAGGGGTCTGTACCGGTGCAGTGGGAAGATATGAACACTTCTTATTCCGGCAATACATACATAACGCCGCTTCTGGCAAGCGGTATTACATCCGGCTATACATCCACAACGTTTAACCCGTCCGCCAAAGTAACACGTGCCCAGTTTGCGGTATTTGTAGCCCGTGCGATGAATGCGAACTTCCGCCTAAAAGTGGTGAATTATCCGAAACGGGCAGCAGAGGATATTTATTACCCTCAGTTTGCAGACACAACGAACCAGCATGAGTTTTCTTACTTGAATAGCTATTTCCGCGAAGCAGGAGCTGATCTTGTGGCAGAGCGGAATGAAATTATGGAGCTGGCTCAGGAAGATGATTATTTAGGTGAATACTATGAATTTGTTGTGGATTACACGGTACCACGGGCTGATTTGCATTATATCAGTGTGTTGTTTGAAAGCTACCAATATACGGGCGGTGCCCACGGATATGAACAGCTTTTTGCGGATAACTATGATGTGAAAAGCGACTCGTTTATCTCACTAGATGATCTAGCTACTCAGTACTATTACGAAGATAACGTGATCGATCGGATTAACGCGCAGGCATATGCGATGCAGAACAGAGGACAGCTTACGTTCTGGGACGGACTGTACAGTTTAGACGAGCATCAGTATCAGTTTTACATGAAACTAGGCGGCTTCGTGATGTTCTTTAATCCATATGAATATGGTCCATATTCAGACAGCATTCGTCAGTTTACTATGCCATACTCATTGATTCGTTAATGGAAAAAGCGTTCAGGATACAAGTTCCTGAACGCTTTTTTATTAAGCTCTCACCCAGTGGGCAATCGTTTCGATATCTGACGGCTTCGTGCGGCAGCATCCGCCGATGAGCTGGGCACCGCATTCGTGCCAGTGGCGTGTATGCTGGCTGTATGCTTCCATGTCCGGTGCGCCGGACCATGTTTTCGTTTCAGCGTCATACACTTCGCCAAGGTTTGGATATACGATAACGGGCTTGGATGACGCACGTTTAATTTCTCCAATAAGTTCCGGCATAAATTCCGGCGCGGTGCAGTTTACACCAATCGCTGCAATTTGAGAAACAAATTCGAGTTCCTGGGCACAGTCCGCGATTCGCTCACCGCTGCTAATATGCTGCCCGTCTTTGGCGCTGAAGCTGATCCATGCATACGTCTCCGGGAATTCTTCCTGCAGAAGACGTGCAAGTGCTTTTGCTTCTGTAAAATTCGGAATGGTTTCATAGGCAAGCAGGTCGGCGCCTGCTTCGATCAGCGCTTGAATGCGCGGTCGGTGAAACTGGATCAATTCTTCCTGCGTCAGTTTGTAGTCGCCCCGGTATTCGGAGCCGTCTGCGAGGAACGCCCCGTAAGGACCGACAGAAGCTGCAACAAGCGGCTTCGGCCGGCTCGTTTTGTCATCGAGCGACTGCCAGAATTCATCCCGTGCCTGGGCAGCAATGCGCACGGAAGCCTGAATGACGTTAATCGTTTCTTTGGCAGTAAGGCCGTACTGGGCAAACCCATCAATGGTCGCCTGGTAGCTTGCGGTAATGGCACAGTCTGCTCCAGCGCGGAAATAACCAAGGTGCACTTGTTTAATGAGTTCCGGCGTTTCCATTAACACGCGGGCAGACCAAAGGCTGTCGTTTAACTGGCATCCATGGCGCTCAAGCTCTGTTGCCATCGCACCATCCAGCACGATCACTGGGAACTCTGTTAAAATCGATTGAATTGGGTTCATGATGCCGCTACCTGCTGGGCTGCTTTTTGTAAAACGTCTGTGTCCGGCTTTGTGCCAATCCATTTTTCATAGATTTCAGCATAAGTACCGTTTTCGATAATCGTCTTCAGCGCTGCATCCAGGTCATCCGCGACTTCGCTTCCTTTCGGGAACATGAAACCGTAAAACTCAGAGCCGAATGTTTCTGGGTCTGTCAATGTATTGTACTTCTCGTTCGGATTGTTTTTCATATATTCTGTGACAACTGTATTATCGGCAACAGATGCCTGTACCGCGCCGTTTTTCATTGACATAATGGAAACAGCGTCGCTTTCATATTTTTTTAAGTTTGGGCTGTTTTGGCCCATCACTTTCTCGGCGGCGATCTGGCCTGTGGACGCATTCAGGACGCCAACCGTCATGTTTTTCAAATCATTGGCGCTGTTTACTTTCGTTTCTTCTTTGGTCATAATCATATGAGTAGATTGATAGTAAGGTGATGAGAAATCGAATGTTTCTTTCCGGTCGTCGCTGATGGTAATCGCACAGACGGCAAGATCAAGCTGCTTCTGGCGCGTGCTTTCAAAAAGGCCGTCCCAGCCCATATTTTTAATTTCGTATTCGTAACCGGCTTCTTCCATCACAGCGTCTACGATGTCAATATCAAAACCGACGATTTCCCCTTTATCCATATACGTAAAAGGGGCGTAGGCGGCGTCTGTGCCGACCACTAATGTTTTCTTTTCGGTTCCGCTTCCACCGACGATTTCCCCTTCCTGGCTGCATGCAGATGTGAGGGCAAGAACGGCTGCCAGCCCTGCACCTAATAATCCCTTTGATGTCCATTTTCTCACTGCTTGTTCCTCCCAATCTCTTTTTATATGTATTATTCTCTTAAATCATACCTGAATACTATGAAATTAACAAAACAAATTTCGAATTTTTTAACAAGAAAAAATATCAGCATCCCCACTTGAAGATGAGGAGGAAACGCCGATACATAAGTTATAGAAACAAAGGACAGGAGCAATGAGGATGGGAAAAATGAAAAGCATCGCCTGGAAGCTGTCGGCTTTAATTATTGGACTGTTTTTGCTTTTATTCGCTGTCTATGCGGTTATGACAAATATAAAGCTGTACGATAAAAGCTTAAAAGATGCGGAAGCTTATACAGTCCGGAATACTCAGCTGTCCGCAGCAAAAATTGGGGAACGTATCAATGAAACGGGAGAAATGCTGCGCACAACAAAATCCATTTTGGAATCTCTTCATGCAGAAGAAAAGCTGACGGAGGAAGCGGTACTGCGCAGTTTACAGGCGAACTTAGCCGAGAACGAGCATTTATTTGCCGTTGGCGCCGTCATAGAGCCGAAGGAAGCTTTAAGCAGCAACACGGCTGCCGCGCTTAGAGACAAAGCGCAGCGGTTTGTCCCTTATGTATTCAAAGAAGAAAGCGGGATCAAAACAGAAGACATCGCCGGCTATGAGGATGAAGTCAGCAGCTGGTATCAGATTCCGAGAACAGAACATCGGACTGTTTTAACAGAGCCATATGAGTATGAAGCAGGCGGGAAAATGATTAATATGGCGACACTTGCCGTACCGCTTCTTGATAAGTCCGGGGCATTCATAGGTGTTTTAACCGCTGATTTTTCTGTTGATTTTATGGCAGAGCTGGCAGCCCAAAGTGCACCGGAAAATGGGTTTGATCGTATTTTAACGGATCAGGGAGCCATTATAGCGGACAGCATGAGCAAAGAGCAGATCGGCCGTAATATTGCCGAAACGCGTGACTGGAAGTCGATTAAGCCGGAAATTGATAAAGGAAAAGAGCTGGCGCTGTATACAGAATCGGAAAGCCTCAATGAAAACTCCTTTAATGTATTTGCCCCGGTGCTGGTGGAAGGGGTAGATGAAAAGTGGTCCGTTTTAGCGGTCGTTCCAAAATCAAGTATTCTGCAAGCCTTTAACCAGACACTTCTTTTTACTATCATCTCGGCTGCCGTGATGATTTTAATCATGACCGCCGCGACGGTTCTTTTTATTCACCGTCAATTAAAGCCGCTTCATGCGCTTCGTGCATCCATTGAAACAGCTGCGACAGGAGATTTAACGCAAAAAGTTGATGAAACAAAGCTTCGGGACGATGAGATTGGGGCTGTAGCGCTGGCGTTTAACCACATGCTCGGCCGGGTAGGCGCGGTTGTGCAAACAGTTCGTTCGTCAACGGTAAATCTGAATGAATCGACGAGCCGTGTCCATCACATATTTGAAGAAGTGGTGGCATCCAGCAGCGAGGTATCCGTTGCTGTCGATGAAATCGCGCAGGGTGCTTCCAAACAGTCAGAAGACACGGAAGACACGGGGAATCAAGTAGCTCATCTGTCTGAGCGGATTGATGCACTGTCTGAATTGTCCGGTGTCATGAATGAGCTGTCCCAGCAGGCAGGGAGCCGGGCACACGATGGAATGGCGCAGGTTGAACAGCTTCAAGAGCGAAATGAAGCCGCAAACAGAATGAATGAGCGGGTAAAGGAGCAGATGCAGGGACTTGCCGAAAAAATCGGTGAGATTGAACGCGTGATTGAATCGATTCACAGCATTACCGCTCAAACCAACTTACTGGCACTCAATGCCTCTATCGAAGCGGCACGGGCTGGAGAGCACGGCAAGGGGTTTGCTGTAGTAGCGGAAGAAGTGCGCAAGTTAGCCGAGCAGTCCCGGCGTGAAACAGAAGTGATCCAAAAAACGGTGCAGGATATTTTAGAAGCATCCAGCCAGGCTTCTGTTGTGGTAGATGAAAACTTGTCACTGATGCAGGAACAAAATGAATCAGTATCCAGTACGCAAGAAGCATTTGAAACGCAGGCGGAGATCGCCAGCCGGATTACCGGGACAGTCGGCGAGCTGACAGAACGATTAGAAGAAATGATGGGCCAGAAAGAGCAAGCTCTTCTTTCGATTCAAAGCGTGTCGGCTATCTCGGAAGAAACAGCCGCATCTGCCGAAGAAGTGAGTGCTTCGGCGGCGGAGCAGCAAAATGAGCTGGAGCGCGTTGCAGATGCAACTGACAATTTGAACCGGATCGCCGGTGAACTTCAGGAAGCTGTTAACCAGTTCCGGCTATAATGAAAAGGACTGCCTTTTGTTGATCTGAACCCAAAAAGTTAGACACGAGTATTAGGCAGCTTCCTGGGCATGAATCCGGTATTGAACCGGAGTCATGCCCTTTAATTTTGCCTTGATTCGTTTCTGGTTATAATACGTTATGTAG